>CAVRZL010000006.1:0-318397 GCA_963725565.1 uncultured Acidobacteriota bacterium
TCCGGTCTGATACAGCGGTTTGCCAATGGGATATTCCAGGCGGTTTCTTCCGCCGAAGTCGCGGACGACGGCCAACGTGTTTCCGTCCGGTGACCAATCGGCCCACTGCACCTGCTCCAGCACTTCGCGGGGTGCGCCTCCCGAGAGCGGCGCCCGCGCCAGCGTTCCCATGCTGACCCATGCCCCAACCGCCTTGCTGTTGAGCAGAACGGCCATTTCGGCAGTGGACGACACCGACATGAGCTGTGTATGGCTGAGGCCCATGGAGCGCGATTCCGGGGCTTCTGGACGAGCGGTGAACACGTCGGTCGGATTGCCTTGCCAGGCCGCGCTGTACAGGATTGTCTGGCCGTCAGGAGCGAAGCGTGCCGAACGGATGCTGCCACGGCGAAACGTCAACTGGCGATACAGCGGAGGTTCGTAAGGAGGAGGAGCAAAGACCAGCTTCCCTCCATATAGACCCAGCGCGGCCGCAGCGAACACCGCGAGCAGCGACAGCCACGCCCGCAGGGATCTCTTCGGGGTCGCAGCTGGAATTGCTGCAGACGCAACCACGGGCGTGCTTCCGGACGAGGTTGGTTGCGCCTGTTCGGTAACCACAGAAGCCCGAGAAGAGTCGATCGTTCGCTTCAGGCGCTTCAGGTCGGCGCGCAGCTCGCCCGCCGTCTGGCAGCGCATGTCGCGATCTTTCTCGAGCGCCTTGTTGATGATTTCTTCCAGCTTGGGCGGAAGTTGCGGCATCAGCCGGACTGCAGGTGTCGGCGCACGATTCAGTATTGCTTCCGTGATGACGGCAGAAGTCTCTCCCCGAAAGGGCAACACTCCCGTAGCCATCTCGTAGAGCACGACGCCAAAGGAAAACAGATCCGTGCGGCCATCGAGTTCCTTGCCGCGCAACTGTTCTGGCGACATGTAAGCGACGGTTCCGACAGCGGTTCCGGGATTGGTCAGGTCAAGGCTGGTCACGTCAGCAATGGTCTGCGAATCACCGCTGGTGGGCCGTGCGGCACGTGCGACCTTGGCCAGGCCGAAGTCCAGAATTTTGGCGTGCCCGCGGTCGGTTACGAAAATATTTGCCGGCTTGATGTCGCGGTGCACAATGCCCTTGGAGTGCGCCGCATCCAGCGCGTCGGCTACTTCAATCCCGAGCGCGAGCATGCGCTCCAGTTCCATCGGCCGGCCATCGATCAGGTGCTTGAGCGTCTGCCCGGTGAGGCACTCCATCACGATGAAGGCCTGCCCGTTGTGCTCTCCGATTTCATGAATGGTGCAGATGTTGGGATGGTTCAGAGCCGAGGCGGCGCGGGCCTCGCGGCGAAAGCGCTCGAGAGCTTGCGGGTCTTTCGAGGCCTCGTCGGGAAGAAACTTCAGGGCCACGAAGCGTCCGAGCAGCGTGTCTTCGGCCTTGTAGACGACGCCCATACCGCCGCCGCCGAGGAGTTCTGTGATCCGGTAGTGGGAGACGGTTTGGCCGATCATGGACGAGAAGGCGCGCCCGAGCTCCCCCATAAGGGAAACCATAGGGCCGAAACATCTTAGGGCCAATCGAAGCTGGCGTCAATGTGGGTTGGGCGTCAATAGGAATGTAGGGGCGGACGCCTTCGTCCGCCCCGCCGAGCGCAGCGAGGTGTGACCACGGTAACGCGGTCGCGTCACCAGTGAACGGAAGCCGCAGGAATATATCCGCAAGAGCTCGCCAAGCGCACGTTCTTCCAATGCGGAGGAAACAGCATGTCAACCTTGGTGGATTCGCTGGGCACAATCAAGAAGCCGTGGCAATGGGTCGCGATGGGTGGAGCAGTGCTGCTGATTTGGGGAGCGGTGGCATTCCCCCGGTTCAACGCAGATATGCCGGGTTCGCGCAGAGTTTTGGTTGAGCCGGACGCACAGGGGCTGGTACAGGCTCCGGCGGTCAATAAACCGCTCGCTCTTTTTGCGGGAAGGGACTCATTGAAGGCCGCGGCGACACCCGCGACTCGGCAAATGAACAATGTGGTTGATGGCCGGAAGATCGTGCGGACCACTTCGATGAGCATGGTGGTGCAGCATCCCGCCGAGATCGCGGAACAGATTACGGCGCTGGCGGAGAGCCTTGGCGGATATCTGGTTGCCTCCGACGGCGGCGGGCAGAACGCGACTTTCGGATCGCTGACCATCCGGGTTCCAGCGGCGAAGTTTGAGCAAGCGCGCGGAGAGATCCGCAAGCTGGGCGTGCGGGTGGACAGTGAAAAGGTCGAGGCCGAGGATGTGACGCGTCAATATGTTGACCAGGATGCCAGCATCCGCAATTTGCGCGCGGAAGAGGCCCAGTATCTTTTGATCATGAAGCAGGCCAGCACGGTGAAAGATATGCTGGCGGTCTGCGAAAATCTCAGCGAAGTGCGCGGACAGATTGAGCAGCAACAGGCGGAGTTCAACGCGCTCTCGCGGCAGATCGAAACCGTGGCGATTGCCGTTTCGCTGCGCACGGAGTCAGAAGCGCAAGTGTCCGGCCTGCACTGGCGTCCGATGTACCAGTTGAAGATGGCGATGCGTGATGGTTTGGAAAGCGTAGCGAATTATTCTACGGCGATGATCACGATTTTGTTCTATCTTCCCGCGGTGCTGCTCTGGGCGGGAACCATCCTCGTCGCGCTCCTCGTGGGCTCGAAGATAGTCCTTTGGACGGGACGGCGCTGGTTGGGATGGAAAGCTGCGGAAACGTTGGTGGCGAAATAGGCAAAAGCATCACCACAGGGGGCACAGAGGATCACAGGGGATTTGTTGTTTCCTCTGTGGACCTCTGTGCCCCCTGTGGTGAGGCATCTGGCTTTTCCCCGCGGAAGACTCGCGAGATGCCGCGCACGATGCGGCGCATGGGCAGTTCCCCTTTGGAGTCCGCGAAGAAAATTTCTCCGCTGCGGCTTCCCCGGTAGTACCAGCGCTTCAGCACGGCGAGATGCTCCATGGATTCCAGGACTGACTTCGTTTTGCCCGGCGCAATTGAGTGGAGGAGTTCCTGAATTCGTCCCTCCATCGATTGCGATTTGGCGTGCTCTGCCGATTGGATGGAAAACGGAATTGGCCCGGCAATGCATGCGGCGTCGATCCGAAAGAATGTGACTAACCCCGCGATGGGGCTGGGTTGAATCATCAGGGCCGACAGGCGGTCGAGGCGCTGCACGATCTCCGGAAGCTGGCCGACCACTGGATGGAGTTTCTCCAGGCGCGCATGAATCGCGGCGGCGTCTTCAAAAGCTAAATTGGCAGATGCCTTGTCCCGCTCTTCGGAAAACTGGCGCAGAAGCGAGTTACCGCCCGAGTCGAAGTACGCTTGCACGCGGCCCACCTCCGCGGCGTAGTCCTCATCGCTGCAGCCTTTGAAGCAGGGCGCCAGGCACATCTTCATCCCGGAATAAATGCAGCCGGGAAACTTCGGGTCAGGATGGAGATCGTCGACGCAGCGCCGCATCTTGAAGAAATCAAGCGAGTCGTTCATGAACTTCTCGGCCGCAACTCGGGAGACGAATGGGCCGTAGTAAAGGGCCTTGCCGTTGAGGCGACCGAGCCGCGTGGTGACCGACGCGCGCGGGTATTCGTTTTCCAGGTGCAGCTTCACCAGCGGGGCAAGGCGAAAGCGCAGACGATTCTGGTACGTCTTGGGGAACTTCTCTCGCAAAACCTGGTATAGCAGGAAGCCGGATTCGAAATCGGATCCGGTAGCTGAGAACTCGATCGAGCGCACGCGATCCCGCAGGTTGAGCTTCTTCGTACGCTCTTCGACCGGCCCCAGCAATCGCTGCAGGCGTCGCCGCAGGTTCGCTGTCTTGCTGACATAGGGTTCGGCTTGAGCATTTTCTCCGCGGAGCGAAAATACGGCGGGACCGGCGGGCGCCGCGGCAAAAGCTTCAACATCGCGCTCAGGGATGAAATCGATGCGCTCGGTCAGCACGAATAGATTCTAGTGGGATTTCACCACGGAGGCACGGAGACACGGAGGGTATTTAGTTGTGTTCCTGATCCGCGTGAATCCGCGTTGATCCGCGGAAATGAAGTCAGCGTAAGTTGGCACCCAGACCTTTTGGCGGAATAGTGGGATTTCACCACGGAGTGCACGGAGACACGGAGGGTATTTGGTTGTGTTCTTGATCCGCGCGAATCCGCGTTGATCCGCGGAAATGAAGTCAGCGGAAGTTGGCACTGCGAAACTTCTGGCGAAAATCGGTGCCGTCGAGCGTAATGATGCGGCACATTTCGTGCAGCCTCGACCGCATGCGTTCGCCGATGCGGTCCCCGAGAGTTTCGCCGCGACTGGCTGCGCGGGCGGGCGACAGGGAGCCTGTCACCGCAGCGGCGGGTTGATCGTCGAAATTCGTCGTGATGATCGTGGTGCGGTTGTCGTTGTAGCGCGTGTTCAGAATCAGGCTGACCGTGTCCCAAACCCACTCGGTGGGCTTGACTGCGCCCAGTTCGTCCAGCACAAGTACATCCGTTTCGAACACGGGCCGGAGCACATCGAGTTCTGTGGTCTGGACGGTCGAGTTGTAGGAGTTCTGAATTTCCTTCAGCAACTCACGATAGTCGTAAAACAGGCACGAAATGCCGCGGCTGAGGATCAGTTCTTTGAGGATGCCGACGGCCAAGTGGGTTTTTCCGGTGCCGATCTTCCCGATAATCAGCAAGCCCTTGTCGCCCCGCGGATCGCACTTTTTGGCAAAGTTCGAAGCGATGAAATGGGCTTCCGCCAGAGACGAATGGGCACCGGGGAAGTCAGTATCGTAGTTCGAGAGTTCGCAATGCTCATAGCGCTTTGGAATGCGCGCTGCGCCCATGAGCGACTGGGCGCGATTCCGTAACTGGCAATCGCAGCGGGTGACGCGGCGGTCCGGGCCAGCGGTCACCGGCTTCCAGCCTGTGCCTTCGCATAGCGGGCAAATGTCTGCGGGAGCTTTAATCACTTGGGAAATGTTCCTCATACGAAGATTATCAATCACGCCGCGGGCGCTCGCTTCGCTCGCGGAACGGACGAAGGCGTCCGTCCCTACACAATCTTCTCTTTCGACTTTGCACCCGGGGGAGGGTTTTGCGCAAGGCGCAATCGGGGAATGCCTGTGTACATCCTGTGCAGGAAGGGCGGCTCCTGTGGAGGGCAGAGGAAATCCCATCCAGTGGATGCGAAAAGCGGCTCAGGAAGCCCGACTCGGGGCGAAGGAGGTACGAAACAGGCTTCCGGCGCGGATTTTCACAGTTGACATTCGCCACAATGAGAGCACAATACGAGCGGTCAGGTTTCCCAACTCAGCCATAGCCAGTTTTTGCAGTCCGGGTTTCGGCTGGGCGCTAATGAGACCTGCGAGGAAAAAACATGAATAAAGCTGATCTGGTCGACAAGATCGCAGGCGCGTGTGACATCAGCAAAGCACAGGCCACGACCGCCATTGATACCGCTGTCGATAGCGTTACCGCTGCCCTCCGTAAAGGAGATCGCGTGGCGTTGATAGGCTTCGGCACCTTCTCGGTTTCGCAGAGAAAGGCGCGCAACGGCCGCAACCCACAAACCGGCGCAACGATTAAGATCGCCGCCCGTAAAGTCGCGAAATTCACCCCTGGGGCCGAACTCAAGAAAGCCGTAAACAAGAAATAGTTCGGAAAGAGATTCTGGAACGGCAGGGGGTCGGCCCTGCCGTTTTTTCTTGCGCGCGTGGAGAGCCACCAACCAGAGCAGGGATGCGTGACCCCGTCGCTTCGGGGACCGCCATTATTGCGCTCAAATGGCAGGCTACTTGGGCTTTGAAGTTTTCTGAAACTGCATGGTACGCGTGATGCCCTCGCCCTCTTTAACGTAAATCACCTGGTTGGCCTTGATGTCTTTCAGCGTGTCACTTTGGCCGCTGGGCCAGCGAATTTCCAGCAGGTCAACTTTTTCCGCCTTCCCCAATCCGAAGTGAACGCGCAGATCATTTTGCGAGAAATAGCCGCCACCGCTGCGGACTTCGTCGATCTGGCGGTGCGACTTCGAGTCTCCCGGGACGTGCGTGGTGCACGCTAGCCGCGCACCGATGCCGCTACGGTTGGACTTCGTTCCGATGGTGCGCACCTTGATCCAATTGTTATTGAGAGTCGAATCGCAGCGCAGAAGCTGCGGATAATCGTTGACAGTATTGACCACAATATCGATGTCCCCATCGTTGTCGAAGTCGCCGAAGGCAGCGCCGCGCGATGTGCTCGGGTCCGAAATACCGGGCCCAGCCTGGAACGAAACGTCCGCGAAGTGGCCGTTGCGCAGGTTCTGGTAGAGCAATTTGCGCTGCGCATAACCAGCTTCAGTCTTGAGTTGTTCCACTTCGGGATACACGTGGCCGTTACAGATCAGGATGTCAGGCCATCCGTCGTTCTCCATGTCGAAGAAGCCGCAGCCCCAGCCGAGAAACTGCGTGTGCGCGCCCAGTCCGGCTGTAAACGTAGTGTCTTCGAAATTGGCTCCGCCTTGATTGTGATAGAGCGACGGCGTGTCTCCGGCGAAATTTGTTTTCACGATGTCGAGGTTGCCGTCCATGTTGTAGTCGGCGGCGGAGACTCCCATGCCGGCCTGGGGCTTGCCATCGGGACTGAGCGCGCAGCCAGCTTCGATCGCGATGTCCTGGAATTTTCCGTTCTTCTTGTTCTGATAGAGTGCGCTGGCGGTGGAATCGTCCGCGACATAGATATCAGGCCAGCCATCGTTGTCGAAGTCGGCCGTGAGCACGCCCAGGCCGTAGGTGCCGTTCGCGCTCAGAATTCCCGATCCGTCGGACACGTCGGCGAAGGTGCCGTCGCCGTTGTTGTGATACAGAATATTTTTGCCGCCCTGCAGTCCTGGCGGGCCGCAGGCGACCATGATGCTCTTGTAAAGGCACGGGCCAGACTCCGGCACGGGAGCCGTCGCCAGGTCCATATCGATGTAGTTGGCGACGAATAGATCGAGGTGGCCGTCGCGATCGTAGTCGACAAAGGCGCACCCGGTATTCCAGCGCTTGCCGTTGCCCGCCACGCCGGCTCTCTGGGAGACATCGGTAAACGTTCCGTCCCCATTGTTGTGGTACAGCACGTTTTTGCCGAAGTAGGTGACGAACAGGTCGTCCCAACCGTCGTTGTCATAGTCGCCAACGCAGCATCCCTGGCCCCAACCGGAATGGGCGACTCCCGCCTTGAGGGTCACATCGGTAAACGTCCCGTCACGATTGTTGCGGAAGAGATGTGACGTTGGCTCGCTGCCTGCCGGGAAGCCTTCGAGGCGTGTTCCGTTGACCAGAAATATGTCGAGCCAGCCATCATTGTCGTAATCATAAAAAGCGACGCCGCATCCGGTCGTCTCCAGCAGATACTTGTTCTTGTGCTCGCCTCCGAAGATGGTTTTGGCGTTGAGGCCCGCTTGCCGGCCGACATTGAGAAAGCTGATGCCGAGATCCGCATTGGGCCCGCCGTCTTCTTTCGATGCTGGGGCCGCCTGTTGTAATAATGGATTGGCGCGGAGACGACGCGGACGAACCAGGGACAGCACGCTTTCGAGCGAGAGCACGAGCGCGGAACGGCTGAGTGATGTTAGAAATGCGCGGCGTGAAGGGAACAATCGGTCGCTACCTGGCCCGCTTTGGCTCGTGCTAGAATTCGCCCCTACTTTCTTATATGCAGGGAGCCGCGACTTTGCAAGCTCCGCCCACGTCCAGCCCTGGTTTCAAGAGAAGACCCGCAATGAATGCTTATCCGGTTCGTGTTCTGAATTTCCAGAGTTTCTCCCTCTTTCGTCGCTGCATCGCCGTGTTCATGTTGTGCCTTACTAGTGCCGTTTCTGCGCTGGCGCAGCCGGCGCCGAAACCGCTCGAACTCACTCGAACCATTCGCAGCTGGGAATTTTTGCCGGTTGTCGGTACTCGTGCAGGACTGTTTGGCAATGAGACTGGAGAGTTCGAAGCCTGGGTATATCCGCTGAAGATTTTTCGGGACTTTCACCTGATTCTGCATGTAGGCGGTCGGGCACTTCCGGCGGAGAGTCTGGCGCGCACGCTGACCGTGCGCCCAGAGTCGGCGTCGATTTTGTTTGTCGGTGATTCTTTTCGCGTGCGCGAGACCCTCTGTATCCCGGTGAATGAACCCGGGGCCGTCGTGCTGCTTGAAGTTGAGACGGAAGAGCCGCTTGAAGTGGAAGCCGTCTTCACTCCTGATTTTCAGCTGGAGTGGCCTGCGGCCTTGGGCGGAACGTATGTAAATTGGGACCCCAAGGAACACGCGTTCGTCTTCGGAGAAGAGGCGCGGAAGTTTGCCGCGCTGGTTGGATCTCCAACCGCGGAGGGCGCGCACCTTGCCTATCAAACGAACTATTCCTTCTCCAACGAAAACTCGATGCGCCTGGGCGTAACCCAAAAAGGAAAAGAGACCAGGGCGATCGTGATGGCTGCTTCTGTAAGCGGGCTGGCAGAGGCGACTAAGAATTACGAGAAGTTGCTGACCTCGGCCGCGGACGCCATTCGCGAATCGGCGGATTACTATCGCAGCTATCTCGACAAAACGGTCAGCCTCGAGTTGCCCGATGCTGGCTTGCAACAAGCCTACAACTGGGCACGCATCAGCACTCTCCAAGGATTAGTGAACAATCCCTATCTCGGCACCGGCCTGGTCGCCGGTTATCGCACCTCGGGCGTGGGGCAGCGCCCGGGCTTTGCCTGGTTCTTTGGGCGGGACTCGGAGTGGACATCATTCGCGCTGAACTCCGAAGGAGACTACGCAACCGCTCGTACCGCGCTCGATTTCATCAGCAAATATCAGCGCGAAGATGGCAAGGTCCCGCACGAGATTTCGCAGAGCGCGAGTCTGGTGCCATGGTTCAAAGATTATCCCTACCCCTATGTTTCCGCCGATGCCACGCCGCTCTTTATCCTGGCGATGAACGACTATGCAGTCGAGAGCGGTGATCTCGCTTTCGTACGCGAGAAATGGGACAACCTCTGGCGGGCTTATCAGTTCTTGAAATCCACTTACGATTCACAAGGGCTCGCCAGGAATTTTGGGATCGGCCACGGATGGGTGGAAGGCGGTCCCCTGCTGCCGGTCAAGAATGAGTATTACCAGGCTGGGCTGGGAGTTCAGGCCCTGCAGGGGCTATCAAACCTGGCGCGCCTGCTGGGTAAAGCCGACATCAGCAGGCACCTGGATACGGAATTCGAAGAAAAGAAATCTACGCTGGAAAATGCCTTCTGGTCTCCGGAGATGAAGGGTTACGCTTTTGCCCTCAAGCAAGACAACCAGCGCGCCGACGAGCTCAGTGTGCTGACCACCGTCCCGATGTGGTTTGGACTGCCCGATGCGAGCCACGCGGATCAAACGATTACGCAACTCGCGGCCGAAGAGCATCAGACAGACTGGGGCATGCGCATTATTTCGAATAAATCCAAGGTCTACGACGGCTCCGGCTATCACTACGGGGCGGTGTGGCCGCTGTTCACAGGATGGGCTTCGGTCGGCGAATACCGCTACCATCGCGAGATTCCGGCCTATCTCAACTTGCGCTCCAACGCGTTGCTTGGGGCCGACGGCGCGCTCGGTCACTTCACCGAAGTGTTGTCTGGAGATTATTACCAGTCGTTTGCCACGAGCTCTCCGCACCAGATCTGGTCGGCAGCGATGGTGATCAGCCCTATCCTGCGCGGCATGTTCGGACTGCAGACAAATGCGGAGAAGCACGAGATCACGCTCGCGCCGCATGTGCCCGCGGATTGGACTTCGTTCGCGATTCGCGACGTCAGGGTGGGCGAGACGAGTGTCGCATTTCAATATCACAAGACTGCTGATGCCGTTTCTCTTAGCATCAGCCGAACGGGTGGCGAGGACTGCTGGGTCGAGTTCTCTCCCGCGTTCAGTTTGCGAACCGGCGTGGTCAGCGTGCAGATGAACGGGAAGAGTGTGCCCTTCAAAATGCTGCCCAACAGCAATGATCAGCATTTGTATGTGCGGGTGGCTGTGAGCAGCGGGGCCAACAATCTCGTGATTCGATTGAAGAACGACTTCGGTTTGATCCTGTCGAGCGAGTTGCCTCCCCTGGGAAGCGCCAGCCAGGGACTACGGGTGATCCATGAATCGTGGGATGCGGCGCATACCCAGTTGACCCTCGACGTTTCCGGACGGTCGGGAGCGCGGTACGAAATGGGAGTCTGGAATCCTTCGCAGATATCGTCGGTCGAAGGCGCGGTCCTGAGCAAGTCCGGAAAGTTGGAGATCGCGATGCCAAAGGGATCGGATGATTCGTATGTGCCGCAGAAGATGGTGATCCATTTTCAACCCCGCGCGAACTAGTGCGTGAAGCAGACCGACATTCTCCAAGTCGCCGGTTTCCCCTGTGATCCTCTGTGCCCCCAGTGGTTAAAGCCTTTGAAGCCGGAACCACCGGAGCACGCGCATTTTCGTCGCGAATGACGGCCCTGCCCTGAAAGAAGGGTTACACTCGATATCACGGTATCGAACAACCGGCAGGATGCACGAACTTTCAATCGCAATGGGTATTGTGGAAGCGGCCACCGACGAAGCGCAGAAGCGCGGGGTGCAAGTGAGCGCCGTCCACCTGAGGTTGGGGGCGCTTTCAGGCGTGGTCAAAGACGCGCTGCTCTTCTCGTACGAAGTGGCCTGTCAAGATACGCCGCTCGAGGGCTCCCGCTTGATCGTCGAGGATGTTCCGGTCGCTATCTTCTGTCCACAATGCCAGCAGCAGCGCGTGCTGGAATCGGTGCAATCGTTCACTTGCCCCCAATGCGGTGCGCCAACCATGGATGTACGTCAGGGGAAGGAACTGGAAGTATTCGCTTTGGAGGTGCAGGAATGAGCGAGCCACGCCTGGTGGAAGTGCGGCGGAATGTCCTGAAGCAGAATGACGTGATTGCTCGTGCCCTGCGTGACCAGTTCCGCGCGGCGGGAGTATTTGTGGTGAGCCTGGTATCGAGCCCCGGATCGGGGAAGACGACATTCCTGGAGAAAACGCTGACTCAGCTTCAGCCGCGCTATCGCGTTGCAGCGCTCGTCGGAGATTTGGCCACCGAGAACGATGCCGTACGCCTGGCGCGCAGCAAGGCTCCAGTGAAACAGATCACGACGGGTACGCTGTGTCATCTCGAGGCAGCGATGGTGCAAAACGCGTTGCAGGAGTGGAACCTTAACGATTTGGACTTCTTATTCATCGAGAATGTCGGAAATCTCGTGTGCCCGTCGTCCTACGATCTCGGGGAAAATCTTCGGCTCGTGCTGATGTCGGTGACCGAAGGCGAAGATAAGCCGCTGAAATATCCAACCATCTTCAACAGCGCGGATGTCGCCGTCATCAGCAAGAATGAACTGGCGTCCGCCGTGGAGTTTGACTGGGAGACGGCGCGCAAGAGCATCGAATCAGTGCGGCCCGGCATGCAGATCTTTCGCTTGTCGGCCAAGACCGGCGAAGGCATGGACGCCTATCTCCGATTCCTCGACAAGAAATTGATAGAACAGCGCGCCGAGGTGCGCACCTAGCCTGGATTCAAGGCTGTCATCCTCTTGTCACCCTCGGGGAACCTGTGACAGTGCGATGAGCGTGCGCGCGACGTAAGTGACCAGCAATGCGAGGATGCACGCGAGGATCACGGGACGATAGCTGGTCTCCAGCAAGTCTGCAAGAACTCCCGAAACAAAGACAAAGAGAAATGGAACCGCAGCCAGCAGAAATCCAGAGCCTGCCAGGTGGGGATGCGCCATTCCCAGGAGAATGAACAACACCGCGACCAGCAACGGGGCCGTGTTGCCGAAGTACCGAGTGCGTCGCCACACCGCATAAACCACGATGGCAACCGGCAGAGCCAGCGCCAGCGCGGGACACGCTCGCGCTATTTGCACTGCAACTTGTTTGTAGACTCCGAGAAACGTAAATCCCCGCCAGGTTGCTCCCCAAAACTCAGCGTGACGCAGGCTGGTTGCGAGCGCGTGCAGATGAAAAAAATACAAAGCGCAGAATAAGACAATTCCCACCACGACTGACGCAATCCAGATCACCAGCCCAGCTTTTCGCCGGACGGGAGCCACGTAGAGCAGGAAGCCGAGCGCCATGGGCACGAGGATGACCAGCGAGAACTGCGATCCCACGGCAATGGCCAAAGAAACTCCCAGGAGCACGATTCGTCGCCAGTTCCAGAGCACAACTTCCCGAGGTGCATACAAGGTGTGGGCCACGGCGATGGCCGTGAAGATAGTTCCAAAACTGCCCCACGCCGCCAGGATTTCGGGATCCGTGTGCCAAACCGCGCTGGCCTGAATCAGTGAAGGCGAGAAGCAATAAAACGTGAGCGCGATGAAGCCTCCGGTGTTGCCGCACAGCCGGCGGGCAACATACCAGAGCGACGCGCCGAGAAACATGCCACAAGCCAGGAAAGGAATCCTCGGAAGCCATCGCCAATAAAAAGCTGAGTCCGCAGCAAAATCATGCGGCCACGCCAGCAAGGGAGCGGCAGAGACGAGATAAAGCAAAGGCGAGTGTTCGGTGTCGAAGCCGCTCTCATCCTGGTCGAGCGGATCACGCATGGCGCTCTGCCCTGGATCCATGAAGGGCGCGGCTGCGATTCCACGGCCATGCCACTGCTTCCAACCTTCTCCGATGCGGAGCGCCTCCGCGCCTTCCGGAAGCGGTGAGGCCGAAAGCTCAGCATGAACCAGCCATATTGCCTGTGCCAGAAAGGCGAGGAGCAACAAACCAGCGAGAAATTGCGGACGGCCGAAACGTTCACGAGTGAAATAAGGGTGCATAAGGTCGAGCCGAGTGTTTTACCATGTCGGAGGTGTTCGCGGGAAACCATCTGCCATGACGAATCTCGAGATCCACGGGCCGGAAGACACGACCGCGAGCTCCGATAGTCGTGGATCGGCTCCGGAATTTGCGGCAGCCAGCGCTCCTTCCTACGGCCATACTCTTTTTTTCTCGTCCGATGGTCTGCGTCCGGGGTGGGGATTCGCCATCTACGCGCTGATCTTCTTCGCGCTGCAACAGATTGCGGTGGACCTGGCTTGGTCCCGGGATTTCGGCGACCGCGGGCTATGGTCGATGCTGCTGGAAGAACTTGGAGATCTGATCGCTGCCGTGATCCCTGCGTTAATCCTGGCGAAGATTGAGCACCGGCCTTGGGGGACTTACGGCTTGCCGCTGCGCAAGGCCTTCGGATTACGGTTTTGGACCGGATGCGTCTGGGGATTCACCGCCATCAGCCTGCTCATGTTCGCTCTCTATGAGCTGCACTATTTCTCCTTCGGACACGTTGTATTGCACGGCATCCGCCTGGCTCGGTTTGCTGCGTTCTGGGCGGTCATGTTCCTGCTCGTAGGTCTCTTCGAAGAATTCTTGCTGCGCGGATATTCCCAATTCACGCTGGCGCGTGGCTTCGGATTCTGGCCCGCGGCGCTAACGCTCTCCTGTGCGTTTGGCCTGACGCATCTGAGAAATCAGGGAGAGCACTGGCAAGGCTTGCTCGCCGCGGCGTTCATCGGACTATTCTTCTGCCTCACCCTCCGCCGCACTGGGAACCTTTGGTTTGCCGTCGGCTTTCATGCCGCATGGGATTGGGGAGAGACTTTCTTCTACTCAGTCCCCGACAGCGGAACGGTATTTCCCGGCCACCTGCTCAGTTCCTCTTCCAGCGGCCCCGATTGGCTGAGTGGAGGCTCCATCGGCCCAGAGGGAAGCGTGTTCTGCTTCGCGATCATAGGTCTGGTCGCGATAGTGTTCTCGAGGGTGTATCCCGCAACCCCAACCTGTATCGCGCACCCCCCCCCAACCCCCCTCCGCATGTCATCCTGAGCGGAGCGTTCGTCCGCGATAAGCGGACGAACGCGCAGTCGAAGGATCCCTGCGTCCATCACAAGTTGCATGCCATGAACATCGAAGGAAAAGCGCGCCAGGGCGGGAGAGTCAACGCGACCCGCAATGCGGTGAGGTCCTTCGGCATCCCACAGGGCAGGCATGGCGCACCCGGCACTGCGACGGTTCGACGAGTATTTCCTGTGGCCCCTTGGCGTGATTTGGGAATTTAAGTGCAATCGGGGATTTTTCACCAACCATCGGTACGTGGCTAGAAATCCGAGAGGTTCTTGTATTCAACCAATTGCAAACGCTCACCCGGAATTCCGGCCTCTTCCATGGCAACCGCCAGCCTCTTGTTCAGCCAGACGGTGAGTTTCAAGGGCGCCGTTTTGGAATAGACTTCTAAAACATACTTGTTCACTTTATAGGAACGCTCTCCGAGCTGAATCTGTTCCTCTCCGACCAACGTCGCGAGTCCACGGCAACTGGCGAGCCTCACTTTCGGTCGGTTAAAAGGCACCAAATCCATTACAGCTAGTGTAAGCGGAACTGGCACGCCCTCGTGGGTTGCGACTCTTTGAAGCAACCCGACCGCTAACATGGGAAACGGGAAGGAATAAAAGACTTCGTAAGGCTCCCTCTCGTTGAGCTTTGCGCCGCCACTCTGGCCCTTGCACCTTATCTTCTGGCCCACAGTGAAACACGTTTCCAAATCCACAGTCTTGCCGTCAATCAGTCGAGTTCCTTTGACGGTGAAAGACTCTATCTTCAACTCGGCAGAGAGCTTCACATCAACCTCGGTCTGAGCTACTTCCTCTGCCAATTCCTGCCTAAGTTGTGGGCTTAGATACTTCGGCCCGACGGCGGCGGCCAACCCAGCGGCCGGGTTGGCAAGATAAAAGTGATCCTGCAGTTCGTATCCGCCATCCGAACTTCGCCAGAGGGTCCACGACTGGACACCGTCCGCCGTCAGCTTGCCATCCCGGTATTTCTGATACCGGCCTTCAGACACCTTCTCGTGCTGTTGTGACTGCCCTAACATCACGCCAAAGTTGGCAAGAACTATGCCTATTAATGCCGCAAATATCCTGAGCTTCCTCATCTGCGCCTCTTCACGTTTTGGCAGTTACTATGAGTCGCTTGCATCCTGTAGTCAGTGAGTGCCATCACTGATTGTTGAAGCTGGGCATTACGCTCATTCAGAATTGCCTGACTGGGTTGATGAGTCTAACGGAGATCTTTCATCAACCCTGCCGCAGCCCGCCTGTCCTATTCCTCATCCTTCACCCGGACCTCTTTCATTTCCTTGATTTCCGTAATCACCATTGCATGAGTTCCGGTTCGCTCAAACACAATCCCGCTCGCCCGCACGTACTTGCCGACAAACGGCATGAGTTTTTGCCGTTGATCCGTATCGGGCATCTTGGCGGAGATGGGGAAATACAGCCGATCATCTTTGGTCAGAATAACCAGCGGCGAGCCACCCTTCACGCAATCCTGTACGCACTTACTGCCCATACCGGTCGCATGGTTATCAAGATTCTGAATTGGGCAGGCGACATCCCGAACCAGCCCTTCGATCGTTTCGTTGGAAACATTCGCCGGGCACCGGCCATGTCCGTGGTCTGTGGAGACTGAAACGCCGCCAGGAGAATCCCGCAGCACGCGAGCAAGGCAATCTTCAATGGTCGGATCATCGGTCTCTCCTTTTCACTGCGCAGTATTTGTTCCGCAGTGTTTTCCGTTAGACGAAGGGGCTAATCATTGCACAATCGGGACTTGGTATGGATTTAATCTCTGTGAACAGGACGGTACACGTTTTGACCGCCCCCTCACGCTCCATAATGCGTTCGTGTCAACTGAAATAGCATGAGACCAACCGGCGGGCTGGCCAACTTTTAGGTTTTGATTTTCTCGATCTTCTTATAACTGAGGCCGCCCCGCCCTCTGAAAAATCGCAGAGGAAGGGGCAGCCTTGATTACCAATCAGGAAGGGAAAACACAGGGTGGGCCCATCCCGGTGAAGATTGCACAGCGGCTCAGAAGTTGTAGCCGATGATCAAGCGAAGTTTGGGTGCAGGTCCCGAATACAAGCTGGTCTTCATTTCGACAAAAGTGCCTTTGCGGGACTGCATTCCTGCCAGGACGTTCAGGCCGGTTTCATAATCGAAATTTCCAAAGTCAATCTGTCGCCCTGACTGGAAGTTCTGATGGATGAAAATCATTGCCGGTCCTCCGCCCACGTAGGGCGTCCAGGTTCGATTTCGATTGGCTGCGGAAAATCGATAGATCGCCTCGAAGTTCAACGCTATCAAGTCGGTGACTTCTCCAAAGGCGAACTCCGCATTGGGCCTGAACAGCACCCTGGGATGCAGAATCGGGCCGATCTGCGATTGCACGCCAAAGCTGAAGAGTTCGGGGTCAAACGCTGCTCCCGCACGCACACCCAGGCGCCATCGCCGGCTCTCGCGTTTGATGTCGCTCTCAATATCGCGAACCTTATCGGGCACGGGAGCCGCTTGCGCGCCCTTGTCGCCCGACGCTCCCGAGGTCGCCGAAACAACGGTAACGTTGCTGGCGACTCTGGTGCCGTTTTCGTCGGCAGGCCCGGCAGTAACCCGTGCGCGAACGCCTGATGCGAGCGATGCAGGCCGTACAGCGCTGCGATCGTATGTGAACAGCTGGTATTGATTGTCGTCGGTGCGCACGACCAGAGTATTTCGAGTCGAAGACACGACAGTGCCTTCTACTACATTGGTGTTGGCGGACTGGGAAGACGCAGTATCTTCCTGGCATTCGGCTGGAACCGCGATGAAGGTTGAGGCAAATAGAACAGAGCAGGCCAGAATCAAAGCGCGCATGTTTCTCCTTAGTACTGCTGGCCCGCTTACAGGGATCTTCCCGGCGAACTGCAGATGTCCGAAGACTAGAAGCGCCCGCACTCTCAGTCGATACGGCACCTTCCCGATTTTTGGAACATCGCGGGGGTAGGGAGAAGCAGGTGAACTGGCGCTGGAGGACGACACTTTTTGGCCCAAAGCTCGCAGCCTCTCAATCGCGAAATGGACTTTCGGACTGACCTGTTTCCCGTTTGTCCTACAGTGAAGCCCCGTCCTCCTCTAAGGAAAACCCCTCCTGTCCCGCTCGCCCTCACGGGCATCTGACCTTCGGCAGTCTGCGAACTCTATGGCAGTCGCCCGGCCCGTAGTCCATCAAGATTTGGAGGATATGATGCGAGCTTTGCGAATTGTGAATTTAGCCCTACTCTCGACCCTGGTAGCCACTTCCGCAGCACTCTATGCCCAGGACGAGAAACAGCAGGAAGATAAGCCTGCACGGCAAGAAGAGCCCCGCCCTGAGCCGAAACGGCAGGAAGAGGCCAAGCCCGAGAGCCGGCAGAATGAAATGAAAGCGCCTCGGCAGGACGAAGCCAAGCCGCCCAAACAGGATAAACACGAGCAGAAGCAGGAGCAGAAACAAGATCAGAAAAAAATGGAAGACCAGCGATCCCACGAGCAAATGCGGCCCGCACAGCAGGAACCCGCTCGCCAGGAAGGTCACAACGATGCCCATGCCCGTCCCCAGGGTAGAGGCGGACATATTCCCGACGACCGCTTCCACGCCCAGTTCGGACGCAGCCACCATTTTCGCGCGCAGCGTCCTGTGGTCGTAGGGGGCCAACCGCGCTTTGAATACGGAGGTTATTCCTTCGTCCTCGTCGATGCCTGGCCCGAAGACTGGGCCTATACCGATGATTGCTACATCGACTATGTCGACGGCGATTATTTCCTGTTCGATCTGCTGCACCCCGGCGAGCGCATCGCCCTGTTCGTCGTGATGTAGCTCGGTGACAGCGTCGGGAAAATCGTGCCTTAGTTTCAACGGCCAGCCGCGAAGCGGCGAAAGAATGCAGCCCACTAGGTAAGCCGTGGGTAAAAAGTGGGAGACGAGCTAGCCCCAGCGGGGCGAAAGAGCACTCCCACTCCCTACCTTTGGCCGCTAAGGTGAATTACGCCCGATCAGCATGACCGTGGCCCGCGCCAAGCGGGCCACCGATTTTTCCCGGACACCGTGGCGTCCCGCTCCACCTGCTAGACTTTTCCCATGAAAGCCCTGGTGATCACCAGTCTCTCCGGCCCTGACTCCCTCGCCATTCAAGAAGTACCCGAGCCCGCTCTGAAGTCTGGTCAAACTCTCGTCCGCGTCGCCGCTGGCGGTTTGAACTTCGCCGACTTCATGACCGCTAAAGGAGGCTACCCCGGAACTCCCGCGCCTCCCTTGATCGCCGGCCGCGAATTTTCTGGAATCGAAGAAACCACCGGCCACCGCGTCATGGGATACACGCAGTGGTCCGCCTTCGCCGAAAAGACCGCCGCCTACCCCAACCTGCTCTGGCCCGCCCCCGATCATTGGTCCGACGAACAAGCCGCCGCCTTCCCGGTAAACTACTTCACCGCCTACCTCGCCTACTGGCAAGCCGGCATGACGATGTGGGGACAGCCGCCCTCGGCTGTCCAGCGGAGCGCAGCTCAGCAGCGCACTCCCCGCGTGCTCATCCACGCCGTCGCCGGAGGTGTCGGCACCGCCGCCGTCCAAATCGGTCATCTCCTCGGTATCGAAATGTATGGCACCTCGTCCTCCGACGAAAAGCTAGCCCGCGTGAAGTCTCTCGGCCTGCAACACGGCATCAATTACAAACATCAGGATTATGAAGAAGCCGTGAAGAATCTGACTCGCGGCGAAGGAGTCGACGCGGTCTTCGAAATGCTCGGCGGAGATCACACCGCCAAAAGCCTTCGTTGCCTCCGTGATTTCGGAAAAGTCATCCAGTACGGCACCGCCACCGGCGTGGCGCCGAAGCTAGATCTAAGAGCCATGTACGCCAAATCCGGCAGCCTGCAAGGCCTCTGGCTCACCTACCTGTCGCAGAAAAAAGAAATTATGGACCCAGCCTGGCAGCGCCTTTCCGAATGGATCACCGCTCGCAAACTAGAGCCCCAGATTGGCCAGGTCTTCCCCCTCGACCGCGCCATCGAAGCCTACAAACTCCTCGAGCAAGGAAAAAACTACGGCAAGGTAGTCCTGAAAATAACTTGATCTCGCGAGTTGTCATCCTGCGCACTCGAAGGATCCCTACCTTCTTCTCAAAACCCAAAGCGGGTGCCCCACCCTTCTCGCGTTTTGTGCGAGAGGGTGGGGCTTTTGACTTCCCGTCAGACCACCACACTCCTACCCCTGAAACACCCACTCCTCACTCACCAGAAAGTTCGCCACCGAACACAAGCCGATCGCAATCCCATTCGCCAGCAGATAATTCATGCGCCCTTGCCCCACCATCACCCTCATCAGCGCCAGGTTCCCCAGAATCGAAACCGCTCCATTCGTCAAATTGAACCGCACGAATCGCACCACCGAACCGGGTGCCCCACCCTTCTCGCGTTTTGTGCGAGAGGGTGGGGCTGTTGACTTCCTTTCAGATAACTTTTCCTGCACCCGATCCGCCCAGGTGAACTGCTCGTGCCATACAAAGTTATGCACGACAGCTGCCTCCACCGCGACCGCGGTAGCAAATAAATAATCGAACTGCAGCAGACTCCTCAGCACAAACAACGCCGCAAACTGCACCCCAATCCCCACGCCGCCCACCAGGTTGAACTTGCACCAGCGCACGAACATCGACGTCGACGCGCCATCCTTCCGGCTCATTGCGGAATCCTTTCCTCGCGATACAGCCGCACCGTGTTCTCGAGCGTGAAGCACACCACCATCAAGCCCATGCCCGCCAGGCCGATCGCGCCACCCACATCGAACAGCCGGTAAGTCCGTCCCAACAGGTGCACCATTGGCTTCCAGAAAAGAGCCAGGTTCCCCACCGCCAGCAGGATCCGCAACTCCGTCGGACCAAATCGCCAGAACGAGATACGAAACTCCCCCAGCGCATGCGTCGCCAGGTACGACTGGATCGACATCATGAGAAACGCAATCAGCAGCCCGATCGCAATCCACGGGTGCATATACCCCGACAGCGCCAGCCCGCCCATCAGTGCCAACGCCCCAAAACTGTCCACCATGTGATCCACATAGAACCCATAACGCGGCCGCAGGCGTTGCCGCACTCGGGCCAACGTCCCATCCAGAGAGTCGCCCAGCCAGTTCAACGCCAGGCATGCAATCACACCCAACAGAGCGTAACGATGCCAAAATGCCAGCGCGTAACACGCCCCCGCCCCAATCTGAGCGACCAATCCCAGCACGGTAAGATGGTCCGGCCCGATTCGCTCTGGCGTCCGCGCCGCCAGCCATAGCAACGTCCTCTTCTCCGCCCCCGCCACCCAACTCTCCTGCACCCGCAACATGTCGGGAAATGGACGCATCCGTCGCATCTCAAGAAGCACCCGCGGATTTACCTGCTCACAGAATTCCGTCATCGTTTGCGATCCGGGCATTGCCATAAATTCGCCTCCAGGCGTTTTTTCCTATCGATCGCCTTCATGCGACCCACTCTGACGTATTCGAGGAAATCCGGCAATGCACCCAATCTCAACCCCACCTCAAACAAACCTCAACCGCCAAACCCGTGAAAGCAAACTATTACTGGCCCCAGAGCAACAGGCATTTTCGTCTCTGATAATGTCCTGTCATCAGAAATGCCCATGTCATCCTGAGCAGTCGAAGGATCTCTACCAGCCCTCACGCCTCAACGTCACGTCTGGGGAATTCTCCCGCGAAACCGATTCCCGCCGAGGCCCCCGCACCAGCACCAAACGATCTCCTTCGTGCACCTTCGTGCCCTTAGTGGTGAATGCCTTTAACCGTCCCCCTCAACCAGCCCATCCCTCCCTACCTGTTAAAATCAAAGATTAGCCACCCACCCATGGACGCAGCCTACATCCGCAACTTCGCGATCATCGCGCACATTGACCACGGGAAGTCCACGCTGGCCGACCGCCTGCTGGAGCTCACCGGATCCCTCACCGCGCGCGAGATGCAGGCCCAGGTCCTCGATTCCATGGACCTCGAGCGCGAGCGCGGCATCACCATCAAGGCCCATGCCGTCCGCATGATGTACAACGCCCACGACGGCAAGACCTACCAACTCAACCTGATCGATACTCCCGGCCACGTCGACTTTTCCTACGAAGTATCACGTTCTCTCGCCTCCTGCGAAGGCGCGCTCCTGGTGGTTGACGCCTCGCAAGGAGTGGAAGCCCAAACGCTGGCTAACTCTTACCTGGCCATCAACCACGGACTGGAAATCATCCCGGTCATCAACAAGATTGACCTGCAGAGCGCCGATATCCCCCGCACCAAGGAGATGATCGAAGGCGCAGTCGGCCTCGATGCCACCGACGCGGTCCTCATCAGCGCCAAGACCGGGCAGGGAGTTCCCGACGTCCTCGAAGCCATCGTGAAGCGCGTCCCGCCGCCCAAGGGCAACCCTGAGAACCAGCTTCAGGCCTTGGTTTTCGATTCCTGGTTCGACGCCTATCGAGGTGTGGTGGTGCTGGCCCGCGTATTTCAAGGCACGCTGCGCAAGGGGCAGCGAATCCGTTTGATGTGGAATGGCACCACCTTCGACGCGGAGACCCTCGGTGTTCTCACTCCCAAACCCGTAGAGATCGACCAACTCGTGGCGGGCGAAGTCGGCTTCCTGATCGCCAATATCAAGAATGTCGCCGACACCAAGATCGGCGACACCATCACCGACGACTCCAATCCTGCCATCGAACCTCTGCCCGGATTCGAAGAAATCAAGCCCATGGTCTTCGCCGGACTCTACACCGTCGATGCCCACGAGCACACCGTGCTCCGCGAGGCGCTGGAGAAATTGCGCCTCAACGATTCCTCATTCTTCTTTGAGCCCGAGAGTTCCGTAGCCTTGGGATTCGGCTTCCGCTGCGGGTTCCTCGGCTTGCTCCACATGGAGATCATTCAGGAGCGCCTGGAACGCGAGTTCAACCTCGACCTCATCACCACCGCCCCCGGCGTCCGTTACAAGATCTATAAAACCGACGGCACGATGGTCGAAATCGACAACCCTTCCCGCTGGCTCGATCCCAGCGAAATCGACAAGATCGAAGAGCCTGTCATCCTCGCTACCATTCTCACCAACGAAGAATATGTCGGCGGCATCCTTGCTCTCGTCGAAGAGAAGCGCGGCAAGCAGAAGACTTTCGAATACGTCAGCTCGTCCCGCGTGATGCTCCACTACGAACTGCCGCTCAACGAAATCGTCCTCGACTTTTACGACCGCCTCAAGTCCGTCTCTCGCGGATACGCCTCGCTCGACTATCACCTCGCCGCATATTGGGAATCGCCCATGGTGAAGCTCGACATCCTCGTCGCCGGAGATCCCGTCGACGCCCTCTCCATCATCGTCCACCGCGACTTCGCCTACGAACGCGGCAAGGCCCTCGTCTCGAAAATGCGCGAGCTGATTCCCCGCCAGATGTTCGAAGTCCCGATTCAGGCATCGATCGGCGCCAAGATCATCGCCCGCGAAACCGTCCACGCCATGCGCAAGAATGTCTTAGCCAAATGCTACGGCGGCGATATCTCCCGCAAACGCAAGCTGCTCGAGAAGCAGAAGGAGGGCAAGAAGCGCATGAAGCGCATCGGCCGCGTCGACATCCCCCAGGAAGCCTTCCTCGCCGTCCTCAAGGTAGGCGAAGGCAGCAACTAAGAAGGCCGGAAGAGAAAATCACGGGTGCCCCACTTCTCGCTTCCTTTGCGAGAAGTGGGATTTCTCAGAGCGACGTCAGGGACCAAAAATGGCCGTAGCCTCGAGCGGGCCAGCCGATCCACAAAACCGATTGCTCTAATCAATTCTCCGCCGCCCAAACCCGCTCAAAACAGGCCAAAAACGAAGGTGCCAGAACGTCAAAATGTGCAAATCTCAAAAACGGAACCCCCTGACGAATCCGCCTTACGTTCTTGTATTAACAATCGATGAATTGCATAACTGGTTACTACTCAGGAATTTAAGGGGGAACCGGGCCGTCTCAGGCCACCGACCGATCGGTTTTTTCTAAAAGACATTCTGAATGCGGTTTTCAATTCCACAAGCTTTTCCACAGCTCGAGCCATGAACCTGACAAGCCTTGCAAACTTAAGTTCCTACAGCACTTATCCCGCCCCGTCTAAGGTGATTCCTGTAGGCGGACTCTTATTCCTCCGGCGCGATCCCGCCCTCCGCCATCGACTCAAATCTGGTGCAGTGCTTCAGAAATGCCATCTTCACCCGCCCAATCGGGCCGTTGCGCTGTTTGGCAATAATGATCTCGGCGCGGCCTTGCAGTTCCGGATCATCCTGCTTGTAAACTTCCTCGCGGAAGATGAACATCACCAGGTCGGCATCCTGCTCGATCGATCCCGACTCGCGCAGATCCGCCAGCTGCGGACGATGATCTCCCCCGCGGCTCTCCGGCGCGCGGCTCAACTGTGACAGCGCAATCACCGGCACGCTCAGTTCCTTCGCCAGCGCCTTCAGCCCGCGCGAGATCGCCGATACTTCCTGCGTGCGATTCTCAAAACGCTTGCCTCCGCCCGACATCAACTGCAGATAGTCCACGATGATCAGATCCAGCTTGCCCTGCGATTGCTTCAACCGCCGCGCCTTCGCCCGCATCTCGCTCAACGAAATTCCCGGCGTGTCATCGATAAATATCGGGGCATGCGCCAGCTGCTCCATTGCGCGCACAACTTTCTTTGTATCGTCCTGCCACAACGATCCGGTCCGCATCTTATGCGCATCCACCCGCGCCTGCGAACACAGCAAGCGCATCAGCAGCGCCTCGCGCGACATTTCCAGCGAGAACACGCCCACCACCTGCTGATCCTCGATCGAAGCATTCTCCGCGATGTTCATCACAAACGCCGTCTTGCCCATCGAGGGCCGCGCCGCAATGATCACCAGGTCCGACCGCTGCAGCCCCGACGTCATTTCATCCAAGTCGGTGTAATGGGTCGCCAACCCCGTAATCCTCTGCCCGCGTTGCAGCAGCGCATCGACGGATCCGAAGGTCTCGCGGACGATCTCCTGCACGCCCATGAACCCGCGTCCAATGCGCTTCTCGGAGAGCTGAAATATAGCCGCTTCCGCATCGCTCAGAACATCTTCCGCCGAATCCGACTGGTCGCTGGCCCGCGCAATCGCGGTCGTTGAAACCGAAATCACCCCCCGCAGCAGCGCCTTGTCGCGCACAATCTTGACGTAGTGCTCGATGCTCGGCCGCTCCGGCACGCCATCCACCAGGCTCGACACGTATGCCACATCGCCAATCGGCTGCAGATCCTTGTGCCGGTCCAACTCCTCGATCAGCGTGATCATGTCGATCGGCCGCGAAGACTCCGCCAGATCCACCATGCGCGCATAAATCCGCCGGTGCGAATCGAGCGAGAAATCCTCTGTCTTCAGGTGTTCGGCAGCCTGGTTGTATGCAAAGTTGTCCAGCAGGATCGCGCCCAGAATCGAGCGCTCCGCTTCCACGTTCGCCGGAAGAGTACTGATGCTGTAATCGGTAGTTGCCATGCTTTGTCCCGGAAGCTTTCCTAATTATGCCGCAGGCGAATAAAAAACGAAATACCAAAAGATTACCGGTAGTGGCTCATTTTGAATCTCCGTAATGCACCTTCGCTCGTTGATGGCGTCATCCTGAGCGTAGCCGGTTTTCAGGCGGAGCGAAGGATCTCCGCTACGACTCTGTGTGCCACCAGAGATCCCTCGGCCCGCTGGTAAAAACGCGGGCTCTTCGGGATGACACCTTGTGATGTTCAGAGTTCAAACCGAGCCATTACCGAATCAGGCTGTCCCCGTCGCGATTTTCGAAGGTTTGGGAATTCGTCACGCCCCCCAAGAGACTTTGTACGAAGCCGCGGCGAATGTGCGGCGAAAGATTGTGCAGAACTTGTGGACCAACCATCTTTCCTGTGGAAGCCGCCGCAAAACTAGTCCCGCATTCAAACTCATCCCTGCAGAGAATCTTTAAATGTAGGGGAGGACGCCTTCGTCCGCCCCGCCGAGCGCAGCGAGGCGTAATCCTGCGTGCTCCGCCGGTCACGCTTTCACTGCGACAGTCCACTCCTCGCGATCACCCGTTGACGCACAGTCTCCTCTTGATTTTCAATGAGGACCTCCAATGCCTCCGCCTTCCGTACCGGCAGTCAAGCCGTTCGAGCCGTTGCTTCGTCCCTTCATGCCCGAACTCGACACGCTGCGCGGCATCGCTGTCACGGCCGTGCTTCTCCTGCACGCCCTGTACTGGCAATATGCGAACTACTCTTTCAGTGCACCCTCGCGCCTGTTGCTACGCCTCACTCAACCCGGAGGTCTCGGCGTCAACCTCTTCTTCGTGCTCTCCGGCTTCCTCATCACCGGCATCCTGCTCGATTCCAAAACTCGTCCCGATTATTACCGCCGCTTCTACACGCGCCGTGCCCTCCGTATCCTGCCGCCCTATTACGCTCTGCTCATCCTGCTCTTGCTGCTTCGTAGTTCATCGGTCGCCTTCGTAGGGCTGAGTTTCATCTACCTTGCGAATATGACTGCCTTCTTCGGCGTCGCCTGCGACTACGGCCCGCTCTGGTCCCTGGCCATCGAAGAACACTTCTACATCCTCTGGCCGGCTGTCGTCCGCCGCATCACCCGCCGACGCTTGGCCTGGCTCTCCGCCGCCATCGTCATCGTCGTTCCCGTGTCTCGAGGAATTTCCTTCGCACTCGGACATCCCAATGGTCTGGATTGGTACACCTGGTTTGCTTGCGACGGTCTAGCCGCTGGCAGTCTGCTCGCCATCATCCTGCGCACAAAGATTTCCCGCAGTCAGGTCCGCACCCTCTGCGGCACGCTGTTAGCTTCATCTCTTCTATTAGGAATTTTGGGACAGCCCTTCGGACTCGACACCAGAAACCGCCTGCTGGGCGCAGCCTTCCAGTGGACCCTGATCCACATCTTCTTCGCCGGCGTTCTCCTGCTGTTCCTCTTAGCTGCTACCGGCTCGGCCAAAACCTACGTCAACAACTCCGTCCTGCGCTTTCTCGGATACATCAGCTACGGGCTCTACCTGGATCACCTGCTAGCCTTCCGCATGTACGACCGACTCTGCCACCGCTACCTGCCGCAACTGGTTCCTACCAGCTACCATTTCGGACTCGTGCTCCTGCGATTGCTTCTAGGAGGTGGCGCCGCAATCGCCGCAGCCTACCTCTCCCGCAGATTCTTCGAAGAGCGCTTCCTCCGCCTGAAAGACACTCTGCTAAAGCACCCAGCAGTCACAACATCAACCCCCGTCCCAGCCCAACCGGAAACCCAAGTAGCGTAAGTGTCAGAACTCGGCTAATAAAGGCCCAGCATGATGCCGCGCCCACCCAAGACCGCATCCATGCACTGCCACTGACCCCTGACTACTGACCCCCGCCCACTGACCCCTTCCTCCTAACCCCTGACCCCTAACCCTGACCACTGACCACTGACCACTAAAATAGAATGCGGCCCGGGCCAGCCACCCGAGCCGCATTGTTCGTGTGTTCCTGCTCTGCCTTACGTCACCGCGGAGGCGGTGCCATGACTGCTTCAGCGCGGCAGCGCTCGAAAGCGGTGCCGCTTTCGCCGAAGCTGATTGCTGACGCACCATCTTGCGATGACGCATCCGCAACCGCAGCGGTGGCCAGCGGCCCTTCCTGCTTCGAAAAGCAAGTAGGGGGAGGAGGCCGCAACGCCCGGGCAACCAGTCGCGCTTGCGCGTCTTCTGGAAGTTATCCCCCCGGCAATCCACTTTCGAGAATCACCGGCTGCCACTGGTCCTGCCGCAATCATCCGGCAAGCTCAGGAACGCTCACGTTTCGCTGCACCCACTCTCATCCAGTTTTGCGCGCCGGACAATACAAAATCTCGATGCCCTTGTGCAGAAACTGTGGACGCCGCCACTTCCCTGTGGAAGTCCGAGGAAAACTAAGCCAGAAATTTACGACCACCGCCCACGTAGCGACAGCCGCTTCGGCTGTCCCGCGAGGGCGAAGCCGAGCGGCATCGACCGACCCATCAGCATGAAATCAGTATTGATCCGCTGAATGAAAGACCCATCAGCCTGACTCTGTCATCCTGAGCCGCAGCTTTTTGCGGCGAAGGATCTGTGCAGAAGTTGTTCGAACCAATCGGTAAGGTCAACCTTGCGGGTGCCCCACCCTTGTCTCCGCGTTTTGTGCGGAGACAGGGTGGGGATTTTGACTTCCCCGATTTTTGAACTTTGCCGAAGCGATAGGCGCAAGGCAGGAAGCCCGAGGTCCAGGGCCTGACGTCCGACGCCCGAAGGTAGCAAATCGATGGAGATACGGGGCAAGAATGATGTGTCGCAGTGAGCAGGATTCCGCCCCTCGTACAATATCCTCCGGGAGATACTCCAATGCCCAAAACCGCAGTCATCATCGCAGCCGCGTTATGGCTCGTCAGCCTTCCGGCCACCTGCTTCGCGCAAGCGTCGCACCATGACCGCAACTATTGGCGCGCGATCGCGAAGAATCGATATGCCGTCCCGGAGCATGCGTCCGCCGACGCTCTGGCCCGCGAGGTGAGCGCGGCCCTTCTCCCCTCACCCGATCCCGAACTTCGCGATGACCTCGCCTACTCGATTCTTGCGACCTGGATTTATCGTCCGGGCACTCTTCAAATCACCACACTGCTGGAGCTCACCGACGAATGGCGCGCGAATCTGCGCGCCGGTCTTGGCGAAGTCGGAACGAACTCAGTCCTACTGCGTTCCTTCTCCGCTCTCTGTCTGTCCGAAATGGCCAAACGCGAGGCCAAGACGCCCTTCATGGGCACAGACCGATACCACAGCTTGCTAGCCGAAGCGATCAGCTATCTGCAAGACGAACGAGATCTCCGCGGATACGATGCAACCCTGCACTGGATCCACGCCACCGCACACACCGCCGACCTGCTGGCCGCATTGGCCGACAGCCCGCTGCTCACAAAAGAAGAAGCCTCCGCCATTCTTCGGGCCATATCCGCCCGCTTGTCGACTGCACCGCAGGTTTACACCCAGGGAGAGCAAGATCGTCTGGCTGCCGCCGTCGTCTCGGTGATTCGTCGCAAAGACTTCGACGCATCCACCTTCGAGCCATGGTTGGACCACCTGAAGAATGAAGATCGCGATGTGTGGACAGCAACCACCTTGGAGTCCCTCGCGCGTTACCAGAACCACAGTTACTTTCTACAAGCGCTCACGGTTCGCATGCTGTTGGAAAAAGATCCTCCCCAGATCGCGAAATATCGAGGAAAGGTCTTGGCAATCCTCGCCACCCGCGCCGCATAGCTTTCAACCAACCTTGTCATCCTGAGCCGCAGTTTTTTCGCGGCGAAGGATCTATGCAATCTGTGCCCGCCGCAGAACCGCGGCTCAAAATGTGGAGCGGACACTCATGTCCGCTTGCCTTTGACTCGATCCGTGTAATCCGCGTAAATCCGTGGCCAGGAAGTTTTTCTGCAGGAACAAATCAAAAACGTTCGTTGCTAGTTGACGATGCCCACTCTCGCTAGTCGAATGATCTGCACGCCCGTGGAATACCTGACGTTTGTCGCACTACTCCCGATCATTTTCTCCTCAGAACGACACCCGCGCGCTTAGCTGCATTTCTCGCGGGGGTGTCATAGCCATCGTGATCGTCCCAAACTGCGCAGTATTCACGAAGCGGTTGGGAGTCCCCAGGTTAACCATGTTGAGCACATTGAACGCCTCGCCCCGAAATTCGAACGAAGCCGCTTCGCCCAGGCGGAAACTCCGCACCAGCGCGATGTCCAGCGTTCGCAGCGGAGGCCCGTACACCGAGTTGCGCCCGACGTCGCCAAACGTGTACGCCGGTGGCGCCCCACCCTCCCCGTCAGGGCCCCATCCTCCCTTGATTTGCAGTTCGTTCGTTGACGATCTCTGATTTCCCCAGTCTAATTGTCCAGAACGTTCCCCTTGCCTTCAAAGGGGAAAGCATGGGGACGTCCCTCTTATTTCCAAGGGCCAACATGGATACCGCCAAACTCGAATTTTTTCGCGGCACGCTCGACGTTCTCATCCTCAAATCCCTCGTCTGGGGACCGCTTCACGGATATGCCATCACCAGCCTGCTTCGCCGGCAGACCGACGACGTCTTCCTGGTTGAAGAGGGCACACTCTATCCCGCTTTGTGGCGCCTCGAAAATAAGGGATGGCTCGACGCCGAATGGGGACTCTCCGAAAACAATCGCAAGGCCAAGTTCTACCGTCTCACCGCCGAAGGCCGTCGCCAGCTCCGGCATGAAGTAAGAACCTGGGAAGCTTATGCCACAGCCGTCGCCAAAGTACTCGGCGCAACGCGGCCTCCGTTGCCGGAGGAAGTCGCATGACCCAGCCTCCTTTTTGGCGTCGCTACGCCCGCTTCTTCGGCCCGGATCCGGCAGCCGATGTAAAAGACGAGTTGCACTTTCACCTGCAGGCCAAAATCGACGATCTCGTCGCGCAAGGCTGGACCACCGAGGCCGCGCGCCAGGAAGCGGAGCGCCAGTTCGGAGATCTGCACGCCGTCCAAAAGCTCGGCGTAGACATGGGGAAAAAAATGGAACAGCGCAAACGCCTCAAAGATTACTGGACCGACTCCCTGCATGACGTGCGCTACACCTTCCGCACCCTGCGCCGCGATCCCGGATTTGCCACTATCTCCATCCTTATTCTGGCTCTCGCCATCGGCGCCAACATTGCCGTCTTCAGCGTGGTCAACACACTCCTGCTGCGCCCGCTGCCATTCCCCGATTCGTCCCAGCTCGTCTGGATCGCCCCGCCTCCGAGCGGTTGCGGCATGTCCTGCGCCACGTACTCGGCCGACGCCTACGAGGAATTCCGCGCCCAGAGCCGCGCCTACCAGGACGTCTCCGGCTACGAAGCTTTCACCAATCCTGACAACATTCGCCTCACTGGGCGAGGAGAGCCCGAATCCGCCACGAGCATGATGGTCATCGGAAACTTCTTCCAGGTTCTTGGCGTTCAGCCCGCCCTCGGTCGCCTGTTCACCGCCGACGAAGCCAGCGGAGGCCCGCATCCGGTCGCTCTCCTCGCCAATGCGTACTGGCGGCGTCAATTCAACGCCGACCCAACCATCGTAGGAAGAGCCCTTGAGTTGAACGGGACTCCCGTAACCGTGGTCGGTATCTTGCCTGACAGCTTCGACTTTGGCGCAATCTTTTCTCCCGGCGCGAAAGTCGATCTCTTCGCGCCCCTCGACCTCAACCAGGAGCGCGATTGGGGCAACATTGTCACTCTTTTCGGCCGCCTCAAGCCAGGAGTCACCGTGGCCCAGGCTCTCGACGACGCCAACCGTGTCGCTCCCAATATCTACTTCAACCCGAAATATCCGGATACTCTCGGCCGTTATAAAGGTGCTCTCATTCCGGTGCCGCTCAAGGATTACGTGACTGGCAAGTTGCGCCGTTCCCTGATCGCGTTATGGTGCGCCGTCGGTGCAATCCTTCTCATCGCCGGCGTGAATCTTTCGAACCTCCTGCTGGCACGCGCGGTGGCTCGCGCCAAAGAGTTCGCCGTTCGCGGCGCACTCGGCGCCAGCCGTGGACGCATCGTGCGCCAGTTGCTGATGGAGAGCCTCGTCCTATCCAGCGCCGGCGCGCTAGTCGGCCTGCTACTCGCTCTCATCCTCACCCAGTGGCTCGCCCATCAGGGCTCCATCGCCCTGCCCCTTCTCGGCACTCTGCGCATCGACACCGCGGCGCTGGCCTGGACCGTTCTCGTCGCCATCTTCACCGCGACCATCTTCGGCCTGATTCCCGGCCTTCGCATCGCCAGCGGAAATCTCCAGGAGATGCTCAAGGACTCCGGCCCCGGTGCGGGACAAGGCCGCAAGCACGAACGCGTCCGCGCCGCTCTCGTAATTTTCGAAGTGGCGCTGGCCTGCGTGCTGCTCGTCAGCGCCGGCCTGCTTCTGCGCAGCTTCGTCAAAGTGCTCGACGTGGATCTCGGCTTCCAACCCGATCGCGCCGCTTCCATCCGCGTCCAATACGACGATAGTGCTCCTACCAGCGACGCCCGCGCTGCCAAGCGTCAGGAGATTTTTCAGCAGGTCCTGACCCGGGTCAGCGCCCTTCCCGGCGTGGAGGCCGCCGGCATCTGCGATTTCCTTCCGCTCGGCCGCAATCGCAGTTGGGACTCACCCGTCCCCAAAGGCAAGACCGCTATCCCCGGAGAACTTCCTGAGCCCCTCGTCTATGTCATTACTCCAGGATTTGTTCGCGCCATGGGCATTCGCCTTCATGGCCGCGACTTCACCTGGTCCGACGGCCCGCATAGCGAGAAAGTCGTGCTCATCAACGCCTCCGCCGCGCGCTTCTACTGGCCCGGCGAAGATGCAGTCGGCAAGAGCCTGATGCGCGGCGACGAAGAGGATCACGTCATAGGCGTCGTCGACGACATCCACGAAGAGAGCGTCGAGGTCGCGAATGGTTCGCAAATTTATTACCCGATCACCCAGCAAGGTCCGGACGACGCGCAGTTGGTGATCCGCACGAGCATGCAACCGGCCAGCCTCGCAGCCAGCGTGCTTCACGCGCTGCGCGAACTGAACCCGACGCAGCCCTCCGCGGAATTCCGCCCTATCCGCACCATCGTCGATCGCGCCGTCTCCCCACGCCGCTTCTTCATGCTGCTGGTCGCCGCCTTCGCCGGACTCGGCCTCCTGCTCGCGGCTCTCGGCATCTACGGCGTCATCTCGTACTCTGTCACGCGCCAGGCGCAAGCCATCGGCATCCGCATGGCCCTCGGAGCCACCGCTGGACGCGTGCAGCGCCAGGTGCTCACCGACACTCTTCGCTTAGCCTTTGCCGGGATGGCGCTCGGCACACTGTTCGCCCTGATCGTAGCCCGCCTGATTTCCTCTCTACTCTTCGCCACCTCATCCTGGGATATCCCCACGTATGTCGGAATGGTCGTAGCGCTCCTGCTGGTAGCAGGACTGTCCGGCTATATTCCGGCCAGACGCGCATCGAGTGTGAATCCGATGGAGTCATTGCGCAGCAACTGAAGCGGTTTCGTAAGTGTGGAGCGGGCGCTCCCGCCCGCTAAGGTTTTGACGAGGAGTCTACCGAGGCAAAATCTCCCGGGCCCATTCCTGCATTGTCATCCTGAGGAGCCGTTCTTGGCGACGAAGGATCTATGCAACTTGCCGGCAGCGCACACGCTGCACCAAAAAAGCGGCACTCCGGACGACAAGAAAAAAGGCACGGCCAAAGCCGTGCCTTGAACAATCGTCAGGGTGCCCCACCCTTCTCGCGTTTTGTGCGAGAGGGTGGGGATTTTGACCTGCGTAGACAGACGAATCATCCGACGGTCATATTCTTCGTAGGTGGGAATTCCAACTTCATCCGATTACTTCTTCTCCCCGCTCTTCTCCGCAACAACATGCCCGCGTTCCAGAAAGCCCTTAAAGTATCCTGCAGCCGACTCCATCCTCCCCACCGCGCTCGCCGGATGCACCATGCCAGCCTCGACTGGCGCGGACGGTTCGGTGCAACTCTCAGGCTCGCGGATCGCAGACGCCTTCCGCAAAATACCCCAGGCCTCGCGGTATGGCTCGTACTTCGCCTCCGACCCCAGCCCCGTCGTGCACAGCGAAATCGACTTCAGCCCGCGAATCTCTTTCTCCGGAATGATGTACCACGCATCTTCCGGGATCACATACGCCGCCACAAAATCGAACGACCCCGGCGGATACGGCTTGTGGCTGCTGCACACCGAGCAGTTATACCCCTCGCCACTTTCCAGCCGCGCGATTGTTGACTTCACCTGCACCGCCACAAATTTTCCCGGACGCCCCACGACGCAGTCATAACTCCTCGAGTCTCCCCAAGGCTTGCTCGCCGCCAACCCCTCCTCGCCCGCCCGCACCAGAAACACCGACTCCGCCCACTCTCCCCGCTTCTTCTTGTCCTGAATAATCTTCGGCTTCCGCCTCTTCACCCCCGCCAAGCATGTCCTCCTATCAATCACTCCCGCTCTTCGTCTCGAAAAAGATCAGCCATCCGCAAATTGGTAAACGCCGCCTTATCCCTTTATTCGACAGAAATGAAAAGTCGAGAGCAAGAGAATTGCAGGAAAAGAATAGAAATGATTCCTAAAACGGGAATGAGGTCGGGTGGCCCACTCAAGCCCGATTTTGGCTTGAGTGGGCAAGTTCGAGTGCCTCATCCCATTTTGAAACAGGGTGGCCCATTCAAGCCCGATTTTGGCTTGAGTGGGCAAGTTCGAGTGCCTCACCCCATTTTGAAACAGGGTGGCCCATTCAAGCCCGATTTTGGCTTGAGTGGGCAAGTTCGAGTGCCTCACCCCATTTTGAAACAGGTGGCCCACTCAAGGCGTCTTTTGCCTTGAGTGGGGAAGATCGGCAAGCTACGCTGACGGCATGCCTTGGGGTCTTGTGCGTTATCACCACACCGCGCAAAGTCATTTCGTGACCTTTTGTTGTTATCACCGAAGTCCCCTGTTCATGACGGATGCGAACCGAAGAGTCTTTGAGAACGCTCTTGAACGCGTGCGCCGCAACTTCCGCCTTCGCGTCTATGGATACGTCGTCAATGCCTGAGCACATTCATCTTCTCGTCAGCGAGCCCGCGCGGGACACATTAGCAGAGGCTCTGAAGTCGCTGAAGCAGGGAGTGTCACGGCGGTTGATCGGAGACGCCGACCATTTTTGGCAAAAGCGCTACTACGACTTCAACGTTCGCAATCACGCTCAGTTTGTCGAGAAGCTCCACTACATTCATTGCAATCCGGTAAAGCAGGGATTATGCGGGCGCCCCGAGGATTGGCCGTGGAGCAGTTTTCTACATCACGCGACTGGCTGTGAGGGACGAGTTGAGATCGAGTCGGAATGGACAGCACGAAAGCGCGAACGAGCAGCGGGAAACCTTTGTCCAGCCCTCGAACTGCCCCACTCAAGCCAAACCCGGGCTTGAATGGGCCACCCGACGCAAATTTTGAGGCAAAAGAATAGAGGGCCGATCGCTTGTCCGAATTTCCCAGTCATCTGGGTCGGCGGTGATGTAGACGCTGGCGGTGGTGGCCCACTCAAGCCCGTCTTTGGCTTGAGTGGGGAGTTCGGCCCGGCCCGCGGCAAACAAAAAGGGCGCGAGTTCTCGCGCCCCAATGTCGTTGCAGCAACCAATTTCTTAGGCGAACCAAAAAAGGCACGGCCAAAGCCGTGCCCTTCAAGAATCCGCGCAGATCCGCGTGAATCCGCGGCACCGAAGTACTCACTGCCGGCTAGCCGGCGGCACGATCCCGTTGCTTCGCAGATACACCGCGAGCTGGCCGTAGTGATCGAAGCCGTGCGAGGTGATGATGCCCGCGATTCCGAGGCGGGTCATCGTTCCTTCACCAAACGGGTTCTTCACCGGCACAAGAAGATTTTTCTCGTTGATGGACCCGATCGCCTTGTGCGCGTACTCGAACGAAGCTTTCAGGTATTTCACAATGTCGGCCTTCGTGGTGACGGACTCCGGCCCTGACTCTCCACCGATTTCTACCGGAGGCTTTTCCTGCAGAATGGTCGCGCCCAGAAGGTAGTTGACGGCGGCGACATGCTTGACCTGCTGCGCGAAGGTGCGCACTCCCTTGAATTCGCCGGATGTCGGAGCGTACCCATACTTATCCTCCGGCATGGCCTCGGCGGCGGAGACGAATTCCTTTTCCATGCTGCCTGCGGCGGCATCCAGAACCTTCGCAACGCTGGGATGTTCATCTTTCGGCTTCGCCGCCTGCGCGCTTGCGGCAACTGTCAACAGCAGGAAACAGCACACACCAACACTCAGCAATTGCTTCATTCATTCCTCCGATTGTCTTGCGTGAATTTGCCCCAGAAAAAAGCCAGAATCACACGCCCCCGTGCGATCGCTTACATAGGCGCACCATTCTATCTTATCGGGACGGCAGCCGAAGGCTAAGAACCAATGCGATGAGAACAAAAAAAGGCACGACCGAAGCCGTGCCTTCAAAATCCGCGTGAATCCGCGTGAATCCGCGGCCAAGAAGTTTATCTCTGAGGCTCCGTGCCTCCGTGGTAAAAACCTGACGGCCGAAAGCGGCCGTCCCCACATGAGCTGAGCTAGTCTCTCACTCCGTCCATGAACGCCCGCAACTTCCGCGAGCGCGACGGATGGCGCAGCTTGCGCAGCGCCTTGGCTTCGATCTGGCGGATGCGTTCGCGCGTTACCGCGAAGCTCTGCCCGACTTCTTCCAGCGTGTGCTCACTGCCGTCTTCGAGTCCGAAGCGCATCTTGATGACTTTCTCTTCGCGCGGAGTCAGCGTGCGCAGGACCTGTCCTGTCTGGTCCTTCAGGTTCACGTTGATCACCGCTTCCGCCGGTGAAACCACCGCGCGGTCTTCGATGAAGTCTCCCAGATGCGAATCTTCCTCTTCGCCGATCGGAGTTTCCAGCGAGATTGGCTCCTGTGCGATCTTGAGCACCTTGCGCACTTTTGCCACCGGAATATCCATGCGCTTGGCGATCTCTTCCGACGTAGGCTCGCGTCCCAGTTCCTGCACCAGCTGCCGCGATGTGCGGATCAGCTTGTTGATCGTTTCGATCATGTGCACCGGAATACGAATCGTACGCGCCTGGTCGGCAATCGCGCGGGTGATGGCCTGCCGAATCCACCAGGTGGCATACGTCGAAAACTTGTAGCCACGGCGGTATTCGAATTTGTCGACGGCCTTCATCAGGCCGATGTTGCCTTCCTGAATCAGGTCGAGGAACTGCAGCCCGCGGTTGGTGTATTTCTTCGCAATCGAAACCACCAGGCGGAGGTTGGCCTCAATCAGCTCGCGCTTGGCCTGCTCCGCGTCCATGTCGCCCTGGATGATCTCGCGCTGTGTGCGCTTGAGCTCCTGGAACAACACGCCGGTTTCGAGTTCGAGTTTTTCGACTTCGCCGCGAATGGCGCGCGACTGGCGCCGGTATTCCTTTTTCTGCTCTTCGCTGCGAGTGGCGTCGGCCTTGCGCTCCAGGTTGGTGGCCTGGCGGTCGAGCGAGCGCATGCCGTCGACAGTTTTGTTGAGCCGCTCGATCAACCGCTTGCGCTCGGCGTTGGTGAATCCGAGCTTGCGGACGGCAATCGAAGTGGCGACGATCGCGCGCGCCAGCTTGCGCCGGGCCCGGCGATGATCCTTCGGCTTCTTCGTCTTCGAAACTTCTTTGTACTTTTCTTCGAGGACCGAGGCCTTTTTGTACAGCTTGGCCATGTCATCGATTTTTCCGGTGAACTCATTCAGGCGGTTCTGCAGGATCTCGTCCGTGATCTCTTCTTCGTCGAAGGTCACGACTTCCTTGATCGAGCGAACGTTCTTCTTGAGGTCCTCGCCCAGGGTCAGCAGTTCGCGGATCACGATGGGAGATCGCGAGAGCGCCTTGAGCACGCGGATCTGGCCACGCTCGATGCGCTTGGCAATTTCCACTTCGCCTTCGCGCGTGAGCAGCGGCACGGTTCCCATCTCGCGCAGGTACATGCGGACGGGATCGTTGGTTTTTTCCAGAGCTCCGGGGGTGAGGTCGAGTTCGACATCCTCCCCTTCTTCGTTATCTTCGAATTTTTTATCGAGTCCGGCAGCGGAAGGCAGTTTCGGGCCTTCCAGGACATCGATACCCTGCGTACCAATGGTGGTCAGCAGATCGTCAAGGTCTTCAGGGCTGTGCACATCATGCGGTATGAGGTCATTGACCTGGTCATACGTTAGGTAGCCCTTTTCTTTACCTGTATCGATCAGCTTTTTTATGTCGTCGTACTTGTCGTCAAGAGCCAAGAGGTGTCCTTAAACTGTCAACTCCGCTCCACAGGAGCGTGTGGTAAATTTTCCGTAAGGTGGGAAATGTGGGTCTAGCGGGATTGTGCGCCTAGCACAAACCTATTGAGTTTAGCACGGAAGTGCTTTCTCGTCTATCGGTTGCCCGCCTTATTGGCCCGCAGCCGCCAACCTCGCAGCTTTCCTTAATACTTAGATGGTCGCGGAAGGCTTTTTGTTTCAAGCACTTTTCCTGTTTCCGAGGCCGTCTTCACCGGAGGGATCACGAAGGGCGCGGCTGATGCGTTCCAGCTCCAGCAGCAATTCTTTCAGGCGGTCCTTTTCGGCGGAGAGTCCCGGCTTCTTTAGTTCCTGCTGCACCTGCTCCTGACGGCGCTTCAGGTGGATGCGGCGGAGGGCACGGACCGCCGCTTCAACGATCTCGGCGGTGAGTTCTTCGTCTTCTTTCAGAAGAATAGTGGCGAGCAGGCGGCGATCGGTCTCCGTGGCGGGGACTTCCAGAACATCGGCAACGTCTGGGCCGGCGTTGAGCAAGGAGTCGGCCAGGCTCTCGGTGGCGAGGCCGCGGTGCAGGGCTTCGTTCTGGAGAACGAAGTGGGCCTGGCGGGCGGGATCGAATTCTTCTTCGGCGCCATCGCGGGCGGAGAGATGGTCCTCGTTGGGCTGAATCTGGCGGGCGGAAGCAAGCGCGCGAATCAAAACTTTTTCAGCGTCGGTGACTTGAGCCTCGGCTGGAGCTTTGACGGCCGAGGTGGAGCGGGTGCTGGCGGCGTGACGGAGTTCCTGGCGCAGGACGGCAGAGTCGATCCCTAATTTTTGCGCGATTTCGTGGGCGAGCTCGTCGCGGACGATACGGCTGGGAATGCGCTGGATGTGGGGCAGCAGATAGTTTACAGCTTTGACTTTGCCTTCGCCGCTGCGGATGGGAAATTGGGTGCGGGCGCGCTCGATCAGGTAGTCGAAATATTTCTGCGAGTGGCGCAGGGCCTCTCCGTAGGCGTCTTTGCCCTTGCGGCGGATGTAGAGATCGGGATCGAATCCCTGATCGAGGGTCAGGACCTTGATTTGGAATTCTTCTTCGACGAGAAGGCCCAGGGTGCGCTCAGTCGCTTTCGCTCCGGCGGTGTCGGGATCGAAGTTGACGACGACATTCTTACTGAAGCGACCCAGAAGTTTGGCCTGCAACTCCGTAAACGCTGTGCCGGAGCTGGCGATGACGTTGTGAAATCCGGCGGCGTAGACCGAGATGCAGTCCATTTGGCCTTCGACAAGGATGGCGTAGTCGAACTTCTTGACCCACTCTTTGGCGAGATCAAGATTGAAGAGGACGCGGCCCTTGGAATAGATCGGGGTCTCGGGAGAGTTCAGATATTTCGGTCCCGCCTTTTCGTCGGTCGCGAGAGTGCGTCCGGTGAAGGCAATGACTTTCCCCGCTTCGCTTGAGATGGGGAACATGACGCGGTTGCGGAATTTGGAGTACATGTTCAGCCCCGAGTCGCGAGTCCCGAGTCCTGAGTTGGTCTTCGGTCGTTGGTCGTTAGTCGTTGGCTCGAACCGCGCCCCACCGTTCGTTTGTACCCCAGAGTCAAGATCCCCGCCCTGTCCGTCCAAAGAGCGGACGGACAAGGACGGGGCACCCTCGCGTTCCGTGCTCTTCGTTCGCTCGTCGTCCTGCTTCCAGGAGAAGAGGCCGCTTTCGCGCAAGACCTCTTCGGCGAATTCGCCTTTCAGGCGGTCGCGGAGGAGGAAGCCGGAGTCCGGGGCGTAGCCGATGCGGAACTTCGCGATCATTTCTTCGTCCAGGCCGCGGCCAGCAAGATATTCGCGGGCGCGGGCGCCTTCGGGGCGACGCAGACATTCCTGGAAGAAAGCTACGGCTCGTTCGTGCACGTCGAGCAATTGCCCGCGGAGGCGGGCTTCTTTGGCTTCACCGGGAGTCGAATAGCTGGCCTTGGGAAGCGGGATCCCAAGCTTCTGCGCGACCAAGCGGACGGATTCAGGAAAGGTGATGTTTTCGATTTTCTGGACGAAGCTGAAGACGTCTCCGGAGACTCCGCAGCCGAAGCAGTGATAGAACTGTCGCGTGGCGTGCACGGAGAAGGATGGAGTTTTTTCTCCGTGGAAGGGACAGAGGCCGGAATAATTTTGCGCCCCAGCTTTTTTGAGCTTGATGTAGTCGCCGACGATGCGGACGATGTCCGCCTGCTGCTTGACCGTGTATGCGAAATCACCAGGGTTCGCCATTTAGGGACAGAGCTCTCCGTAAGAATTGTGAGCCTGAAAGCGTCAGAGTTGAACATACAGGAACGGGATTGTTGTGGAGAAGCTGTGGGAAACGAGGGTTAGCGGTTGAAAGGAAGGGAAAAGGGGGCGATTCGCAGGCAAAGCGTCCCCTAATCAGGAACCGCCAACGATCCGTAACAAATCAGTGCGGATGTCCATTTCCGTCTTAGGTTGTCAGATTCGAGCGGAAATCAGGTACGTGACCTCCTCCACTCCACGCTCATTTATGATTATCGGCGGACGCGACCGATGTGGCGCTGGTAGGAGCCGAAGCGCAATGGTCGACGTGACCCTTTAGTGTGTCCCAGCCAAATCTCCTTCGCTCAAAGTCGAAGTAGATCTTCGATGCCCCCAAGATGCGCGGAGCCAGGGAGCCGTCGTACCTCGATTCGCGCATAGCCGAAATCGAGAAGACGGGTGCGCCACAAACTATGCTGTTGCCCAGCAGCACCAGCTTGCCCGTTAATTGAGTGAATGGGACGGAGCCACTCACATCGCGCCCCACACCGGCCGTCCGCAGCGATTGGCCGTCGTTCGGCAGGCGGTCACCAAAAACCGTCAGACTGTCGGATGCTGTATCCAAGAGGAGTTTCTCGGGGTAGCCGTCAATGCTGGTCTCTACTATCAGGTATGGCACATTCGGCACAAACGGAATGCTGATTTCAGGTTCTTGGTTACCTCCAAAGTGAATTCTCCGTGACCTGAAATCTACCTGAAAGCTAGTCTGGTGAAGCACGTCCAGCCCCAGCAGCATATCTCCGTGTATTCCTATGTGTTTGAAGATGGGTGATAAATCAAAGACGAGGGGGCTGAATGAGGCCATGGTTGCATCGCCCCAAGTGAGTTCCGGCACGAGAACCTTGCCCATCTGGACGATGTGGTTCGGTGCAAGTTCTTCTATGGATCCAGCTGATTTAAGGTGCAGCTTGCGTGCGATCCGCTCGTCGAGAACGCTTCGATACGAGCCAGTATCGACCACGAAGGAAAGGTTCTTCAGGTTACCGATGGAGCCCTTGACCACGACCAGGTATCCGTTGTGAAGTTCGAATGGAATGTCTTTTCGTTCGGACTGACCCGCGCCAGGCATGGCCGTCACAAGAACTATTGTGAAGGCCAGAATCCCTTTGAGTTGCCCCATTTGCCCCTCCGCCCACGCTGTATGCGCAGCGTTAAGGGGTAGCTATCGGCTCCTGAAGAAGTCCCGAAGGTTCTCTGGTCTTTTTCTGAAGATTTAGAAGCGAAAGGGTTTATTGGCCTAAGAGGAATGAACCGTGGCGCACGAAGAACGGCTGGCGGAAGCCCGAAACGGCGCTTATAATTCACCGCAATTCTGGGCTTGTAGCCTCCTTATGCCGTGCCGCTTCGCGATTGGTCCCTGGGTTCTGGACACTGAATCGAACACTATCTACCGGGACGGCCGAGTTATTCGGCTAGAGCCGAAGGTGGCGGACGTGTGTGCCTGTCTGGCGGGTCGGGCAGGGGAGGTGGTTCGGAAAGAGGAACTGATCCGAGCTGTGTGGCCTGACACCTTTGTTACGGACGACGTTCTGACGAAAGCAATCTCGGAGTTGCGTAAGGCGCTAGAGGACGACGCCAAAAATTCCCGGTTTATCGAAACGATCCCGAAGCGCGGTTACCGCCTGATCGCCTCGAATACAAGTGCATTGAGTAAACATCAACCCTCCGGTGAACTCCCGTTCGGGCCGAGAGACGTCAAGGGCTCGACAGAGATCTCTGCTGCCGGTTCGCTATCCCCCACCACCATGGAGCCGACAAGGCCAGCCATCTCCCGAAACCCCTCTGCCGGCGGACTGGAGGAGAAGCCTGCAAAAAAAGATTTTCTATCTCGACGGGTTGCCGTGACTGCGACAGCGATCGCGGTGTTGGGATTGGCAGTATCGGCATGGTGGCTTTTCTCACGTAATAGACAGACGCTGACTGACAAGGACACTATCGTCATTGCAGACTTCGCGAACACTACCGGCGACGCGATCTTTGAAGACACGCTTAAGCAGGCCGTAGCAACAGCGCTGTCCCAGTCCCCATTCTTGAATATTCTTTCCGACGAAAGAGTGAGCGAGACGCTCCGCATGATGGAACGCTCGCCGGGCGAACGCCTCACCCGGGAAGTTGCTCGTGAGATTTGCCAGCGCTCTGGGAGCGCTGCGGTGCTGGCCGGTTCGATTGCCAACCTAGGAAGCCAATACGTCATTGGCCTGAACGCCGAGAATTGTTCCAACGGAGATTCCATTGCGCGCGAGCAGGTACAAGCCGCGCACAAGGAGGAGGTACTGGACGCTCTGGGGCATGCTGCCACGAGCCTGCGGAAAAGGCTGGGAGAGTCGCTCGAATCGATTCAGAAATTCGACACTCCGCTTGCGCAGGCGACCACGTCGTCGCTCGAAGCTCTGAAAGCGTTCAGTCTGGCTGCGCGTCCGAACAATAGCGCCAGCGATGCATTGCTCCGCCGTGCTATCGAACTCGATCCCAACTTCGCTGACGCGTACGTTCAACTGTCGGGTCGTTACGACGCTGGCGGAGAGTCCGAATTGGCGTCCGAATATGCTCAGAAGGCCTTTGATCACCGCGATCACGCTACGGAACGGGAGCGGCTTTATATCGCTTCGATGTACTACGCTATGGTTCCGGGTGATTTGGACCAAGAGATTTCCATCCTTCACGCGATGCAACAGCTGTATCCGCGGGAGTGGGGAGCCTGGAACGATTCTGCCAGCACCAGAATATCGATGGGAGACTACGCGGGGGCTTTGAAAGAAGGCCAAGAGGCCTTACGGCTTAACCCAAACCAAATCAACGCCTATCTCAATCCGGGTTTAGCCTTGCTGGTTCTCAACCGCAGAGACGAGGTAAAGCAGATGGTGCAACAGGCACAAGCCCACGGCCTGGATATGAATGACCTGCATATTCTGCTTTATGACGTCGCTTTTCTCGAAGATGACAGAAAAGAGATGGAAGCTCAACTGGCGCCGTATTTGGCGAGGACGGACGAAGAAGCATTCGACGCGCTCGTCGCCCAATCCAGGACAGAGGCTTATTCTGGACGACTGAAGAGCGCTCTGGTGTCTTTAGAGCGGGGACTCGAGATCCTGCGAGGAAACAACCATGAAGGCGCGGCACAAGTCATGGACGCCGAGGCACTGGGCGAGGCCGAGTTCGGAAATCGCGCAGCGGCAAGGCAGGCCGCCAGCAAGGCCCTTACCCTGTCTACGGGTCGAAACGCAAGGCTGTTTACCGCTTTGGCGCTGGCGCGCGCAGGGGATGCAACGCGCGCCCAGGCGCTTGCGGACGAGTTGAACAGACAGTTTCCCTCCAATACTTTCATGCAGAGGTATTGGTTGCCGACGATTCGAGGGTCAATTGAACTTGCTCGCAACAATCCGGCCAAGGCCGTCGATGCCCTGAAGTCTGTTTCGTACGAACTCGGTGATGCCGATGCCGGAACCTTGGCCGGTAACCTCTACCCTGTATATGTTCGTGGGCAGGCCTACCTTGGGATGCGTCAGGGCAAGGCAGCGGCCGCCGAGTTTCAAAAATTCCTGGACCACCGCTCCATTGTTCTGAATTCCCCGTTAGGTGCGCTGGCACACCTGGGTCTGGCGCGTGCGTATTCGCTTCAAAACGATACGTTGAACGCACGCGGTGCATATCAGGAGTTCCTGACTCTATGGCAAGATGCCGACCCCGACATCCCGATCCTGAAGGAAGCCAAACTGGAGTATGCAAAGCTGCAGTAGCCTGCGCCAGCCCCAAGCCAACCATCGGTTGCCGCTTGCGGAGGGAGTCGTAAACACGATAGAGGCTTATTCCGCGAGGGCAGCCCGCAACTTTCGGAACAAGAAGACAGCGGTGAACGCGTTACCGGCGGACCACGCGGGCTTACGACTCGCTGCGCTCGGCGGGGCGGACGAAGGCGTCCACCCCTACATTTTTCGCTTTAACGCCATCGTTGTGACAGTCCACTAGATGGCCCGATCTCAGGCCGCTTTTTCTCCGAGAGCGCATTTGCTGGCGGGTCGTGGCCGACCGCACCCTAGGTGGCCGTGTCCAGTACGGTTCCGCGCTTGCTTTCCAGACGTGTCACAACTTTCGCGGCGTTCTCGGGCTTGACGCCCACTTCTTCGAGGGCGGCGCGAAAGTGCTGGAGGAAGAGATCGAAGTGAGCATGGTTCAGTCCGTGATCCCTGGACCCGGCATGGGCGTCGCGAATATTTTTCCCGGTATAGACTCTTCCGCCGAGGAGCATGGAAATCAGCATAGCCTGCCGGGAGCGGAGGTGCGCCATGTCCACTCGTTCGAAGAAATGGCGCAAGGTTTCATCCTGCAAGATTTTCGCGTAGAAGAGTTCGGTGGCGGCGTCGATGGTGGCCCGTCCGCCGATCAGGTCGTAGAGGTCTTCAATCATGGTGTCCTCGCGCAGGAGTAATGAGTGTACGCGCGATGCTGCGGGAACCGGCAACTTTGCTGGATGTTTCTAAGCAGGCTGATGGTATCGTCCCGCGCCTAAAGGGCGGATTGATTTTGTGGCACTTAGCGGCGTGGCTCGAAGTGTTTGCGTGAGTACTTCTCTTTCGCCCCGCTGGGGCTAGCTCATTTCCCACTTATTACCCACGGCTTACGCCGTGGGCTGCATTCTGTCGCCGCTTCGCGGCTGGAGCCAAGTTGACCATCCCCAACGTTCCGGCGCAACGTTAGTTCTCACGCACGCTCTTGAAGCCGCGCCCTTTGAAATACCGCCCAGAATTCGAATTTTCCCCGCGGCCAGGAAGGGGCAACTCTCTTTTTGCTGGAGTAGCGGCACGACCGAGCGCTTTCAAGGCCAAGAATCCGCAGCCTGCTGAGTCCGGGAGGCGCCGGTGAAGCCACGCGCTTCTTCAAGCCACTCCGGCGGAATCGCTAATACACCTCAACTTGGCGAGCGTTTTGCCGATAGGGAGCTAAGAGGCACTGCGCTCTGTTATGCCGACGAATGAGCAATACACTGCGTCGATTGTGGAGAAGTACCAGGTGGCGGCCGATGGCGGGTCGGGCTCGCATCGGGCGGTCGACGAAATCACTCCTCTGGTGAAGCATTGGGGAAAGCAGTATCTACAGGGGATTACGCTTTCGGGAGCTTACGCCAAGAACACGGCGATTACGCTCACCTCGCACGTGGATGTGCTGATCACGATGAGCCCGGTGCCCGATATGGAAATGAAGAAATTTTTTGGGAACCTGTTCGAATTTCTCACGCTGACGGATCTGAAGCCGCAGTACGCGCAACGTTTCGATCCAGCTGCCGATTCAGGGACTGTGGGTCGATCTGATTCCGGCGTACCGGGATCACGGCATCTATGGAAACGTGCTGTTCAACAAGAGGACGGGCACGGCTGTGCATACGGATGTGGCGCAAGCACATTCACCTGGTGGGCGAACTCGGGCCGGCAGCAGGAGATTTGTGCGCTCAAGATCTGGCGCGAACGCAATGGGCTGGATTTTCCTTCGCTGTACCTGGAACTGACGGTGCTGCGCGCCCTCGAAGGCGAACGGTTTGGACAACTGGCCGACAACATGCTTTCCGTCTTCCGCTATCTATCGCACCGCTTCGAACAGGCGGAATTTTCTGATCCGGCGAATTTGCAAAATAAAGTCTCTGGGGATCTTTCGGCGGAAGGCAGACAGGCCATCGCTGTGGCGGCGCGAGGAGCGCTGTATGACGAGAACTGGAAGAAGATTCTGTGGTGACCGTCGCACGACAGATGGCTGACGTGCAGTGTCTTCGGAGCACGCCAGGCCATCTTGCGGGTAGGGATGCTTCGACTGCGGAGGATCGGCTTGTGGCCGATCCTCCTTCGCTCAGCATGACAAGGAATCACTACGGGGCATCACAAGGGATCAATACGCTGGCATAACAGGCGTTCACTAGACATTCAACTCCACCACCGTTGCGCCGCCGCCGCCTTCGTTTTGGGGGGCTTCGGCGACTGAGGCTACGTGCGGATGCTGCTGCAGGAACTGGCGGAGGGCTTTGCGGAGGATGCCCATGCCGCTGCCGTGGACGACGCGGACGCGCGGCAGTCCGGCGAGGAAGGCGCGGTCGACGAATTTTTCGACTTCGCGGGTGGCCTCGTCCACGGTCTGGCCGATTACGTTGATTTCGGTGGGCACGTTTCGCGCCTTCGCTTTCGAGCGAGACGGAGATGCCGCGGGCGCGCGCGGCCTTGCACCGGAGATCGCCGGACTGGCGCTGGCGCTGAGTGACTTCGGCGATGTCTTCGCGGGCGATCTGCATCTTCATCGCGCCGATTTCGACTTCGAAGTGATTGTCGTCGATTTTGCGGACGACGCGCGCGGCCCGGCCCGTGGACTTCAGCTTCACGGTGTCGCCTTCGGAGACGTGCTTGACGAGCTGCGGCTGGGCGTTGAGGATCGTCCCTGGTCGGCGCCGGTGGAGTGCGCGACTACGGTGGAGTCGAACTGCTCGCGGAATTCGCGGCGCAGCTTGGCGATGCGGCGCTCGGCATCTTTGGAGAGCTTCTGCGCGGCGGCGCGATCCTGAACGGCGTTGACGGCTTCGCGGGCGTGATATTCGAAGTCGCGCAAGAGGGCTTTCCAGCTTCTTCTCCATCTCGCGGATTTTGGCCTGCTGCTCTTTCTTCCCTTCGGCGGCGAGATGCTGCTTCTCGCGCTCGAGTTCCTGCTCGCGCGGCTTGCAGGCGCAGCGCGTTCGTTTTCGGCTTCGCGCAGGTCGGCGTGCAGGTGGTCGAGGAAGTGCCCGACATCGCGGGCCTGCGTGCCCAGGCGGGCGCGCGCGCTCTCGATGATGGCGGGATTCAGTCCGAGGCGCTGCGCGATGTTGATTCCGGCCGAGGCTCCGGGGACGCCGATCTTCAGTTCGTAGGTCGGCTGCAGCGTGGCTTCGTCGAAGCCGACGGAGGCGTTGATCACGCCCGGCCGTGTTCGCGCCGTAGACCTTGAGCGAAGTGTGGTGGGTGGAGATGACGCGTCATGCAGCCGATCTGGCGGAAGTGTTCGGCGATGGCGACGGCCAGCGCAGCGCCTTCTTCGGGATCGGTGGCGGAGCCGAGTTCGTCGAGCAGGACCAGCGAGTTGCGCGGTTGCGGTGCGCGAGATGAAATCGATGTTGGTGACGTGCGCGGAGAAGGTGGAGAGATTCTGCTCGATGGATTGGTAGTCGCCGATGTCGGCGAGGACGGCGTCGAAGACGGGCATGTTCGGCGCGGTCGGCGGGGACGGGGATGCCGGACTGCGCCATCAGGGCGAGCAGGCCGACGGTTTTCAGGGTGACGGTTTTGCCGCCGGTGTTGGGGCCGGTGATGATGAGCTGGCGGCGGTCGCCTTCGAGTTCGACGGTGACGGGGACTACCGTGATGCCCTTCGCTTTCAGATTGCGTTCGAGCAGCGGATGCCGGGCATTGTGCAGCAGGAGGCGGCGCTTCGCTCGGCTCGGACGGCCGAGGGCGGCTGTCCCCACGATTCTTTCGGCATCGGACGTCGACGCCGGCTCAACTGTCACTGCTACGCAGTTGTAGTCTTCGGCGAAGCGGGCTTTGGCGAATTGCAGTTCCAGTTCGGCGAGGACGTCGACGGCGGCCAGGATCGGCTGCGGCTTGTGCGCCGATGCGGCGCGTCATCTCGAGCAGGATGCGGTGAATCTCGGCCAGCTCTTCTTCGAGCAGGCGGACCAGTTCGTTGTTCTGCTCGATGGTTTCGAGCGGCTCGACGAAGACGGTTTGGCCGCTGGAACTGGCGCCGTGAACGACGCCCTGCACGCGGCGCTTCTGCTCGATCTTGACCGGGATGACGAAGCGCTCGCCGCGGATGGTGATCAGTTCGTCCTGCACGGTGCCGCCTTCGGCGAGGCGGCGCAGGTAGCCGCGCAGCGATTCCTGAATCGGGCGTCTCTGCTTTTCGATCTCGCGGCGGATGCGGCGCGAGTTCGGGCGAGGCGTTGTCGTCGAGCGTGCCGTCGGGCAGAATCTTGTTGCGGAAGGAGCGCAGGAATTCGGTGAAGTCACGATCTGGGCCGAGAGCGCAGCGCACTTCGTCGCCATTCGGAGCGCATGGCGGCCGGAGGCTGCTGCACGATTTCGCGCCACTCGTGCGGCGCGATCGACGACCAGGATTACGTCGCGAATCTCGGTGGTTTCGAGGGCGGCGCCGGCGATGCGGGATTTCTCCACCAGCGGGCCGATTTCGATCAGGCCGCCGAAATCGAAACGTGCCGCCGACACGGCGATATTCGCGAATTTCGCTGGTGAGCTTCTGCTGGGTCTCGATCCAGGCGCGGTCGGTCGAGGGAGCGAGATCGGCGATGCGGGCTTGTCCGAGAGGAGATGAGGCGTATCCGCGGAGGAGATCGCGTAGCGGTTCGAACTCCAGTACACGGGCCGAGCTGTGGGTCAGCGCGGAGGACATCGCAATTTATGGTACAGGACGGTGCGGCGTCGGGAGAAACGGGAGTCGGGCGGTTTACGTCGAGAGCTCTAACCACTAAGGACACTAAGGTTCACGAAGGAAACGTTGGGCCTAGGTTGCTGCGGCTGCCATATGGGCAGCGGGCTGGGCGGTTGCAGGGAGACGAATCGCGAACTCGGCTCCGCCTTCGGGCTTGTTGCGGCAGGTGATTTGGCCACCGTGGTCCTGAATGACTCCGTAGACCGCGCTCAAGCCGAGGCCAGTTCCTTTTCCGACTGGCTTAGTGGTATAGAAGGGATCGAAGACACGCTGGGGATCCCGAATGCCCGGACCGCTATCGGAGAATTGCAGCAGGACCTCAGCGCCCTGCGGTTGAGCACAGATGTCGAGCGAGCCGCCGCCGGCTTCATCGACCGCATCCATTGCATTCTCGATGACTTCCACAAAAACCTGGAACAACTGATTGGCATTCGCGGCGATGCGGGGAAAATCGGGAGCGATCGAGAGGCGCACCTGGATCTTGCCGGGCGGGCGGCGTGATTCTAATATCTGCGCGGCGCGAGTTAAGAGCACGGCGACGTCGACAAGTGTTTTCTCTCCGGGGGCCTGCCGCGCGAAACTGAGAAGGTTGGCCACCAGGTCGCTGGTGCGGCGGGCCTGGTTCACGATTTTGCGCAGCAAAGTGTTTTGATCGTCGCTGAGGCGCTCGTTCGTCCACAGTTCCTCGGAGTAGGTCATGATGGCGGAGAGGGGATGGTTGATCTCCTGGGCGGCGCCCGCGATGAGATTTCCCAGGGACGCCAGTTTTTCTTTTTGCACTAGTTGGTTCTGCAGCTGCTTCTGACTCTCGTAGGCTCTACGCGACTCGCGCAGCAAGGTGATGAGAGTCTGATCCTGCATGTACTGGCGCAGGAATACGAATGCTCCCAGCAGGAGCATGGCCGCAAGGACAGTGAACAGGCGAAATGCCCTGGACGGAGCGGGAGAGTGATCACGCAACAAGGTCCAGAGGCCCAAGACCGGTAAGGACAGAATTGCGAGCATGGCAAGACGGGGAATCAGCTTCTTCCATGCCGGAGAGAGATTGAAGGGCACACTCTGCAAGTCCCAGTCGCGCGCCGACCAAGAGGCGGCTACGAGCCAAGCAAGCGCGGCGATGAAGGGAATGTCATAGAAGCTGCCGGAGTAATACGAATTGTTGGCGGTAGCGCGATCAAGGAACTGGGAATCGATCGCATAGAGAGTGACGGCGCCGAGATAATGCAGGTAGAGGCGGCGCCAGCCTCCGGAACTGGTGGCGGCAGCAAGCACCAGAATGATCACCAGGATGGCGTTTTCCATTCCATAGAGCCGCTCGTAGTAGAAGTCGTAGGTGGGGATATTCAGGATGACATATTGATGAGGAAAGACGATGAAGGCATAGAGGAAAATCCACCAGCCCAACAGCATCAGAAAATTAAGGAGGCTGGGAAGAATCTTCCCATCTTTATTCTTCAGATCGGGACGCCACGCGACGGCGGCGAACATCGGCACCGAGTGGAAGAACAAGACGATGTCAAACACAAAAGGATCGGGAAGCTTGCGATGCAGGACTAGCTCCCAGATAGTCCATGCAACCTCGTTGGAGATCCAGCACAGGAACCCCAGGCCCATAAGGCACCAGAAACTGCGCTCCTTGCCGGGGCGGGTCCAGGCGTTGGCCACGAGGACTGCCAGGGCGGCGAGCATTAAAACCAGGGCGGCGATATCGGAGAAAGCGGTGAGCGCGGGACTGGGATGAGCCGTAAGAGACACGACGGCAAAGGCCAGACTAATTCCGGCCGCTGCGAGAAACCAGCGGTAGCGTGAAAACGGACCCATCCGATTCTCATTCTATGAGAGACAATCGGGGAATCCGAGGAACGGGAGGAATGGCAGTGGTTACTTTAGTTACCTTCCTGAGTCAGTTATTGGGGGAAATGGGTGCCGCCATATTTTCGACCGGTGTTGCGATAATCAGCAGCCTTTAAGAATGTTTCGCTTTGCAACTCACAATTTGCTTGACTGCTTTTTCGATGGCGATATGATTTCCGCGTCCTATGGCCGAGCCCCTGTCACGGATGTGTCCTTGGGGGAGGAACGCATTCGATCGTCATCTGTGCTCGGCCCGCCATTTGTAAGAAACCCAAATTGACAGCGCGTTAATTTGGCCGACCTAGAGGAAACCGGCAGTCCCCGACTAAAGCCGCCGGTTTCCAGTTTAATCGACCTACATTTTCTCCTCTGTCACTCGCCTTGGGTGAAAACGGATTCTGGGGTTCACTTTTTCCGGGCTGCAGGTAGACGTTCGCTGACCGAACAAGAGTTCGTTCAGAGAAGTCAATAGGAATCCCATCACGGTTGCGAAAGGAACTCAGGCATTCCCCGGCGACTTAGAAAGTCCTCCCCCATCGCGCCGGGGCACAGGGGGCGTGATCGAAAGGAATTTTCGTTTGCGCCCTTTTGTGTGGGCATTTGCTCATGGGGGGGCTGAGTGAAATCGGGATATTACGCCAGCCATGCTGGCCCTTCTGCACGGGAAGGCCGGACGGAGGAACTACTACATTCTGTCTTTCCAGAGTGACAGTAAATGTCATCCCAGATCATCCCCGCACCCCTTTGCGGGTTCTCACCGAAGCAAACGTTGAAAACAAGGGTCTTGAACGGAGGTAACTTCAAACAACTGTTTGGAGGCCGGTGTGCGATACCCCCCGCAGAGTTCATACGTAAGCAAATTCAAAAAGTCTTGGGAGAGTTAAAGTATGCGAAAACAAAAAGGTTTCTCATTGATCGAACTGCTGATTGTGGTAGCGATCATCCTGATCATCGCAGCAATCGCCATTCCGAACCTGCTGCGTGCGCGTATGGCAGCCAATGAGTCTTCGGCTGTCGCTTCCGTGCGCACTGTAACCGTGGGCGAAGTAACGTACCAGACGGCTTATCCGACGGTGGGTTATGCTCCTGCCCTCGTGAACCTGGGCGGAGCGTTGGGTGCAGCTTGCGTTCCCAGTTCGACCACCAGTTGCTTGATTGACTCGGTGCTCGCCAACAACGGCAACCCGGCTGGCAGCGGTAAGAGCGGATACTCGTTCAGCACCGGTGCTGGAACGGCTGCTGGTGGCGTCGCGGTGGGATATGCGATCCTTGCCAAGCCCCTGACCGTGAACCAGACTGGCATTCGCGGCTTCTGCGCTGAGGAAGATGCAGTGGTTCGTGTCGATCCGGCTGGCGTTTGCTCTAATACCGAAGCGGGCATCCTGACCTTCAACCCGCTTAACCAGTAAGGTTCTTCCAAGACGAAGTGCCTTTCGGGAAAAGGTGCTTCAGAGCGGCGGGATGCTAAATCTCGCCGCTCTTGTCGTTTTGGTAGTCACCCTGAGGCGCACTTTAGGGCCATAGGATGAACTACTTGAGTCATCACGTTTCATCGCCCTCGTCCACCCCGTGTGGACGAGGTTCTTTCTTTGGCGCTTTCACCAGCGCAAACCCGAAGTAACTGTTGCAATCAGCCTTCTCGCTCAAATTTCGACTTCTTTCGATTCGGTTCACACCTGTTCGCTCAAGCGCGATGGTTGAACGCTAATACGTTGCTGCAATTCAGCTGGTCACATCAATCCGTGACACTTATCAAAGGCTTTAACCACAGAGGACACGGAGGAACACAGGGGAAATCGGCGGCTCAAAAACGCCGATCTGTTGGCACGTACTACATTAGAATGAAGATGGAAGGCGTTTTACTGCCGTTTTCAGCCTTCCAGGTGACCGCCATGGCATTCCCTGTAACTCGCCTTCGCCGTCTCCGCCGCACGGCGGAACTTAGAAATTTGGTGACTGAAACCCGGCTTACACCCGATGCGTTCGTTTATCCCATGTTTGTGTGTCCGGGAGAAGGCGTGCGGAAGGAAGTGCGCTCGATGCCGGGGGTGTTCAACCTCTCGGTGGACGAGGCGGTGAAAGAGGCGCGACAGGTGCACGGACTGGGCGTGCCGTCGATCATCCTTTTCGGTCTGCCCGACAAGAAGGATGAAGTGGCCACGGGAGCGTGGGCGGAGAACGGGATCGTGCAGCAGGCGGCCCGGGCGATCAAGCGCGAAGTGCCGGGGCTGATCCTGATGGGAGATGTTTGCTTGTGCGAATACATGTCGCATGGGCATTGCGGAATTGTGAAGGCTGCGCCGCAGTCTCTGGGAGCCGCGGTTGCGGAACCTCCGGCTGCGACTACGGAATACGAGGTTGTGAACGACGCGTCACTGGAATTGCTGGCGCGGACCTCGGTGTCGCTGGCCAAAGCGGGGATCGATATTATTGCGCCGTCAGACATGATGGATGGACGCGTAGCGGCGATCCGGCGGGCGCTGGATGAAGCGGAGTTGATCAATACTCCGATACTTTCTTACGCGGCCAAGTTCGCTTCCGGTTTCTACGGACCGTTTCGCGAGGCTGCGGATTCAGCTCCGCAATTTGGCGACCGGCGTTCGTATCAGATGGACGGAGCGAACATACGGGAGGCCATGCGCGAGATCGCAGCCGACGTCGAGGAAGGCGCGGACATGATCATGGTGAAGCCGGCCATGCCGTATCTGGATGTAATCGCGGCGGCGCGGGAGCGCTTCGAGTTGCCACTGGCGGCGTATCAGGTATCGGGCGAATACGCGATGATCGAAGCCGCAGCGCGCAATGGCTGGATCGAGCGCGAGCGCGTCATGATGGAATCGCTGCTCAGCATCCGACGGGCGGGAGCCAGCATTATTCTGACTTATCACGCCAAAGATGCGGCGCGGGTTCTGGCGTAGGGCGTCTACTTCATCCCTGAATTACCGTAGAGTCGCTGCCTGCTGCGTCTTCCTGGCCAACTAGACGTAGCAAGCTGCGTCTCTACGATCTGCTTCCCTTCTTTTCCCAATGCATACCTTTGATTTTTAAAGTTGCTTCCCAATTTCTCCGATGGACACAGCGGTAACCAAGTTCACGCGGGCCTATGCTACGAGGTTAATGGCCGCTAAGGGAGGACTTGTGTTGTGAGTCAACTCAACGACATGAAGGTACGAATAGAAGAAAAGATCAAGGCGGACAAATTGGACGCGGCTGCAGTGAAAGGCAAGATCGGACTGCGCTCCGGGAAGTTACTGGCCTTTATCACACCGACCACGCCAGACGATCCAGTGGCGATCGCCAAACTCAAGGAAGCGGCCAAGGAAATTCTCAATCTCAACTTTTGAGGAGCTCGTATGAAATGGAATTCGATTCGAACCAAGGTTTTGGCCGCTCTGTTCACCTGCCTGGTGGTGGGTGTTGGCGGCATCATGGTTCTCATGCGGTACAGTTTTGAAAACAATTCACGCGTTCTGGCGGCGGAATCGGTGACGGGCGCGCAAAGGCTGTTCACGATCCTGGAGGCCCGGGAAGTCAGCAAAATGACTGCGGTGGGAGAAATCCTGGTGACGAACCCGCAAGTACGGGACGCACTTGCGGCCAAGGATCGGGAGCGGCTGATCGGGTTGACGATGCCGCTGTTTTCGCAGCTCAGAGACGAAGGTATTACGAACTGGGTATTCCATACTCCTGAACCCGACATGAAGGTGCTGCTGCGCGTGCACAACCAGGCAGCGTTCGGGGACAGCCTAAACCGGTTCATGCTCAGAGAGGTGGTACGGACACACGCGCCAGTTGTGGGGAGCGAACTGGCCAAGGCGGGATTCGCGGTGCGGATCGTCCGGCCGGTTCCCGACGCGGCGGGTGGCGTGATCGGGTATGTGGAGTTTGGAGAAGAGCTGGGACATTTCATCCACACGATGAAAGATCAGACGGGGAACGACTACGGTCTGTTGCTCAGCAAGAAGTCCATGAACCGGCAAAACTGGGCGGATTCGAGTAAAGCGCTCCATCGCCGAGACAATTGGGACGACAATCCGGACTTCGTCATGGCAGACAAGACGACTGAGTCTGACCGGATTCTCGAATTCCGTGGCGATCTCAGTGCGATTCCGGCGGGAGGGCAAGTGCTGGAACGCTTCCAGGAAGGGAATTCGGTTTTTGTGCGCGGCATCTTTCCCATCAAGGACGCCTCCGGCAATACCGTTGGAGCGATGTTTGCGGTGAAAGATATTTCCGGCTTCTACCTGGCGATGTGGCACACGCAGAATGTGCTCGTGGTGGTGACTGTGGGTTCGCTGGCGATGGGATGCTTCCTGATCCTGGCGCTGCTCAGCCGGCTCGTGTTTCGCCGTCTGGACCACATCATCGTGGTGGCGACCCGGGTTGTGGGCGGAGATTATGCTTCGGAAATCAAGGTCAGCGGCGAGGACGAGGTCGGGCAATTCGAGCAGCTCTTCGAACAGTTCCGGCGCGTGTTCGTGGATGTGCTGTCCCACGTGCCGGAGTTGCAGGAAAGAGAATTACAGGAGAAATAAGCAAACAGCAAGGGCTGCCACTTAATGCGCCACCCTCGGGTGGCGCATTTCTTTTTGGTCTCGACAGGAGCAACTTCTTTACCGCGGATAAGCGCGGATTTCGCGGATGAAAAACTAGGAAAAAATCTGCGCGATCCGTGTTCATCAGCGGAAATGAAGTTGCCTGGTTCCTCAGCCCAAGTGCGCAAGCGTGGTGGCATATTTTTTGGCCTCGCCAGGAGCAACTTCTTCTCCGCGGATGCACGCGGATCACGCGGATTTTTTCTGGTGTTTGATCCGCGAAATCAGCGTGCATCCGCGGAAATGAAGTTATTCGAGAATTCGAGCGCTCACGCCCGGGTAGCGTCTGGACTGGGGAATTTCACTTCCACTTGCCGGCGATCTTCGTCGGACACTTTGAACATTTCCCGCGGCTTGAGGCCCATGAAGCTGGCTACGAAGACGTCGGGGATCTGGCCGATGCGGGTGTTGTAGGTATTGATGTCGTCGTTGAAGAACTCGCGGCGGTCGGCGATGCGCTCTTCGAGTTCACTAATGCGATTCTGCAGTCTCAGGAAATTTTCGTTAGCTCTGAGCTGCGGATAGTTTTCCGCTACAACGAACAGGCCGCGCAGAGCGCTCGCGACCTGGAGTTCTGCGACGGCTTTCTGGCCGATGCTGCCAGCGTTCATGGAAGCGGCGCGCGCCTGGGTGACGGCAAGCAGGGTCTGCTGCTCATGCTGCATGTAGCCTTTCACGGTTTCGACCAGGTTGGGGATCTCGTCATGGCGCTGTTTCAACAGCACATCGATATTGGCCCAGGCGCGATCGTTCTCATTACGCAGGCGGACGAGGCCATTGTAGAGAATGATGGCGTAGATGAATACTCCGGCGATGAACAGGAAGAACGCGAGCCCTGAGATGATGCTGCTGCCCATTTTTGCCTCGGCGGTGGAGGCTCCAGAGTGCCAGTAGAGAGGGGTGGGGCGCAAGTGGCGGGGAGAAATCGGAGATCGAAGTACCGCTGCCCAGATGTGGCGGCGAGGACGCCGCCACGACAGCCGGCGGGATGCCGGCGCTACGGGTTCGTTGTCGGGTACGGCTCGCTTTGAAGACCTTCCGCCGGGCTTCGCCCTGGCGGGAACAGCCGAAGCGGCTGTCCCTACGCGAGCTGGGGCCGGGGCGTTAGTGACTTACGGCTTTTCGGGTTTCAGATCGCAGGCCTGGCGGACCTGATTGACGTCCAGTCCGGCGGGGCTGAACTCGGCGATCTGGCGGCCACTGCGCGTGGGCAGCGCGATTTTGAAGACCTGCGCTCCCATCATGCCGCGAACCGTGCCTTTATCCATCGAGAGGTAATGACCGCGTTGTCCCCAATTCCAGCCGTGGTAAGTGTGGTAGCCATCGATGCGGACCTCGACCTCGAGTTGCGGCTGACCCCAAAATCCTGGACGATTTGGAGGAGGCAGCTTTACGCCGGGATTGAATTCGGCAGTCTTGAGTTTGCCGGCTTCACAAAAGAGTTCTACCCTCGGCTTGTATTCGGGATCTTCGCGAAAATAGTTATCCGAGACCAGCTCGAAGCGGATGCGACTGGCACCCGACATTTTGTCTTCCGATTTGAACTGCAACCACTTGCCACCGGCGCTGATGCCGTCTTGTTCGTCCTGATTGGGACTCATGGCGCCGCTTTGCGCAAAGGCCGAGGCTGCGAAGAGCAACGTCAGTCCTGCGATGGCTGAGAAGGTGATGAGGCGATTCGAGATGCGAAAACGAAGGAATGCGTTCACAGTGTCCTCCCCGACAGTAATCCCCATTATCTTGAACCCCGGAGTCAGGTGAAAAGTTGCGCGAAAGGTGCGGGGTTGCGCCGAAATAGTAAGCTTTGAGTATTGTGCCTCGATGCACGTTCATTCGTGGTCTCGGCGCGGAGTTCCAAGGCTTTCACCACAGAGGGCACAGGGGATCACAGGGAAATACACGGCTCTGGTTTAACCACCACTTACGGCTAGCGATTGTCCACCTTCAGGTCGAGATAGACCTGGGGGCGCTCGTCGAACTGGCTGACCGACTTGGTGTCGCTCTTGTGAGTTTTGAACTGAGCGTAGACCTCGTAATCCACGGCCGTCGAGAGAGCGGGAAAACGGTAGGTGCCATCGGGGCCGACGATGTAGGTTTTGACGGCGCGGCTTCGGGTATTGGTCAAGTAGACGACGGCGTCCGGCAGGGGGTTATCCTGCGGATCCAGGACCTTGCCGAACAGGAGCCGACCAACAGTCTTCTCCTTTTTATCCGGGGTGGGGCCAGACAGAGCGGGGAGTGCAACCAGAATTGCACACAAGAGAACGACAGCTTTGATCACGGAGCGGTTGTGATTCATGCCGGTTTTATTGTCTCACGATGGATCGGAAAGGCCCATCAGAAGGTTAGATGCAAGCCAGTGTCTTCGCGTTCCTCCCCGTAGATGTGGACGGTTACTTCCTGGGCTAGGTGCAAGGATTTGCCGTCGGTGGTCTTTAGCTTCTTTTGATCCACGGAAAGGATGTAGTCGGACTCACCGGGAGGAACGCGCTGGGCGAATTCGCCATGATGGTCGGAGTAGACCTCCCATTTGGGCTTCTTGTCCTTGGCGCGGCGAATCTTCACGGTGACACCGTAGATGGGACGGTCGTCCGGACCCCAAACGGTTCCGGCAATCAGGGCGTAAGGTTTGTCCTTGGGCCTTTGGGCCGCGAGCAAAGAGTCGCGAGAACCGAACGTGGGCAGGAGCACCAAAACGAGAACCCCAAGCAGGGAAAGCACAGCGGCCGCAATTGAACGGAGATTAGGAGAAATCACCGTCTTCGCTTTCCTCTTCTTCTTCGTCTTCTTCTTCGTAACCTTCTTCAACAGCCTTCAGTTCAAGCGGACTGGTCGTAACGACTTCAAAGTCGGTGCCACACTCGGGGCAAGAGATCATTTCGCCCTCGTCGACTTCTTCCTCTTCGACGTCCAGATTGTTCTCGCATTCAGGACAGAGCACCATAAAGCCTCCCGTGCTTATTAGAGCCTCCTGATAATATTTAGATTCTCCCCGGCAGTTGGTCAAGGGGTAGGAGCTGTGGGAACGGATTTTGGGGCAAATTGGGGAAAAGCGGGCTCCTACAGGATTTGCCCGATGGGGTTCTGTCATGATGAGGTCCTCTCTCAAGCTGAAGCAGTGGACGTCGGTCCTGGTGACGGCGCTGGTATCAGTCACGCTGAATGCCGGGGCACAGTCGGCACCTGGCATGGTGGCAGATCGGCAGATCGCTGGCGCGTTGCCGCAGATCTCGGCCCAACGCATTCAGGCCAATGTCGAAAAGCTGGTCAGCTTTGGGACCAGGCTGACGCTGTCGGCACAGGATCCGGCATCGATAGCGGCGGGGCACGGGATTGGTGCGGCGCGGGAGTGGATCAAGGCGGAATTTGAGCGGTACTCGAAAGATTGTGGGGGCTGCCTGGAGGTGAAGACGGACAGCTTTACCGAGGGGGCTGCGGACCGGATTCCCAAGCCTACGCAAATCAGCAATGTTTATGCGGTTCTCAAGGGCACGGATGCGGAGAACGCGAAGCGAATCGTGCTGGTGACGGGGCATTACGATTCGCGCAACAGCGACACTTTCGACGTGAAGGGGGATGCTCCGGGAGCAAATGACGACGCCAGCGGAACGGCCGTCAGCCTGGAATGCGCGCGCGTGCTGAGTAAATTGAAGTTCCCTGGGACGATTATCTTTCTCACAGTCGCTGGCGAGGAGCAGGGACTGAACGGCAGCCAGCACTTCGCGAAAATGGCCAAGGATGCAAGATGGGATATCGAAGCGGTCCTGAATAACGACATCGTGGGCGGAGACAAAAGCAAGGAGCAGGACCATTCGCTGGTAAGGGTTTTTTCGGAAGGAGTACCGGCCGCGGCGTCGGAGCAGGATCTGCGGCGCATTCGGGGGCTGGGTGGAGAGAGCGACTCTGCGTCACGGCAGGTGGCTCGGTATATGGTCGCGGTCGACAGGGCGTATGAAACCGGCATGATTCCCATGATGGTGTTCCGGCAGGATCGCTACCTGCGCGGCGGGGATCACTATTCATTTAACCAGCAGGGCTTCCCTGCTGTGCGCATCACGGAGTTTCGGGAAGACTTTCATCATCAGCATCAGAATGTGCGGACAGAAAACGGTATCGAATATGGAGACCTGGTGAAGTTTGTGGATTTTGACTACGTGTCCCGGGTGGCGCGCTTGAATGCGGCTACCCTGGCCTCATTGGCAGCGGCGCCGGGGCCTCCGGCAAATGTGCATCTGCTGGCGAAGGACTTAGAGAATGATTCAACGTTGACGTGGGACTCCTCTCCGGGTGGGCTGGCTAAGTCGTATGAAGTGCTATGGAGGGCCACTACGAGCCCGGACTGGGAGCATGCGCAGAACGTAGGAAATGTGACCCGCACCAGCTTGAAACTGTCGAAGGATAATGTGATTTTCGCGGTGCGGGCGGTGGATCAGGCCGGGCATCGCAGTTTGGCGGTGGTGCCAACTCCAGAGCGCTGATCTGCGGCGCGGTGCGCCCCCGGTTCTGGCAACCTGATAAGATTACGAAGAGATCGTTCTCCACAAAACACCACTCGTTAACCTCCATGAATCGCGGCCGCACCATGACGTTGAGTTTGCCGGCATTCACCAAAGCGGTGAAGTGGCTGGTCATCGTCAATGCGGCGGTGTTCTTCCTTAAAGCGCTGTTGGAGTGGCTGGCTCCGGTTTTCGCGGATACCGCTTCATATGTCCTGGCGCTGGTACCTGCCCTGGTGGTGCGCGGCTGGCTGTGGCAGCTGATCACGTACTCCTTCCTGCATGCCGGAATTTCTCACATCCTGTTCAATATGCTTTGGCTGTGGTGGTTTGGGGCCCAGTTGGAGATGGATTGGGGGCAGAGGAAGTTTCTGGAGTTTTATTTTTTCTGCGTGGCAGGGGCGGCTTTAACGACGGTGGCTATTTCCTTCACGGGTGTTGCTGGAGTGCGGACGACTACCCCGACCGTCGGCGCTTCTGGCGGGATATTCGGAATCCTAATGGCGTTTGCCATGCTGTATGGAGAGCAGGAAATCTGGCTTTTCCCGATACCTTTCTCCATCAAGGCGAAATACTTTGTGGCGGGCGTCGCATTTTTCACGTTGGTAGGAGCAATCCTGGCTGCGCGGCCGGGGCATGGAGAATCGGTCGCGTATGTGGCTCATCTTGGCGGGTTGTTGTTTGGCTTCCTGTATGTGAAGTTTCTACCGCGGCGGGAACTCAGCAAATCGGCGTCGGAACGCTACTTCGGTTTGCGCAATTCGTACTATCGCTGGCGGCGCCGGCGGGCAGCGAAGAAGTTCGAAGTCTACATGCGGCAACACGATCGCGACGTGCACTTCGACGAACATGGGAATTACATTCCTCCCGATGATAATCCGCGCAAGGGGAACGGCGGGGGGAAGTCGGGCTGGGTGAACTGAAAGCAAAGTTTCAAGGTTGCAAAGTTTCAAGGTTTCAATGTCTGAACTGAGGAACTTGCCCGGCCAGATCCCGAGCCTTATTCAATCTGTCATCTCGAGCGAAGTGGGAAGCGCCTGCAGGGCGATTCCCACGTAGTCGAAAGATCTCTGCGATCATCGATCGCTCAAGGAACTGGAATTCTTTCGGTCGGGCGAACGCCAGTCTACGCCCATCACTGAGTTGAGCTGAGAGGGATCCTTCGACTGCGTGACTGTTCCGCTTCGCGGAGCAGTCACTTCGCTCAGGATGACATTTCAACAAAAGCAGTAAATGCTGACAGGATTTGCCTGGGCAATTCTTCCTTCTTCGCTTTTCCTTTAAATCCCAGGTCGTGACCGGCTCCTTCCACGGGCATTAGCTTCGTTTTCGCGGGAATCATCTTCAGGGCGCGCTCTAATTCTGCGATGGTGCCGAAGGGATCGCGCGTGCCGTGGACGAAGAGAGCGGGAGTGCGCAGATCGGGGAGATGTTGGGTCCGCTGCTGCTCGGGCTTTCGAGGGGGATGCAGCGGGTAGGAGAGCAACAGCAGTGCTGAGGCTAGATCAGGTTCTTCGGCGCAGAGCATGCTGGCTTGGCGTCCGCCGTAGGAGTGGCCTCCGAGGAAGATGCGCCCCTTGTCGTTGTTGGCCCCACTGAAAGTCCCACTTCTCCCAACTTCAGGGAGAAGTGGGGCACCCATGTTATTCAAGATCTTCTTCACCGCTGCGAACGCATTCTTCAGGCCAGCACGATCACGAGCGGCGTCGGCGGGGCCGGGCGGGCCGAAGGGTCTGGTCTGGCGAAAGGGGAGGTCGCAGCGCAGCACGGTGAATCCCGCGGCGGCGAAGGTTTCGGCCAGGGCGCGAAGCAACGGGGCTTGCGCGTTGGCTCCGGCACCGTGAGTCAGGATCAGCGCGTTGTTATTTGAGACTTCGGGAACGTGCAGGAAACCGCGGATGGCGGGGTCTATGGTTTGATCGGCGAACTCGCGGATGGTGGACATGGCGATTCTGCATTTTAGAGCATTGCCTGGGGATGAATACCGCTCGCTGCGCTCGCTGGACGGACGAGGCGTCCGTCCCTACATAAACTATTCTCCGCGGCGGCTCGCTGCGCTTTGCGGGACAGCCGAAGCGGCTGTCGCTACGCGGGCACGCCCGCGCTACGCGGGTAACGAGACTTCCGACAGGGTTTCGTAGACCTTTACGATTTGGATCTGGTTACCCAGTCTTGCCCAGCAGCGGAGCATGTCGGGGTCTTCCTGCGCGGCGCGACGTGTGTCTTCGGATTTCCAGTAGCGCAGGAAGACATAGTGCGATTCGCGATCGCGATAGAGACGATCGAGTCCGTACCCCTTGGCTGTGACAATCGATGTGAGTTCGAGGAAGGTCTTGAGAGCTGCGGCTTCCAATTCGGGGAGAGGTTCCCAGACAGCCACCGAAAGTATTTCCTGCGGCATAAGTTGGGATTATAGCTTGCCGCGGGGGTGTCGAGCTGCGCTCGACCGGACAGCCGAGGGCGGCTGTCCCCACATTGGCAGGGCGGACGGATGGCAGGGGGCAGGCCTTCGCACGCTCGCTTCGCTCGCGGGGCGGACGAAGGCGTCCGCCCTACATTAGCCGTGCTTCTTGTTGGGGTGCACGATGCGCTCGGCCTCCTGCTCAGTGACCACGTGCAGGCGCATCAGGTTGGTGGAGCCGGAGGCTTGACGCGTGCCGGCGACGACGCCCAGGACATCGCCGGGCTTGAGCTGGCCACGACGGACTAAATCCTGCTCCGCCAAGGTAACCATTTGCTCGGCGGAACGGGCTTGCGGGCAGCGCACCGGATGGACGCCCCAGTACAGATTCATGCGCTGCACCACAGCAGCGATGTGGGTAAACGCGTAGATGGGCGCCCTGGGGCGGTACTTGGAGATCATGCGGGCGGTGTTGCCGGTCTCAGTGAAGATGGCGATGGCGCCCATGGGAAGGTCCTCGGCGGAGTGCGCGATGGACTCACAAATAGTCTCGGCGACGGACAGTCCGCGATGGTCGCGGCGGCGGCGGAACTGGACGAAGTCGCCCATATTGCATTCGGCCTCGACCACGATGCGCGACATGATCGAAACCGATTCGCGCGGATACTGTCCGCTGGCCGTTTCCGCGGAGAGCATGACGGCGTCGGTGCCGTCGAAGACTGCATTCGCGACATCGCTGGCTTCCGCACGAGTGGGACGCGGGTTTTCGATCATGGACTCGAGCATCTGCGTGGCCGTGATCACCGGCCTGCGCCACGCTGCCGCGCGGCGGATGACGTGCTTCTGAATCACCGGAACTTTTTCCGGAGCCATTTCCACGCCGAGATCGCCGCGCGCGACCATCACTCCATCGGCAGCTTCGAGAATTTCTTCCAGGTGATCGATCGCCTGCGGCTTTTCCAACTTGGCGATTACGGGAACGTCGCTGTTGTGGGCGGCGATGATCTGCTTCACGGCAGTGACGTCGGCGGCAGTGCGCACAAACGAAAGGGCAACGACATCTACGCCGTGATCCAGGCCGAATTCGAGGTCCTTGCGATCTTTTTCCGTGAGCGCGGGGATGGAAAGCGCAATGCCCGGCAGATTGATCCCTTTGTGCTCGCCCAGAATGCCCCCGTTGAGAACATCGCACCGGATATCTTTGCCCCGGACAGCGCGCACTCGTAACTCGATCAACCCATCGCTCAACAAGATCTGCGCGCCGGGAGAGAGTTCGCGGGCGAGATCGGGGAAGGTGGTGGAGATGCGCGTGGCGTTGCCGGGAACATCTTGCGGCGTGATGGTTACGATTGACCCTGTCTTCAGCAGGACCGGTTCATGGCGCTCGAGCGGTCCGGTGCGGATTTTCGGGCCCTGCAGATCCTGAAGGACGCAGACGGTACGGCCCTCGCGCTGGGCAGCGCGGCGGAGGCGCTGGATGTTGTGGGCATGATCTTCATGGGTACCGTGAGAGAAGTTGAGGCGGGCGATATCCATGCCGAGGCGGAGCAAGTCACGCATGGCGGCTTCGTTGTTGCATGCGGGGCCGATAGTGCAGATGATCTTGGCGCGCCGGCCGGAAGTCTTCGGGGTAGAGTTGTCCGCAACGCTTTTTTTGCCAGCTTTCAAAACGGTCCCCTCGACAGGATAGTCAGCTCGTAGAGACGTAGCTTGCTACGTCTTGCCTGCTGCATATTCGACGCAAGCAGAAAGATGCCGGCGACGTCTCTACGCTTCGTTTGTGGCTGGAATCGCCGTCAGTTCTTTCCCCAGCATGGCCCGTGGAAACAGCAGCGCATTAAACTCTGCACCCACCAGTACGACAAGAGAGATCATGTACATCCATACGAGGAGCGCCATGCCGGCGCCGAGCGATCCGTAGATAGTACCGAAGTCTCCGAAATGCTGCAGGTACGCGCGGAAACCGACCGTGACCGAGAACCATAAGATGGTCGCGAGGATCGCTCCGGGAAGCACGCTCTGCAAGGGCTGCGTGCGGGGGACGGCGTAATGATAGATCAACGCGATCACCGAGATGCTGGTGAGGGTGGCAATCACCCAACGCAGGCCTCCCCAAAGCAACAGGACATAGGCGCTGAAATCCGGATCAAGGTAGGGAAGAAGACGAGTTTCAAACTTGCTGCCGACGGCTACGAGCAGCGTGGCGAAGGTCATGGGAACGAGCGCGAAGATGACCAGCAGGAATGCGATGAGGCGTTCTTTCACCAAGCCCCAGGTTTTGGGCAGTTCGTAGCAGCGGCGGAAACCGTCCATCCAGGAGATCATGACGCCGGATGCGGTCCAGAGCGTGATCACCGAAGTGGTGGTAAGGAGTCGGACGGGATGCTGCGCGGCTCCTTTGAGATATCCCAGAACGGTGTTGGAGCCAGCGGGGAGGATGCTGCCGAGCGCGTAAGAGATTTCGCGCAGGTAGGGGCCACCTTTGCGCCAACTGGCCAAGCCGGAACCGACGATGAGCAAAACGGGAAAGAATGTGAGGATGGAAGAATAGGCCGAAGCCTTGGCGATCGCAAAAGCGTCGTGGACGAAGGCTCGCCAAAAGGCGATCCGTAAGAGACGAAGAAAACGTAACATGCCCTGACTTAGCTTAGGCTGGGGAGCCACCGGCTGCAAGGAAGCAAGAGCCTGGGGTTCCTGAACATGCAATCGCTGCGGGTTGGCGTGCATTTAGTTTTGTTCGATTCAGCTTGGTAAACGACTAGGAGTACCTAGAGTTCCGACTGGGCTTCGCCCATTCGGCTTCCCTCGTTCCTCGGGTCGCCTCAGGGCAGGCTCTTCGCCGGACAGCCGAAGCGGCTGTCGCTACGTGGTTCGTGCATGAAGCGGTTCGGGGGCGAATGGATCGCCCCCGAGGCCGGCTTCAGCTTCGATTACTCGGCTGCGGGAACTTCCGCAGTGAGTTCGTCGGTCTCGCCCTCATGGCGCATCATTTCGAGAGCGCGCTCAGCTTCTTCATAAGCAGCCGAAACTTCCGCCTGTACCTTCGCGGCGGCCTCTTCCATCTCTGGCGAGAGGCGCACGTTGCGGTAGTACTCCATGCCGGTTCCGGCAGGGATGAGGCGTCCGACAATGACGTTCTCTTTCAGGCCGCGCAGGTGATCGACCTTGCCGTTGATGCTGGCTTCGGTGAGCACACGCGTGGTCTCCTGGAACGACGCCGCCGAGATGAAGGAGTCGGTGGAGAGCGATGCTTTCGTGATGCCGAGGAGCAGAGGCCGCCCAGTAGCCGGCTTGCCGCCCTGCGCAATCACGCGCTCGTTCTCTTCCCGGAAGGCGAACTTGTCGGTCTGCTCTTCGAGCAGGAACCGGGTATCGCCCACGTCTTCGACCTTCACCCAGCGCATCATCTGCCGCACAATCACTTCGATGTGCTTGTCGGAGATGTTGACGCCCTGGAGCCGGTAGACTTCCTGGATTTCGTTGACCAGGTAAGCTTGCAGCTCTTTTTCGCCAAGCACGGCCAGGATGTCGTGCGGGTTGAGCGGGCCGTCCATCAAAGGCTCGCCGGCTTTCATGCGCTCGCCTTCCTGCACGTTGATGTGAACGCCGCGCGGAACCGAGTATTCCTTTTCGGTGCCGTTGTCAGCGACCACGTAGATTTTGCGCTGGCCCTTCGAGACCTCGCCGAACTTGACCGTGCCATCGATTTCGCTGATGACCGCGGTTTCATGCGGCTTGCGGGCTTCGAACAGCTCGACCACGCGCGGCAGACCACCGGTGATGTCTTTCGTCTTGGTGGTTTCGCGCGGGATCTTCGCCAGCACATCGCCCGGAGTAACGGTGTCGCCGTCCTGAATCATCAGGTGGGCTCGCGAAGGCATGAGGTAGCGCTTGCTCGACTTGCCCTTGATGACGATTGCGGGCTGGCGCTTCTCGTCGGGAGAATCGCCGACCACGTGACGCGACAGGCCGGTGACTTCGTCCACTTCTTCGTGGAGCGTGACCCCTTCCTGCAAGTCTTTGAACTGCACGGTGCCGCCGATTTCCGTCAGGATCGCGAAGGTGTACGGATCCCACTCGACCATGACCTGGCCGAGCGTGACCGGATCGCCATCGTTAACCTTCAGCTTGGCGCCGTATACCACCGAGTAGCGTTCGCGCTCGCGGTTCTTGTCGTCGACCACGGCGATCGAACCTTGACGGTTCATCACGACCAGGTCGCCCGACTTCGCTTTCACCGTCTGCAATCCGATGAAGCGTACGGTGCCGTTGTTCTTGGCATCCAGGCGCGATTGCTCGGAGACTCGCGATGCGGTACCGCCGATGTGGAAGGTACGCATGGTGAGCTGCGTTCCGGGCTCGCCGATGGACTGTGCCGCGATGACTCCGGTGGCTTCGCCGAGTTCGACGAGGCGTCCGGAAGCCAGGTTGCGGCCGTAGCACATGACGCAGACACCGCGCTTGGATTCGCAGGTCAGCACGGAGCGGATTTTCACCCGCTCGATGCCGGCAGCCTGAATCGAGATCGCAAGGTCTTCGGTGATTTCGTTGTTGATGTCGACGATGACGTTGCCGTCGTAGTCCTTGATCTTCTCGAGCGACACGCGACCGATGATGCGGTCACGCAGCGCTTCGATGATCTCGCCGGCTTCGACGATACCTTGCACGTAGATGCCGTCGACGGTTCCGCAATCGTACTCGCTGATGATGACGTCTTGCGCGACGTCGACCAGGCGGCGAGTCAGGTAGCCGGAATCGGCCGTCTTGAGCGCCGTGTCGGCCAATCCCTTGCGGGCGCCGTGGGTCGAGACGAAGTATTCCAACACCGTCAGTCCTTCGCGGAAGTTGGCGGTAATCGGAGACTCGATGATTTCGCCGGACGGCTTGGCCATCAGTCCACGCATGCCGGAGAGCTGGCGAATCTGCTGTTTCGATCCGCGGGCACCGGAGTCGGCCATGACGTAAATCGGATTGAGTTGGCCTTCCTTATCGCGGCGCTGCATTTCGCCGAACATCTCGTCAGCCACTTTTTCCGTAATCGCCGACCAGATTTCGATGACCTTGTTGTAGCGCTCGCCGTTGGTGATCGCACCGTCGAGGTACTGCTGCTGAACGGCGACCACCTGCTTCTCGGCGTCCTTGACCAGGACTTTCTTGCTGTCGGGGATGACCATGTCATCGATGCCGATCGACAATCCGGCGCGAGTCGCGAACTTGAACCCGAGCGATTTGACCTCGTCGAGCATCTTGACGGTGACTTCAAGACCGAAGCGCAGATAGCCGTAGTTCACCAGTGCGCCAATGCCCTTTTTCTTGAGCAGGCCGTTGATGAACGGCATGCCATCGGGCAACTGGTCGTTGAGAATCGCGCGGCCTACCGTGGTGTTGATGAACGCGCGCTCCACCTGCACCGGCTCGGTGTGGATGATGTCCTGATCGTCGTAAGCGGTAGTCAGGTCGATCAACTCGCCCGAGTAGCGGAGGCGGATCGGGCTGAGGGTCTCGACTTCACCGGCATCCATCGCCATCAGAACTTCTTCGATGTTGGCAAAAGCGCGGCCTTCACCCTTGGCACCCGGCTTCGCTTTGGTCAGGTAGTAGAGACCGAGCACCATGTCCTGCGTGGGCACGGTGATCGGCTGACCCGAAGCGGGCGACAGAATGTTGTGCGAGGCCAGCATCAGCACGCTGGCTTCGACCTGGGCTTCCGGAGACAGCGGAATGTGCACCGCCATCTGGTCGCCGTCGAAGTCGGCGTTGAACGCCGTGCAGACCAGCGGGTGAATCTTGATGGCCTTGCCTTCGACCAGTACCGGCTCGAATGCCTGAATGCCGAGGCGGTGAAGCGTAGGAGCACGGTTCAGCAGGACCGGGTGATCCTTGATGACTTCTTCAAGAATGTCCCAGACGATCGGTTCCTGTTGCTCGACCATTTCCTTGGCTTGCTTGATGGTGGTGACGTTGCCCGTCTGCTCCAGCCGGTGATAGATGAACGGCTTGAACAGTTCGAGCGCCATCTTCTTGGGCAGGCCGCACTGGTGCAGCTTCAGTTCGGGGCCGACCACGATGACGGAACGTCCGGAGTAGTCGACGCGCTTGCCGAGCAGGTTCTGGCGGAAGCGTCCCTGCTTGCCTTTCAGCGTGTCAGAGAGCGACTTCAGCGGACGGTTGTTGGCACCGCGCAGCACACGGCCACGGCGTCCGTTGTCGAACAGGGCGTCCACAGCTTCCTGAAGCATGCGCTTTTCGTTGCGCACGATCACTTCAGGAGCGTGCAGGTCCATCAGCTTCTTCAGGCGGTTGTTACGGTTGATGACGCGGCGATACAAGTCGTTCAGGTCAGACGTGGCGAAGCGGCCGCCATCCAGTGGAACGAGGGGGCGAAGCTCCGGCGGAATGACCGGGATCACGTCGAGGATCATCCAGTGCGGCTTGTTGCCGCTCTTGCGGAAGGCCTCAACCACTTTCAAGCGCTTGGCGTACTTGAGCCGCTTCTGCAGCGAGCTCTCGTTCTTCATCTTCTCGCGCAGTTCAGTCGAGAGGCCGTCGGTGTCGACGCGCTTGAGCAGTTCCTTGATCGCTTCCGCGCCCATCATCGCCTTGAATCCGGCGGGACGGTACTGCTGATCGAGTTCGCGGTACTTGGCTTCGTCTTTGATGACCTCGCGCTCTTTGACCGGAGCGTCGCCGGGTTCGACCACGACGTAGGCTTCGAAATAGAGCACGGACTCAAGGTCGCGCAAAGAAATGTCGAGCAGGTGCCCGATGCGGCTGGGCAGTCCTTTAAAGAACCACACGTGCGAACAGGGCGATGCCAGCTCGATGTGGCCCAGGCGTTCGCGCCGAACTTTGGAGAGAGTGACTTCGACGCCGCACTTGTCGCAGATCACGCCGCGGTGCTTCATGCGCTTGTACTTGCCGCAGAGGCACTCCCAGTCGGTGACCGGTCCAAAGATGCGGGCGCAGAACAATCCATCGCGCTCGGGTTTGAAGGTGCGGTAGTTGATGGTCTCGGGCTTGGTGACTTCGCCATGCGACCAGCTCCGGATCTTCTCCGGAGAAGCCAGGCTGATACGGATGGCGTCAAAGTCCGCGATCACATTTGCCATTTCGAATGGGCTCGAACGAAACAAGGTGTTCCTCCGCTTTCCTCGGCTGTTACGCCGCCGCTTGCGGCACCTGCAACCAGTAGCCAGTGATCAGTGGTCCGTGATCAGGGGCCGTATTCTTAGGCGCAGGCTGCGCAGGTGCATCGCAGCCGGCCGTGATTTATTTCAAAACTTTCGCTGGCGGCAGCCGTGTCAGTTCTCAGTGCTTTTACTAGCCACTGGCAACTGACAACTGGCCACTGCTCTTCAGTCTGCTGCCGCGCTGGCGGTCGGCTTCTTCTCGGTCGCCTTGATCAACTCGACGTCGAGACAGAGCGACTGCAATTCGCGGATCAGCACGTTAAACGATTCGGGCACGCCGGGCTCCATAGCGGCTTCGCCTTTGACGATGGCCTCGTAGATCTTGGTTCGGCCGTATACGTCGTCGGACTTCGCCGTCAGCAGCTCCTGCAGAATGAATGCCGCACCGTACGCTTCCAGAGCCCAGACTTCCATTTCTCCGAAGCGCTGTCCGCCGAACTGCGCCTTGCCGCCCAGCGGTTGCTGGGTGATGAGCGAGTACGGCCCGATGGAGCGAGCGTGAATCTTGTCGTCCACCAGGTGCGACAGTTTCAGCATGTAGATGTAGCCCACGGTGACCGGCTGTTCGAACTTTTCTCCGGTCATGCCGTCGCGCAGATTCGTCTTGCCCGAGGTCGGCAATCCGGCGTGTTCGAGCAACGCCTTAATTTCGCCTTCCTTGGAGCCGTCGAATACCGGCGATCCCATGAACACGCCCTTGGTCAGGGTTGGAGCCACGGATTCCAGTTCCTCGTCGCTCATGTCGGAGATGATGTCGGCGAGTTGCGAGTCCTTGAATAAGGCCTTCAACTCGCGGCGGATCGCCTCCGTGCGCGTGTTTTCCTGAAGCAGCTTCGTGATCTTCTCGCCCAGGACGAAGCCGGCCCATCCGAGGTGGGTTTCGAGAATCTGGCCCACGTTCATACGGGAAGGCACGCCGAGCGGGTTGAGGACGATTTCCACGGGCGTTCCGTCTTCGAGGTACGGCATATCCTCTTCCGGCAGAATGCGCGCGATGACGCCCTTGTTGCCGTGACGGCCGGCCATCTTGTCACCGACACTCAGCTTGCGCTTCATGGCGATGTAGACCTTGACCAGCTTGATCACGCCCGGCGGCAGTTCGTCGCCCTTGGTCAGCTTGTCTTTCTTCTCGTTGACGATCTTCTTGAGCACATCGATCTGGCGCGAGGTCATCTCCTCGATCTCGTCGATCTGCTCGTTCACGCGGGGATCTTTATCCGCGTACTTGATGCGCTTGAGGTTGCGGGTAGAGATGCGCTCGATCTCTTCGCGAGTCAGCATCGTGCCCTTGGTCAGCAGGCGCTTGTTGGTGCGCTCGTCGTGAAGGTCGGCTTGCACTTCCTTGCCGCCCAGGATGTTGTCGAGACGCTTCAACCGCTCGTCGGTCAGAATTCGGATTTCGTCCGAAAGGTTCTTTTCCAACTTGGCGATCTGCGTCCCTTCGATGGCCTTGGCGCGCTCGTCCTTTTCCTGGCCCTTGCGGGAGAAGATCTTCACATCGACGATGACGCCCTCGATGCCCGGCGGGCAGTAGAGGGAGGCATCGCGCACGTCGCCGGCCTTTTCGCCGAAGATCGCACGCAGCAGCTTCTCTTCCGGCGTGAGCTGGGTTTCGCCCTTGGGCGTAACCTTGCCCACCAGAATGTCGCCCTGCTTGATGCTGGCGCCGATACGAATCACGCCTGCTTCGTCCAGATTGCGGAGCATGGACTCGCTGACGTTGGGAATATCGCGCGTGACTTCTTCCGGACCCAGCTTGGTATCGCGGGCCTCGATCTCGTACTCCTCGATGTGAAGCGAGGTGTAGTAGTCCTCTTTCACCATCTTTTCGGAGACCAGGATCGCGTCCTCGAAGTTGTACCCGCGCCACGGCATGAAGGCGACCAGGACGTTGCGTCCAAGTGCCAACTCGCCGTGATCGGTGCAGGGACCGTCTGCGATGATCTGCCCCTTCAGTACGCGTTCGCCCTTTTTGACCACCGGCTTCTGGTTGATGCAGGTGTTCTGGTTCGAGCGCTTGAACTTCGTGAGCTGGTAGATGTCACTGCCGACTTCACGCGACAACTGCGTGGGATGGTGCTCGCCTTCGACGCGCACGATGATGCGCTCGGAGTCGACTGAGTCGATGATGCCGTTGCGGCGGGCAAGTACGACTGCGCCCGAGTCGCGAGCGGTCACGCCTTCCATTCCAGTACCGACGATCGGCGCTTGCGCGCGGAGCAGCGGCACAGACTGGCGTTGCATGTTAGCGCCCATCAGCGCTCGGTTGGCATCGTCGTGCTCAAGGAAAGGCACGAGCGAGGCAGCAACGGAAACGAGCTGCTTCGGGCTGACGTCGACGTAGTCCACTTCATCGCGGCTGACCAGGACAAAGTTGCCGGCTTTACGGGCATTGACCAGTTCGGCCACGATCTTGCCCTTGTCGTCGAGTTCTACGTTGGCCTGCGCGATGGTGTGACGATCTTCTTCCCAAGCTGACAGGTAGAACGAGAAAGGTTCGATCGCCGCGGGCTTCTTGCGTTTCTCTTTCAAAGCCTCGTTGATCTTTTCGATCTCGTGCTTCTCCATGTGGTCGCCGACTTTGAAGTCGCTATCGCCGACGTTGACGATGGTGACGTAGTCGATGACGCGTCCACCCTTGATCTTGCGGTAGGGCGACTCGATGAAGCCGTAGTCATTGATGCGGGCATAGCAGCTCAATGACGAGATCAGTCCGATGTTCGGACCTTCTGGCGTCTCAATCGGGCAGATACGTCCGTAGTGCGTGGGGTGAACGTCGCGGACTTCGAATCCAGCTCGTTCGCGGACAGACCGCCCGGCCCAAGAGCCGAGAGACGCCGCTTGTGCGTGATCTCGGAGAGCGGATTGGTCTGATCCATGAACTGCGAGAGCTGGGACGATCCGAAGAATTCGCGGATCGCTGCCATGACCGGCTTGGCGTTGACCAGGTCGTGCGGCATCGCCGTCGACATTTCCTGGTACACGCTCATCTTTTCCTTGATGGCGCGTTCCATGCGGACCAGTCCGATGCGGAACTGGTTCTCCATCAACTCGCCGACCGCGCGGACGCGGCGGTTGCCGAGGTGATCGATGTCGTCGACCGCGCCGATGCTCTTGCGCAGCTTGAGCAGGTACGCAATGGTGGCGTAGAAGTCGTCCGGATCGAGCGTTCGCTTGTCGAGCGAGGTGGCTTCCTGGTTCTCGAACAGCTTGATGTTGAACTTCAGACGGCCCACGCGCGAGAAGTCGTACTTGCGCGGGTCGAAGAACATGCCGTGGAACAGCGCAGTGGCGGTGTCAAGAGTCGGCGGATCACCGGGACGCAGTTTGCGGTAGATCTCGATCAGAGCTTCTTGCGGAGTCTTGATCGCATCGCGCTTCAGCGTCTGGCTGATGACCGTTCCCACGTCGTCGCGCTCGGGGAAGAACAGGCTCATCTCCACCACGCCGGAGTCGAGAATCTTCGAAACCTTGTCGGCCGTCAGCTCGGAGTTGGCTTCGAGCATGACTTCGCCGGTGGTGGTGTCGACAACATCGCCGGCAGTCCACGCGCCTTCGAGGTCGGTAATGTCGACTTCGATTTCGGTGATCTTCGCCTTCTGGATGTCTTTCAGGACCTGGGCGTTGATCTTGCGGCCGGAGTGGGCAATTTCCTCACCCGACTTGTTCTTGATGCTGTGGGCCAGCTTCATGCCCAGCAGGTTCGTCGGCTTTCTCGCTGGCAGGATCGAGTGTCCAGAAAAGCTTCTTATCGCGAACCGCGATGCGGTCCGTGGTGTAGAAAGCTCTTGAGGATGTCTTCGCCGGAGCGCAGGCCGAGGGCGCGCAGGAAGATGGTGCCCAGGAATTTGCGCTTGCGGTCGATGCGGACGTAGAGCACGTTCTTCTGGTCGTACTCGAATTCCACCCACGAACCGCGGTAGGGAATGATCTTTCCCAGGAAGTAAGTGCGGTTGTTGGCAGTCTCGAAGAACACGCCGGGCGAACGGTGCAACTGGCTGACAATGACGCGCTCGGTGCCGTTGATGATGAACGTACCGTTCTGGGTCATCAGCGGAACATCGCCGAAGAAAACTTCCTGCTCTTTGATATCGCGGATCGAGCGGTTGCCGGTCTCTGCGTCCTTGTCGAAGATTGTGAGGCGCATCGTGACCTTGAGCGGCGCGGAGTAAGTCATGCCGCGCTCTTCGCACTCAGCCACGTCGTACTTCAACTGCAATCCCACCGGGTCGCCGCACTTGTTGCAGAAGTCGGGCGTGTTGGCGTTGTAGGTTCCGCACTTGCCGCACAGAACTTCGCCGGGATGGAACGGGTCGGTGATAACAGTATTGCCGCAATTCTTACAAGTGGTGCGGAGGTGATGCAGACCTTTGAGGTGTCCGCACTTGCACTCCCAGTTACCAATGGCGTAATCCACAAACTCAAGTTGTGATACGTTGCGGAAGTCGGTGATCGGGAAAACGGACTGAAACACCGCCTGCAAGCCGCCGTCTTCGCGCTCGCTGGGAAGTTTGTCCATCTGCAGGAAGCGGTCGTAAGAACGCTTCTGCACCTCGATCAGGTTCGGGATCTGGATAGTTGCCGGAATTTTGGAAAAATCAAAGCGTTTGCGGAAGGCATTTTTCATCGTCAAGAAACTCCCAATCTTCACGCGCGACCGAGGGCCGCGCTGGAAACCGCGGAATGTATGGCGCGTTGTTTTTCTGTAAACCGCGCCGCGGGACCTACCTACGTGCAGAGCAGAACGAATTTGCAGCTAAAAGACGATGGGGCGCCCGCAGGGACAGTGGTTCCCGCAGACGCCAACCAAGGCGTTTCGCCAATTCTGATTTGAACTCTTTCGCGCCAGTTCTTCGGCCTGTTTCCGCCCCGCCTGCCCGCGGAGCAGCGTGCCTAACTTCCTCGCGAGACTCGCCCGCGCTCGAGTGATTCCCTGGGAAGCGACGTTATATAGATGCTAACATCGCCGCCCGAGGTTCACAAGTGGGAACGTGCAAGATAATCGATATTGCACTACTTCTGGTGCGTCGTCGGCCATGTGGGACAGCCGCCCTCGGCTGTCCAGTCGCGAAGCAACGTCAAAACTGCCCAGCTTCGCTCGGCGGACGGCCGATGGCGGCCGTCCCCACATGAGCAACGTTACTTTACTTCGACGACCGCACCAGCATCGGTGAACTTCTTCTTGATCGTCTCGGCTTCGTCCTTGGAAACGCCTTCCTTCACGTTCTTGGGCGCGCCATCGACCAGTTCCTTGGCTTCTTTCAAGCCCAGGCTGGTGACTTCGCGGACAGCCTTGATTACATTGATCTTGTTGGCGCCGACCTCTTTAAGGACGACGGTGAATTCGGTCTTCTCTTCGGCCGGAGCCGCTGCCGCCGCCCCACCGCCGCCACCCGCAACCATCACGGGAGCCGCTGCCGCCGCCGACACGCCCAGACGCGATTCAAGCTTCTTCACCAGCTCCGCCGCTTCGAGCAGCGACAGGCCTACGATTGACTCTTCTAACTGTGCTAGATCCGCCATGTTGATTCTCCGTTATTTAGTCTCTTCTTTTTTCGCCACCCGCAAGCCAAGGTTCCAGTGCGCCTAGGCCCATGTTTCCTCGCGCCAGACAACGCTCAGAAAGGACCACGCAACCCCCGACTCTCGGACAACCAAACTCGTTTTATGTGGCGCGGGCGCCTCGCCCGCGAAATCTAACCACATCGAAGCTGCAGGCAAAAACCACGCTCGCTGCGCTCGCTGGACGGCCGAAGGCAGCCGTCCCCACATAGGCCTACAAGTTAGGCCTCTTTGAACTTCTTCTGCTGGACTGCCTGATCGATGACCACCGCCAGGTTCCGTGGCACTGCATTGATGGTCGTCGCCAAACGCTGTGCCGGGGCATTGATCAGGAACAGCAGCTTCGAATAAAGCTCCTCTTTCGAAGGCATCGAAGCCAGGGCTTCGATCTCTTTAATGTTGATGACCTTACCTTCGACAACGCCGATCTTGAAGGTGAACTCCGGCGTGTCTTTGGCGTACTTGGTGAGCGCCTTGGCCATGGCTACGGGATCGCCGGTGGTGTAGGCGATCGAGGTCACGCCCGCCAGATCTTTCAGGGCGCCTTCGACCTTGGTACCCTTGGCGGCGCGCTCGGCCAGGGTGTTCTTGACGACCTGGTACTTCGCGCCCGCTCCCCGCAGAACCTTGCGGAGTTCATAGTCCTGGGGCACGGTCATCTTGGTGTAAGTCGCCACCACGATGTTGGAAACGTTCTGCAGGTCTTTGCTCAGCTTTTCAACCTGCGCTGTTTTCTTTGCCTTGGTAACCGCCATATCGAATCCCTCGAATCTTGTCAGTGTTAACCAGCTAAGCGTCGCTTCGCGACGCGGACAGCCGATGGCGGCTGTCCCACACAAATCTCTACGCCTTGGCCGCAGTCTCGATCGGAGTCACGTCCAGTGAAATCCCGGGACCCATGGTCGAACTCAGGTAGCAGCCCTTGATGTACTTGCCCTTGGCCACGGACGGCTTGGCCTTGATCACGCTGGTGATCAGGACCGTTGCGTTCTCGATCAATTTGTCGGGCGAGAACGAAATCTTGCCGACCGGACAGTGAACGAGAGCAGTCTTGTCAGTACGGAATTCGACTTTGCCGGCTTTCACTTCCTGCACGGCTTTGCCCACGTCGAAGGTGACCGTGCCGGTCTTCGGATTGGGCATCAGTCCCTTGGGACCGAGAACTTTTCCGAGACGCCCGACAGACTTCATCACGTCGGGAGTGGCGATTAGGGCGTCGAAGTCGGTCCAGTTTTCCTTGGTGATCTTTTCGACCATCTCTTCGCCGCCGGCGAAATCGGCGCCGGCCGCTTCGGCTTCTTTAATTTTGTCGCCGGTTGCGATGACCAGAACTTTTTTCGATTTGCCGAGACCATGCGGCAGAACGACGGTGCCGCGCACCATCTGGTCCGCGTGCTTGGGATCGACGCCCAGCCGCAGCGTGACCTCGACGGTCTCGTCAAACTTGGCGAACTTCACTTTCTGCAGCAGAGGAACTGCATCCTGCAGAATGTAGGGGCGCTGCTCGACGGCCGCATGCGCTTTGGTGATGTTCTTTCCTACTTTTTTAGTGCTCATTTGTTTTCCTTGTCTCCCACCGCGGATCAGTTTCCGATCAGCCGTGGTGCTTTTGACGATTTGGTAATTGGGAAATTGAGTACTTGGGAAATTTGAAAAACTCTTGACCGCTGGATTTTCAATTACTCAATTACCAAATTTCCCAATTACTCAATCCTTATCCAACTACATCGACGCGGCCAGCTAAAACCTCGCTGGCTGCGCTCGCTGGACGGACGAAGGCGTCCGTCCCTACACAAACTATCCAACTACTTCAATTCCCATCGATCTTGCTGTCCCGCGGACGCTCTTGATCGCCGTTTCGACCGAGGCGGCGTTCAGGTCGGGCATCTTTTGCTTGGCGATCTCCTCGACTTGCTTCAGCGTGACTTTGCCGACCTTGTCCTTGTTCGGCGTGCCTGATCCCTTGGCGATGCCCGCGGCGCGCTTCAACAGAATCGATGCCGGAGGCGTCTTGGTGATGAAGGTGAACGAGCGGTCGCTGTATACCGAGACGACGACCGGGATGATAAGCCCCTCCATCTCTTTCTGGTTGGTTCTGGCGTTGAACTGCTTGCAGAACTCCATGATGTTGATCTGCGCCTGGCCGAGCGCCGGGCCCACGGGGGGCGCCGGAGTCGCCTTGCCGGCGGCGATCTGCAGCTTCACGTAACCTGTAACTTTTTTTGCCACTTCGTTAGCTCCTAGCTCCTAGCTCTTAGCTTCTAGCCAAGGCTGATACTTCCTTCACTACGAACCATGTGGGAACGGGCGCCCTCGCCCGTTCGGCCGAGCAAGGCTCGGCGGCGCAGTTTACGCGACTTTCTCCACCTGGTTGAACTCGAGTTCTACCGGCGTCGAACGGCCGAAAATCGTGACCATCACTTTCAGCGTCTCGCGATCTTCGTTCACTTCGTCGACAATGCCGGTGAAGCTGGCAAACGGTCCCTCGGTGATGCGGACCGATTCGTTCTTCTCGAACTTGACCTTGAGCTTTGGCTTCTCGCGGCTGTCGGCGACTTTGTAAACGATGTGCTGGACTTCTTCCTCCGAGAGCGGCGTGGGCTGCTGCCCGGTGCCGACGAATCCGGTGACGCGCGGCGTGGATTTCACCACGTGCCAGACGTGATCGTCCATGTCCATTTCGACCAGCACGTAGCCGGGATAGAACATGCGCTCGGAGGTGTACTTCTTGCCGCCGCGCACTTCGGTGACCGACTCGGTCGGGATCAGCACTTTGCCGATCTTGTCCTGCAGCCCGAAGGCCGCGACGCGCGACTCCAGCGATTCCTTCACCTTGCGCTCAAACCCGGAGTAGGAGTGGATGATGTACCACTTCATGTTCGGGTTCTTGGGCGGCTCGGCGCTTGCAGCGGCTCCGTCCACGCCCGGTGGTGGCGGTACTTGTTCTCCGCCTGCTGCTGCTTCGTTTTTTTCTTCGTCCGGCATATGGGGTGCTTCTTCTCGGCCAGCTTTGTTTTCAGTTCAATCTCGCCGGCGATTCCGATCTTAGTAGTGAGCCCTGAAATAACTGAACAGTGCCGTCACCGCGTGCTGAATGATGTAGTCAATGATGCCGAAGTACAACGCGAAGATGAACACGGTGATGATCACCACGGTGGTCGTTCCTCGCACTTCCTTCCACGAAGGCGCGGTCACCTTGCGCATTTCGGTGCGCACGTCGTTGTAGAAGGTCTTGACCTGCTCCGGCCAGGACTTTATCCGATCTCCAAAGCTGCCGCCGGCTGCTGCAAGTGAATTCGCCATTTTCTTCGTCTCGACTGACATCAATACTCCTGGCCTTGGTCCTTCTCTCCAAAAACTCTGGCAGGGGCGGAGGGATTCGAACCCCCAAGTTCGGTTTTGGAGACCGACAGTTTAACCGTTGAGCTTACGCCCCTGTTGCTAGTGATCAGTGGACAGTGACTAGTAGCCAGTTTCTTCTGGCCACTGGTCACTGACCACTGGCACTGTTATTTCACTTCTTTGTGCGGCGTGTGCTTACGGCAACGGCGGCAGAATTTCTTGAATTCCAGCCGCTCGGTCGTCGTCTTGCGGTTCTTGGTCGTCGAATAGTTCCGCTCTTTGCAGTCACCGCACTGTAATGTCACAATTTCTCGGGGCATAAAAACAGCTCCTAGCTTTTAGCTTCTAGCTCAAACCTTACTGCACAATCTCCGCGATCGTTCCGGCTCCCACCGTGTGGCCGCCTTCGCGAATCGCGAAGCGCAAGCCCTTCTCCATCGCCACCGGCGTGATCAACTCGATCACCAGGCTCACGTTGTCTCCCGGCATCACCATCTCCGTGCCCGCCGGCAACTCCGCCACGCCCGTCACGTCCGTCGTTCTCAGGTAAAACTGCGGACGGTATCCCTTGAAGAATGGCGTATGTCGCCCGCCCTCTTCCTTCGTCAGGATGTAGACCTCGGCCTTGAACTTCGTGTGCGGCGTGATCGATCCCGGCTTCGCCAGCACCATGCCGCGCTCTACGTCGTCCTTGCCAATGCCGCGCAACAGCAACCCGGCGTTGTCGCCCGCCATGCCTTCGTCCAGCTGCTTCTTGAACATTTCGACGCCCGTCACCACCGTCTTGCGCGTCTCGCGGAAGCCGACGATTTCCACTTCCTCGCCCACCTTCACCTTGCCGCGCTCGATACGTCCCGTGACCACCGTGCCGCGGCCCGAGATCGAGAAGATATCTTCGATCGGCATCAGGAACGGCTTGTCCAGTTCACGCGCCGGCTGCGGCACGCTCTTGTCCACCGCTTCCATCAGCGCGTCAATCTGCTTCTCCCACTTCTCTTCGCCATTCAGCGCGCCCAGAGCCGACAGCCGAATCACCGGCACATCGTCGCCCGGGAACTTGTACGTCTTCAGCAGCTCGCGCACTTCCAGTTCCACCAGATCCAGCAACTCGGGATCATCCACCGCGTCGCACTTGTTCAGCGCTACCACGATGTATGGCACACCCACCTGGCGGGCCAGCAGCACGTGCTCGCGCGTCTGCGGCATCGGACCGTCGGTCGCCGCCACCACGAGAATCGCGCCATCCATCTGCGCCGCGCCCGTGATCATGTTCTTGATGTAGTCGGCGTGGCCCGGGCAATCCACGTGCGCGTAGTGCCGGTTCGCCGTCTCGTACTCGACGTGCGCCGTCGCGATCGTGATGCCGCGCGCCTTCTCTTCCGGCGCGTTGTCGATCGAATCGAACGACCGGAACACAATCTTCGGATTGTGCTTCTGCAACACCTTGGTGATCGCCGCCGTCAACGTCGTCTTGCCGTGATCAATGTGACCAATCGTCCCTACGTTGCAGTGCGGCTTATTCCGTTCAAATTTTTCTTTCGCCATAACCCAGCCTCTAGCTCCTAGCTCTTAGCTTCTAGCTCAAAACCCTTGTCATCCGCGGCGCGTTTTGCCGCGAAGGACCTATATCATTCAGTAGTACTGATACAGCTTCTTAAACTTGTGCCGCAGCGCCACGTCGACGTCTTCCAGCTTCGACAGGTACAACTCGCGCATCTGCGCCTGGTCGGAAACCGTCAGCGACTGATACAACTGCTGCGCGTTGAGTCCGGACCCACCGAAACCTTCGAGCACCCGCTGCACCAGCACCGCATCGAAGTCGCGAATGCGAATTCCCTTGCGGTCCATCTGCTTCAGGAACTGCTCGACCTTGTCGGGCAAGAACGCCTGCTCAATCGCCGCTTGCAAGCTGGCGAACTCTTGCGCCTTCTCAACCTTGATGGCAGCCTGTTCGAATCCCACTGTCATCTCCCAACATTAGAATCTGGAGCGGGAGACGGGAATCGAACCCGCGACCAACAGCTTGGAAGGCTGTGACTCTACCACTGAGTTACTCCCGCCCTACACTCCCGTAGAGACGCAGCAAGCTGCGTCTCTACCACAGCAACAACCTTGACTCTGGAGCCGATGACCAGGATTGAACTGGTGACCTCTCCCTTACCAAGGGAGTGCTCTACCAACTGAGCTACATCGGCCCTGAAACTCTGCTGCCAGCCATTCGCTGTCAGCTCTCAGTCAAACCCTACTCCACATCGCTACTCTTGTCCGGATGCAGCACGTCTCTGCGGCGCAACACCGACTTCACCGCGAACAGCGCCAGGATCGCCAGGGTTCCTACCCGAAACGTCCGGTCAGTAATCGTGACCCACGTCAGCGCTCCCAGCACTGCGTAGCAGACCAGCGCAATGGACAAGCGATTCACAAATCAGCGATTCACAAAATCAGAATCATGGTGCACAGGGAAGGATTCGAACCTTCGTACCTCGCTAGGAGGGACAGATTTACAGTCTGTTGGCTTTAACCACTCACCCACCTGTGCAAAAACTTTCGGGCGATGCGGCTATGGCGCTCCGTCCGGCAGACTGCGTTTCACGCCTGCCGATCGTTGCTACGAACATGCAGACCAACGCAGCACAAATCACACTTCAATTTCGCAAAACAGGGAAACCAGGGTCGCGCACAAAGACAACCGAGAAGATCACTGCACGCCGGAAAAGATCCGAATGGAGTGCGTTGGAAAAACCTGTTGCGCTGCTAACCGAGTCCGCCACCTGCCGGAAATTCGTCGCTTCGTCCGAAGAAATTCTTTCGTTCTCTGGAGCTGGCGAAGGGATTCGAACCCCCGACCCTCTGATTACAAATCAGATGCTCTACCGACTGAGCTACGCCAGCAAATCCGGGGAAAGCTGCGCCGTCGCGCAAACTAATCCCTCTGATCCCTTCCGAATGTCCGGGACAATTATTTAAGGTATCACAAGGGTAACTTTAGGCGCAAGAACTGGACCGTCTTCCCGCAAAGCCACCATTGGGGCCACCCGGCTCGGAGAATTCTCCTGATCTGGCTGCCTCGTCAGCGCCTGCTCACCTCCCGGTCGCTCCCAGTGCTATCATTCCTTCCTGACCGCCCTGCATGCGAATTAGACGCACTCTCCCTATCGTATTAGCGGTCGTGATTGTGGCCGCGGCGGTGACGCTGACGGTCCAGCTGCGCAAACAGGCTCCGCCCGAACCCGCGCGGCTGTTGCCCGGGGCCGACGCTTTCCTCTATGCCAACTTCAGCTGGGTCCGCAAAACGAACAATGAAAAGCCGGCATTCCCGATCTCCCACGATCCCGAGTACGAGCGCTTTATCCGCGAGACTGGGTTTGACTACGAGCGCGACCTCGAATCGGTAGCCTTCGCGGTCCACTACCCACAGAGCTGGCCGGGAGGGGGGACCGGAGGATCGGCTCCCGAGCCTCGTTTTTCAGAAGTTTTCATCGCGCGATTTGATAGCGTCAAGTGCTCTGCCTACCTGAAGCGGACGGCGCAGTCGGTGGAGAACTACCACTCGGTCGATATCTATTCGATTCCACTTGCCGGACGAACTTTTCGTATCGCCATTCTCGGCGTGGACACGGTGGCTGCCTCCAACCACGATGATCCGGCGGTCATCCGCGGGATGGTCGACCGGGCGCGGCGGCTGGCTTCCCCGTTTGGCGGTCCGGCCTTCCTGCGCAAGTATTACAAACGGGTGCAACTCGCTAGCCCGGTGTGGCTCATTGCCCGTGTCGAACCTGCGGCCCCGGCATTTCAGGGTTGGTCCACAGTTCTTCCCAGGTCCACCGACCTGGTGATTTCCGCGAGCTACAATCCACTTCACCTTCCGTTGCGCACGGGAGTGCTGCATCTGCGCGCCGAGGCCTGGGCGGGCACGAAAGAAGATGCACAAACCATCGCGGACAAGGTGAATGTTTTCCTGTCAATGTTTCATAGCGCGGAAACCGCGGTCGGTTCGACAGGCACCGATGCCGACGTGAAGGCGCTTTTCGACGGGCTGCACGTGCGCCAGGAAGACAGCCGTGCGGTGTTGATCGCGACTCTGCCCGCGACGGTGTTTCGCAAGCTGGTCGATGCCTCCGACCAGTTTCCGGTAATGGCGGCCCCCGCCGAACCGGAGCCGGCTCAAACTCCCAAGCTGCCCTCCACGACGAAAAAGCACTGAACCGTTTGCGGATCTGCAACTAATCGCTGCCGAAATCGTCTTATTCAGCGAAGGTTCTCCAACAGGTACAATAAGGATCGAATGTCGAGCCTCCCACTGCCCGTTGCTGCTTTCTTTGCGGGCCTCATCTCGTTTCTGTCGCCGTGTGTTCTGCCGCTGGTGCCGGGATATGTTTCGCTTATCTCGGGCGCGGGACTGGAGGAACTGAAGTCTCCGCAAGCGCAGTTGATGCGGCGGGTGATGGTGAATTCGATTGGATTCATCCTGGGCTTCAGCGTCGTATTTATAACGCTGGGGGCGATCTCTACCGAGATCGGGCAGGTCGCCGCGCGCTACAAGCACACGCTCTCGATTGTGGCGGGTGTAGTCATCATTATCTTCGGGCTGCACCTCACGGGGATTTTCAAGATCAAGGCGCTCTACACCGACGCCCGGCTGCATAGTGTGAAGGGCAGCAGCACGCCGATCGGGGCTTTTGTGATTGGTTTTGCTTTCGCCTTCGGCTGGACTCCATGTCTGGGGCCTATTCTCACCTCGATTCTTTATCTTTCCAGCGAGCAGGATACGCTGGTAAAGGGAATTCTCCTGCTTGCGGTTTATTCGTTGGGACTGGCCGTGCCGTTCCTGTTGACCTCGCTGCTGATGGAGCGCTTTCTGAAGTTTTACAGCCGCTTCCGCTCGCACATGCATGCTCTCGAAGTGGCCAGTGGCGGCCTTTTGATCGCGCTTGGCATCTTATTAGTGCTCGGACGATTTACGCTGATCTCCAGTTGGCTGTCGTTCCTGAATCGTTTCGCGTTGTAATGAGGTTTTGATATGTCTACGCCTGAAGTACCAAATATGGGTGGCGGTGAACCAGATCTAACCGTCCCGGCGCCTCAGCCGCCGCAAGGCAGCGGCCGTAATCCGCTGGCTTTGGTTGTCGTTGCCGTCGTGGCTGCAGCCATGCTGTATTTCGGCTTCCACATGGCCAAACGTCCCGGGAACGAAGGCATTACTCGGATGACGAAGTCCGCGCCCGCCCCGGATTTCACGCTGGAATCCCTGAACGGCAAAAGTACGCGGCTGTCAGATTTTCGCGGCAAAGCCGTCCTGTTGAATTTCTGGGCCACGTGGTGCGGCCCTTGCAAGATTGAGACACCGTGGCTGGTGGAGCTGCAAAATCAGTATGGTTCGCAAGGGCTGCAGGTCGTCGGCATCGCGATGGACGATTCCAGCAAAGAAGACATTGCCAAGTTTGCCAAGGATATGGGTGTGAACTATCCCGTCCTGATCGGGAAAGAAGCGGTGGGAGATGCTTACGGCGGCGTGCCCGCGCTTCCCGAAAGCTTTTTCATCGGACGCGATGGGAAAATCATCGACCGGATCATCGGCCTCAAGGGCCGGGCCGAGATCGAGGACTCGATTAAAGCCGCGCTCAACACGCAAAGTGGGCCCGTTCTGAGCAATGTCACCACGCCGGCCTTGCAGCCTCAGAAGTGACAATAGAAAGTCGGCGCGGTTCCTTCTAGGATTGACTCTGGCTTCCGGAGCGTCGTAAGGCGACGATGATCTTGCCAAGGCACATCTCGAGAATAGCCGGCCCGGTGCTGGTTCTGCTGGCAGGCGGGGCTTGGGCTCAGTCGGGAAAAGGGCCCTCTGTCACCATCGCGCCGATTCCTACAGTGACCGCGCGCCGCACCGTTCAGACCATGGTAAGCCTGGACTTCCGCGTCGCATCGGGATACCACATCAATTCCAACACGCCGAAATCGGAGTTTCTGATTCCGACCGCGCTGAAGATGGACCTGCCTACTGACATCGTCCTCGGCAAGATTGATTACCCGGAAGGAAAAGAAGTGAGCTTTCCTTTTTCGCCGGACGAGAAACTGAGTGTGTACAGCGGCGACTTCGCGATCAAGGTAGCGGTGCATCCACTCCACTCCGTGGAGCCAGGGAAATATGTCATGCACGGCGTCCTGCGCTACCAGGCCTGCGACAACGCGCAATGCTTCCCACCCAAAACCCTGCCGGTAAGCTTCGATGTGAAGGTCGTGAAGGAGCCAGCCGGGCCACACAAGAATCCCGCACAGAGCCCGCACGTGCACTAGAGGTCAGCCGCGATCAAATTACAACTCTTCAGATAAGTCCGAAGTAGCGAAGGATGCCCCGTCCTTGTCCCTCCGTTCTTTGGAGGGACAGGGCGGGGATTTTGACTTCAAGCCTTCAGAAACAAATTCCCGTCCATTCCAGGATCTCTCGTAGAGACGTAGCTTGCTACGTCTCTCTAACCACGAACAGTAGGCGGATCATTTAGCGATGCCCCATCTTTCGGGACGCTTCCGGCAGAGACGTTGCAAGCAACGTCTCTACGACCTCTTCTCGATCCTCGCCCACGTGTCTTTCAGCGCCACAGTGCGGTTGAACACTGGCTTTCCCGGCTTCGAGTCTAGATCGGCGCAAAAGTATCCCAGGCGCTCGAACTGGTGGCGGCTGCCTGGCGTGGCAGTGGCCAGTGACGGCTCCAGCTTCGCGTTCGCAATCACTTCCAGCGAGTTTGGATTCAGATAGTCGAGAACGTCTTTGCCTTCTTCCACGTCGCCGAGATTTTCCTTGGTGAACAGGTTCTCGTAGACGCGCACTTCGGCATCGACCGCATGCTGCGCCGAAACCCAATGGATCGTGGACTTCACCTTGCGCCCGTCAGGTGGCGCGTTGCCGCCGCGCGTGGCCGGATCATAAGTGCAATGCACTTCGACCACTTCTCCCTTATCGTTCTTCACCACGCTCTTAGCGGTGATGAAGTAGCCGTAGCGCAGCCGCACCTCGCGGCCCGGTGTTAAACGGAAATACTTCGGCGGAGGCACTTCGCGGAAGTCGTCCTGCTCGATGTAGAGCTCGCGCGAGAACGGCACCTTGCGCGTGCCTGCGCTTTCGTCCTCCGGATTGTTGGTCGCGTCCATCTCCTCGACCTGATTCTCCGGATAGTTATCGATCACCACTCTCAGCGGACGCAGCACCGCCATCACCCGTGGCGCGCGCTTGTTCAAGTCCTCGCGCACAAAGTGTTCCAGCATGGCCAGCTCAACAATGCCGTTGGTACGCGAGACTCCGGCGGCAGTTACGAAGTTGCGAATCGCTTCCGGTGTGTACCCGCGGCGGCGCAGGCCGGAGAGGGTCGGCATGCGCGGGTCGTCCCAGCCCCGCACCGTCCCTTGCTCGACCAGTTGGCGCAGCTTGCGCTTGCTCATCAGCGTGTAGGTCAGGCTCAGGCGGTCGAATTCAATTTGCTGCGAGGGGAAGATTCCCAGCTGCTCGATGAACCACTTGTAAATCGGCTGGTGATCGGCAAACTCCAGCGAGCACATGGAGTGCGTGACTTTTTCCAGCGAGTCGGACTGCCCGTGCGCGTAGTCGTACATCGGATAGATGCACCACTTGCTGCCGGTGCGGTGATGCTCGGCGTGCAGGATGCGGTACATCACGGGATCGCGCATGTTCAGGTTGGGCGATGACATGTCAACCTTCGCCCGCAGGACCCGTGAGCCGTCGGGAAACTCTCCCGCCTTCATGCGCTCGAATAGGTTCAGGTTTTCTTCCGCCGAGCGGCTGCGATAGGGACTGTCTTTCCCGGGCTCAGTCAGAGTGCCGCGATGCTTGCGAATTTCTTCCGCAGAGAGATCGTCGACGTAAGCCTTGCCGTCTTTGATCAGCTTGACCGCCCACTCGTAGAGCTGGTCGAAATAATCCGACGCGTAGAAAAGCCCGTCCCAATGGAAGCCCAGCCACTGAATGTCTTCTTTGATCGCGTCGACGTACTCGATATCTTCTTTTTCGGGGTTGGTGTCGTCAAAGCGCAGGTTGGTGCGCCCGCCGAACTCGTCGGCCAGGCCGAAGTCGAGACAGATTGCCTTGGCGTGCCCGATGTGGAGGTATCCATTCGGCTCCGGTGGAAAGCGCGTCTGTACCCGGCCGTCGTATTTGTTGGTCCTGAGATCCTCAGCGATCCGGTCGCGCAGAAAATTAGAAGGACGAGGTTCCGGGGCCACATTTCCGCTCATCTTTATCTTTGCCTCGGCGGTAGGAGAGTCCATAAGCATTGATCTTATCGCAAAAAAAGATGGAGACCGAAACCGGCGGTCTCCATTCTTGCTGCAAGAAATATCTACTGCACATGCAAGGACGCGGTGTGTTGCATGCCAGATGTCCATTTACGGGCGTGCCGCATGAACTGCCAGGTCTGCACGATGCCCGCGATGGAAAGGCCGATCCATGCCGACAGGAGACTGAGGAGAATCGACGCGTTGACGATAGCCGCGATCCGGACGTAATGCGCTGAATCCTGCACGCCGTCCGCCAATACAACGAACGGATGCCAGTTTCCGCTCGGTGCGTGCCCGGCGGCGTTGAGGATGAAGTGAACCACGATCAGGCTGAGTGCCGTCTGCAATAGCTTGCTCAGGGATGGAAACCAACTCCACTGCGGCCGCGCCAGGATCATCCCCGATCGCACCAGTCCGAAGACCGCGACCAGAACGATTGGCAGATAAAAGGTGTGCCACATGGGCGCCGGCTTCAGAAATGTTGCCGCCGGCCCGAGGATCAGGAACGGGTAGTTCGGCAACAGCAGGAGCCAGATGATTCCAAACCAGCCAAAGGCCAACTCACACAGAGCCTGCACCATCGACGTTTTACGCTCTTGCTTCTGAAGGGGAGGAAGCGAGCTGGGATCCCACTTGCACTCGTGAGTCACGTGCGCGTTCGTGCGCTCAAGGATCGCGAATACCAGTGTGATAATGCCGCCCGAGACGAACAGTGATGACCAAAGGCTGGCCATAGTGTTTCCAATCGCAGCACCCAATTGGCCTGATGAGTTGACCAGGTTTACGGGGCCAATGATGAAGATGGTGACCGGAACGATGATCCACAGCAGCACCATCTTGAGCACGAATAAATAGATGGGATACAGCCCTGGGCCAATCACATATCCTTTGGGACCGAGCCTTCCAGCGACCAGCATCGGACGGCCGCAGCGCTTCAGGATCTCGGAGACATCTTCTTCGGTGACGGGATGGCCGAGTTCTGTTTCTTTGTCTTCGATCTGGGAGCGCAAGTCTTCTCCCAGTTCAGCGATGAGATCCTCCTGGCGGCGCGACTTCGGCAGCCAGAAGCGTACGGCTTGCAGGTAGCGGTCGACGAGTTCCATGGGATTGCGGCTGGTTTTGCTCATGACGATGCCTCGTGAAGAATTTTTTCGATTGACGTGTTGATGCTTTGCCACTCCTGGAGTAGTTGGCCCAGAATCACTTCCCCGGCCGTCGACAGCCGGTAGAAGCGCTTGTTGCGCTTGTCCTGCTCGCGCCACTGGCTGGCCAGCAGACCTTGAGTTTCCAGACGGCGCAGCAGCGGGTAGAGGGTGCCCTCATCGATCTCCAGGCCGTCATCCGCCAAGGCCTTGCGCAGCGTGTATCCGTATTGCTCGGTCCGAAGTTGCGCCAGGACAGCGACGATGAGGCACCCTCGGCGGAGTTCCATCTTCAGATTCTCGAGAACCTCTGGCGCGCCTTGGGTACCGTTCGTCATATAGTATGTGACACACACTGTATGATGCACAGTATAAGTTGTCAAGCATTTTCTTTGAGTTCTTAGGGCGAACGCGAAAAGAGTTCCAGAGAAAGCCAGTCAGGCTATTTCGTGGGATGTGGCTTAGTGCCGGACCAGGTCCAAGCGCTTATCTTCCAGCCGCCCGCTTCTGCGTGGAGAACGAAAGTCATCTGGCCTTCCTCAACTGCAGGCTGGCCATGCTGCTTATATCGGTAGGTTGTCGGTACGATCACGTAAGCCGAATCGCCCTCAATCTCGGTGCGTGTGGCGCGCCATATTCCACCGTTCCGTCAGACACACCGGTGGCCTGCGCGTGCTTGTCATAGTCGGCCGCCCACTCCTGAGCTGCGTGCGGGCCGTGCCAGCGGTGCGGAGCGAACTCGTCAATGATGGTGACGTCGCCGGTCGAGTAAGTGGCGAAGGCAGACTTGGTGTCGCCTTTATTGAATCCGTCGATGAACTGGTGGATTGGAGCGATTACATCGGCAGTCACAGCCAACAGCCCGGCTGGGATCATGAGAAAGCTGATGAGCAGTGCGAGGATTGTTTTTTTCAAGGATTCTTCCTGGAGTGGCAGAAACTAGATCACAACGGCCCCAAGGCTCGCATGCTGAGTTCGCTTGAGTCAATAGCTGGGGCTGGCCCGGACTCGCTGCACACGAAGTCGGTTGCCCCAATTGCCGCCCAGTGTAGGATTGCACATCCTCATTCAAGATCGAGATTTTGCCGTATTCAATGGCCAAGTCCTCAGGGAGGAAAGCTGAGGCAGTATTCATAGGTCAATTGAGAGTGAAAGACACCCAGGCAAGGCAGAATCGAATGGAAGCTCTTTGGCGGCCCACCGCCGTGCGCAAACTGGCGCGCGAACTGGCTGACATTGCGGCCGATGCCCTCCTTGTAAAGGGGGGACCGGTGCGAACACCTGACTCGGAGCGGATCGCTGCGGCAATCCTCAGAGGTGCGGGGAAATCAAATCTTCCCGCGCTGGTTCGCCAGATTCAAAAAGCCAGCCTCCGGCTTTCGCACCCCAGGTTCGCCGCGCAACAAGTCGCGGCGCCCATTCCGGCGGCGGCTCTCGTGGAATCAGTGGTGGCCGCCCTGAATCAAAGCCTCGCCGTGTGGGAGATGTCGCCGATCGCCACCGCGATTGATCGCGATCTGATGAGCAGGTTCAAAACTCTCTTCGGCTATCCACGCGCCGCAGACGGTTCGCTGGTGCCGGGTGGGGCGTTTGCCAATCTGACGGCATTGCTCGCGGCCCGCGATGCATTGGAACCGGATGCCTCCAAGAAAGGCGGAGCTCGCATCGCGATCATCGTCGGGGCCCAGGCGCACTACTCAATCTCGAGGGCGGCCGGGATCCTTGGGATCGGCCGGGATGCCGTTTTTCAAGTGCCATTGGATTCGGAGTTCTGCACGGATGTGGCGCGTGCCGAGGACGCTTTTAGTGCAGCGCGAAAGGCCGGATTCCGCAAATTCATTCTGGTCGGTTCCTCCGGATCGACGCCAACAGGAAGTTTCGACGATCTGGTCGGCCTGCATCGGGTGGCAATGCGGCACCGCGCCTGGTTTCATGTCGATGCGGCGCATGGTGCGGGCCTGGCCTTCAGCCGTCGCCTGCGCAAGCTGTTGCGCGGAATCGCCAAGGCGGATTCGATCACATTCGATCCGCACAAAATGATGTTCGTGCCGCTCGCCGCCGGGGGCGTGCTGGTACGCGATGGCAAGAAGCTGTTCGAGCCGCTGCAGGAGCAGGCTCCTTATCTTTTCGGATCGAAGCGCCACTGGCCCGATATTGGTCAGGTCACGATCGCGTGTTCGCAGCGCTTTGACGCGCTCAAGACCTGGCTGGTGTGGCGAGTGTATGGCGAGGAACTCTGGGACACGCTGACGACTGACGTTTGCGACGTGGCCCAAGCCGCATTTCGGTACTGCTTGCGATCCAAAACCCTCGCGCCGGTGCATCAGCCACATTCGAACATCTTCTGTTTTGAACTGCGAGGCTTGCGCGGCCGCGATTCCGACCGCCGCCACTGGTCAATTAAGGAGGAGCTGAACGAATCCGGAGCGGGCTATATCAGCTCCACGGTGCTCGACGGACGGAGAGTGCTTCGCCTCGTGGTGATGAACCCGAGAACGACCGCATCCGACATAGTGGCAATCTTGCAAAGGATTGAAGAGATCGCCGCTGCACGAGATTGATCTGTACAGCGGGAATGACAACGCTTAGAACATCGCGAAGCGTGTCAGTCCCCCTCGGAAGACAAATCGACCGTAGCATGTTGCTCAGCTGATATGGAGGTCGTAATGCTGTGGGGAATAGGCCCCAATTGTCAGCCGCTTGCCAGCCTTCAACAGCGTCAGCGCATGTAAACCGACGTAATATTCTTCCATCTTAGTGAAACATCTCTTTGCTACCGAATGGAACCGACGCATCAGCTTCTGGGACAACTTAGTATCAGAGACGGTCGCCACGCGTCCGTAAAGCACGACATCTTCGTTCCACACACCCGAAGGTGTGAATGTAACAGTGTCAGGATTCCAAAGTTGATCCACGGCGAACCGATCTGTACCCTTGATGGGACGGGGCGTAATAGCGATCTGAGGCTCAGAAACAAGATAGGTTTCGGATGTGGCTGCATTGTAAGTTGTTGCGCGCCCCAGATTCGGGATCTCTTGACCGGATCTGAAAACCTTCAGCGCATTCCCGACCTGATACTGCCCGAAACGTACATACTGAAGCTCACCATTACCCTCGACAGCTTCGAGCAACGGAACCAAATCGTCTCTTAATGCGAAAAAGTGTATCCGCTTCATATCGGCGTGTTTTTCTCACTTGTTCTTCGGAATTAGTATATGCACACCCATCGGATATAAATAGGATTTCGGTGGCGCTCACATTGCCAGGCCGATTCCCCCGCTCACACTCCCGCCGACACGATCTGGCCCGGCGCCCCAACTGTCACTTCCTGCTCGGCCAGGTGTCTCCGATAACGCACATGCCGCCAGCGCGTCATCTCAACCAGCGGCTTCCAGACAGGATTCACGAGGTCATGCTTGATCAGCAGGTGCCAGAAGCGGTTCGAGCGCTTGTATAGATAGGACATGGCGAGGTAGAGCGGGACCGCCTGCCACTGCTCGGGCCGACGGCGCCAGATCGAGGCATGCGAGAACAGGCGCTGGTAGACCCAGGCATATCCCTGCTCGAGTTCTTGGGGCGTCATGTGTTTTGGCTGAAAGACCGCATGTCCGGTGTCGTAGAGATTCCAGTCACGATGCAGGATGCGCCCTTGTTCTTCCATCTGCCGGAACAAGGGCGTGGCGGGATATGGCGTGAGGATGTGGAAGGTTGCGCACTCCAGTCGATTCTCCTCGATCCATTCCGCGGTGCGAGCGAAGACATCTTTGCGGTCGTGGTCGAAACCGAGCACGAACGATCCATTTACCTGGATTCCGTAGTCGTGCAGGATGCGTATCCGCCGTGCGTAGTCGGAGGTCTTCGGAGTCTTTTTGTGCGAGTCGGACAGATTTTCGTCGGAGAGAGACTCGAAGCCGATGAAGACTCCGGTGCATCCCGCCAGTGCCATGTTGCGGATAAGGGAGGGATCGTCGGTGACATCGATGGTGACGGCCGCGCTCCAGATCTTGTTCAGCGGGCGCAGGGCGTTGCACAGCGCGTGCAGGTAGTCGCGGCGAGACCCGAGATTATTGTCGACGAATACGGCGTACGGCTGGTCATCAGCTTCGAATTCTTCAACGACTTGCTGCGGATGGCGCATGCGATAAGGCATACGCAGGCCATCGGTGGCGAGATAGCAGAAGCCGCAGCGGTTGTGGCATCCGCGAGTCGCGATGAGGCTAGTCGTAGTGAGAAAGCTGCGGCGGGGCAGAATCTGACGGCGCGGCGCCGGGTCGTCGCAATAGTCATTCTCATAGGTCGCGACATAACGCGATTGCAAACAGTTGTTCTCGACGTCGTGCAGGATGCGCGGCCAAAGTTGTACGCCATCGCCCAGCGCGAGGGCATCCGCGTGCGGAGCGCATTCGTCCGGACAGGAGAGGACGTGCAGGCCGCCCAGGATCACCTTCGCGCCGCGGGCACGATACCAATCGGCCAGTTCGTAAGCACGGCGCGCGAACGTCAGATGGACGGTGATGCCGACCACATGCGGCATCGGCTGGAAGGGCGGGCGTCCGTCGAGCAGATTTTCATCCCAATACTCGACGCGCCAGTTCCGCGGAGTGGTCGCTGCGAAACTGGTCAGCGCGAGAGTCGGCGTGAGCACGTGCTTGCCGAAGCTGGCGTTCGCATCTTTGGGGTAAAAGGGATTGATCAACAGCGCGTAGCGGCGCTCGATGAATCCGCGGGGTTCGGCGTGATCGAGTGCGGGCGCATGCATCATTTCCCGGGGGACCCAGCGCTTGGGAACGGAGCGCAGGAAAGGTTCTTGGGCTGCGATCATGAGGCGACTTTATAATACAAAGTACTTCATGTCAATACAAATGGCGACCGCGCATCCTTCCATTCGCCATGCAGGGAACTTCCTCACAGCCTTACGCGTATAGTTCGGAGTTATTCAGAGGACAAACTATGCTCTTTCGCTTTTGCGCCGTCTCGCTATTCGTCTGCCTGGTTTTTTGCGCCGCCTTGGCTCAACCAAGTCCCGCTACCAGCCCTGCGTCTTCCCCGGTTGACATCACAACCGTGCCGGCCGCGGCACGTCCCTCAGCAAATTTCGACCCGGAAGCGGCTACCGACGCCTATCTGGCCCTCATCCCGGCTGATGCCAAAGCTCATTCCGATGCTTACTTCGAGGGCGGATACTGGATGATTCTCTGGGATTTTCTATACGGCGTGGCCGTCGCCCTGTTGCTGCTAAACCTGCGCTGGTCTGCCGCGATGCGCAACCTGGCCGAGCGCCTTACGCGGTTCAAACCCCTGCAGACGCTGATCTATTGGGTCGAATACCTGCTGGTCACGACGATCATCGTGTTCCCGATGAGCCTCTACGAAGATTATTTCCGCGAACACAAGTATGGCCTGGCCACGCAAACGTTCGGTCCATGGATGGGAGACCAGATGAAGGGTCTCCTGGTGAATCTGGTGCTGGGCGGCATCCTGGCGGTGTTGCTGTTCGGCATCGTCCGCCGCCTGCCGCGCACGTGGTGGATATGGGGCTCGATTGCAACCCTAGCGGTTATGGTCATGGTCGTCGCGATCGTCCCGATCTACATTGTTCCCTTCTTCAACAAGGTCACGCGCCTGGATGATCCGAAGATTACGCAACCGATCTTGCGCCTGGCCCGAGCCAACGGCATTCCCGCCAGGGATGTTTATGAAGTCGACGCCTCGCGACAAACCACCCGCATGAGCGCGAACGTGAGCGGCTTTGGCAGTACCATGCGCATCACGCTCAATGACAATCTGCTGCGCCGGGGATCGCCGGAAGAGATTCAATCGGTGATGGGACACGAGATGGGTCACTACGTCTTGAATCACATCCCGAAAGATATGCTGTTCTTTGGGGTCGTGATCGTAATCCTGTTCGCATCGCTGCGCTGGTCGCTGGATTGGTCCCTTCAGCGCTGGGGAGAAAAGTGGCAAATCCGCGGCGTTGGCGACACGGCGGTACTTCCGCTCGTGGTCTTACTGGGCTCTATCTTCAGTTTCATCGTCACTCCAATCATGAACACGCACATCCGCACCAACGAACATGAAGCCGATATGTACGGCCTGAATGCCAGCCGCCAGCCAGACGGCTTTGCGCAGGCAGCGATCCACTTGGGCGAATATCGAAAGATGAGCCCGGGTCCGATGGAGGAGTGGGTATTCTTCGACCATCCCAGCGGACGCAATCGCATCCACGACGCGATGCGCTGGAAGGCGGAGAACCTGAAGTTGGTGAGCGAGCAGGCAGCCGGCGGAAGTGCCACAGATCAGAAGGCTTCCACGCAGTGATGCCAGGCATGGCCTTTCGCGGACGCTGACACGAGGCGACGATTTGACGCCCGGAAAAAAGGGGGCACCCCCAGGCAATGCGGGTGCCCCATCACTTCAGATTCGCTCGCGCTCAAAACTTGGCGTAGTACACGTCTCCGCTCCCGAGGTACGATTCCCCTTCCGCCCAGACTCCATAGAAGTTTCCCGCAGAATCGCTGACGGTTTCGGTGTAGTCGCCATAGGGATGATCGAAGCCCGCCGCGGTTTGGTAATCCTTGTAGGGCGTGGCCTGGGTCATCACTTGCTCAGTAGTCCAATTCGTTGCGCCATCGGCGCTGCTGCGCATGTAGACGTTCCACACGCCGCAATGGCCAGTTGTGCTCGAACTGGTGCAAGTGTAATTACCACCCGGCGTCGCACGGTTGTCCATCCAGATGGCCTTCACCGCCGAGGACGAACCGGCAATCGAGGGAAAGCCATGCCACACTCCACTGGGCGCCAGCGAGAGTTGCGAACCGTTGGGCCAGGAAGCGGCATTGTAGGGGATATTCCAGGTTGCTCCTAGCGTGTCGGAGTACTTGGTGTAGATGCGTTCCGGCGCACCATTGGAACCGGCCCCGGCGTTGTAGACAGCGATCAGGCGATCATTGGCGGGCGCGGTTTTGGGTTGGATACCGATCTGCACCGAACCGCCCCAATAGTCCCATCCCGCGCCGGAAACCTGGGGTTCACCTTGGCCTTCGTCGATGGTGGTGACAGAGTAAGTCGAAAATAAATTGTTGGAGTGCACCACGTAGAAAGTGGTCGGCCCATTCCCGGTGTTATTCGTGCCCGACCATGCGATGTAGGCGTTCCCTTTGGTATCCAAAACACCACCGGTGGCGAGGGCCACGCCGCTGGAGGCGACGGTGATCTGCTTCGAAGTGAAATTGGCTCCGCCGTTGGTGCTCACGCTGATGTACTGCTTGCCTCCATTCTCGTAGCCCACCATGACGTTGTTGCTGGCGTCGACCAGCAAGATGTCCTTGTCACCTTTTTTTCCATTGGTAACATCCACCGGCTTGCTCCAGGTTGAACCGTGATCATCGGAGTAGGTCACGACAATCGGCGTGTACTGCGCGTTGCCGTCCATGTAGCCGGCATAGATGCGATGATTCGCGCCCACTGCGAGTTGGGCGTCTACTCCGGTGCCATAGACGGGGCAGCGCGGAATCACAACGTTGCTCCAGGCGCCGTTGTTGGACATCTGAAAATACATGTAGGTGCTGGTCGTATTATTCTTACCGCCGCCGCCCTTGGCCGAATAGGGCATGCAGGTGGCGCCCGAAGTGTCTTTCAGAGTGGTGGCCGCGAAGTGTGGCCACAAGGCGTAAACATACGTGCCGTCTGCGGCCAGGATTGCTGGCTCCCAATCCTCGCCCGTGCCATCTCCGAGCCGTGAAGACGCGATCTGCGCAAACGAGGGAAGCGAGAACAGCAGAGTCAGGCAGGCCACGACCCCGAACTTGAATTTCCTCATGTATTGCCTCCATGTGGCAGCAGGGGATCTCTGGGCGTGAAGGGCCAACGACAGGAATCAGAGTCACTGCCGCGCAATTTTTAAACTTGGACCCCAGATACTGAACCGCGGGCAGGCTGCCACGATCTCCCCGAAGGAGTGCATGGAATCAATCGGGGCGCCGGCAGCGAGGCCTGCCCGAACTGCAGTTCGGACTGAAACTGCCGGCCCTAAGAATGGCCGCGATTGTATACCGATTCGCTTGCGACCCCGGAAGTATTTGTTCGAGACGATGTCAGCTTGCCATCGTCAGCACCACGCGGAATCTCGCCTTGCCGGTGATCATCTGGTTATAGCCCTCCGCCGCTTTTTCCAGCGGGTAGCGCTCGATCATGGGGCGAACACCGGCGAGTGAGCTGAACTCCAGCGTATCCTGCGAATCTCTGGCGGTGCCGGAGGGCCAACCTCGAACTGACTTGCTCCCGAAGATGAGTTGAAGTGGAGTGACCGTTAGCGACTCGGCGCCGGCTCCGACGATCATCAGAGTGCCGTTCGGTCCCAGGCCGTCGACTAGAGCCGACATCGATTTCGAATCAGGCGCGGTGGCCAGGACGAGTTGGGCTCCTCCCATTTTCTGCAATGCTTCAGCGGGAGCGGTCGCGTTGGTATCGATGTATTCGTGAGCGCCTAGCTTCTTGGCCAAGGTTTGCTTGTCGCTGCCGCGCCCGATCGCAACCGTGCGGAAGCCCATCTGCCGCGCGTATTGAATTCCGAGATGGCCCAGGCCGCCGATGCCTTGCACGGCTACCAAGTCGCCGGCGCGCGTGCCGGAGTGGCGCAGCGGGTTGTAGACCGTAATTCCGGCACAGAGCAGCGGAGCCGCATCGTCAGCTGACAGATCGTCAGGCATCAGCGCGATGGCCTCCGCGGGCACGATGACGTATTCGGCATAGCCGCCATCGAAACTGATGCCGGTAACCTTTTGAAATTTACAGTGGATGAAGTCGCCGCGGCGGCAGGGATCGCAGACAAAGCAATGCCCGCCGTGCCACCCGACGCCCACGCGCTGCCCGGGCTGCCATTGAACTACATCCGCGCCAAGCTTATCGACGCGTCCGGCGATCTCATGACCAGGAACACGCGGGTACTGGAGGCCCGGCCAGAGGCCTTCTTTCACCAGTACATCGCTGTGGCAGATGCCGCACGCCTCTACCTTGATGCGAACCTGGCCTCTTCCCGGCTCAGGAGTGGGACGTTCGACGATTTCAAAATTTCCACCGGGCTTGCTGATCTGGGCGGCTTTCATGGGGGACCTCTTTCGAAAGATGATTGCGACCGAGGAAAGTCCTGCAGGCGTATAGATTCCCGAAGCGTACTGGCAGGATGCAAGAAAAATCGGCGGGGAATAGCAGGATGAGAAGTCAAAATCCGCCGAACAACGTGCTGTCAGCTTAACTTCTTGACGGCTTCTTGAATCCTGCGCAGCGTGACTTCTTTCCCCAGCACTTCCAGCGTTTCGAACAATGGCGGCGCGTTCTTGCGGCCGCAGACGGCGACGCGGATAGGCTGAAACATCTGACCAGCCTTCACGCCCAGTTCCTGTGCGGCGGCACGCAGAGCCTGATCCAACGGATCATGCTTAAACTCTACCTTCGGCAGCACGGCCTGCGCCTTTTGCAGGACTCTCAAGGCCATGGCCGCGTCACCCTTTTGCGGGATGAGTTCAGCCGGATCGTATGGCGGGAGCTGGTCTACGAGGAAAAAATCCGCCGCGGTCAAAACATCACGCAACAGCTTGATGCGCTCGCGGATGAGTGGAGTAATCTGCAGCATTCTCTCTGGCGGAATCGCGAAGCCTGCTTCGCGCACGATCGGAAGGAGTCGCTGGCTCAAGTCCTCGATGGCGAGACCGCGAATGTGCTCCGCATTCAGCCAGAGCGCCTTGGGATCGAACGTCTCTTCCGGGGCAGTGTTCGCGGGCGAGGGCGCCCGCGCCACATCAGGCTCCTTGAAATTAACTACTGCATTTGATCGATTGATGCCTTCCAGCGAGAAAGCCTCGATCAGTTCCTGGCGGCTCATCTGCTCGCGGTCGTTTTTCGGCGACCAACCAAGCAGGCAAAGGAAATTGATGAAAGCTTCAGGCAGGAATCCGGCATCGCGATACGTGGTCACGCTGACGACCGGGCCATGGCGGCGCTTCGAAAGTTTGGTTCCATCAGGGGCGACCAGCAGCGGCAGATGCGCGAACTGCGGCGGAGTGTGTCCGGCGGCTTCGAAGATCAGCACGTGCTTGAATGTATTGGAGAGGTGGTCCTGGCCGCGAATGATGTGGCTGATGCTCAGGTCGGCATCGTCCGCGCACGACGCCAGGTGATATGTCGGCATGCCATCGGAGCGCAAGAGGGCAAAGTCTTCGATGTCCGCTCCCGCCTTCATCTGCTCGCCGTACACCGCGTCAGTAAATCGCACGACCTGCCCACCCTCTCGCGGAACACGGAAGCGCAGCGCGAAAGGCTCTCCCGCATTTGCCCTGCGATCGCTCTCCTCCCGCGATAATTCGCGCATACCGGAGTTGAATAGCCATGTCCCCTGCGCGCCTGACTTCTCGCTATCTCCGGTATGGGCAGGCGTGAAATCCCTGTAGGCAAGGCCCTTTTGAAAGATCGTCTCCGCCATCTGCCGGTGCAGCGCTCCACGATCCGACTGCTTATATTCTTCGTCCCAGCTCAGGCCCAGCCACTTCAGGCCTTCAAAAATAGAGTTCACCGAAGCGTCGGTATTGCGTTCGACGTCGGTATCATCGAGGCGCAAAATCATGGTCCCGCCCGTGCCGCGTGCATACAGCCAGTTAAAGATGAAAGTACGCGCGCTGCCTACGTGCAAAAATCCGGTAGGGGACGGCGCAAAGCGCACTCGGGGCTTCCTGGACAAAGGGGAATTCAAGGCGTTTGACATGGATTCGGAGGGAACTCTTGATGGTACGGGTGTCGGAAAAGCATCGTCAAGCCGTGGTTGCCGATGCAACCCTTTGATTTGAATACAAATCGAACCCAGGCAGTGTACTTAAATCCTATTGTTTTCGGAGCCTCGGTATGAAAACATTGGGTCACTGTTTCCCCCCAAACTGAGCCACTCAGTGTGGCCAAAGGTGCCTTCGCCGGCTCTATGAACAGCGTCGTCATCACGACCGTCTTAATCCCGGGATTCGTCTCGGTGCTGCTCTTCCTCGTCTTCACGTACCTGCATGAGCAAAGCCGGCAGCAATATTTTCGCGCCTGGCAAATAGCCTGGGCGGCATACTCGCTGCACTACGTTCTCGATACTTTTCCGTCATCTTCCTTAGCGTTCTTTATCAGCCAGTTATTTCTGGTGGCCATGGCACTGTGCATCTTTGTTTCGACGCGCATGATGCGTGGGCCTTCCCAGTTCCGCTGGTATGACGCCGCCGTCGGCGCCGCAGGAGTGGTGCTGGCCCTGCTCACTCTGCATGGACACATCGTGAATGGTGTGTTCCGTCCCGATGTACAGCCCGCGATTCAGCTCGGTATTGGCTTGGCTGTGATTTTGCTGTATTGCTCGGTCGTCTTCCTGCTCAACGGACACCGGCGCGGGTCGCTGGCTTTCCAGGTGCTTGCCGTGGCGCTGGCGCTGTGGGGCGTGTTGATGGGAGTTGGTCCCATCCAGAATCCAGTGATCGAGATGTTCGGCAACGCCAGCCGTCTGTTTGGCCCGGTGCCGCAGATGTTGCTGGGCATCGCTATGGTGATGGTGTTGTTCGAGAACCAGCGCAACGCGGTGCAGGAAAACACTCTGGCGCTCTCGACCCTGGGAGTTGATCCGCAGCAACTCCTCTTTGCTGACGATCTGGTGCCGAATATGCAAGCGGCGCTCGAACGTTTGCGCGGAGCGTTGCCCATCGATTGCGCCGCGATCCTCATCAGCGAACGCTGGCGCAGTCTGCTGCCTTCGGTTCAGCAGGGGTTCCCGCAGGGTTTTCTCGAAGCAATTGAACGCAGCGGAGCGGGTGAATACATCTGCCAGCTCGCTTACCGGAACAGCGGAATTTTCACCGCGCATGACCTGGGCAGTATGCCAGAGCCACTGCCCGTCGCCTCCATTGGCACGTTTGCCGAGTTTAAACGCATTCTGACGGATGCCGAAGTGCGGAACCTCACCGCCGTGAACCTGCAAACCCGCGAGCACAATTTCGGTGTCATTCTTTTCCCGCATGCGGAGCGGCGGGCATTCGGTTCCTCAGGTCCGCGCCTGATGGTCGGTCTGGCCCTGCAGTTGGGCCTCACGCTCGAAAATTATGTCGTCAGCCACGATGCTCACCGGCGGACCAAAGAGTACGAATTGCTCACCGATATCGGGAAGGCGATCAGCTCGCGTCTCAACCAGGACGAGATCCTCCGCACCATTCAGATTGAGCTCGGCCAGATCTTCGACACCAGTCATTTCTACATTGCATTTCAGGAAGGTGAGGAAATCCGTTTTGAGCTTGAGGTGAGAGATGGCCGGGTGCTCCCCAAGCGCACGCGGGAAGTTCGCAATGCTTTTACCGAGTACGTTATTCGCAGCGGTGAGTCTCTCCTGATCCGCTCCGATCTGGAGTCCGCGCGCAAGCGCCTGGGCATCGCGCACGTTCCCCAGCGTCCCGCCAAGTGCCTGATTGCCACACCCATTTTCCTGGGCAACAAGGCCTCCGGAATCATGGTCGCCATGAATCCCGAGCGCGAATACATCTTCGAGCAGCGCGACCTCGACGTCCTGGTGACGGCGGCGGGGCAGGTTTCTGTGGCCGTGGAAAATGCGCGACTGTTCGCCGAAGAGCAGCGCCGGTCACGCCAACTCGCATTCCTGAACAATGTCTCCCGGACGGCCATTTCCAGCGACGATCCGGTGCACATGCTGAGCCAGATCGCCAGCGAGATTCAGAGGAATTTCAGCTTCGATCACATCGGCATCGGCTTGCTGGATTACGGAACCAAGGAAGTGGAAATCAAGGCGGAGGCCGGAGTTACGGCCCACGCCACGGGCAGGAAGATTGCCCTCGGCACCGGCATTCTGGGCCGTGTGGCGCGGACCGGCGAACGCGCTCTGGTGCAGAATGCGCTGCCCGGCAATCTCTCGGGAATTCTGCCCGATTCGCGTGCCGTACTGTGCATTCCCATTACCTACGGCGAGTCGCTCCTGGGCGTGCTCAATGTGGAGAGCCGCGGCGAGAATGCGTTTTCCCCGCAGGATGTCCTCATCCTCAACACGCTGGCCGACTTGCTGGCCACGGCACTGCATAATGCCTTCGTCTTTCAAAAACTGCAGCAGCAATCCATTACCGACGGCCTCACCGGCATCAAAACGCGCCGCTTCTTCTGGGAAGCGCTTTCGGCTGAGTGGAAGCGGGCCTCCCGCTCGGGGCGCCCGTTTTCCGTGGTCCTCATCGATCTCGACAAGTTCAAAGGAGTCAACGACAGCATGGGCCACTTCGAGGGCGACCTCGTGCTGGCGCGCGTGGGCCGGTTGCTCGAGCAAAAATCGCGGCAGTCGAACGTCGTGGCCCGCTACGGCGGCGATGAGTTCATCGTTCTCATGCCGGAGACGGGATCGGAACAAGCTCAGATCCTGGCGGAACGTCTCCGCCAATGGCTGGCTGCCGATCCCATGCTCGCCGAACACCACGTTACCGGGAGCTTCGGCGTCGCCAGTTTCCCCATGCATGGCTTTTCCATTGAAGACATCATCCGCGTAGCCGACGCGGGCATGTACGTCTCCAAGCGCTCGGGTGGGAATTTGGTTTCGACCGCGCAGGAGTTCGTCGAAGGCCAGGACTTCGCCCGCCAGCGCCAGCAGATCTCTGCCTTTATCGAAGGTTTTTTGCAACGCGAGCGGACCGGTCCGGAACACCTCGAAGAGTTGAGCACGACGCTGTACAAACTCTGCGGCGGAGATGAGAGCTGCAACGTCGCTCTCTTAAAAGAGGCCATCGAGTCCCTGAGCCGTGCCGCCGAATCGCGCGAGCTGCAGACAGCCGGGCACGGTGATCTGGTGGCACGCTACAGCGAGGTCATTGCCCGCGGCCTCGGTTTGTCCTCCGAGGAAACTACTGATCTCGTTTATGCGGCCCGGGTGCACGATGTGGGCAAGATTTTTATTCCGGAAACGATTCTCAACAAGCCGGGACCGCTCACCGACGACGAATTCATGCAGCTAAGAATGCACACGCACGTGAGTGCGGAGATTGTAGGAGTCATCCCGCACTCCACCATGATGCGCGACGCGGTTGAACATCACCACCAGCGCTTTGATGGGTCCGGCTATCCCGACGGATTACGCGGGGAAGAAATTCCACTCTGGGCACGCATCATCGGCTTGACCGACGCTTATGCCAACATGGTCACGGAGCAATCTTTCTCCTCTGCGCGCACCCCCGATCAGGCTCTCGATGAGCTGGTCAAAATGAGCGGCATTCAGTTTGACGGAATGCTGGTTCGCATCCTGCTGCGTGGAATGAAATCGGAGCGCGCCTCGTCCAGTTCAGGAGTTTGATGCTCGCCCGCATCATCCCGCGGGAATCATCGCGCCGGAATCTCTAGCACAGTGGATCCCCACCCTATCCTCGAAGACGTTGTATGCGATAGCCTAGTCAGCTATGTCCGTCACCCTATCAATCGAAAACAAGGTTGCGCTTATCTCCGGTGGATCACGCGGAATCGGTGCCGCCACCGTTCGTATGTTCTGCGCCGCCGGCGCCAAGGTAGCATTCAGCTATCGCAGCGCACGCTCGCAGGCTGAAGCACTGGCCGCAGAGTGCGGCGCCGCCAACTGTCATCCCATCGCCAGCGACCTGAACAATTCCCAGTCAGCCCAACCGTTAGTCGCAGAAGCTGTAAGGCATTTTGGACGCCTCGATATCCTGGTCGCCAATCACGGCGTCTGGCCCGAGAACGATGTTCCTATCGAACACATGTCCGACGAGCAATGGCGGTCCACGATGTCCATTAACCTCGATGGAGTGTTTGGTCTGGTCAAGTATGCCGTTGCTCAGATGAAATCGCAGCCCCGCCTAAGTGGACCGGCCGGGCACATCGTGCTCATCAGTTCTACCAGCGGTCAACGAGGCGAGGCCTTTCACTGCGACTATTCCGCCACCAAGGGCGCGCTCATCAGCATGGTGAAGGGACTTTCAACGGAACTGGCTCCGGCTCGCATCTATGTGAATTGCGTGGCCCCGGGATGGGTGGATACGGATATGTCGGCCGGGGCGATCGCCGATCCGAAAAGCGGTGAAGAGATTCGTCGGACCATTCCTATGGGTCGCGTGGGTAAGCCGGAGGAGATTGCCGCGCCAGTCTTATTTCTCTGCACCGAGCACGCCAGCTTCATCACAGGCGAAGTCTTTAACGTCAATGGTGGGGCCGTGCTGGCGGGATAGAGGGTCAGGGTTAGGGATAAAAAGGCCCGCTGCCAGCTTGCATTTTGGGACTTTTATGCATCCAATTGGGGAGAGGAGCACGATTTCGCTGCGGGCAGAAAGTCCACTGGAAACGCTACAATTCTGATTGCACGCGCTCACTCCCTTAAACGGAATGAAACTGTTTCTCCCAATCGTGGTTCTGGTGTGTTTGGCGTCAGCCTATGCCGGGCAGACGCCACAGAACGCTGCGGCCCCGTCTCCAGCAGGATCGGCACAGCCGCAATCCGCGGGCACAGCGCCGGCACAAAAGATACAGCTGGATAAGGAAGCGGACCAGAACTCCAGCAAAGCCCGAGCGATTCTGCAGCAGGGCATCGAGGCGTTGGGCGGACAGACCTATCTCACGATTCGCGATCGTGAACAGCAAGGGCGCGGCTACAGCTTCCATCATGGCCGGCCCAACGGCAGCGGTGGGCCGTTCTGGACCTTTAGCCAATTCCCCGACAAAGAGCGCGTCGAGCAAACCAAGGAACGCGATATCGCTAACTTATATGTTGGCAACAAGGGATACGAGATCACGTACAAGGGCCCGCACCCCATCGAGCCTAAAGATCTGGAAGACTACCTCCGCCGCCGCCGTTTTTCACTCGACACGCTGTTGCGAACCTGGGTCAATGATCCCGGTGTGGTGCTGTTGTATGAGGGCAATGCGATCGCCGCGCAGCATTCGTCGCTGCGGGTCACCTTGATCAATGCGCAGAACGACAGCGTGACCCTCTACTTCGACGTCGACAATCATTTACCAGTAAAGAAATCGTTCGAGTGGCGCGATCCCGTCGACCGCCAGAAGAATCTGGAAGAGGAAGTCTACGAGAACTATCGCGCCGTATCCGGCATCATGGCGCCTTTCAACATCACGCGCTATTTCAACGGCGATATGGCCAGCCAGCGCTTTCTCAACTCCGTGACCATCAACCAGGGCCTCGACCAGTCCATGTTCGACCCCAACTCCGGCTACAACCCCAACAAACCCACGCAAGTCCAGCAAGCGGTAGCGGCAATCACGGGCCCTGCGGCGGCACAGATATCTCTTGACATAGTGTCGTGTGTACACTATTATTCGTGTCATAGAGACACTATAGGAGGCTGCAATGCTCAGATTCATGAAAGTGCCGCCCACCACCTACGTTCTGCAGTACCAACACGGCAAAATCAAGCGCGAGGGAGCCGGGCTGTCTTTCTTCTATTGGGCGCCAACGTCTACGATTGTGGCGGTGCCTCTGGCGAGTTCAGACATCCCCTTCGTTTTTACGGAGACGTCTGCAGACTTCCAGGCCGTCACGATTCAGGGGCAACTCACCTACCGGATCGCCGACCCAAAGCGCCTGGCGTCACTGCTTGATTTCACGATTGACAAGCGGAGCACGCTTTACTTTGAAGACCACTCTCGGGACCGCCAGAAACTGCCCGAACGTCTGGTGCATACCTTGCAATCACTGACTCGCGCGGTGGCGCAACGCCTGACGCTGAAGGAGATCCTGGTGAGCTCGGATGTAATCGTGGCCGAGGCGCTGGCCAAGCTCAAGGATTCGGAAGCCGTCTCCAGCATGGGGCTGGAAATCCTGGCTCTCTCCATCCTGGATATTAAAGCCACGCCGGAAATGTCGAGGGCACTTGAGGCAGAAGCCCGGGAAGCGTTGCAGGGAAGGGCCGACGACGCAATCTATACTCGCCGCAATGCCGCGGTAGAAAACGAGCGGATGATCAAGGAAAGTGAGCTGAACACGGAAATTGCGGTCGAGCAGAAGAAGCGGCAAATCCGCGAGACGCAGCTGGCGGCAGAAATCGCAGCCGAGTTGAAGAAACGGGAAATTCGGGAAACCCAGATCGCAGCCGAAATCTCGGTGGAAGAGAAGCGTCTCGAACTAGTCTCCCGCCGCGTCGAAAACGATCGCAAAGAGGCGGATGTCCGCGCTTATGCCCTGACCGAGATTCTGAAGCCCCTACGCGGTCTCGACTGGAAGGCGCTGATGATGCTGGGTGGCAAGGGTGCCGATCCGAAGGCAATGGTTGCCATGGCCTTCCAGGAAATGGCCGAGAACGCGCAGAAGATCGGCGAGCTCAATGTCTCTCCCGATCTGTTGAGGTCGCTGATCTCAAGCGCGGGGAAGTGAGCCATGTTCAAGAAACTGATTCTGGTCACGCGGAAAACTCGCCTGCAGGAACTGGTGGAGCGGTTCAATACTGCATCGCAGGCGAAGTTTTACATCGAGCATGCCGGCGGAGACTTCGCCGATTACGAGCGGGAGGACGACGCCTACCGCCGGTCGCTCGATTCAATTCGGGCGGCGCTCGATTTTGAAATCCCGCAGCAACTGGTGGATCGCAGCCTGATCCCCACTTTTCAGTTTCACAAAGACGACCTAGTCGTCACACTGGGCCAGGATGGGCTGGTCGCGAACACGGCCAAATATGTCGGCGATCAGCCCATCATCGCGGTGAATCCCGAACCCACACGCTTCGACGGCGTTCTATTGCCGTTTTGTCCGAAAGATGTTCGGCAGGCAGCCGCGAACGTGATGGAAGGGAAAGCGCGAATTCGTGAAATAACTCTGGCCGAGGCGCTGCTCAATGACGGGCAGCGCCTCCTTGCCTTCAACGATCTGTTCATCGGCGCCCACAGTCACGTGTCAGCACAATACCGGATCGCATGCGACAAACACTCGGAGATTCAGTCCTCGAGCGGAGTCCTGGTATCGACCGGAGCGGGGTCGACTGGATGGGTATCCTCGGCCTTCAATATGGCTGCGGGCATCGCCAGGTTCTGCGGCGGAAAAGCCGGACCACCGGTCCGCTTGCCTTGGGAGGATCGCCGCCTGCTCTACGTCGTCCGCGAACCTTTCCTCAGCCGGCATTCGCAGGCGTCTATCGTGGCAGGACTGCTGGGCCCCGGGGAACATCTGACTCTGGAGTCGTTGATGCCTTCCGGCGGAGTGATCTTCAGCGACGGGATGGAGGCCGACTTCCTCAATTTCAACTCCGGCTCCAGCGCGCAAATTCGGGCTGCCCAACAAACGGCGCGCCTTGTCACAAAGGAGTCGAGCGATTGAGCCTGGCAGCGTAGAGCTATTTGTGCCCTTGCTTGTGATCTTCGCGATCTTTGCAGTCGAAGCTTTAAACCGCTAAGGTCGCGAAGAACGGCCGCAAAGTCCGCTATGAGAATCGGCTTCAGGCGCGCGCGCCCTTAAGGGATGGTTACGATATCGTCAGAGTGCAATTGGGGTACGATGCACACATGAAAGTTGCCGTCGACATTGTCATCTTCACGATTCAATCCGGCGAGCTGCGAGTTCTGCTGGTGAAGCGCGGCATTCCACCGTTTCAAGGGAAATTTGCCATCCCCGGCGGGTTCGTTCTGGAAAATGAAAGCCTCGACCAAGCCGCCCTGCGCGAACTGAAGGAAGAAACCGGCGTAGCTGACGTTTACCTGGAGCAGTTGTACTCGTTTGGCGATCCCGGCCGCGATCCTCGTGGGCGGGTCATCAGCGTAGCGTACTTCGCCCTCATCGCAGCGGATCGCTCCCCGCTGGCGGCCGGTTCGGATGCGGCCGAGGCGCGCTGGTGGCCAATGCACGATTTGCCAGAACTCGCTTTCGATCATCGCCCCATCCTCGACTATTCATTGCAACGCCTGCGCAATAAACTGGAGTACACGACGGTCGGCTTTCAGTTGCTGCCCGCGCGCTTCTCGCTGACGGAATTGCAGGAGGTTTACGAAGCGATACTCGGCAAGAAGCTGGATAAACGGAATTTCCGGCGAAAGCTCAGCCTGCTCAAGGTTCTGAAGCCAACGCGGGAGTATCGCCGGGGCGGACAGCGCCCGGCCAGACTGTTCGAATTCGTAGCCGCGAACTTCGAGAAGCTCAAAGATAAGGGGATCCTGTTTCCTTTTTAGGTTCAGACTTTACTCGCCTGCGGACGGATCGTCGCAAACCTAAAGCTCACATTTACAATCGTTTACACTACATTTGCACTTGGCTGCGGCAGCACGCAAGAGGACCTTCCGAAGCCACGGAGTGTGGCTTTTTTACCACAGACGACTTTTCGGCTTCCTGCAGTAGTCTAAACGTTCATCCGAACAGAACTCGTCCCCCCTTTGACCTACGAGCAAACAATCCGCTCAGCGGCAGAGTGCAGCGGCACCGGACTCCACAGTGGCGCGCCGGTAGCCATGCGCATCCTGCCCGCGCCCTCGGGGACCGGCATCGTCTTCCGCCGCACCGATCTGGATGGATTTGAGATCGAAGCCATTTCCAGGAATGTGGCTCGCGTCAGTTACGCCACCAGCCTGATGAAGAAAGGCGTTCTCATCTCCACCACCGAACATGTGCTGTCTGCCTTCATCGGGCTGGGAATTGATAACGCCATCGTCGAACTCGATAACCTCGAACTCCCGATCCTCGACGGCAGCGCCAAGCCCTTTGTCGAGATGATTCGCAAGGCGGGCATCCGCAAGCAGCGCCGGGCGCGCAAATATCTGAAGATTCGCCGCGAACTGGAAATGCGTGAGGGCAACAAATTCATCGCGGTTTATCCCTCCGACACCTACTCCGTTTCCTACTCGATTAATTTCCCGCATCCCCTGATCGGAAAAGAAACCTTCCAGGTGGAATTGTACGAACGGCAGCTATTTGCGGCACATCGCCGCGGCACGCACTTTCGGTTCGCGGGAAGACGAGCAGGCCATGCGCAATATGGGATTGATTCGCGGTGCTTCGCGCGAGAATTGCATCGTGCTCACCCGCGATGGCGTCGAGAACGGCCCGCTGCGTTTCCCGGACGAATTCGTTCGCCATAAAGTTCTCGACCTCGTCGGAGATCTTGCTCTGCTGGGAAAGCAGGTTCTGGGCAAGGTGGTTGCCGATCGCGCCGGTCATGCCATGCACACCGCGTTAGTCTCGCGCATCTTGCGAGATAAGACGTTGTGGGAGGAAGTGACGGTCGCAGAACAGGCGATGGATCAGGATGCACGGCCCCGCTCAGAAGCGGCGGCTGGATCATCTTTGTAGCGCCGCCGTCCCGGCGGCTGTCGTGGCAGCGTCCTCGCTGCCATATTCAGGAATTACAACCGCGGATAGCAGTTCTCATAGCTCAGTCCGCTGGCTCGCAGGGCGCTCCTGCGCAATCTTCCTGAACCGGCTTCTCGCGCAGCAGGCGTTCCAGCTCCGCCCGCGTCTCCTCGATCACAGCCGCTGCAAACTTGCGCGCGGACTCCTGCCGTTCCTTCGACAACTCCTTCACCCGCATATTCAGCAGCGGAATATCTTCTTCGAACCAGCGCAGCGTTCGTTGCACCTTGGCGATGCGGAAGTCATCAGTAAGCATTTACATTCTCCAGATCTACCAGCTTGCCCATCGACAAAACGGCGCACAAGTCCAAAGAGAGATTCCCCGCGCTCTGGCAAGATGGCCGCTTTTCGGTGTTAGACTTCGGCCCATGAGGGAGACCGATCCCGAATTCGAGGACATCGAGCCGCAGGAAACATCAGCACAGCAGAAAATTACCTCTGGCGGCCCCGCGCTCTATCTGGTAGCGACGCCGATCGGCAATCTCGAGGACATCACGCTGCGGGCCCTGCGCGTGCTGAAAGAAGTGGACGTCATCGCCTGTGAGGACACGCGCCAGACGCAAAAGCTGCTCAATCATTACGCCATCCAGACGCGTACCACCAGCTATCACGAGCACAACGAGATGACGAAGTCCGCGGAGCTGGTGAAAGAAATGCAGGAGGGCGCAAGCGTCGCGCTCGTAACTGACGCGGGCATGCCCGGGATTTCCGATCCCGGCTATCGGTTGATTACGCTGGCGATCCGGCATCATTTGCCGGTTGTGCCGTTGCCGGGAGCGTCCGCGTTTTTGTCAGCGCTGGTGGCGAGCGGCTTGCCTACAGACTCATTCCGCTTCAGTGGATTCGTTCCCGCAAAGCGCGGTGAGCGCCGCGCCGCTCTGGAGACGATCAAGAATTCTCCGCGGACGCAAGTCTTCTATGAAGCACCGCACCGCATTGTCGAAGCGTTGGAAGATGTAGTTGAAATTCTGGGTGAGACGCGGCATGTTGTGATCGCGCGCGAAGTAACCAAGCTGCACGAAGAATTCCTGCGCGGCCGCGCGGAAGAAGTCCTAAACAATCTGAAGGGGCGTACTGCAGTAAAAGGCGAAATCACGCTGCTGATCGGGAAAGCCGAAGAGCAAGATGCTCGTGTAGCGGCGGACGCCTCGTCCGCCAGGGTTTCAGTTCGCCAGCGGGTGGAGCAGATCATAGCGGAAGAGAAGGTCGATGAAAAAGCCGCGCTGAAGAAGGTAGCGAAGGAACGAGGAGTATCGAAGAGCGAGGCTTACAGAGAGTTGCAGAGGAGCAAGCAGTGATCTCCGCGAACCATGTGGGGACGGCCGCCCTCGGCCGTCCAGCCGAGCGAATGCTCGGCCCTGGAGACAGTCCCCACAACTTCTTTCCATGGAATTAGCTGATCAAGTCCGTCAACCGACCGTTTGGTTCTCTTACTTTAATTTGCGCGGACGGACTCTCACGTGCCAATTCTGCAATCGCCTCGTCGCACTGGCGTATGTGGTCGGCCAACACAGCTTCATTTCGTGTCTCCCAATACTCTCCTTCGTCCACAACCTTAAAGGCCTCGAAGAATTGTTGGAGATCCCCCAGTATATTGATCAGTTCTAAGTGTGTGGGCATTCCAGCGAATTGGGTTTTCACCCAGTCCTGAACATACAGGTCCCGGTCAAATTCAAGGCGCACCGGTTCGCAATTTTCATGTAGGTAAAGGATGATTCCCTTTGTCGGACCTTTGTAGTCCCAAGTACTCCCGTCAGTTCGAACCCGCAAGAGCGTCACTTCATCGTTCTCAAATTGTTCAGTCAGCCAGGTCTTTGCGTTGGCGGTTTCCTCGACACGTCTTACCAAGGCAGCAAAGGCTTCTCTGCCAGTTAACTTTCCTTCGAAGTGGACAGTAACACCCAAACAGTCTGCCTCCAGAGAACTTCTCGAACTGCGCTCGACGGACAGCCGAGGCGGCTGTCCCCACATGGCCTTTGCCGCTGCCTTCTACTTCCCAGCTAACTCCTTCTTCACCATCTCGCTCACCACTTTCCCATCCACGCGCATGCCAGCGGCGTTGAACTTTGCCATCGCGTTCTTCATGACTGTGCCCATGTCTTTCATTCCCGGAGATCCCATCTCGGCGATTACCGCCTTAACTCCGGCGGCGATGTCGGCCTCGGTGGCCGCTTTGGGCAGATAGCTTTCGATCACAATGATCTCGGCGGATTCCTTGTCGGCCATCTCCTGGCGTCCACCTTTGGTGAATTGCTCCACCGATTCCTTGCGCTGCTTGATCAGCGTGCCCAGCACGGCCTGCGACTCCTTGTCGTCGAGCGGCGCCATCTTCTCGACTTGTTTCAGGTGGAGCGCGCTCTTGACCATGCGCAACGTGGAGAGGCGGGCTTCGTCCTTCGCCTTCATGGCGGTGACGATATCTTTCTGAATCTGTTCGACTAGGCTCATGCCCGGAATTATAGACGGTGCGCGACCCGAGCCTCGCATCTTCCCGCAACCTCGGCATGTGAAAGTGGCGTTTTTTCGTGACCAAAACGGATGCTCCCGCATCAGATTGGCCTGGAAGAATACATCATGGGAAAACTTGCAATCTGGGCACAGCTGGAAGCCAAGCCGGGCAAGGAAAAAGAAGTTGAGGATTTTCTTAAATCCGCGCAGCCCCTGGCCGAACGCGAACCCGGCACTATAACCTGGTACGCAATCAAGATGGGCCCCGGAAAATACGGCATCTTCGATACCTTCGCTGACGAAAATGGACGTAACGCCCACCTGAACGGCGAGATCGCTAAAGCGCTTTTTGCCAAGGCAAAAGACTTATTCGCCCAACCACCGAAAATAGATAAACCGGAAGTCCTCGCATCAAAGACGGGGCGTTAACTCTTCTCGGCTCGTAGAGCCATTTCTCACATGCCCACAGCTTGTGCCGTGGGCTTTTTCAATTCTGCAGGCGAGCGAACGAAGAACTCTGGCATCCATTGATCAAGGTCACGGCGCAGAATTCTAATTTGCGCTAGATGGTTAGCGTCCCTGAAAACGTGCCCGACACTGGCGCTTCCTATAAACTAGTAGATCATTCCTCTTCCTAAGGACTCCGCCATGCTGCATAAGAATCGCCTTTTCACTCCCGGTCCCACGCCGCTACTGCCGGCCGCGCAGACGGCTATGGCTTCATTCACTGCGCATCATCGCACCGCCGACTTCCGCGCGCTCTTTCAGCGCGTGCTGGCCGATATGAAGGATTTCATCGGCACCAAGAATGACGTCCTGGTGCTCGCCTGCTCCGGCACTGGCGTGATGGAAGCCTCGGTCTCGAATCTGACCTCGCCCGGCGACAGCGTATTGGTCCTGACTGCCGGAAAGTTCGGCGAGCGCTGGACCGGACTGGCCAAGGCTTTCGGCTGCCAAGTGGATGTACACACCGTGCCTTATGGCGGAACCTTCTCGCTGGAGGACATTCGTGGGCGGTTGAATCCAAAGGTGCGAGCCGTGTTCGTGCAGGCGACCGAGAGTTCCACCGGCGCCCGCCATGACATCGAGGGCATCGCAAAACTCGTGCGCTCGCAAGGTGATGAAACACTCCTGGTGGTGGATGCAATCACTGGGTTGGGTACGACTCATCTCGACGTTGATCAATGGGGCGTGGATGTCATCATCGGCGGCTCGCAAAAGGCATTGATGATGCCTCCGGGTCTGGCCTACTGCGCGGTCAGTGAGCGGGCGTGGAAGCGCATGGAGTCCACGACTTCGCCTCGCTACTACTTTGATCTGCGCAAGGAGCGCAAGTCCGCAGCCAAAGGCGAGTCGTCCTACACACCTGCCACGTCGCTGTTCGCCGCCCTTGGTGCGGCGCTTGAATTCATTCGCGGCATGGGCAAGGGCGACTTATCCAAAGGACGCGAGGAACTCGTCAACAACGCCGAGCTCTGCGCGGATATGACGCGCGCTGGAGCCAAAGCGTTGGGGCTGAAGTTGTACGCCTCATCTCCCGCCGCTGCCTTGACCGCAATCTCGTCACCCGATGGACTCGACTCCGGCAAGATCGTCAAAGAGTTCCGCGAATCGTTCGACGCGGTCGTAGCCAACGGGCAGGGCGAGATGAAGGGCAAGCTATTCCGCATCGCCCACATTGGTTATTACGACTATCTCGACACGATCGGTATCCTCGGCGCGCTCGAACATGTGCTCGCCCGCGTTACCGATAAGAATGTCGAATATGGAGCGGCGGTGCGGGCAGCACAGGAGGTGTACGCCCGCGCTCAGTCCGAAAAGCGACAGCTGGTTGGGGCGTGAAGGCAATATCTCGGGATTGCCCTTCACGCGCGCACTAGTTCACGGTGAAATTCATGGGCGCCGAAGTGACCGCCCCCGTGGCATACATACCGGACGTACCAGGATTTGTGACCGTCACCGCTACCGTGCCGGAAGCCGCGATGGCCGCCGCCGGAATGTTGGCTTCGAGCTTGGTCGCGTTCACGAAGGTTGTGGTTTCAGCCGATCCGTTGAAGTTGACGACGGCGCCGGATGCAAAATTGGCACCATCCACTTCCAACTGGAACGCTCCCGATCCGGCGGTTGTGGTTCCCGGATTAAGCTGCGCAATAGCCGGCATCGATGATTTAGGCTTGGAGTAGCCGCATCCCACGGCCATAGCCGCCACCATGAGTAGCAGCACTGTCTTACTTGCAATGTTCATTACTGTTCTCCCAGGGCGAATGCCCACAGGAGATAGTCTAGAAATCGCATGAAGTGGACGTGTCAGGTTGCTGTCATTTCCCTGTCAATGTCCTGCAAAGTCACAATGTCTTTGAAATGTCACGAATGTAAAGGACTCGTCACGCATTGAAAATCATCGTCGCGGAAAAGATTTCTTCGTCCGCCGTAGCCCATTTGCAGGAACCGGGATGGACCGTCCTTACCGCGGATCAACTGGACGGAAAACTCGCGGAGCATCTTGAAACAGCGGACGCCCTGATCGTGCGCTCGGCCGTACAGGCCGACGCCAAGTTGCTGGAGCACGCCCACAAGCTGCGCGTGATCGGACGTGCCGGCGTGGGCGTCGACAACATCGACCTCGAAGCCGCGACCCACAAAGGCATCGCGGTCATGAATACGCCCGGCGCCAACGCGGTTGCCGTCGCCGAGCAGACCTTCGGCATGATGCTGGCCATGGCTCGCCATCTCTGCCGCGCCGATGCGCTGATGCACGCCGGCAAGTGGGAGAAGAAATCTCTGCAAGGAACGGAGCTGCGCGGCAAGACACTCGGGATCGTTGGGCTGGGCCGCATCGGCATGGAAGTTGCGCGCCGCGCCCGGGCCTTCGGAATGGAGTTGGTCGGCCACGATCCTTTCGTCTCGGTTTCGGTCGCCAAAGAACATGGAATTCGACTCGCTGCCCTCGACGAGGTGTACGCCGCGGCTGACTACATCACGCTGCACGTGGGCCTGACGCCACAGACGTCGAACATGATCAACGAGGCGTCGCTGGCGAAAATGAAGAAAGGCGTTCGCCTGGTGAACTGCGCGCGCGGCGAACTGGTCAATGAGGCCGATCTGGCGCAGGCGCTCAAGCAGGGGCGCGTCGCAGCGGCCGCCATCGACGTGTTCGCCGAGGAGCCTCCGACAAATTCTCCCTTGCTGGCGCTGCAGAATGTCGTGCTCACGCCGCACGTCGGCGGTTCGACCTCCGAAGCGCAGGAAGCGGTCGGCGTGCAGATCGCGCAGCAGGTCAAGGAATATCTGAAACACGGCGTCATTCAGAACGCCGTCAATGTGCCCTCTGTTTCGGCGGAAGAATACGCGGCCATGCAGCCCTACATCATTTTGGCAGAGCGCATGGGAGCTTTCCTCGCGCAGGTCTCGGAAGGAAGCGCTGGAAGAAATCTCGATTCGTTACAGCGGCCATATCGCGGAATGGAAGACCGAACTCATCCGCAACGGCGCCATCAAGGGCATTCTGAACCAGGCGCTCGAGGAGAAGGCAAACTTGGTAAACGCGGCCACGATCGCGCACGATCGCGGTCTGCGCGTCCTCGAATCCCATAAAGCCAAGGCTTCCACCGGAGGCGCCGGCAGCGTTCTCTCAATCTTTCTGAAGAGCGCAACGGAAGAGCACATCGTCAAAGGCGCCGTGCTGCACGGGGAAGCTCCACGCCTGCTGCACGTGGATGGCATCGATGTGGAAGCTCCGCTGGAGCGCAATCTGATTTACATGCGGAATCGCGATGTGCCGGGCGTGATCGGCAAAGTGGGCACGATCCTGGGGGAGGAATCCATCAACATCGCCGACTTCTCCCTGGGCCGCCGCACTGCGGAGAAGGACTCCGAGCAGCGTGAAGCCATCGCAGTCGTGCACGTGGATGGAAAAGTGCCCGAGGAAGTGTTGAAACGGCTCAAGCAGATCCCGGCAGTGCAGCAGGCGAAGGCGGTGCGCCTGTTTTGAAGTGAGAATGCAGATTGTAGATTGCAGATTGCAGATTTTATTCAGCGTGGCAGGTAGTGACCGTCTTTTTGATCTCTGCGGGCGGCAAAGTCCGCTAAATTCAGGTCGCGGGCGGGTTCCCAATCTGCAATCTAAAATCTAACTCCTGCAATCTGATTTACGACTCCGACTCATCCCGTTTCAGCTTCCGGCTCTCGGCCAGCAATGACATTGAGTGCATCAGGTTCTGTAGGGTCACGATGCCGATCAGGCGTTGATCCTCCACCACGGGAATGATGCTCGAACTGCGAGCCGTCAGCTTGCGAAAGGCCGTCCCCAGCGAGTCCTGGCGCACGGAAACCTCGAAAATCTTGTTCATCACCGCCTGCACGTAGCCGTTGCCTTCGGCGCGCAGCGCGTCCAGAATTCGCTGGCGTGAAATCACCCCAACCATGTCACTGCCGCGCACGACGGGAAAATCATCCTGCAGGGAATGCACTGCCTTCTCGAGTGCATCTTCCAGCGTGTCGGCCGGCGAGAGTGTGGCGAAGTCGGTCAGCATCACCTCTTCGAGCCGGACGTTATCGAGCACCGACTGAAACACCAGCGCCCGTTCTTCGAGTTGAGCTGCCGAGAAGATGATCACGCCCACCATGGTCAGCCAGTGGTCGCTGAACAGCGCCGGCAAAAATCAGGACCATCGCAATGGCAGTGCTGATCGAAACCGCGCGCCGTGTCGCCGAAGAAAGATCCATCGTGCGCGCGATGAAAGCACGCAGGATGCGCCCGCCATCGAGCGGATAGGCCGGCATCAGGTTCAGACCCGCCAGATAGAGGTTCGCCCACACCAGGCTGCGCGGCAGGTTCCTCGGGGTCAGGAAGGGCCACTTCCATAGATCGATTCTGCGTCCGGACGCAGTGATCGCGGCAGCCGCGAGTCCGGCCAGCGCCAGGTTCACGAGCGGCCCGACCAGCGCCAATCGAACTTCGCGCTTCCACATAGCGGTCGCAGGACTCTTCTCCACGCGGGACTCGTCATACAGCGCGACTCCGGTCAGCGGCAGCAGGATCACCGCCTTAGGAATCAGGCCGAAGCGCCGCGCCGCCAGCATGTGCCCCATTTCGTGAGCCCCGACGCACGCCAGCAGGATGCCCGCAACCGCGAGATCGCGTGGTCCATTGGCGGAGTTATGCGCCTCGTATTCCATCCAGAAAATGAACATGGGCAGGATGAGAAACGTCAGATGGATGCGGACATCCACGCCGAAAAGACGTCCGACCGAAATAGACCAGCTTCGCATAGTCGTTGACTCCTTTATTCTACATGTATGGATTCGGGGACTGTCGCATCCGGGAGTGCAGCGCCATGCGTGTGATCGCCGGCAAATACCGGAGCCGGCCTCTGCGTTCACTGCGTGGCATGGATATCCGTCCGACGTCAGACCGCCTGCGCGAGACGCTGTTCAACGTGTTAACCGCCGGAAATCCTGCCTCTCTCGAAGGCAGCGTCTGGCTCGATCTCTTCGCCGGAACCGGAGCGGTTGGAATCGAAGCCCTGAGCCGTGGTGCGAAAGAAGTTCATTTCGTCGAAAGCTCGGCCGCGGCGGCGGAAGTGATTCGAAAAAATCTGCACAGTCTCGGGATCTCCCGTGGGTTTCATCTTCTGCAGGAGGAATTGCCGCGCGCCTTCTGGCGGATGGAGCGGCATCGGATCGCTGCGGATGTGGTCTTTATCGATCCTCCGTATCGCATGAAGGCCGCTTATGCCAAACCTTGAGGGCACTGGCCGATTCGTCATTGATCTGGGCGATGTCGGTGGTGATCGCCGAGCACGAAAAAAAGTTCGATCCCGGAGAGGAGTTCGGTCATCTGCGGAGATTTCGCTTGTTAGTGCAGGGAAGCGCGGCTCTAAGCTTCTACCGCATGGGAAGCGGAGCAGACGTGCGCGTATGAAGCTCGACAGGTCTGAGGTCTGAGGTCTAAGGTCCGAGGTCCGAAAGGTCTGATCCTACATGATCAGCTCGTCGGTCCGCCGAACGATGGGATGCTGCATCTCCTCCAGATCGTTCTTCACCATGTTCAGCCCGTAGACGCAGCCTTCGAAATTCTGCGAGAGGTGGCAAACAGCGGGGCTACCTTGGCGTATTCAAAATGCTCAAACTTGGAGACGATGTAGTAGCTCTCTTTGCCCGCCTTCATCCACTCGACGAAATTTTCCAGCCGCTGGCGGCGCAAGCGGAGATGGTTGATGCTCTCGGGAAACATCCCGGCAAAAAAGAGTGTGTAGTCTCCGATGTGCTTGCGCACCTGGCGCTCGCGATCGAAAGAAGGCGCCGGCCCGTAGACCGGATCCGATTCCATCAGCATCTCGCCCACATCCGACAGCGGACGATTCGATCGCGTTGCGAATCTTGAAGAGCTGATCGGCTTCGCAGAACTCTGCCAGCAGGTGAGACACGTACGCCACAATCTGCGGATCGCGGATGCCAATCTCGTCGGCGTAGTGCTCGTCCTACCAGGTCCTGAAACAACTGCTGCAGCGGATGCGATTCCGGAATCATTTTGAGCCCCCTGAACTCCGCGCCGTAGCGCGGAATTTCAGCCACTTGCGTGTGTTGATAACTCACTTTGCTGTGGGAACGCAAGTGACTTTTGTTTATCGGCATGATTCGTTTTCCCGATCAGTTAGAGAGAATGGCATGACAGCGCGTTGTCCGACGAATCCGTTAGAAACGAGGCATCTCGTAAGTCACTAGGCGTGGGATTTCCCTGTACCTTGCTGGCACTTGCCGAGCGCGGCTGCTAATTCCGTGACAAACCTCCCGCCAGCCTCGATAAAATAAGGCCTCGGAGGAAAGAAATGGAACGACAGAATATCGCAAGCGGTACGACCTGGGAGCCCATCGTCGGTTACTCTCGTGCGGTCAAAATCGGCGGATACGTCCATGTTTCGGGCACAACGGCGACCGGGCCCGACGGTAAGATCGTCGGCGTCGGCGATGTCTACGCACAGGCGGTGCAAACTCTGAAGAACATCGAGAGCGCATTGCAGAAGGCGGGAGCCAGCATGAAAGACGTCGTCCGCACTCGCATGTACGTCACGAACATTGCCGAGTGGCAGAAAGTCGGCAAGGCTCACGGAGAATTCTTTCGCGATATTCGCCCGGTCACCTCCATGGTTCAGGTCAGCGCTCTCATTTCGCCCGAGATCCTGGTCGAGATCGAGGCGGACGCTTTCGTCGGCATACCTTAGCACCGAGACGTAGAGCTTCCGCGGCAAGCAGGAAATCCCTCATCCGAGGGGACTTCCCATTTTTCGGGAATCGTAATTCTTTCGCTAATTTCCTTGACAAGCATTCCTCCGTGAGCATAATGCGTCAATCCAGTTTTCATTCGGACGAAACCGGCTCCGGACCGTTCGGCGCCGGCGGAGGTGCTTATGAGCGTCCTGGAACTTTGCGACCGCGAGATCGCCGCTGTAGGTATGGAAGCCACAGTTGCCGATGCCATCAATAAAATGCTCGATCACCACGTGGGAGCAGTTGCAATTGTCGACACCGAATACCGGGTTGCCGGCATCTTCACCGAGCGTGACGTGCTCCGCAAAATGTCGCTCAGCCGACTCGATCCGCACACCACATCCATTCGCGAGCTCATGACGACGCCCGTGGAGATGGCCACGCTCGGCACCGGCGCGGGAGAAGCGTTGAGCATCATGCTGGAGCGTCATTTCCGTCACCTGCCGGTGGCCGACGATAACGGCAAGCTGTTGGGCATCCTTTCGATTCGCAACCTACTGGAGTGGCGCGTCGACGACCTCAGCCACGAACTGGACGCGCTCGAACAATATGTCTCCAATGACGGGCCTGGAGGCTAATGATCCAGTTCGTTTTCCAAGCTTGAACGAATGACAAACGCCTCTGCTCTGCCCCGGACCATCGCCTGCGTGCGCGTTGCCACGTCTGTTTTCTTCCTGCTCTTCGGCGAATACAAAGTGGCCGGCTCGGCCTTCGCCCACGGCGGCTTTCAGACCTATCTGCAAGACTTCATCGCGAACGGCGCGGTGAGTTTCTGGCGTCCGGTTTTGTCGGGATTCGTCTTGCCCCACGCCGTCTTTTTCGGATACGTTGTCGGAGTCGTTGAGCTGCTCATCGGAATTTCTCTGCTGCTCGGCTTATGGGTGCGACCCGCTTGTGTACTTGGAATTCTCTTTCTGCTCAATATGCTGCTCGCAACCTGGTGGGAACCGGGCCACGGCGTACCGGTGTGGCGATACTTCGGCGCGGAACTGGATCACATACCCCTTCTGCTGCTGTTGATTGTGCTTTACGCGGGTAACGCCGGACGCGTTTGGGGATTGGACGGACGCCGTACCTATTGAACCTTGCAGAATTTAGTGGCTCCATGCCTTATCTTTGCGACCTTCGCGGGCCCTTAGCGGACTTTGCGGTCAAAAGCTTCTAACCGCGAAGTGCGCAAAGAAAATCAGCGCGGTCGCGCGCTTTCATGCGATCGGACTGTCACTCTAATGTGCACCGCTGATCAAAACTCGTGGGAAGGAAAGATCACAATGAAGAAGATTCGCATTTCCCTACTTCTCTTCGTGCTGTTTTGCGTGGGCACCATGGCGTGCGCTCAGACGTCGAAGCGCGTGGCGATTCACGCCGGGCACGTTCTGGATGTGAAGTCCGGCAAGCTGCTGGCAGACCAAACGCTGGTGATCGAAGACGGCAAAATCATCGCCTCCGGCCCGACTGCCGAGGCGAAGGTTCCCACCGACGCGACGCGCATCGATTTGCCCAACGCCACCGTGCTGCCCGGACTGATTGATGCTCACACTCATCTGACCATGAATCCGCAATTCGGCTACGAGACGCTGGCGTTGTCTGTGCCGAGGCAGGCGCTCATCGGGGCCAAGAATGCCCGCCTGACCTTAATGGCTGGATTCACGACGGTCCGCAACGTCGGCGCCCAGGACTTCAGCGACGTGGCCCTGCGCGACGCCATCAATGCCGGCGACGTCCCCGGCCCACGCCTTCTGGTCAGCGGTCCGGCATTGAGCATCACCGGCGGGCATTGCGACAACAATATGCTGCCCTTCGAATATCACAGAACCAGCGACGGCGTGGCCGACGGCATCGCCGCCGTTCAACAGAAAGTCCGTGAGAATATCAAATACGGTGCGGACCTGATCAAAGTGTGCGCCACCGGCGGCGTGCTTTCCCTGGGCGATAACCCGCAGCACTCCCAATTCACGCTGGAAGAGATGAAAGCGATCGTCGCCGACGCGCACCGTCTGGGTCGCAAAGTTGCAGCACATGCTCACGGAGCCGAGGGCATCCGCTGGGCGGCCGAGGCGGGCGTCGACTCCATCGAGCACGGATCGTATATCGACGATGCCGGCATTGCCGCCATGAAGGAGCACGGCACGTACCTCGTGCCCACACTCTATCTCGGCGACTGGATGCTCGACAACGCCGGCCTGACGCGCTTGCCTCCGCCTCTGCTGGCCAAGGCGCAGGAAATCATTCCCATCGCCCGCAAGAATATCGCTCACGCCTTCGCCAGCGGAGTAAAAGTCGCACTGGGCACTGACGCCGCCGTGTACCCGCATGGCATGAACGGCCACGAATTTGCCGTGATGGTGAAGTTGGGTCTCACCCCACTGCAGGCCATTCAGGCCGGAACCGTCAACGCCGCCGATTTGCTGGGATGGTCCGGCAAAGTAGGCACGCTTGATCCCGGCGCATGGGCCGACGTCGTCGCAGTGGATGGTGATCCCTTAAAAGACGTGACCACTCTCGAGCGCGTGAAATTCGTAATGAAGGCCGGTGAAATAGTAAAAAACGAATACGCAAAGTGACGTTAAGTAGCGCCGGCGTCCCGCCGGCTGTCGGGAGAGCCTGCCCTGAGCCTGTCGAAGGGGCGTCTCGCCCTCCCACCCGCGGCCCGTTCCGTCACCCAATCGGTCCAAAACGAACTCTGCCCGCTAGCCAGCAACGGAGCGTTGTCTAAAATCGCACGAGCAAAATTCTCCACAATCGGATAATGCAAGTTGGAATGCGCGGGCAAGCTCTCACGCCCGCCGGGCCAAGCCAGATCGGGCCCATTCAGTGGAGACATTTCCATCTCGCCCTCGGTCCCGCGAATGCGGCATTCGTCGCGTCCAATTTTGGAGTGCCAGCGTACATCGACAATCCCGCGCACTCCACCCTCGTACTCAATCATCACCGTGGCATTGTCTTCCACCGCGTAGTGATGAACGACATTGGAAAGCTGTGCAGTAACTTCTCGCGGCTGTCCCAACAGAAAATTCAAAACGTCAATGCGATGGGAGGCGACGTCAAATAGCGGACCGCCACCGGCCTTGGCCGGATCGACCAGCCAACTGCGGCTGCCTTGCCCGTCAAACCACATGTGGTTCGTGAGCTCGGCCACCACTGGCTTCCCGATCGCGCCGGCGGCAATCAATTCTTTCGCGCGCTGCACCTTCGGATAGCAGCGCCGGTAGTAGGCCACTCCAAATGTTTTCCCGCTCGTCTCGGCGGCCTGAACCATCGTGCGCGCTTCCGCCTCATTCATCGCCATCGGCTTCTCGCACAGCACGTGCTTGCCGGCGCGGAGTGACTGAATCGTTTGCGGCGCGTGCAGAAATACTGGCGTGCCGACATAAACCGCGTGCACTGCCGAGTCCGCCAGCGCCTCGTCCAGCGTTCCCCACGCGCGCCCACCGTACGGGGCCGCCTTCGCCGGATCGCGCGTGACGATGCCGTAAAGCGTGCTGCGCGGCTCCGCTTGAATCGCGGGGATCACGCGCCGCGTTGTGATGTCGCCAACTCCAACCACGATCCAGTTCAGCATCGCGTCTTCCCGGACTCCTAAAAATTAAAGGCCGGCACCGGCCGGCCTTCAATTCTAAATAAATGCGAAACTACTTTTTCGGAGCGATCGCGTCCTTTGCAGCCTTGGCGACGCGGAACTTCACGACGGTCTTCGCCTTGATCTGGATCGGTTCGCCGGTCTGCGGGTTGCGTCCCACGCGGGCCTTGCGATGCGCTTTCACCAAACGGCCGAGTCCGGGCACCACAAAGATGCCGTTCTTCTTGGTTTCTTTAATGGCGGTGTCCGCAAGATGCTCCAGAAACGCCGCCGCGGTTTTGTTGGGAAGCTCAGTCTTTTCGGCGAGATGCCGAATCAATTGAGTTTTGGTCAGACCTGCAGCCATAACTTCCTCCTCAGAAAAATCGTTTAATACCAGCGCGGGTATCTTATACCCTCAAGCCTGTGGAAAAACACCAATTTTACAGGGGTTTCCCGATTTGTACCGGCGCGGAACCCCGTCGTTACAGGCTTTCCCAATCCATCCGTTCCGGAAAGCAGCCGTTCATGCGCATCCGCGCAGTAAACTGGACGTTGAGTTACTCATCGTGAAGCCGCCTCGCGGACGACACGCAAATACTTCTCCGTGTCTCCGTGCCTCCGTGGTGAAGCCGCTGCCGAAGTGCCATAATGTTTGCAGGAGCCGCAATTGAGCTGCGTCATCTGCGAAATCCGCAAAGAAAAGCGCTTCTGCCCCGCCGTACACGGGCGCATCTGCCCGCAGTGCTGCGGAGAACAGCGCGAGGTGACCCTCGACTGTCCCAGTGATTGCCCCTACCTGATTCAGGCGCACGAACACGAGAAGCCGCGTCCGTCTGACCAGATCGACCCGGCAGGATTGTTCCTGCAAATCGAAATCTCGGACCAGTTCATGTATGAGAAGGAACATCTGCTTATGGGCCTGACGTACGCGCTGGCCAAAGCGGCACGTGCCGACCGCGGCCTGCACGATCAGGATGTCATCGCGGCGCTCACCATGCTGGCGAAGAGCTACGAACGCCGCGTGAACTCAGGGCTGCACTACGAACAACCCTTGACCAGCGACGCGCAGCGCCGCGCCGCCAGCGAAGTCGAGACCATGGTCAAGGAATACCGTGAAGCCGAGCAAAAGCATACCGGCTATTCCACGCTTCGCGACTCCGAAGTCCTGAAGGCGCTGGTGTTTCTTCTCCGTCTGTCGCATGGCCGCACGTCTGGACGCCCCAAATCGCGTGCCCTGATAGAGTTCCTCTTCGCCCAGTTCCCCGAGAAAGAAGCGGCGGTGGTCACGCCGCAAGAAGCCGGCAGCCGCATCATCCTTCCGTAGCTCAAACGGTCTTGGGTCTTCGGTCGTAGGTCTTAGGTGTTGGGTCTTCGGCAAAGACTTGGGTGATTCCAGAGACCGAACACCCAAGACCTAAGACCTCTCCGCGCTATTGGCTCCGATTTTCCGCACAACTTGTCCCGCCGGCAATTGGTCAAGCAATTCACGAACAGTCTTGTGCAACGCTGGATGTCTCACATCGGGCGCAATCTCCGCCAGTGGCTCAAGCACGAAGCGCCTCTGGTGCATCGCAGGATGCGGAATGGTCACGTCGGGCGTATTCACGACCGTGTCCCCGAACAGCAAAATATCGATATCAATCGACCGCGGCCCTTTTTTCTCGTTCCGCTGGCGCCCCATTTCCCGCTCGATTCTTAGTAATGCTGACATCAGATGTGTGGGCGATATAGCAGTTTCCAAAGCCACAGCGCAGTTCAGGAACCATGCCTGATCGGTCACCTCGACCGGCTCGGTCTCATACAAAGAAGAAATGGATGTCACGCGGCCAATGCTGCCAAGCCGCCGGATCGCCTCCCGCAGATTGCCCCCCCGGTCACCGATGTTCGAGCCCAGCGAAAGATAGACGATGTCACTCATCTGACCTGTTCAGTTGTACTCTGCTCCCAATCCCGGACACAATGCTAAGACGGTAGCGCCGCCGTCCCGGCGGCTGTTGCGGGGGCGTCCCGCCCGCGCAGTCGCAGGCTAGTCAGACCTCGGTAGCCCGACCCAAACCGACCGAGGGTCCAACACCTTGGTCACTATCGAGGAGCTAATGTTCTCTCCTAGAATCCTGTATATGATGTTGGAGTCTCTAATCCTGAGCCAGGATCCGGAATTGGTGCGCGTCATCCGGCCCACACTCGAGAAGCTCTCGATTGACGTGGAAATCTGTCATGAAGCCCGGGTTGGCGCCGATATCCTGGTCTCTGACAAGTTCGATGCCGTCATCGTCGATTGCGACGATTTGAAGGGCGGCCTGGCCATTCTGCAGGGACTCAGGAACACTCCCAGCAATAAGAACTCCGTTGCGTTCGCCATCTTGAATGGGAAGAGAACTACCACCCAGGAAGCCTTCGGCATGGGCGCGAATTTTGTGCTGCAAAAACCGATCAGCGCTCTGAACGCCTCCCGCTGCTTCCATGCTGCGCTCAACTTCATGCTCAAAGAGCGCCGCCGCTACTTCCGCCAGCCGGTCAAAATGCAGGTCAAAGTCGTCCTCGAAGGAAAGACCGTCAATGCTACCAGCACGAATATCAGCGAAGGTGGCATGGCGATGATCTTGCGTGAAGCGCTGCCCAAGGGAGCCACTCCACGTGTCGTGTTTACACTGCCGAAGACCGATATCCATATCGAAGCCGAAGCCGAGGTCGCCTGGGCGGATGTGAAAGGTCTGGCGGGGTTGCGCTTCCTGAAAGTTGCCAAGAGTTCGCAGGCGCTGCTCGAACACTGGCTAGATGCCCGCATCGAAGAGCGCCACCCGGGAACGAAAGAGCGCATCGTCACGGCTGAAGATGCGCCGCGGCCCGAGCGCCGGTTTCAGGCCCCTCCCCATCGCGAAAATTGACGCGACCTGACTTCCGCCCTAAAATCAATCTGCAACCGCAGTTCCTCGCGACAAGTCTCATAACTCATGCCACTTTACGAATATCAATGTAAGAAGTGCGGCCACCGCTTCGAAAAAATCCAGAAGTTCTCCGACAAGATGGTCAAGAAGTGCCCCGAATGTGGAGGCCAGGTCGAGCAGATGATCTCCGCCCCTGCCGTCCAGTTCAAGGGCTCAGGCTGGTACGTCACCGACTACGCCAAGAAATCATCTTCCCCGGGATCGTCGTCAGGTGGGGACTCCGGATCAAAAGACAAGACGGACGATAAGTCCAAGTCAGATACCGTGTCCAAGGATGCCGCTGCCAAAGACAGCTCGTCCAAGACATCCTCGTCGAAGGAGAGCTCTCAGAAAGAAACCCCGCGCAGAGGCTCCGGTAGACATAAATAAGAGGCTCCGCACCCGAAGCCGGTGCCAAAGGTCTTAACTGACTACTGACCACTGACCCCTGACTACTGCCCTCTAACTACTGACCTCTGACCCCTGCCTGCTGCCCACTGCCTACTGATTCTTCAACTCCTTCTCAAAATGCTCCTCGATCATGGTGAATAGATGGACCCGCGCGTCCTTCCCCGAAATACTGTGCGTCTTGTTGGGATAAACCATCAGCCGGAACTGTTTCCCCGCATTGATCAGCGCATTGATCATTTGAATGCTGTTCTGAAAGTGAACGTTATCGTCGCTCGTGCCATGCACCAGCAATAGTTCCCCGTGCAACTTATCCGCTGACCTGGTTACATCCGACTGCTCGTACCCGGCCTTGTCTTCCTTCAGTAGACCCATATAACGCTCGGTGTAAATCGAGTCGTAGTTCTGCTGGTTGGTCACCGGAGCCACAGCCACGCCTGCGCGAAAACGATCGGAATGTGTCATGGCATACAACGTCATCGACCCGCCGTTCGACCATCCCCAGATCGCAATCCGATCTTTGTCGAGCTGCGGATACTGCGCCAGAAGCTGATCCAGTGCCGTCAGCTGATCCTTCAGTTCGATCGCTCCGAACTCGTGGCGGATCGCGGTCTGAAACTTGCGATCGCGTCCCGGCGTCCCGCGATTATCCACGGCGAAAATCGCAAATCCCTTGCGCGCCAGGATTTCGTCAAACGCGGTGGGCACGCCTTTTGTGACCATCTGCGCCGCCGGACCTCCATAGATGTTGATGATGAGCGGAATCTTCGCATTCGCTGACGCGTCCGGAGGCAGCAGCAAGCGCCCGTACAATACAGTCCCGTCTTCCGCTTTGAACTCCAGATACTTCGGCGCGCGCAGACCGTACTCGTTGATCTCGTCTCGCGCCTTCCATACCGGATGGCACGTCGTCCCGCCCACCGTGCACAATGTGATCTCCGGCGCCGCCTGCGGCCCAAAATACGTATGCGTGTAGCGGGTCCCGTCATCACTGAAATCCGCGGAGTGATGCCCTTCCTCCGAGGTCAACGCCTTGAACCCGGTGCCATCCAGTTGCACCGAAAAAAGCTGGGCCTGCCGCGGATCGTCTTTGTTCGCTTCGAAAAACACCTTCCCCGATGTTTCGTCCACTCCCGCGATCCCCAGAACCTCGTAGTCACCTTGTTCGAGTTGCCGTTCCAGCTTGGCGTCCGCCCCGAGCGGATTCTGCGGGTCAAAGCTGTAGAGATAGATGTGAGTATTGCCGTCGCGCCAGCTCGACCACAGGAACCGCTCGCTGGACTTGAAGAACGGAAATTCGTCGGTCGAACGATATCCACCCAGCCGTCGGATCCGTTCGGTCAGCACTTTCCGCGAGCGTCCCGACTGCGCATCGATGAAGTACAAGATCCAGCTTGTCCTGAGCGCGGTTCAGCACCTCCGCCCAGATCACGCCCTCGCGCACCCAGCCGAAGCGCGGGAATGTACGTGTCTGGATCGTCGGTCAGCGAGATCCACTTCGCACTTTTCCTTCGTCTGCGTCCGACCACTCCCAGCTTCACCACCGGATTCGGATCGCCGACCTTGGGATATTTTTCCTGATCCACTTCGCGGGGTGCGTAGGCATCCAGTCGGTGATCGGATACGTCGGCACTGCGGTTTCATCCATGTGCAGGAAGACAATTTCTTTACTGTCCGGAGACCAGAAATAATTGCTGCGCACCGCCAATTCTTCCGCGTACACCCAGTCGATATCCCCGTTCAGCAGGTCATCGCCGGTGTCCTTCGTCAGTTGCTTCTCGTCGTTCCCATTGATCGGTCGGACATACAGATTATGTTTGCGAACATAAGCCACACGATGGCCGTCCGGCGAAAACTTAGGATCCCCACTCGGCTCGGACGCCGACGTAAACTGCACCGCGGTTTGGCTGCCCAGGTCGTACAGCCATAACTGTCCCTGCGAATCAAACAACAGGTGCTTCGAGTCGGGAGCCCACAAATATGCGGCCACGTGATACCGCGTCAGCCGCTCCTTCTCGCGCTCATTCTTCACCTTGTTCACGTCGGTATCGAGCGACGCCAGTTTGGCGGCGCTGACCAGGACTTTTTTCTCGCCCGTGGCCGCATCCACGTACCACAGCTCCCCTTTTTCGCCTTTTTCATCGCGCTGCACAAACGACAGCTTTGTCCCGTCCGGACTCCACTCCATCGTTTCCGGGCCACGTCCTGTCAGGCCTCCGGGTTGGTACAGAGCGTCGATGGTGAGCGGCTTGGTGGGTACGGTTTGCCCCGCAAACGGAGTTGGGGCACTCATGCAGAGGGTGAATGCCAGCAGGATAAGGAAAAAGTGTGTGCGTGTTTTCACGAACTGACCTCACTAAGAATGAAGGGTAATCACGGAAACGTCCGCTTTCGAACGAATGAGTGTACACCGCCTTTGGCCCATCGAGACGGGGCGCGGACTTCTGTTCGGACTACCTCGGCTATAATGGCCCGCGCATGTCACTCGCCTCCGGCACCAAGCTCGGACCCTACGAAATCCAGTCGCCTCTGGGCGCGGGGGGTATGGGAGAAGTTTACCGAGCCCGGGACACCCGCCTCGACCGTACCGTCGCCGTAAAGGTACTGCCATCCTCGTTTGCGGCCGATCCCGACCGCCTGCGGCGCTTCGAGCAGGAGGCGCGTTCCGTCGCCGCCCTGAATCATCCCAACATTCTTTCCGTGCATGACATCGGCACCCACGATGGCACTCCCTACATGGTCACGGAGCTTCTGGAGGGTGAAACCCTTCGCGAGCGTATGCAGGGTGCAGTCCTGGCGTCGCGGCGAGCCATCGAGTTCGCCATCCAGATCGCCCAAGGCTTGGCCGCGGCACACGAAAAAGGCATCGTCCATCGTGACCTGAAGCCGGAAAACATCTTTTTGACGAAAGACGGACGCATCAAGATTCTCGATTTCGGCTTGGCCAAGATTGCACTGGGCGAGTCGGAAGCCAGCACCTCCCAGACGCTCACCTCCGCAGGTGCGGTACTGACCGAAGCTGGACAAGTTCTTGGTACCGCCGGCTACATGTCCCCTGAGCAGGTGCGCGGCCTCAAAGTCGATCATCGCTCGGACATCTTTACCTTCGGCTCAATTTTCTTCGAGATGCTCACCGGCAAGCGCGCCTTCAGCCGCGACACCTCCGCGGAGACTATGACCGCGATCCTGAAGGAAGACCCGCCTGAGTTGACGCAACTCAATCAGAGCATCTCCCCGGCGCTCGAGAGAATCGCCCGCCACTGTCTGGAAAAGAGTCCTGACCAGCGTTTCCAGTCCGCCCGGGACCTCGCCTTCGATCTCGAAGCCCTGTCGCAATACTCCAGTTCGGCCGCGGGAGCCATTGCCAAGCCCTCCGCCGTCCAGCAAGTGCGCCGCTTTCAACTGCCGATCGCCCTCTTGCTCCTGGCACTGGCCGTCGGACTGGGCTACATGCTTGGCCACCGGACAAAGCCGTCCTCGGAAGTCACCTATCACCAGCTCACCTTCCGCAAAGGAACCGTCCTGAGCGCGCGTTTCGCTCCCGACAATCGCACGGTCATCTACAGTGCGGCCTGGGGTGGAAGTCCTCCCGAACTTTTTTCTACTCGGCAAGACAGTATTGAATCCCGCCCAGTCGGATTGAGCCAGGTGGACCTGCTCGGCCTATCGTCGCAAGGAGAACTCGCCATTTCGCTGAAGCCCCAGGAACTTCCGGGATTCTTCGGCACGCAGGGAACGCTGGGCCGGACCCCACTCACTGGCGGCACGGCGCCTCGCGAAGTATTGGAAAACGTCGAATGGTCGGACTGGTCGCCGGACGGTTCAACGCTGATGATCGCCCGCACGGTAGATAACGAGAGTCGCATCGAGTATCCACCGGGAAAAATTGTCTACAAGGCGACAGTGCCGGCTTGGATCAGCCAGCCGCGTATCTCGCGCGACGGAAAACACATCGCTTTTTGTAAGCACGACGGCAGAGGCGACGATCGTGGCGCCGTCGCCATCATTAATTCCGATGGCAGCGGCAGCCCAAAGTTCTTCGGAGACTTCAGCAGCTTGTATGGCCTCGCCTGGTCTCCGCGCAACGATGAAGTGTGGTTTACCGCCGATCCTACAACCACGACCATAGCCCGTCGCCTGATGGCCGTGAACTTGTCCGGCGCGTTCCGTCTGCTGGCCGCCGCTCCCGGAGACCTGACTCTGCACGACGTCTCTCCCGATGGCACCGCCATCATTGCCATCGATGATCGCGAGCGCAAAATCTTTTTCTCCGATCCCAAAAGCAGTTCTGACCGGGAACTGACCTGGCTTGATCGCGCCGTTTTGGTCGCGCTCTCGCCCGACGGCAAGCAAGTGTTGTTTCACGAGGGCGGAAAGGGAGGCGGAGCGCTGGGCACGCTCTTCCTGCGCAAGACGGACGGCTCCGCAGCGGTCCGTCTCGGCGACGGCTACGGTATCGCGCTCTCCCCCGATCAGAAATGGGTGCTCGCCTTCACCGCGACAAATCCGATCAGAAACTGGGTCATTCCAACCGGAGCCGGGGAGACCACCGAACTGAAGCCGGCTGGGTTGGAAAATGTGCAGGCGCTGGGTTTCGCAGCGGACAGCCACCGAGTCGTGCTTGCCGCGAACGAGCCCGGCCACCAGCCGCGCACCTACGGATTCGAACCCGCTTCCGGTAAACTGCAGCCGGTCACCCCCGAAGGTGTGCGCGCGGGCATGGTCACTCCCGACGGAAAATTCCTGGGGGCGCGCGTGAATAACGGTCCGCCCCAACTCGTCCCGCTCGATCCTGGATTGTCTTCAGTCGAGCCAAAAGGCACGCAAGCTCAAGATCGCTTCATTGGACTTGGGGATGATGGTAAAACCGCTCTGGTTGTCAATTTGGCCGGTCTCTCCGCAACCATCTACAAATTGCGTCTGGATACAGGACAACGCCAGCAAGTCAAAACTCTCGAGATGCACGATCCGGCAGGCGGCTTCGGCATCACCCGCGTCGTGGCCACTCCCGACGCCCAATACTTCGCCTACAACACGCTGCGCCAGCTCTCCGAACTCTATCTGCTCCAAGGCCTGCAATAACAAACGAAACATGTGGGGACGGCCGCCTTCGGCCGTCCAGCGAAAGGGAAAGAGTATGAGAATGGGGTGCCCCATTTCTCGCTTCTTTTGCGAGAAGTGGGGATTTTCGAAGCCGACGGAGCGAAGCCGAGCGCAATCGACAGAATCCATCGAAAATAAGCCCTCGATTCGGCGCCAAGCCCGAATTTAGCCCACGTCCGCGTGCTAAAATCAATACAGTTTCATCACCGGATGCTTCCTGAAATTGAGAATCTCCTGAAACTGCAAGACGCGGACAAAGAAATCCGCCGTCTGCAGGACGAAGTCGCCGAATTCCCCAAACGCGTCGCCGCGATCGAGCAGAAACTCGCCGGAACCAAAGCCCAGCTCGACAAGGCCCAGGCCGCCATCAAAGCCGACGAAGCCGCCCGCCGCAAATTCGACGCCAACATCACCGAACTCCGGGGCAAGATTTCCAAATACCGCGACCAGTCTCTCGACGTAAAGACCAACGAACAGTACAAGGCTCTGCTGCACGAGATCCAGTTTGCCGAAAAGGAAATCGGCGCTAACGAGGACAAAATCCTCGAGCTGATGGTCAACGCCGACGCCCGCGACAAGGAAGTCAAAGCCGCCCAGGCCGAACTCAAAGAAGAGACCGCGGAAATCGAGAAAGAAAAAGAACAGGCCCGCCAGCGCACCGCCGAAGACCAGAAGCTTCTCATCGAATGGCGTGCTAAGCGCGAGCAACTCCGCTCCGGCGTTCGCGAAGATCTCCTGCGCCACTACGAGCGCGTCTCCAAGTTCCGCGGCAGCGGCATCTCGGAAGTCCGCGATCACAAGTGCATGGCGTGTCAGGTCATGCTGCGGCCGCAGACTTACAACGATGTCCGTTCCGGCAAAGAAACCGTGGTCTGCGACTCCTGTCAGCGCATCCTGTATTTCAATCCCGCCGACGAGTTAGCCGAGCAGACCACCATTCACCGCCCCAAGCGCCATCATCCGAAAATTGACGCCTCCCAAGCCTGGTACTATCGTCCGGAATTCGCCAATGATGGCGAAGTTTTCCTCTGCCTGACCAACGCCCGTGGCCAAGCCAGCCGCCGCGTCTATGACATCCACACCGGACGTCTGCTCGGCGACATCCTCATCCGCGAAGGCGACTTCCGTCAGGCCTTCCCCGAAGACATCGAGGGAGCCACACGCCTGAACGGGGGCTGGAATGAAGGCGAACTTGACGCCTTCGGCAACGAACTTCCGATGGTCATCCTCGATTCTCTAAGGTCCGACCTGGACCTGGCCCGCCACGAAGCCAGTACTGGATCGCACGCAAAGCCCGCAGTCCAAGCACCCACCGAACAAGCCGCCAGTTGATTGCTTGTGTAGCGGCGGACGCCTCGTCCGCCCGGCAAAAGCACTCCGGCCAAAGTTAATGAATATTGTGGGTGCCCCATTTCTCGCCGTTTTTGCGAGAAGTGGGAATTTCGGATATAGCGGAGCTCGGGGCTCGAAGGTGAGCCCGCAGTGCGCCCAACCGCCACCTATCCAAACCAACTCCGCCTCGTTTTATACAATCAGTGCCATGACGCCGGGATGCCTGGTCTATCTTTTTTGCGAGAAGGTGAGAATCCCCAAGGCTCTGCGCCGCCTTCCCGCTGCAAAGCGTCTGTTCACTCGCTGGTCGCGGCAACTGTTGCCGGAGGATCGCGTCTGGGTGCAGGTACGGTCTGGCTTTGCAGAAGGCCTGTGGATGCGACTCCACCTGCGAACCGAAGCGAGGCTCTGGCTCGGGGAGCATGAGCCACTGCTCCAGGCCGGGCTAATCGAGCTGATCCAGCCCGGCATGGTCCTTTATGACGTTGGAGCGCACGTCGGCAGTATCGCTCTGGGACTTGCTCGCACGATCGGTTCTTCCGGCGGCCGCGTCGTGGCCTTCGAGGCTGATCCTGAGAACGCCCGAACATTGATGGAGAACCGGGACCGAAACGGGTTACAGGACGCGATGGACATCGTACCTTCGGCGGTGTGGTCATCCTCATCAAACGCGATCTGCTTTCGAGAGGGTGGAACGAAGAAGTCGCACGGTGGAGTCGAGAGTGAAGGGCTCCGTCCCGTGCTCGGCAATGGAGATCTCATCAACGTTCCGGCAATTACCTTGGATGATTTCGTTGTGCATGGCGGTCCGATTCCCCGCCTGGTAAAGATCGACGTAGAAGGGGCGGAGTACGAAGTCCTGCGGGGCGCTGAACAGCTTTTTGCCAGCCATAAGCCGGTCCTGGTCGCTGAGGTTCACCACGAGGCCGCCGAGCATGCGATTACAGCTTGGCTTGAAAAAGTTGGATACGCGTCCCGCTGGATAGCTCCTCCGGAGCACTACCCTTGCTGCGTATTCGCATGGCCAGAAGAAGCTCCGAATGGACAGAACTGGCCACGAAAACTGGCGGGTTTGCGGTAGCTTTTGAAAGCACCCTGTAAGCGCTCGAGTTGTTTTGAGACGTTTTGAAACGAATCCCGCTAAACAACTCTCGTAGCGACCGAGCTTACGTAGCGACAGCCGCTTCGGCTGTCCGGCAAAAACGAAGCCTTGCGCGGGGCCGAAAGGGCAAGGCCGAGTCCGTTGGACAACCATGTGTGCGCAGGCTGGCATGACTGAGTAGAACGGGTCTCATGTCGAATACACTCCCAGGCATTACCATGTCCCCATGCCCGAAAGCCGTGCGACATCATCTACCCCTAAAATCAAAATCTCTCCCCGCGGCGCCACCCGCCTCAAGCCCGGACACGTCTGGGTCTACCGCTCCGACATCGTCTCCGCCGACGAGATCGCCCCCGGCTCGCTCGTCTCGGTCACCGACCAGCGCGGCAAGCCCCTCGGCACGGCCCTTTACTCCAGTTCCTCGCAGATCGCCATCCGCATGATCTCCCCGGAACCGGTCGCAGATTTCCCAGCGCTCTTACCGCAGCGCATCGCCGACGCTATCGCCTACCGGAAAGATCTCGTCCGCGACACCAACGCCTACCGCCTCATCTTCAGCGAAGCCGACTTCCTCCCCGGCCTGATCGTCGACCGCTACAACGACATTCTTTCCCTGCAGATTCTCACGCAGGCAATGGACGCCAACCCCGTCCGCGAAACTGTCATCTCTGAATTGACCCAGCAACTCAGCCCCGCCTCGATCATCGAACGAGTCGATCCGCGCGTCCGCGAACTCGAAACTCTTCCGCCACGCGCCTCCGGTCTCGTGCACGGAGACAAGACCGCAACCACCTTCACCATGAACGGCGTGCAGTTCCATTTCGACGCCCTCGAAGGCCAGAAGACCGGAGCCTTTCTCGACCAGCGCGAGAACTATGCCGCCGCCGCCCAGTACGCACACGGCGAGGCGCTCGACGTCTTCTGCTATCAGGGAGGCTTCGCGCTCCACCTCGCCCCGCACTGTTCGCAGCGTCACCGGGGTCGACAGCTCCCGTCCCGCGCTCGAGGTCGCCGACCAGAACGCCGACCCTCAACCACCGCGAGATCGAATGGATCGAGGCCAACGCCTTCGACCTGCTGAAGGACTACTCTGCCGTCCAATCGCCGCTACGACACCATCGTCCTCGATCCGCCCGCCTTCGCCAAGAGCAAGCGCGATCTCGATGCCGCCCTCCGCGGCTACAAGGAACTCAACCTGCGCGCTCTGAAGATGCTGCGCCCGGGCGGGATCCTCGTGACGTGCTCCTGCTCCTACCACGTGAGCCAGTCCAGCTTCCTCGAAATGCTGGCCCAGGCCGCCCTCGACGCCCATCGAACCCTGCGCCTTCTCGAGGTCCGAGGTCAGGCCAAAGACCACCCCGTCCTGCTGAATGTTCCTGAAACTGCGTATCTGAAGTGCGTCATAGCGTCCGTAAGCTGATAGCAAATAAAGCATATCATAGTACTTGACAGTAAGACGCTCAAGTTTTATGCTTCTTTTACGCTAACTATGCGTCTAATATGAAGTGACCGCGGCAGAGCTCGTGTGGCGACGGACGCCTCGTTCGTCCCGCGAGGGCGAAGCCCAGCGGAACTGTGATGAACCAAACTCTGATCAACCGATATCCGAAGGAGGATTTAGCCATGACCGTATTAACCCGTTGGGAGCCGTTCCGTGAATTTGCCACCCTGCAGGACCGCATTAACCGCGTGTTCCGCGAGTCCTACAGCGGCGCGGAATCAGGATGATTCCCTGACCACCTCGAGCTTTGCCCCCGCCGTTGACGTCTACGAAGACGAGCACAAGGTCACTTTGAAGATCGAAGTGCCCGGAATCGACGAGAAAGACATCGACGTCCGCGTGGAGAACAACACTCTCACCGTGCACGGCGAGCGCAAGATCGAGAAGGAAGAGAAAGAAGAGAACTACCGCCGTGTGGAGCGCCAGTACGGCAGCTTCACCCGCACCTTCACTCTGCCCCAGACCGTGGACACCGAGAACGTCTCGGCGAACTACGACAAGGGCGTGCTGAAGATCAGTCTGCCCAAGAAGGCCGAAGCGAAGCCGAAGCAGATCAAGGTAAACGTCGGCGGCGAAAAGGCCATCGAAGGCAAGACGTCAGAAGGCAAAGCGCCCAGCAAAGCCGCGTAATGTCGTTCGCGTAGGGACAGCCGCTTCGGCTGTCCCGCGAAGGCGAAGCCGAGCGGTGCAATGCTCCATGTGGGGACAGCCGCCCTCGGCTGTCCGGTCGAGCGCAGCTCGACTAGCCTTCTTGTAAAGCGACACGCAGGCTGCGTCACGGCCGGGGAGGCGGCAAAGTTGACCGCCTCCCCTTTTTTTGACGCGAAATTTCGTAATCGACTAATTTGAACCTTGTAGCAACAATCGCACTATCAAATTACTCAATTACCAAATTTCTCAATTACTGAATCGAGGTTTCCATGCCCATCCGTTGGGACAAATTTACCGTCAAAGCGCAGGAAGCCGTCCAGCGCGCCAGCCAGCTCGCGTCCGAGCACGGCAATCCCGAGCTGCTGCCGCTTGCACCTGCTCGCCGCCTTACTCGAAGACAAGGAAGGCATCGTTCCGCCTGTGCTCGAAAAAATCGGCATCGGCCCGCAAGCCGTGCTGAGCGAGGTCTACGCTGCGCTCGAAAAGCTCCCGAAGGTCTCCGGAGAGGCCTCGCAAGCCACGCTCTCCAACGAAGTCAACAAGCTGCTGGAGCAGGCCTTCAAAGAAGCATCGAACTTCAAGGACGAATACGTCTCCACCGAGCACCTGCTGCTCGCGATCACGCACCTGAAGCGCGACGCTGCCGCAGCAGATCCTGGCCCAGCACGGAGCCACTTACGAAGCGATCCTGAAAGCGCTCACGGTCGTTCGCGGCTCGCAGAAAGTTACCGATCAGAATCCTGAGGCCAAGTTCCAGGCCCTCGAAAAATATGCCCGCGATCTGACCGAGCAGGCTCGCCGCGGCAAACTCGATCCCGTCATCGGACGCAATGAAGAAGTCCGCCGCGTGGTGCAGGTGTTGTCGCGCCGCACGAAAAACAATCCCGTGCTCATCGGCGAACCCGGTGTCGGCAAGACTGCCATTGTCGAAGGCCTCGCCCAGCGCATTATTTCCGGCGATGTCCCCGAAGCACTGAAGAACAAGCGGGTCGTGTCGCTGGATCTCGGCGCCATGCTGGCCGGCGCAAAATATCGTGGCGAATTCGAAGACCGCTTGAAAGCCGTCTTGAAAGAAATCGAGGACTCCCAGGGACAGATCATTCTCTTTATCGACGAGCTGCACACTCTGGTCGGCGCCGGCGCGGCCGAAGGCGCGATCGACGCCTCCAACATGCTGAAGCCCGCGCTGGCTCGCGGAGAACTGCGCGCGATTGGCGCCACCACGCTTAACGAATATCGCAAGTACATCGAAAAAGACGCCGCCCTCGAGCGCCGCTTCCAGATTGTCTTTGTCGGCGAGCCGAATGTTGAGGACACCATCGCGATTCTGCGCGGCCTGAAAGAGAAGTACGAAGTCCACCACGGCGTGCGTATCAAAGACTCGGCCATCGTCGCGGCAGCCACACTCTCGCATCGCTACATTTCCGACCGCTTTCTTCCGGACAAAGCGATCGACCTCATCGACGAAGCAGCCGCCTCACTACGCATTCAAATCGATTCGTTGCCCACCGACATCGATCAGCTCGACCGTAAGGCCACGCAGCTGGAAATCGAGAAATCGGCGTTGAAGAAAGAGGATGACTCGAACTCCCGCGAGCGCCTTGGGGTCATCGAGAAGGAACTCGCGGAAATCCGCGAGAAGTCCAACACGCTGAAAGCGAACTGGAAGAAAGAGAAAGACGCGATCGCCCGCATCCGTGCCCTCAAAGAGCAGATCGAGAAGCTGAAGGTCGAAGAGCAGGCCGAGTTGCGCAAAGGCAACAACGAGCGCGTGGCCGAGATTCGCTATGGACGCATCCCGCAAGCCGAGCAGGAACTCGCCAAGCTGAGCCAGCAGATGGAAAGCCAGGGCGGCAAGCGCATGCTCAAGGAAGAAGTCGACGAAGAAGATGTTGCGCGCATCGTCTCCAAGTGGACCGGAATTCCCGTCTCCAAGATGCTCGAAGGCGAGGTAAAGAAGCTGGTCACGATGGAAGAGCGCCTGCGCCAGCGTGTGATCGGGCAGGATCCAGCGCTGGAACGCGTGGCCAACGCAATTCGCCGGTCGCGCGCGGGCCTGAGCGATCCCAAGCGGCCGATCGGCTCCTTCATCTTCCTCGGTCCGACCGGAGTCGGTAAGACCGAACTCGCTCGCGCTCTCGCCGAATTTCTCTTCGACGACGAACACGCTATGCTGCGCATCGACATGTCAGAGTACATGGAGAAGCATTCGGTCTCTCGCTTGATCGGCGCGCCTCCGGGATACGTCGGTTATGAAGAAGGTGGACAGCTCACCGAGCAGGTTCGACGACGTCCGTACGCAGTCGTGCTTTTCGATGAAATCGAGAAAGCGCATCCCGACGTGTTCAATGTTCTGCTGCAGATGATGGACGATGGTCGCCTCACCGACGGCAAGGGCCGCGTGGTCGACTTCAAGAACACAATCATCATCATGACGTCGAACATCGGCTCGCAGCTGCTGCAGGCGGACAGCTTGAAATCGGACCGCGACTTTGACGAAGCGGCGCAGCAAGTTCAGAACCTGCTGCATACGCACTTCAAGCCCGAGTTCCTGAACCGTGTGGACGACATCATTGTCTTCCGGCCGCTGGGCAAGGAACAGCTGGTCAAGATCATTGAGCTGCGCCTGGAAGATGTTCGCAGGCTGTTAGCGGATCGCAAGATCTCGCTCGAACTGACGGACGCAGCCAAAGACCTGATGTTCACGCAAGGGTACGATCCCAACTTCGGCGCGCGGCCCTTGAAGCGCGCGATCCAGAAGCTGGTGCAGGACCCGCTGGCACTGAAGATTCTCGATGGCGAAGTCCTGCACGGCGATCACGTCGTCGTCGATGCTGACAAGAAGGCCGGCAAGATGACCTTCGAAGTCAGCAAGCGCGTCGGCGAGAAAGCGCCAGCCAAAACCAAGCGCTAAATTCACCACGGAGGCACAGAGACACGGAGCGATCGGTTGCAGGTCTTTCTCCGTGACTCAGTGACTCCGTGGTGAAATTCGTGGTGATATTGAAGAAGGCCTGCATTCGCGTATGATGTTCTGCGCGAGGTTGCTAATGATCCGAACGGTCGTTTCTCTTCTTGCAGTTTCTATTCTTTCCCTCACCCAATCATCGTTCGCGCAGGCTGAAATGAAGTGGAAAATTCACGATCTCAATCGCCCAACTCCTCCCATCATTGATCCCGGAACCGCGAGCACGCAAGAAGCGGCGGGACGCGCTCCGTCTGACGCTGCCGTCCTTTTCGACGGCAAAGATCTGTCGAAATGGGCTGACAAAGACGGCAAGCCCGCGAGATGGAAAGTTGAGAATGGATACGTCGAGGTTGTTCCGGAGACGGGCTACATGATTTCCCGCCAGTCTTTCGGAGATTGCCAGCTGCACGTGGAGTTCGCCGAACCGACTCCGCCGCATGGAGAGAGCCAGGAGCGCGGCAACAGCGGCGTCTTCCTGATGGGTCTGTACGAAATCCAGGTGCTGGATTCGTACCAGAACAAGACTTACGCCGATGGTCAGGCTTCAGCGGTCTACGGACAATATCCGCCGCTGGTGAATGCGTCGCGTCCTCCGGCACAGTGGCAAGCTTATGACATCATCTTCCACGCGCCGCGTTTCGCAGCCGACGGCAAAGTGCAACATCCCGCGCGCGTCACGATTCTGCACAATGGAGTGCTCGTGCAGGATAACGTCGAGCTGACCGGACCAACCGCCCACGGCGAGCGTCCTCCGTACAAAGCACACGCTGCGAAGCTGCCTCTGTCCTTGCAGGATCACGGAAATCCAGTCCGCTACCGCAATATCTGGATTCGCGAACTGCACGAAGCACAATAAAGCGCCGCGGATTTCACGGACAAACCAAGCGATGGATTTATCCGGGATAATCCGTTTGTATCCGTGGCGCTTTAAGACTTGGCTGCATAGGCATCGACCACTGCGGGTGCTTGCGCCAGATACCATCCGGCGGCGACGCGCAACGCGATCTGCAGTCCGTACCAAAGCACTGGAACACCGAGCTCGGCCATCGAGATCTTTGGCACCAGCGCAGCGACTCCCAGTACCATCACTGCCATCGCGGCCCAACGCGCCCAACGATGCATCCGGTATAGCCCGAATCCGACGAGCGCATAACCGGTTCCGACCAGCAAAGCCATGTAGGGTCCGGCCAATTCCAGTCCATACATGAGCTGCGGTCCACTCATCAGCGAGATGGCATTCGGCGCCAGCAGCTTTATGGCGCCGATCGTCCACAGATAGATCGCCGCCGAGAAGAAGAGAACCGCAATTGCCGTAACGCCTGTGGGGCGCTGCATTGGAGAGAGATTAGTCCGAAGCGTTGTCATCCTGAGCGGCTGATTTTACCTCGAAGGACCTATGCATTATCCCAGCTCGAGCAAATTGCAGAGATCCTTCGCGAGACAGAAAGCGTCTCGCTCAGGATGACAAGGGGTTTATGAGTTCTTACGCTAGATCGAACAACAGCACTTCGGCGTCTTCCGCACCTTTGATGGTCAACTGGCGTTCATCGGTGATTGCAGCTCCATCACCCTGGCTCAGTTTTTGTCCGTTCAGCTCGACCGCGCCGCGCGCGACTTGCAGCCAGGCGTGGCGTCCGGAAGCGATGTCGTGGTTGACCTCTTCTCCGGGCTTGAGCAAGGTGACGTACAGTTTGGCATCCTGGTTGATCTTGACCGATCCATCGCTGGCTTCGCGCGATGCGATCAAACGCAATTTGCCGCGCTTCTCGCTCTCAGGAAAACCTTTCTGCTCGTAGCTGGGGCGAAGCGCCGCGCGCTCCGGCTGAATCCATATCTGCAGCAGATGCACGGGCTCGGTCGTCGACGGATTGAACTCGCTGTGGCGAATGCCGCTGCCTGCGGTCATGCGCTGTCCATCGCCGGGGAGAATCACTGATCCCGTTCCCAGGCTGTCTTTGTGCTCGAGCTTGCCTTCAAGGACGTACGTGATAATTTCCATGTCGCGATGCGGATGCGTGGGGAATCCCGTGTTGGGTGCAACCCAATCTTCGTTGATCACGCGCAGCGAGCGGAATCCCATCCAATCCGGATCCCAATATTCACTGAAACTAAAAGTGTGATGCGTTTTGAGCCAGCCGTGGTCTCCGCCACCGCGCTGGTTCGCAGGACGAATCTGAATCATTGAATTTTCTCCGGGGTATTAATCGACTGATAAATATTAGATGCGCGAGGGATGCAGAAAGCTCCGAAGGTGAAATATTGGAGAGAGACGTCGAACTGGCAGGGCCGAAAGCGGAAAGTTTGCTGGCACGGTATCCCCTCCCCCTCCCCACCCCGCCGTAGACCCCGCGACTGGCGCGGGGTTTACAAATTGTGCTTGCAAAATCTTGAGCACCAAGGGGTTAGCAGTCAAAATCTTGAAAGCAAAGAGCTTGAATCGTGCTGCTCCGAGTTCATCCACGGCGTTGCCGTTGCGTAGAATGCCAGAACCTCATCTGTCGAGGCAAGGTCAGATGTCACAATGGCGCTTGCCAGCCTGTGGATTTCTACTGTCGTTTTAGTAAATAAGCCCGCCTATCCCACCGCCAGCCGGAAGCGCGCATGCAGAACACAGGCGCTCACCAGGATCATTAGAATCTGATCATTGGCGACGCGCGCTCCTTCATCCATCTGGTCGAAGCTGTCCAGGAGCTTCACTACTCGCTTCTGATCGAAGTAGGGTAGCGACGCCATGACTGGACCGCGCAGCGTATCCTGCACAAACGTGTTCAGTCGCCTCTGAGGCTCCAGAGTTGCGGGCGGACTCAGAAACGGATGTTTTTGCCGGCGATACACACTGTCGGTGATGACGTCGCGCGCCGCTTCGCGCAATACATACTTCTCCGTCATCCCGCGAATTTTCTGATTGACGGGTTGCGAGCAGATCACCTCCACCACATGATGATCGAGGAAGGGCACACGTCCTTCGACGGAGTGCGCCATCTCCATACGATCACCCAGCATGGTGAGTATGTAAGCCGGGAGCCCGGTCTTCGCCCACAAATAGAGCGACTGGTGGAGCGGATCTCTTCCCGCGAGTTGTCCGCGGACGTCCAAACCGCTGAACAGGGCATGGAAGGCCTCGCGCTTGCCATACTTTTCCAGAAAATCGTCAGACAGCAGGGCGCGCATCTTTACCCCGCGCGCGGAAAAAGTTTCAATCCACGAGGGAACAAAGCCCAGCAAACGGCGGACATTTTCCAGCGATCCGGCATCGCCATGCGGCAAGAGCAGTCCGCGCGACACCGGGTTCAGATCCTCGAGTTCCTGGAGCAGTCCGGCAATCACCTTCGGATCCTGGCCCTGTTGGTTGTACAGGAGAATGTCGCGACGGAAGTGCGCGTAGCCTCCCAGAATTTCGTCGGAACCCTCGCCGGTAAGCACAACTTTGTATCCGGCATCGCGCACCGCGCGGCTTAATAAATACTTGGCCACGCCATGCGCGTTGATGCAAAAAGTTTCCGACTGGAGGATGGCGTCCGAGAAATGGTCGGCGAGATCGTCCTGCGCAATGGGAATGGGAAAGAACTCAGCGCTAACTTGCGACGCCATCTCGCGGGCAATCGGCCCTTCATCGTACTGCGCGTGGTCGAAAGTCAGCGTGAAAGCGCGAATCGGGTCGGCGTGATGCCGGGCTGCGAGACCCAGGACCGCGCATGAGTCTAATCCGCCACTCAGGTAGCAGCCGACAGGAACATCGGCACGCAGCCGGATGCGCACGGCCTCTTCCAGCATATGACGGAATTCCTCAGCATACTCGGCATCGGACTGTGGAGTGGATGGCACATCCGCTCGCGGATAATTGAAATCCCAATACTGCTTTAACTCGATGTGCTTATCGGTGGCAACCAGGCATTGTCCGGGAGGGACCTGAAAGACGCCATCAAAGAGCGTCCGCACCTGATGCCCGCCAAAACCGACGGCATGATAGACCGACTCGGAGTCCCACCGCGCCGGCACTCCAGCGGCGAACAGCGCTTTGACTTCCGAGGCGAGATAAAGAGTCTCATCATGGAAGGCGTAAAACAAAGGCTTGATGCCGAAGCGGTCGCGCGCGGCAAACAGCGTGCGGTTTTTCTCGTCCCACAGGATCAGGGCAAACTCGCCGCGCAAGCGGTGCACACATTGGGTTCCATAATCTTCGTAAAGATGCAGCGCGATCTCGCTATCGGAGCGTGTACGCAGGTGGTGTCCGGAGTGCTCCAGCTCTTTCTGGATCGCCTCATAGCCGTAGAATTCGCCGTTCACGACGATGTGGACAGAGCCTGTCCTCATTGGCGATGGGCTGATCTCCGGTAGCGAGATCGATGATGCTGAGGCGCGCGTGGCCGAGCCCGACGCGGCAATCGGAAGAAAGCCACTGCCTCTGCCCGTCGGGTCCGCGATGATGCAGACTCCTGGTGGCGCGATGTAATGTCGGCGGTGAGACCGGATCCCGGCGCGAAAAGACGGCAACAATCCCGCACATATCGTGCTCCTTCAGCTAAATTGTCTGGATTTGACCTTGTACCCCTTGAAGGCAGGGATTAAGGGTACCAGACTTGGATGTCGCCGCAAGCGGTCAGGATGCGGAGGTTCGGGAACTTATTTCACGCACATAAATTGGCAGCGCGAAAGCCGCTGCGAACGGGATTGAAGCTGCTATGGCACACTAGCGTCATGTACCGGCTTACGCTTGGCGATTTTGAACTCAGCATTTTTTCGGACGGGACGTATCCGCTGGATGGCGGAGCGTTCTTTGGCGTGGTTCCCAAGTCGATGTGGTCACGGAAGGTTTCGTCGAATGACAAGAACCAGGTCGTCACCGGCCTGAATTCTTTACTGATCCGTACTGGAAAAGAAACCGTGCTGGTCGAAACCGGAATCGGCAACAAATTATCGGAGCGCATGATCAAGTTTTACGGACAGCCTGCCAAGCTGCTCGACAATCTCGCCGCCGCCGGCATCGCGCCGGAAGACATCGACATCGTCATCAACTCGCATCTGCATTTTGATCACTGTGGATGGAACACGGTGCGCGATAAGAATGGCAAAGCGGTGCCGACGTTTCCGCGCGCGAAATACTTTGCGCCCGCAGGCGAGTGGCAGTACGCGCGGCATCCCAGCGAGCGCGACTCGATCAGCTTCATTGCGGACAATTACGATCCGCTGGTGGCGAGCGGACAGATGACGTTGCTGAACGGGGGAGAGGAAATTGTTCCTGGGATTTCCGTGGAGACGTTCCGCGGACACACGGCCCATATGCTGGGGATCATCGTGCGGGGAAATCAAAGTCCCCACATCTCGCAAAGGACGCGAGATGTGGGGCACCCACGTTCATCTCACACCCCCACCGCTTGCTACATCTCCGATCTGATCCCCACAACGGCGCACATCGATCTCGCCTGGGGCTTGGGATTCGACCTTTATCCTTTGGATACGATCGAGAGCAAGAAGCGGTATTATGCTCAGTCTGTCCCGGAGAAATGGCTGACTGTGTTCACCCATGATCCCAATGTGCCGTGGGCGTGTGTCGAGCCGGACGAATCGGGAAAGATGGTGGCGAAGGAGGTTTGAATGAAAGCGTCTTATAAGCACTTAGCTGTGCAGGGGCTCATCCTGTGTTTGATGCTAGCGGTGAGTTGCGCTGTATATGCCCAGCAGGGCCAACGCGCATCCGCCAAAGGACCCTTGACGGGCCGTTACGAAGGCACCGCAAAGAACAAAGCGGACGATGTCATTAGCGTTACGCTGGATCTGACCGACAAGGATGGAATGATCTCCGGCAAGATCAGTTCATCGCATGGGAATTTTCCCATCACCAGTGGTTCCCATCAGGGAGAAGCGGTGAACCTTGAGTTCGACGCCGGTGGACCCGTGGGCACGATTTCTCTTCGCGTGAGCGAGGATAAGTTAGTCGGGACCTGGAGTGCGGGCGACGATGGCGGCCCGGTGGACGTAAAGCGGATTGCTGAAGAGGGTACTCCGAAGGACAAATCCTAGGCGGATCCGGGCTGATGCTTCGGCCGATTGAGCAGGATGGATGCTGCTGGAAAGTATTTAGTCAGTCGTCGAAGTTGCGCCTGCAGTTTCGCGGGCGAGGGCGCCCGCGCCACATAACCTGGCTTCGAAGAACGCTTCCACCCGGCTCAGAATCTCTGAAGCACTTTTCGATTCGTAGATTTCCTTGCGCAGGTGCGCCCCACCCGGGACCCCGTGCGTGAACCAGCTGGCGAACTGCTTCATCTTGCCGACAGCGTCGGGAAGTTCTTCCTCGATCAGCATCTGAAAATAAGTGCGGATCATCTGGTAGCGGTCGGCCTCGGACGGGTGGTCGTACGGGCTCGTGTAGCCCCGGACGCCCTCGTCCGGGGTGGCCGCAGGCCATATTGATTGCTGGCTGAGGCATTCGCCGCCGGCAGCAGGTGTTGAGCTTCGCTCGACCGGGCGAACGAACGCGTTCTCTCCTACATGGCGGCCATTGTCTGCATGAGCAGAAACTAGTCGAGCTTCGCTCGACCGGGCGGACGAGGCGTCCGCCCCTACGTGTTCTGCATTGCGCCCTGCGCAATACTGTTCGATCTGGCGGAAGATCCATGGGTTCGACGGAGCCATGCGGCCGATCATTACCGCGTCACAGCCGGTTTGGGTGACCATGGCGCACGCGTCTTCGGGAGTACGGATGTCGCCGTTGCCAATCACGGGAATCTTCACCGCATCTTTCACGGCCGCGATCCATTCCCATCGGGCTTGACCGCTGTATCCCATCTCGCGGGTACGGGCATGCAGCGCGACCGCCGCCAGTCCGCACGACTCCGCCATGCGTGCCAGCTCGACGCAGACGATCTCTTCATCGTTCCATCCCGCGCGGAATTTCACGGTAAAGGGAATCTTCACGGCCGCGCGGACGGCTTCGAAGATCTTGCCAATCGCGGGAAGATCGCGCAGCAGGCCGGAGCCGCCGTTGCACTTCACGACTTTCTTCGCGGGACATCCCAGGTTCAGGTCGACCAGGTCGAAGCCCAGGCCTTCGACCATGCGGGCAGCTTCGGCCATCACCTGCGGATCGCTGCCGAAAAGCTGGGCCGAGATAGGGTGCTCATCCTCGTAGAAGTGAAGGTAGCGCTTGGCCTTCTGATCCTTCTTGCGGAGAACGCCATCGGCCGAGGTGAACTCGGTCATGATGAGGCCGCACCCCCCAAGGTTACGGATGAAGCGGCGGAAGACCGTGTCGGTAACTCCGGCCATGGGAGCGAGAACGGTCGCGGGAGAGATCGTGACGGTGCCGATCTGGAGACGAGCAGGGACGGTTCGTGTGACGCGGGCGCTTTCGCCGGTGGCAGCCGGCAGTATCGAGTCGGCCGAGTTGTCCCAGAATTTACGCACGACACCAAAACCTTTCACCACAGGGGGCACAGAGGAACACAGAGAACCTCAATTTCCCCATTCTAGCTTAGGGTTCAAGCAAAAGCCCCCGCCGGAGCGAGGGCTAAATTTCTGGACTTTTCCGTTAAAATCCGGCTTACTTCTTCGCCGTCTCGGCCTTGGCGTATTTGCGGCGGAAGCGCTCCACGCGGCCGGCGGTGTCCATCAGCTTCTGCTTGCCGGTAAAGAACGGATGGCAGTTTGAGCAGATTTCTACGCCGATGTCGCCCTTATGGGTCGACCGGGTCATAAAGGTATTGCCGCATGCACAGTGCACGCGGACTTCGTTATAGGACGGATGGATAGCAGCTTTCATAGGGATCCCTACCTCGATTCAAACCATTAGATTCTACCGGATATCCACAGGATTCAGCAAACGGGTGGGACACGGCGCGTTCGCTTACCGGCCGAGTTACAACCATCAACCACGAAGGACACTAAGGTACACGAAGGAAATCTTAGAGACGCGCCTAAAAACGAAACAGGTAGCTCACCTTTACGAAAAACTGACGGCTGTCATTCAGATACCCTCGAGGCGTGTTCGTGACGTAGCCCGGGGCGGTGGGAGTCCGGGGGACCACGCTCAGGTTCTGCAGGTCGCTGTTGTAGCCGACGTAGATTGCTGTGCCGGGGTGGATGAGATACGTAATTAGGAAGTCGGCATTGAATTGCCGCGAGGTAGGCAGGTAGGTATAGGGAGATCCGCTTCCCGGCGTCCCTGCCAGCAGCGCGTTGTACTGCAAAATGAGGCGTGCCGAAAGCTGCGGGGTGAACTGCCAGTTCCACTTGCTGCGCAGGATGTGATCGTTGAAGATGCCGCGTCCGGCTCCGGGATTTTGCAATTGCTCGAAACGATAGACGCTGTCCGGAGCCCGCAGGCGCTCGAACAGATACGTATTCTCGATCTTCAATGGCTGGAACGGACGAATGGTCAACGATGCCTGCGCCAGATCCTCTCGCGCCACAAAAGGCTGGTTGTAGGGAGTCGCGCTGGCCGCGGACGCCGGAGGGAGCGCCACGAAATTCACTTCCTCTCCCCAGTTATAGCTCGCCAGAAACGTCGCCTTCTTGAAGTAGCCATTCTGAATTGAGGCTCCGCTGGTGTGCTCGCTAAAATCCTGACTGCCGAGGGTTGTGGGCGAGCAGTACAACCCATACCCGTAGTAACAGAAATCCTGCGGACGCAGCCGTTCGCGTAATTTCTCATAGGGCCGTACAAAAATTATCGTCTGGGCCCGTCCCTGGATTGCGATGTAGGAGGTGTAGTCCGCATCGAGGCGCCGCCCGGTATGGTCGAAATCGTAGCGCGTGATGAGTGTCGGGCCCCAGTCGAGAATCCACCCCTTCCTCGGACGGAAGCGATAGTCCACCTGCTGCGTGGTTTCGCGAATGTCGACGCGGTTAATGAACCCGGGAATCGACACGAAGCCGGGGCTGATGTCGTTATAGATTCCGTCGTAGGTGAAATGCAGTCCGTCGCGGTGCAGTTCCACTTTTTCGGCTGGGCCGGCGTAATGATTATTGTTGCCCTGGTTTCCGGAAGTGAACGGGTACTGGTTGGCCTCGCAACCGAGATTCAGCGTGCTGGAACTGGTGACGGCTTGGCCGTCGAGCGTCCAGTTCGGGTTGAGTTTCAGATGGGTGTCGACGCCGCCGATGCGGTTGAATTCGCCGGTGGTCGGGCATTCCCAGTCGGTATAGAGAGCACCCACGCTCGACTGGCCGAAAATATCCCGGCTGACGCGGGCGATAGTGAAATAGGAGCGCAGTCCCGAGAGCGGCGCATAGGCGGGAATGGCCAGCCCGGGACTGCGATCATCTGCCGTCATCAGGCCGATCGAGTACGGCCCGTCTTTTCCCGTGAGGCGTATGCCCGCGGAGGGATCGCCAATATTCCGGGTAAAAAACAAATTCATTGGTGTGCGGAAGAAGTCTTCGTTTTCCAGAAAGAACGGGCGCTTCTCCGGGAAATAGACCGCATAACGCTGGTTGACGGTGATCTGCGGATCTTCGGACTCGACCTGGCTGAAATCGGGATTCGCAGTCATGTCCAGCGTGAAGTGATCGCGGAAGACGAACTTGGCGTCCATGCCGGGCTGGCCCTGTGCGGTCGCTTTCTGAAAGTTGGGATTGGTATAGTCGCGCGTGTCGAGTGCGCGAAACCCACGCATCAGGCCGTAAGGCATCAGCTCAATGTCGCGGCCAGGTGAAATTCCTTCGAGCCCATCGAGCGTGGCCGCCTGTCCCAGCCGGCCCTCCACCTTCAGGGAAACGTGCGGCCAGAACGAGTTTTCCGTTTTGCGGTTGATGCCGCGATAAAGGATGATGCCCCACTGCTGTTGCCGGTCCGCGGGAAAGCGCAGGCTCTTGAAGGGAATGGCCATCCATACGACGAATCCTTTACCTGTCAGTTTGCCGCGCGAATCCCACACGGTATCGAATGAAGTATCGAAGTGGGCGCTGGTTTCCTCCTCCCGCGAGGCCTCGGTCCAGATCGCGTCCCACTGCACGCCCAACGGGGTCGTCTGGAAGGCATAGGCGCGGCGCCGGTCATGAAAGGTGTCAAGCAACACCTCCACCTGATCGTCGTCGTGAACATCTTCCCGGCGTGACATGCGGGCGCGTACTTTTCCGGGATCGTCAAAACACACGAAGGCGATGTAAAGATTTTTCTGGTCATAGCCGAGATAGGCGTCGGTAGGCTCGGAAACGGCTTCCCCATCGTGGGGATCGCGCTGCGTAAAGCCGGTCACCTTGGCCATGTGCAGCGCGATTTCTCCCTGCGGCTGCATGCTCACGAAGTCTTCCAGCGAGGGCGCTCGATCGAGGCGGGGAATGGTAAGTGTCGGTGGCGCGACTGCAGGTCTTGGCGCAGGTTGCACGTGCGGATCTCTGATCGGCGGCTCCGGCTCTTGCGCCGAAGGAGATGGAACTTGCGGTGACAGAGCGGGAGCCGGTTCGGGCTTGGCAGGGGGTTGCTGAGCAGGCGATTGTGAAGAAGGATCCTGAAACGATTCGACTATCGGCAAGGCTAATGCCAGCCGCCCGGATCCGGTGAGAACCAGCCAAGAGATCAGCGCAAGCTTCCCGAGAAGATTGGCCCTTAGATTTCCCACTCGATCCAGACGCAATGGTCCCTCATCACCCGCCCCCTACGGGTGAATCAAGCAAGATACACCATTCGCAGAATCACAATACAGAAAAGAATGTTTTGTTCTAAAAACGGGAATCAGAAGAGCGATGCCTGTCGCCGGTTAGGAGAAATGCCGAAATGCTCATAAGCCAATTGCGTCGCGACGCGGCCCCGGGGTGTCCGGTTTAAGAACCCAATCTGCATCAGGAAGGGCTCGTAGATTTCTTCAATCGCATCGGGCTCTTCGGCCAGCACCGCGGCGAGCGTGTTCACTCCGACGGGGCCGCCCTGATACTTTTCGATAATCGTCAGCAACAGGCGGCGGTCGATCTCATCGAACCCATAGTGATCGACTTCTAGCATTTCGAGGGCGGCCTTGGCGGTCGGCTCGTCGATCTTGCCCGCGCCGCGCACCTGGGCATAGTCGCGCACGCGCCGTAACAACCGGTTGGCGATTCTAGGCGTTCCGCGGGAACGGCTGGCGATCTCATTGGATCCGGCCTTATCAATCGTGACCCCAAGAATTTCCGCGGAGCGTTCCACGATGACCTGCAAATCCGCCGGCGCATAGAACTCCAGGCGCAGCACGATGCCGAACCGCGCCCGCAGAGGAGCAGAAATCAGCCCAGCCCGCGTCGTCGCTCCCACAAATGTGAAGGGCTTCACTTCGAGCGTATGGGTTCGCGCCGAGGGGCCTTGCCCAATGATGATGTCGAGCTTGTAATCTTCCAGCGCGGAATAGAGCAATTCTTCCAGGACCGGCTGCAGGCGGTGGATCTCGTCGATAAAGAGGACCTGCTTGTCCTGCATATTGGTAATGATCGCGGTCAGGTCTCCCTTGATCTGCAACAAGGGCGCAGCTGTCGGCTGGAAATGGACTCCCAATTCATTGGCGATGATGTTGGCCAGCGTAGTTTTGCCCAAACCCGGCGGGCCGTATAACAGCACGTGGTCCATGGCCTCGCCACGCGACCGCGCTGCTTCAATCGCAACCGCCAGGTTCTCTTTGACCTTCTTCTGTCCAATGAACTCGGCCAGGCGCTGCGGTCGCAGCTTCAGCTCAAACGAGGAATCGTCTCCTACGGGAGCGCCCGATACCAGACGCTCGCGGTCCGGATCAGGATTGGAATGGTCTCTGGCAGTCACTGCTCCGGATGGTAGAACGAAATGCGAAACCGCGCAATCGGCGGAGTGGAGAGAAAGTCAAACCATTCACCACGAAGGGCACGAAGTATCACGAAGGTCCTTTCGCCACTCAGGATTTCCTTCGTGTACCTTCGTGCCCTTCGTGGTTGACGCCCTTGATTCTCGGGCAAAGCAGCGTTCCGCCGGAATTTACAAGATCTTAACTTGATAGTCACCCGCCTGTAACAAAATCCGACTAGCGTCTCAGATTGACCCGGACCGCATAGCGCCGTCAGTACGGTGATCGCGGCCCGTTCCCTCAAATGCCAAGCCAAAAGTAAATTGATCGCGAAAATCAGGAGACTACAAATGAGAAAACTCACGTTGGCCTTGTGCCTGTTCGCCGCACTCGCGGGCACTCTGTCTGCTCAGGAAGGCGCCGTACCCACGGGCATTCCTCATCTTGACCATGTCTTTGTCATCATGATGGAGAATCACGGTTACCGGGAAATCATCAACAACCCGAATGCGCCTTTCATCAACAGCTACGCCAAAAGCGCGAATCTGGCGACCAATTACTTTGCGGTCGCGCATCCTAGTTTGACCAACTATCTCGAAGTGGTGGGGGGATCGAATTTTGGTGTGCACAGCGACAACGCTCCAGACTGGTACAACGGCACCTGTGCCACGAATCTTTCGACCGGCACCGCGAACACAGATACTCCGGCGAGCTCGGCGATCTGCCCCATCCACGGCACTGGAACGGATGCTGCGACGCCGGCTCTCGACTGCACCAACGAGGTTACCGGACCTCCGTGTGAGGTCAATCTCGACGGCATTGCCTCTTACCCAGCGGTCAGCACCACGTTGGGCATCACCATTGCCGAGCAGATCTCTACCGCGGGAAAAACCTGGAAGACCTACCAGGAAGGTTTGCCCATGGGGAGTCCCGCTCGCGTGAATTACAGCGACGGAAACTTCACCAACCTCACCAAGTTCTCCCAGATGAGTCCCCAGCTAAACCCGCCGCTGGCCAGCTCCGACATCGTGCAGCTCTATGCCGTCAAGCACAATCCGTTTGCCTACTTCCGCGATGTTCAGGTGGGCAGCAATCCGCAAGTGAGCTTTGCCAATATCGCGGCGTTCGACGGCACGGGCGGACTGTATAGCGACCTGGGCGGCACAAACGTACCGAACTTCTCTTTCATCGTGCCCAACCAGTGCAACGATCAGCACGGCCGCGGCAATGGAACGGCCTTCTGCAACTTCGATCCGGTCAGCAACGGTCTTCAGTCAGGCCTGAACCCGGCCTTGATTCGTCTCGGGGACCAGGCTGTACAAAAGATCGTATCCGCTATCCACGCCTCCAGTGCCTGGACCACCGGGAACAGCGCGATTGTTGTGGTGTGGGATGAGAATGATTACGCGGTCCAGCCAATCAATAACCGCGTGGTCACCATCGTGGACACGAACTACGGCGTTCACGGCGTGCAGAGCGCGAATTTCTATACTCACTTCTCGCTGCTACGTTCCATCGAAGCAGGGCTGGGCATTCCTTGCCTGAACCATGCTTGCGATTCGTCGAGCAAAGCGATGAGCGACTTGTTCGCTGCCGCGCAGTAACAAGTGTCAGACTAGCCTCGGGGCCGATCGTCGCGATCGGCCCCGATTTTTTCTTGGCAGACGCTATTTCGGATACCAATCAAGCAACCGCACTTCGATGCCCGTCCCCTCCAATCCTTTCTGGAAAACTGCTAGATCGGAGCCGCGATAGTGGTACGGGATCACGATCTTGGGATGAAAGGCCTTCACCGCATCCGCAGCTTCTTCGGGCGGCATGGTGTATGGCAGGTTCATGCACACAAAGGCTACGTCGATATTTTTAAGAGCGCGCATCTCCGGGACACCTTCGGTGTCGCCAGAAAAGTAGAAGCGCTTGCCCCCATAAGTGAGGACGTAGCCGTTGCCGCGTCCCTTGTCGTGAAACAGCTTCCCCGCTGACGGTCCTCGCTTCAGGTTATAGGCCGGAATGGCTTCGATCGTGAAGCCGCCCCACGACTTGGTTTCCCCGTTAGCGATAGGCTTGGCTGTGGTAACGGTCTGGGCCACCGCCGGCGACGAGATAATTTCCGTGTCTGCCTTACTGATTTCCTTGATCGAGTCGGGATCCATGTGATCGCCGTGAATATCGGTGATCAGGATGAGGTCAGCTTTCGGAAGGCCCGAAAACTTCACCGGTTTGGCGGGATCAAGATAGATCGTCTTGCATCCCGCTTCGATCAGCGTGCTGGCATGGTTCAGCGGAGTGATCTTCACCGGGCCCGCCGAGGTTGGGAAGGTCTGCGTTTGATCGGCAGCATGCGTCAGCGTGGCCAATACTAAGCAGTAAAGGGCCGAGTAAACGACAATTGCAATTGGCTTCATTCTGTACCTCACATCCAGCCTACTTTTGGTTGTCATCCAGAGCGGAGCATGATCGTCCGAAGGACGGTCATGCGCAGTCGAAGGATCCCTATAATTACCACCTTCCCCGGTCGCAACTCCACTTTTGCCATAGGCGCTGGGCCAGACGCGGTAATCCATCCTATCAAGTACATACTTATATACATTTTAGAATTGTGATATACTTAAAGTTCTATGGCCCTTAGCATCAAGAGCATAGAGGTAGAGCGGTTAGCTCGGGAAATCTCTGCCAAGACCGGGGAGTCTCTGACTGGCGCTATCCAAAAAGCGCTGCAAGAGCGCCTGAAGCGGCTCCGCAATCAGCGCCGGAGCCAGATCCTGGCTACTCAATTGGAGGAAATTCTTCGCCGCGTGGACCAGTTACCCGTTTTGGATTCTCGCACTCCTGACGAAATCTTAGGCTACGACGAGCACGGACTTCCTCGCTGAATCTGCGAATGCGGCTTAGAAAATATGGTGATTGATACCTCCGCCCTCGCGGCCATCTTCTTCGCGGAACCAGAGCGTCAGGAATTTCTCGCTGCTATCAGCGCGGATGCCAACCGGTTGGTCTCGGCCGCGAGCGTGCTCGAAACTGGAATCGTTCTCGAAGCCCGGCAAGGCGAAGCAGCGGGCCGCGAATTCGATCTCTTCGTCGTTCGCGCCAATCTCGAGATCGTCCCAGTAGATGCCGAGCAGGTAGAGCTTGCGCGGTCGGCTTGGCGCAAATACGGGAAAGGCCGGCACCCGGCCGGGCTCAACTTCGGAGACTGCTTTTCTTACGCCCTTGCCAGATCCACTGGAGAACCGCTGTTGGCCAAGGGAACGGAGTTCGCTGCAACGGGCATTACTATTTGGAGGTCTTCGTCTTTGAGTTTGTAGCAGGGTCCGGCCATTACCTAAAAAAGGATCTTGAATGTGGCACATTAATGTGTCACAATGCGAATCATGCCATCGGTAAACATCCGCCAACTGCGCGATACCCGCCGGCTCAAGGCTTGGCTGCGCGCCGGCAAGACCGTCGAGCTACGCGAGCGAGATAAGCTGATTGCAAAAATTGTGCCTGAAAACGAACAGCCGAAGCGCCCGGCAAAAAGGCCCGACTTCGAGGCGCGCCGCAAGGCTATGTTCGGTGACCAGATTTTTTCCAATGTCATTTTGGAAGATCGGGGCCGCTATTGACGACCTACGCTGACACCAGCTTCCTGGCCTCGCTCTATCTTGGTGACAGCCACTCACATACTGCTGATCAAAGGCTTACGATCTTGACCGAATGCTTCCTGACTCCACTCCATCGAGCGGAGTGGTTCCACGCCATCGCACAGCACGTATTTCGCGGTGCCATCACGGAGGCCAAGGCTCGAGAACTGCATTCGCTGTTCGAGCAGGATACGAAAACGGGGCCTTGGCGCGTAGTGGACTTCCCCGAGCACGCGCTCGATCTATGCGCCGATCTGGGACGTCGCCATGGTCCCAAGCTCGGCATCCGAACGCTTGACACTCTCCACGTAGCCTGCGCCCTCGAACTTAAGGCTGAGCGTTTCTGGACTTTTGATGATCGCCAGGCCAAGCTGGCCAAGGTGGAGGGATTGAAGATATCGTGACGCTCCGCGAGAGCTGCTTCAGATAAAAAGGCGGCCCGCAGGCCGCCCTCTCGCTACTCACAACTCGCTACTCTTCCTCTTCCTTCACCTCACCGCGCTCCGCCTTCGACTTCTCGATGATCTTCTCCTGGAGCTGTCCCGGCACCATGTCGTAGTGATGCATTTCCATGTTGAAGCTGCCGCGGCCCTGCGTCATGGACGTCAATTCGACGCCGTAGGTCAGCATCTCCGACATCGGCACCTCGGCCTTCACGACCGTGTTGCCGCCCTTGTTGTCCATACCCTGGATGCGGCCGCGGCGGCTGTTCAGGTCGCCCATGATCGATCCCGCGAAATCGTCGGGAACCGTGATCTCGACCGCCATGATGGGCTCGAGCAGTGTTGGCTTGGCGACCTCCATCGCTTTGCGGAAGGCTATGCGGCCCGCCATCTGGAACGACATGTCGTTCGAGTCGACGTCGTGATATGAGCCGTCGTACAGAATGACTTTGAAGTCTACGACCGGGAACCCGGCAAGATGGCCGCGCGCGGCGGCGTCTTTGATTCCCTTTTCGATGGCGGGAATATAGTTCTTGGGAATGGCGCCACCAAAAATGTCGTTTACAAATTCAAACTGGCCGCCGCGAGGCAGCGGCTCCATTTTGATCTTGCAATCGCCGTACTGGCCGTGCCCGCCGGTCTGCTTCTTGTGCCGTCCCTGCACATCGGCACGGCCGCGAATGGTCTCGCGGTAAGGAACCTTGGGCGCCTTCAACACAACTTCGGTGTGGTAGCGCTTCTTCAGCTTCGAGACAATGACCTCGATATGCTGCTGCCCGGTGCCCGCGATGAGAAATTCCTGCGTCTGCGGATCGCGGAAGAAGCGCAGCATGGCGTCCTCTTCCATGAGCTTGTGCAAGCCAGGGCCGAGCTTGTCTTCGTCGGCGCGGCTCTTGGGCTCGATGGCAAAGGTGATCGCAGGCTCCGGCAGTTTCACGCGCGGATACTGAATGGGCGCTGCCTTGTCGCCGAGAGTGTCGCCGGTGAGCGTGTCTTTCAACTTTGGAACCGCGCCGATGTCACCGGCATGCAGCTCGTTCACCGGAACCGCGGTCTTGCCTTGCATGGTCGAGATATGCGCGAATTTTTCCGGCGCGCTCCGGCTGAAATTCTGCAGCGTGGCATCGTTCTTCAGCACGCCCGAGAAAACTTTGAAGTAGGAGATGCGTCCGGCAAACGCGTCCGACACTGTCTTGAACACATAGAGAGACACTGGCTCGGCGTCGGTCTCGTGCCGCTTGGGAGCATCCCCATCCCCGCCGGCCTCGCCCTGCACCCACTCATGCTCGGAAGGCGCTGGAGTGTAGTCGATGATGAAATCCATGACGCGGTCGGCGCCAATATTGCCTAGTCCGGAGCTGAAGATTACGGGGAAAATTTTGTCTTCGCGGATCGCGTTGTGCAAGGCCGGCACCAGGTCCTCTTCGCCCAGCGTCCCGGCTTCGAAGAACTTCTCCATCAGCTTGTCGTCGCCTTCAGCGACCAGTTCAACCAGGCGCTCGTGGGCCGCCTGCGCCTGCTCTTTCAAATTGGCGGGAATCTCCGTCTCTTTGCCTTTGCCGTTGCCGCCCATCTCGTAGGTGTAGGCCTTCATGCGGACGAGATCGATCACGCCGCTCAGACTCTTCTCCGCGCCGATCGGCAGCTCGATAGGAATCACATCGCGCCCGAAGGCATTCGTCAGTGATTCCAGCACGCGCTCCGCGTTGGCGCGGTCGCGATCCATGCGGTTGACCACGATCAAGCGCGGCGTCTTGTATTCTTCGCAGTAATTCCAGACACGCTGGGTCACGACTTCCACGCCGGCCACGCCGTCAACCACAACGATGGCCGCGTCCACTACCGGCAGAACCATCTTGGCCTCGTGGACAAACATGCTGAAGCCGGGCGTGTCGAGAACGTTGATCTTGCTTGTGCCCCACTCCACAACGGCCAGGCCGGTCGTAATGGACATCTTGCGGGCGATTTCTTCTTCGTCGTAGTCGGTCGTGGCCGTGCCATCGTCGACCCGCCCCAGGCGCTGCGTCGCGCCCGCTGTGTAAAGCATGGCCGATACCAGCGTCGTCTTGCCCGCGTGGCCGTGACCGACCAACGCGACATTCCTCAGGTTTTCTCCGGAATAGACTTTCAAGTTGGGCTCCTTCAGGCAGGCGTGGAAAGGAACGGCCCATGAAGAGAATGAGGACAGTAACGGGGCCAACCAGGCGTGTTCAGTCCGACCCACCCGCCAAAACCTAGGATGCTACCACGCGGGAAGCACGCGCCTCAACCGTGGGAGGGCAAACATTCTCGGGCGCGCGGAATCCGGTTCCAAGCTATAATTCCCCGCCCATCGATCTGCCCCCCGGGAGGTTCCATGAAGTCGACCATGATGTCGTCGCCTTTGCTGCTCACGGCACTGCTTGATCGCGCTGCCAAGATCTTCCCGGACGTTGAAGTCGTCTCGGCACGCCCCGACGGCTCCCGCCAGCGCGCTACGTATCGCGAGGTGCACCGGCGCGCGCGGCGTCTATCCGCAGCCCTCCAGCATGCTGGAGTGAAGGACGGAGACCGCGTCGCGACCCTGATGTGGAACCAGCAGGAGCATCTGGAAGCATACTTCGGCGTCCCCGCGGTGGGAGCCGTCCTGCACACGCTGAACCTGCGCCTGCATCCGGAAGAGATCGCTTACATCGTCAACCACGCCCAGGATCGTTTTCTGATTGTCGACGACACGTTGCTCGATGTCTACGAGCAATTCCGGCCTCACGTAAACCTCGAACGTGCATTCGTGGTGGAGCACGGCTGTGGCAGGCAGACTGATGGTGGCGAGCCGTACGAATCCTTTCTGGCAGAGGCACGCGAGCCGAACTACCCTGACCTCTCGGAGGAAGATGCCGCCGCCATGTGCTACACCTCCGGCACGACCGGCAAGCCAAAAGGGGTTATGTACTCGCACCGCGCTCTGGCGTTGCATTCGTTTGCCATGGCCTTGCCCGATCAGTTGCACTTCAGCTGCTACGACACGGTGCTCCCTGCCATGTCGATGTTCCACGCCAATGCCTGGGGCTTTCCTTATGCTGCCGTCATGACCGGAAGCAAGCTCGTGTTCCCCGGACGCAACCTGCAGCCCGAACCGCTCCTCGACTTGTTGGAAGCCGAGCAAGTGACTCTCACCGGCGGAGTTCCGACGATCTGGCTGGCAGTGCTGAATGCTCTCGACTGCCACCCCGGCCGCTGGAAACTCGCTCCCGGAATGCGCATCGCCGTCGCGGGATCGGCGGCGCCCGAGTCCATGTTCCGCCGCTTCGACAAATTCGGCGTGCGCGTGATCCAGCCCTGGGGCATGACCGAAACCACTCCCCTCGCCACCGTCAGCCACCTCAAGCCCCACATCGAAAAGCAGACCGAGGACGAACGCTATGCGGTACGCGCCAAGCAGGGCTTGCCGTCGCCGTTTATCGAGATACGCGCCGTCAACGAGCCCGACGAAATCCCCTGGGACGGCGTTACCTCGGGCGAGTTGCACGTGCGCGGCCCCTGGGTTACCGGCAGCTACTTCAACTTCGATGCCGGCGATCGCTGGACGAAAGATGGCTGGTTTCGTACCGGAGACGTCGTCACCATTGATCCCGAGGGCTACGTCAAGATCACTGACCGCGTGAAGGATCTCATCAAGTCCGGCGGGGAGTGGATCAGCTCCGTCGATCTGGAAAACGCTATTGTGGCCCACGAGGCGGTGAAGGAGGCCGCCGTCATCGCTGTGCCGCATCCCAAGTGGGTAGAACGCCCGTTGGCGGTAATCGTCCTGAAAGATGGCTGCCGTGTTTGCGACGAGGACTTGAAAACCTTCCTTGGACAACGCTTTGCAAACTGGCAATTGCCCGATGCTTTTGTGTTCGTGGATGAGTTACCCCACACCTCCACGGGAAAATTGCTGAAAAGCAAGTTGAGGAAGCAATTTCAGGAGTGGCAATGGGGACCGCTGCCGGCGGCACCGCAAGGCGCGGCGTAAAACACAACATATAACTCTTGTATCGAGCTTCCCTGCTTCTGCGAACATTTCAAGCCAGGCCGACAAAATTTCTCCGCGCCGGTGTATCATGCACACCGATGTTAGGCGGACAAACCAGCGAGCAGTGGATCGCCCGATACTCCCGCAGCCACCAGCATCCTGTAAACCGTCTCTGCCACACTTACGGAATTCCTACGATTCTGCTTTCGGTGGCACTGTTCATCGCGGCATTCTTCTATCACCGGCTGTGGGCCTATGCCCTGGCCCTTTTCGTTCTGGGATGGCTGCTTCAATTTGTAGGCCATGCCTTCGAAGGCAAGCCGCCAGAATTCTTCAGCGACTGGCGATTCTTGTTCGTAGGCGTCCGTTGGTGGTGGGCGAAGATCAACGGCAAAGCCTGATTTCTTTGTGCTCTTCGCGGCTGTTTCTTCGCCATCTTCGCGGATCAGAGCTTTTGACCGCCAAGGTCGCTAAGGATGCGCAAAGGTCGCAGAGAAGGCTGGGAATTGCTCAAACCAGCCACTCTCGATGAGATCTCCACTATCTCCAGGATGTCATCCTGACTCTTGCGCCCGTTCCGCCCCTGTTCTATCCTGAGTTCAACCTTGGGGTTTTAATCCAGAAAGACCATGCAGCGCCTGACCGCCGGATTACTGCTGCTATTCGCCTTCGCCGGGACGTTCCTTCCTCCCGCGCTGCAGGCCACAGTTGCGCCCTCGCACCTCTGCTGTCGTCGCACAGCCCAGCATCGTTGCCATAGCTTCGCGCTCACCCAGCCCGGACAAACCGCCATACACGGCACCGGCTGCCCGCAAAACTGCCGCCGCGCCATGGCGACTTTACTGTGGGCGCATCCCGAACGTTCTCGTGTCACCGCTTTTGCGGGTCGACTCAGCTTCCACGAAGCCGCCGCACAAGTCAGTTTCCCTCAGACAGAAGTTTCCTCCTCGCAGTGCACGCGTGCACCTCCGCCGCTCTCACTCGCCTAAGGCAATTCAGAACCAAAATTAAAGGGCAGCACCGGGAGCGCCGACTCCCGGAATGCGCACGACTTCACCGTGGTGCGAGCGCCGCCCTGCAACCATCCGCTTCAGCCGCCCAGGATGCGGCTGAGCAATGGAGACGGCATGCGTTTCGTTCGCACTGCGCTGTTCACAACATTCTTAGCACTCGCCCTGGCGGCCTCAGCCGCGGTCGTCGGATCCGTGCGCGGCGTCATTCACGATCCGCAGCACCGCCCGGTCTCCGACGCCATGGTGATGATCAAAGCGAAGACCTCGGACTGGAACGCCACCACCAACTCCGACGCCAACGGCGATTTCGCTTTTGTGGCCGTCCCCCTCGGAGAATACGTGGTCACCGTCGCCGGAGTGGGCTTCGAGCAGACCGAGCAGGAGGTGATGGTCATCTCCGGCTCCCAGCCCGTACTCCATTTCGCGCTCAACGTCGCCGGAAGCAAAGAGACTGTAAATGTCTCCGCGACACCCGAGACCGTCGCCACCGACTCCGCCACGCCCACCACGGTTGTCGATCGTATGGAGATCGCTCGTACGCCTGGCGCGTCCCGCACCAACAGCCTGGCCATGATCACTGATTACGTGCCCGGAGCCTACATTGTGCACGACCAGCTACACATTCGCGGAGGACACCAGACCAGTTGGCTGGTAGACGGGGTCCCTGTGCCTAACACCAATATCGCGTCCAACATCGGACCGCAGTTCGATCCCAAGGACATCGATTATCTCGAGGTGAGCCGCGGGAGCTACGGAGCGGAATTTGGCGATCGCACCTATGGCGTCTTCAACGTCGTGCCCCGTACCGGATTTGAACGCAATCGCGAAGCCGAACTCGTCGTTAGCGCCGGAAATTTCTACCAGACCAACGATCAGTTCAGCTTTGGCAGCCATACCGACCGGTTCGCCTACTACGCCAGCGTCAATGGAAACCGTAGCAACCTGGGAATTGAGACTCCGGTGCCGCAGACCGTGCACGACGCCGCCAACGGCTATGGCGGATTCGGGTCGCTCATGTTCAATCTCAATCCCTCGAATCAGCTTCGGCTAGTTACATCGTTGCGCAAGGATTTCTATCAGGTGCCTTACGATCCGTTCCCCAACGACATCGAGAATGGCGACATTGCTGCCAACGGCTTCTCCGCGCAATATCCGAGCATCGGCCTGCGCGATAGTGATCACGAGTCGGATGCAATCGTCAACTTCTCCTGGGTCCACACGTTCAACTCCAAACTTCTGCTGACGGTGTCACCCTTCTATCACCACAATGCGGCTAACTACACCAGTTTGCCCACGGACACGCCGGTAGCCGCCACTCAGGATCGCAGCTCAACTTACGCCGGTGGCCAGGTGAGCTTCAGTGCCAACACGGTCCGAAACAATTTCCAGGCGGGTTTATACAGTTTTTACCAGGAAAACAGCGAGAGCTTTGGGGCTGTCTTCCATGATGGGAGCGGACAACCGCCCTTCGCTGATCTCCAAAAACCCACCGGAGGCCTGGCAGCATTTTTTCTCGATGACAAATTTAAGCCATTTTCCTGGCTGACTCTTTCAGCCGGCATGCGCCCCACTCACTTCTCCGGTAACGCCGGCTTTTCGGAGAACGCCATCAGTCCGCGCTTTGGAGCAACTGCCACCGTGCCGCGTCTCAACTGGACGTTCCGCGCTTTTTACGGAAACTACTATCAGGCGCCGCCGCTGGTAACCGCGTCCGGTCCATTGATTAATTTGTGCAATCAGAGCGACTGCGGCTTTATTACTCTTAAGGGCGAGCGCGACGAAGAGCATCAATTCGGTGTCACCATCCCCTTTCGAGGATGGATCTTCGACGCTGACACCTTCCGCACTCGTGCCTCAAACTTTTTCGATCACGACGTGATCGGGGAGTCCAACCTGTTTTTTCCGCTCAGCATTGAAAAAGGACTCATCCGCGGCTGGGAAGCCACATTGCGCTCTCCGCGCGTCGGCCGTCGCGCCCAGATTCATCTGGCGTACTCCAATCAAATCGCCGAGGCCGGAGGCGCAATCACCGGTGGACTCACAGATTTTTCCACCTTGGATTACGGCCCGCTCGATCACGACCAGCGCCACACGCTAAACATCGGCGGAGACATTACTCTGCCGCGCCGCGCGTATCTCTCCACCAACGTCTACTACGGTTCCGGCTTCGTCAACGCTTTTCCCGGACAGCCCTTTGCCGGCGACTACCTGCCTGGACACACAACCTTTGATGTGACGTTGGGAAAGGATTTTGGCGAAAGCCTCTCGGCCTCAGTGGCTGCGATTAACCTCGCTAATCGTCGCTATGAAATCGACAACAGCGTAACCTTCGGCGGATTCCACTGGAACAACCCGAGGGAGGTTTTCATAGAGTTCCGCTACCGCTTCCACTATTAATCCCATAAAGCTCATGTGGCGACGGACGCCTTCGTCCGTCCGGCGCGAATCGCGGCCGCAGAGCAACGGAATCACCGACCGTCATGTCCCGCCGGACACAAGAGAAAACACATTCCACACGTCCCCATCCTTCTCGACGCATCGGGGATGCATCGCTTCGCCGCAGAATCCCGAGATAGCGCGCGCCCAAAATTGTTGCGCCGAAATATTCGACTGCAGTACCCGAACTTCCCACGACCCCGGAAAGCGCCTCCACACCTCATGCGCAACGTGAGCCCCAATGCCCCGCCGCCGGTATCCGCGCAGTATGAAAAATTCCACCATGTCCCAGACGTTCGTGTCGCGCGAGATTTCCGATCCTCGTTTCACCAGCACAAATCCTGCCAGCTTCCCGTCGACCCAAACCAGGAACGGGTGCCGCCCTGGCTCCTTCCAATACAGTGGAAGGCTTTCGTAACAGAACTTCCCGTCCGCACCGACCTGGACATCATAAAATTCGCTGAAATCGTGCGCGTACAACTGAAGGAGATTCGCCAAAATGGGCTGTTGCTCTGCCGCAGCCGCTAGCACCTCAACTTGGGCGAATGTTGCCTCCGCGGGTGTTGTCATGAGAGAAGGACCTGAGGAATTGTTCGCAGAATGATTCTAGAATCCCGGTCGAAACGGTTTCGACTCCCAGCGAAATTTACCCTCGCGCCAGCTTCTCCCGCAGCAATTCCTCCACGTCCCCCAGTTTCTCTCCCATCAGATTGAGTTTACGTGCCAGTCCTTGAATCTCGGACTCCGCACGGCGATTCACGTCATAATCCAGTTCACCGCGCAGACGGTCTTTGGTGTCCTGGCGGTTCTGGCTCATCATGATCACCGGCGCCTGGATTGCCGCCAGCATCGACAAAAACAGATTGAGCAAAATAAAAGGATACGGATCCCACGCTTTCGACCCCATGAAACTCGAAATGGTGACGTACGTCATTAGCACCACCAGGAAACTGATGATGAACGTCCACGATCCGCCAAAGCCCGCAACCATGTCGGCTACGTGCTCGCCGAATGTGGCGTCTTTTTCGATGATTTCGTTGGGATGCCGGTTGGCCCGCAGCCGCACCAATTGGTGCGAAGCGTGAAACTGGCGACCGAGAACGCGCAGCATCTCCATGCCGGCCAGCGGTTTCCGCTGCAGCAAAATGGAGATGTCTTCCCGATCCACTTCCACGCAGACAGTTTCGTCGACCGCCGTCGCGTCGGTCTGGTGCGAAGTCTGCTCGAGCATCGAGGCGAATCCGAAGAATTCGCCGTGCGTCGGTTCGTCGACCACGACCTCCTGGTGCTCCTGGTCGACCGTGGTGACCCGCACCCGTCCGGAGACGACGACATACGCCTTACCTTGCGAATCGCCGGCCTTGTAGATGCGCTGGCGCGGCGAAAATGTCCTCACTTCGACCTGCGCCGACAGGACTCCGATTTCGTCGTCGTCCAGCGCCGCGAACAGCGGAACATGCTTTAACACTTCAGGATTGCAAGCCATAGTGCCTCTCCCTGTGAAATCCAGACCGCGTAGGATGGCACAAAGCAGGCAGCCAAACAACCTGTACAAGGACGGCGCTTGGGAAGCGGGGATTTTTCGCCCTATCGGCCTACCAGGCTCGGCGAGTCACAGGCTTCCGAAAAGCGAAATGCAGTAGTGATCTGCACGGACTTCGACAATCAAGAAGCGTGGAAAGCGATTTGTACCCCAGGAACCGCCGGGGACATATTCACCACGTTCGAGGAGCAAATTATGACTGGAATGAGGACCCGCTGCCGCCCTGCGAAGGCATGCCCGTTGCACCCCTGAGGCTTGCGGCCGGCGGCATCAAGGCGCCACGGTCAGCCCCGCACCGCCGCTTCGATGGCCTTCACGTCGATCTTCTTCATCGGCATCATCGCTCCGAAAGCGCGTTTAGCCACTTCGCCACCGGCCGCCAGAGCATCGGTCAGGGCCCGCGGTGTAATCTGCCACGAGATGCCCCATCTGTCCTTGCACCAGCCGCACTGGCTTTCCTTGCCGCCGTTGCCGACAATGGCGTTCCAATAGCGGTCAGTCTCTTCCTGATTGTCGGTCGCGATCTGGAACGAGAAAGCCTCACTGTGTTTGAAGGTGGGACCGCCATTGAGACCCATGCAAGGAATGCCCGCTACGGTGAAGTCGACGGTCAGTGCGTCCCCCGCTTTGCCGCCGGGATAGTCGGAAGGCGCGCGATGCACACTCTTTACGCGGCTATCCGGGAAAGTTTCGGCGTAGAAGCGTGCCGCAGCCTCAGCGTCCCGCTCATACCAGAGACAGATCGTATTCTTGGTCATTTGCTCACTCCTTTTACCCTTCAGCGCTAACGTTGCGGCGAGCGCGTCCATTGCAGTTTATCGAAGATTCGCCGCCCCGGAACTTCGATGGTATTTCATCGCGACGGGTTGTCCTGAAGGGACTTCTGGTGTAATCGGGAACTTAAGCCGCTTAGAGGACGCCAGCGAGGGCAGCGCTTCGGAACTGTAGCTGCGAGCCCAGCGTGCGCTAGACTATCCCGGTGATGCAACCGTCTAAGAAAGAACGATGCCGGTTTCACCCTCACGGAGATGCGCGTGCTAATTCGCTAGATGGAGTTCTACTCGCAACCTTTTGGCAGCGATTGCTTGGATATTGTGTCGACCTTCTGGTTGCAGTGATTCTCTGGTTTCCGCTCGAGTTCTCAATGCGGCACTTTCTTTTTCATGAGAAAGACATCCACATTGTCTGGGACTTTCACGAAGTGGGAAACATCGTGGTCATGGTTCTGTATTGGGGTTTTGCCAATTATTTTGGCAACGGACAAACGCCCGGCAAGTGGATTGCGCGCACAAGAGTTGTGTCCCTTACGAGCGAACGCATGGGACTTTGGCAAAGCATCGAACGCGGGTTGGGGTATGGCGCAGCTGTGCTGGAGTTGGGATTGGGATTCTTGCAGTTCTTTTGGGATCGCAATCGGATGTGCGCGCAGGATCGGCTTGCCGAGACGATTGTGATCGACGTAAGAAAGCAGAAGACAGAAGCTCCGATTCGGATGACGACATCCGCGGCTTCAGCCTTGACCGCTGTCGTTAGTGTGGAAAAATTGGGACAGTGACGAGACGATTCGGTGGTTTTCCAGACCAGGGGCAAGAACTACCATGAAGCTGCGTGCGCTTTGTGCTACTGCCGTCTTATGTTGTGTTTCGTGGGCCCAAGTGCGGCAGGCGCCCGCCAACCCTGTTTCCGACTCGCGGTACAAGGTCGATGTTCTTTTGGTGGTCGGACACCCCGACGACGACATTCTCACGGCTGCGTACATCGCGAAGCTTGTAGAGCTCCAGCATAAGCGTGTGGCCGTGGTCCACGCCACGCGAGGGAATGCTGGCGGCAATGCCGCGGGACTGGAGCAAGCTTCTGCCCTGGCCGATGTTCGCGAAATGGAGGCCCGGCGCGCGATCGCTTCCTACTGCGATGGCAATGTATGGTTCCTGACTGGCAACGACACTCCCGGCATGGACGTGCTCCGGTCGCTGGAAACCTGGGGTCACGGAGAGGCACTGGACGAGATAGTCCGGTTGGTCCGGCTCACGCGGCCCGAGGTGATCATGACCCACCTCCCCGATTACGTAGTCGGTGAAAACCACGAAGATCATCAGGCTGCCGGAGTGCTTGCCACGGAGGCTTTTGATCTATCCGCGAACCCGCTGGCGTTCCCCGAACAAGTCGAGGTGCCGCGCGATCACCTGACGGTTGGCAATTACGGCGAGGGACTTCGGCCGTGGCAGCCGAAGAAGATCTATTACTTTTCCGATACGACGCATTTCGACTTTTTCCAGGGGAACGGTCCCGAGTATTCGACGAGCGACATTTCGCCGGCTCGGAAGATACCGTACTCGAAGGTTGCCGCCGAATCGTGGGGGTTCTACAAAACCCAGGCTGACTTTACCGACGTGCAATTGAAAGAGTTCACGGAAATGCCGGTGCGCCTCATCTTCGGGAAGTCGCTGGTCGGCGGCACCAAGACTGGCGACGTGTTTGAGGGCATCACTGAAGCACCCATCCCCTATGTTCGACCCCGCGGTTACGAGCTACCGCCGCCCCGACTAACTCTGGAACTCGGTGGACCGTGGTCGTTCTACTTGGCCTTCTGGCAAGCACACAATCTTGAACACCTGGCGAGTCTCTACTCACCGGAGGCCCAGGTTCCCGCAGGAGAAACGCTGTGGGTTCCGCTGCTGATCCGCAACGATACAGATTTCACCAAACAGATAACGTTGCATTCGTCAGTGCCCGCGGGTTGGTTCCAGAGGCCCGACACAGCGCTCTATACGGTGGGACCGCACGATTCCTATGGCATCCAGCTCACGCTCACAGCCCCGCGGCTGAAGAAGGACACATGGCAGAGTCTGAGCTGGAGCGCCGAAAGCGACGGCAAAACAATCGGTGCGGTGACGCTGCGCGCCGACGTGACCGGCAACGAATCGCCTCAGTAGGTTTGAGCGCACTGGCGGCAAAGAGTCCACGCAACAGGCCATCCCGATCTTCTGATGGTAGACGTTCGCGCGTCCCGCACCTGAGATTTGTATACTTGCATCTATTAAAAGTGCTCATGACGTGAGCGTGGATGATGCAAGCTCAGGCTAAACTCGCGTGCGCCTCGGATTTTCTAGCTTTCCGCGAGCGCTACCGCGAAGAGATGAACTGCCAGATCGTTCACGACTCGATCCACAGGCGCACGGGCTGGACGTTGACCTACGGGCTGGAGTTGGACGCGCTCCCGGTAGGTTTTGGATCGGTTGCGATTGGCGGCCCTTGGAAGGACAGGCCGACGCTCTTCGAGTTCTACGTTCTGCCCCAGCATCGCTCTTTCGCCTTCGACCTCTTCGAAGCACTTCTTTCCGTGAGCGGACCGCGATTCATGGAGATTCAATCCAACGACCCGTTACTGGCCGTCATGTTGCATACATATGCGCGCGAGGTTGTGAGCGAGAAGATTGTGTTTCATGACAAAGTCAGCACCGTATTGTCGGATAACGGCGCAACTGTTCGACGGACAACTTCAGATGAAGAGACTCGAGCGCACATCGCGCAACAACAAGGCGGCCCCGAGTGGGTGTTGGAATTGGACGGAAACGTCGTCGCCCAGGGCGGCATTCTATTTCACTACAACCGGCCTTACGGTGATATCTACATGGAGGTGGCCGAGGCCTTTCGGCGGCGTGGACTCGGCTCGTACCTCGTGCAGGAATTGAAGCGCGCGGCTTACGACCTCGGCTGCATTCCCTGTGCGCGTTGCAGCCCGACGAACATCCCTTCGCGGCGCACGCTGCAAAAAGCTGGATTCATTCCTTTCGCGCACATGCTCACAGGTGTCATCCCCGCCGACAGCACAGTCTGTCCAGGCGCAACGCAGTAGCGCATGAAAGATTAAGCTTCTCATCGTCGAAACCTCAATCAGGTTTCGTTGTCCCGGGCGCTGCGTTGAGGAATAAGGTTTGTCCGACAGTCAACCGGCCTATGCGCGTGACTGCGGCGTAGATTCCTGCGGTGTTTTGGTGCTCGCGGACGACCGCCTTTAATACTTCTGGCGCTGGAGCTGCTGAGTCGGGATCAAGATTCACCATCGAGCAGCGGATGTCGCGCATGGTGACGGCAATCGCGGGGGCGTCGTCTCCCTCGCCGAATGAGAGCACACTCCCCACCCACTCATCCTCCTGGAAGGGAGCCGATCGCAGCGAACGAACTACAACATTCGGACGGAAGCGGCGCACGTCCAGGCTGCGGCCTGCGAGTCGTCCGATCTCGCTCACTGTATCCAAGGCGATCACGGAGATGCACGCTTCATCGAAGATGCCATGATTCAACTGCATCATCTGCACGGGAGCTCCGTAGCGCCGTCCGACCTCCGCGGCCAAGGCTTCGCCGAAGACAGGAAGTTCTTCGCCATCCGGCGTGCGAACGTGGGTCGGGAGGCCTTCCGGTGCAGCTTTATCGCTGCGCTGCGGGGTGAACCGAACCAACTCGGGAAGCTTGCTGGCGGTTAGCCACGGCATCCCGCTGCGGTCGTCGATCTGCATCCGGCGCAAGGCCAGACGGCGGTCACCTTCGAGGCCGTGCCAGCCCAGGTCGGCAACCTCGAGTTGTTCGCCGGCCATGGATTTTATGGGATAGCGGAAGATCGCTTCTACTTGGCCGATTTCGGTGGGCATGCTTGATTTGAGTTTATCCAACTTCGGCTGGGAATTTGCCTGCGTACACAGTGGCGGACAGGAGTGTCCGCCCCACATACACACTGCCCCACACGCAAGCTTATTCGCCGCCTACGGTCAGGCCGTCGATGCGGATGGTTGGCGCTGCTACCGAGCCGCGGAATTCGAGATCGTTCGCGATTTCGGAGATGTTGAAGAACAGGTCCTTCAGGTTTCCGGCTACCGTGATTTCTTCCACGGGATAAGCGAGTTCTCCGTTGGATATCCAGAGGCCGGACGCGCCGCGGGAATAGTCTCCGGTGACCAGGTTCACGCCCTGCCCGAGGAACTCGGTCACGTAGAGGCCTTCTTTGATTCCAGCGATCAGATCTTTCGGAGACTTCGGTCCCGCCTGCAGGAAATAATTTCCGGGACCGATGCCGGGAGTGCCGGCCAGTCCGCGCGAGGCGTTCGCGGTCGTTTGCAGGCCGAGTTTTTTCGCGGTGTAGGTGTTCAGCAGGTATGACTTCAGGACGCCGTTTTCGATTACGACCGTGCGTCGCGTAGGAATGCCTTCGCCGTCGAAGGGACTGGTGCCGAAACCGCCGGGAATAGTGCCGTCGTCGATTACCGTGACGTTGTCGCCGGCGATTTTCTGGCCCAGCTTTCCCGCCAGAAAACTTGCGCCGCGGTAGACGGAGTCTCCGTTGATGCCTTCGAAGATGTGCTCGAGGATCGAGGTCGAGACCATGGGATCGAAGACGATGGGAACTTTGGCGGTCTTGGCTTTCCGCGCACCCAGGCGCCGGATGGTGCGCTCGGCGGCGATCTTGCCGACTTTTTCGGGTGCGTCGAGTTTCTTCAGCGTGCGCGCGACCGAGTACCAGTAGTCGCGCTGCATCGCACCTTCTTCCGTCTGCGCGATGGGGACTGCAGCCACCGAGCAGTAAGATCGCGAATATTCGCCGACGAATCCGTGCGAGTTGGCCAGGACTTTGTGTCCGGTGGCGGCGTCGAAGGATCCGCCTTCGGAGTTCTTGATGCGCGGATCGAAATCGAGCGCGGCTTTTTCGGCGCGGCGGGCGTAGTCGATGCGATCGGCGCCGGGGAGCGAGTAGACGTCTTCGTGATAGAGATCGAGATCGCCTTTGAGCTGGCCGAGTAGATGCGTCGGGGATTCCGCCGAAAGGATCTTCGGACGTAATCTTGGCGAGTTCCAGCGCGGACTTCACCATGCGGTCGAGACCTTCGCGGGAGAAGTCGCTCGAATAGGTGCTGGCGGCGCGCTGTCCGAAGAAGACGCGTACACCGATGGATTTCGAGCCGGATTCTTTCAGGGTCTCGACCTGGCCGAGGCGGACCAGCGTGGAGAATTCGTCGCCTTCGCGGACTACACATTCGGCGGCGGTGGCTCCGCCTTTCATGGCGCGGGCGACGATGTCCTGGGCTACTTCGCGGAGGTCGGTCGTGGGCTTGGAAGTGGCAGATTGGAGTTCAGTTGGGGTCATAGAAAATTCCTAGGTCTTGCATAGCTGATAGGGATCCTTCGACTCCGCCCTGACTTCGCTTCGCTGCGTCACGGCTCCGCTCAGGATGACAAGACTACCGAAGATCCGCGAAATCCGCGTTCATCCGCGGCAAAGAAGTTTTACTGCATGAAGCCGCCGGGATCTTTCCTGGCGGTGCCGCCCACGGTCAGGCGATCGATTTTTAACGTCGGGATGCCTACGCCTACGGGGACGGCCTGGCCGTCTTTGCCGCAGGTGCCTACGCCTTCGTCTAGCTTCAGATCGTTGCCGACCATGCTGACCCGCGTCAGGACATCGGGACCGTTGCCGATCAGCGTGGCGCCTTTGATCGGGGCGGTGATCTTGCCGTCTTCGATCATGTAGGCTTCGCTGGCGGAGAAGACGAACTTGCCGTTGGTGATGTCGACCTGGCCTCCGCCGAAGTTGACGGCGTAGACTCCGTGCTTCACGGAGCGGATGATGTCTTCGGGATTGTCCTGCCCGGCCAGCATGTAGGTGTTCGTCATGCGCGGCATGGGGATGTGCTCGTAGCTCTCGCGGCGTCCGTTGCCGGTGTCGGCGATGCCCATCAGGCGCGACGAGAGTTTGTCGCTGAGATAGCCCTTCAGGATTCCCTTCTCGATCAGGACGGTTTCCTGCGTGGGCTCGCCTTCGTCGTCGACGTTGAGCGATCCGCGGCGCCAGGGCATGGTGCCGTTGTCGACGACGGTGCATCCTTCGCTGGCGACGCGCTTGCCGATCAGGCCGGCGAAGGCCGAGGTCTTCTTGCGATTGAAGTCGGCTTCGAGGCCGTGGCCGACGGCTTCGTGCAGCAGGACGCCGGGCCATCCGGGGCCGAGGACGACTTCCATTTCTCCGGCGGGCGCTTCGCGGGCGTCGAGTTGCAGGATCGCCTGGCGGGCGGATTCTTTGGCGAAATATTCGGGATTCTTGTCGCCGAAGAAGAAGTCGAGGGCGACGCGGCCTCCGCCACCGGAGGTGCCGCGGGCGGAGTTGGCTTCAGTCTTGGCGATGCAGGAGACGTTCATGCGGGCCAGCGGCTGCGAGTCTTCGGCGAAAGTTCCGTCGGAGGCGACGACCAGAATGTTGCGCAGTTCGTCGGCGTAGCTGGCGCGGACTTCCTTGATGCGGGGATCGTAGGCGCGGGCGGCTTTGTCGGCGCGCATGACCAGTTCGACCTTGGCGCTGATTTCGGCGTCGACTGACGGCAGCGTTACGGGATAGAGGCTGCGGGCGGCGGTCTTCTGGAATCCAGCGACGGTCGTCTTCGCCGGGGCGCTGGCGATCAGGGCGGCGGTGCGCGCGGCGTGCAGGATGCGGTCGGACGAAAGATCGTCGGTGTAGGCGTATCCGGTGCGCTCGCCGGAGACGACGCGGACGCCGCATCCGGCGGAGATTCCCTGGGAGGCGGACTTGACCATCGATTCGTCGACCATTAGCGAGGTCGAGGAGAGATATTCGAAGTAGAGGTCGGCGTAGTCGCCTCCGGCGGAGAGCGCGGCCGCAGAGGTAACGCTCGAGGTCGTGCTCGGTCAGGCCGTAGTGCTCGAAGAAGAAGCGTGCTTATCTGTTATGTTTATCCACGTATATTAGATGCCGGCGAGTCTGGTGCGGACTCGCGGCTCCCCTGTCTGGTTCATTATCCCAGCATGGTGGTTCGTCAAAGAGCTTATCACGCATGCAGGGGACACAGACGGTTCACAGGGTTTCCACATGGCAGCTACTGCAGACGATGTTCATTCGTCACAGACTTCGACTGGGACTTGTGTGGACAATTTGGCATGACTCCAGAGATGCTCAGCCGGACGGTGGCGGACTTTCTCAGCGGAGGCGGCGGGCGCCGTCGTGCTCGAGGATGGCGCGGTGGCGTTCGATCTGGCGCAGGCGAAGTATTCGATCTCCGGCGAGCACAACAAGTGCCTGCTGCATCTGTGGTCGGCGGAGCGGAATACGGTGCGGCGGGTGCTCGACGCGGAGGTGAAGAACGGCACGCTGCGGCTGGCGGTGCAGCGGCTGGGGCAGGCGCGTCCGACGAAGCTGGAGATTTGCCGGGAGCGCGACCGGCGGTCTCCGTCGGCGAAGAAGGCGGCGCGGGCGGCGTATGAGCAGAAGTTGCGGCGGGCGCTGGAGCGACATTTTCCGGGATTTGCGATTGCGCGGCTGACTTCAGGCGTGGATCTGGAGAAATCGTTTGGTCCGATTTATGCGCGCGGGGTGCTGCGGCAGGGCAGATCGGCATTCGCGGTGCTGGGAGTGAATGGGTCGGAGACGCAGAGTTCGATCGATGCGGCGTTGACGTTTGGGATTTTGTGGCTGGATGTGTGCCGGGAAAATCCCCACTGTCCCGCAAAATCGCGGAGACAGGGTGGGGCACCCGCGGACTTTCTCGTCGAGGGGCTGATCCTGTTTGTGCCGGCCGGATGTTCGGCTCTGGTGCGCGAGCGGATGGCGAATCTGAATCGGGCGGCGGCGAAGTGGCGGCTGTTTGAGTTCGACGAGCGTCACGATGCGGTGGTGGAGATGGACTGCACCGATCGCGGGAACGTCGCGACACGGCTGGTGCATGCCACGAATGAAACGGCAGCGCTGGAGAGATTCGCGGAATCGATCACGCGGGTGCAGAGCGATTCTGCCGAATTGCGAAGTGGCGGTGCTGTCGCCGGCCGAGATTGCGTTTCGCTGGCGCGGGCTGGAGTTTGCGCGGGCGCGCATGGGAGCCGAGGCGGTCACGTTTCGCAGCAAGCAGGAAATTGTGTTTGGCGTGGGCGCGGAAGAGCGGGTGCTGGAGGATCGCAATTGGGCGTTCTTTGTGCAGTTGCTGACGGCGTTGCGGGAGGCGCGGCATCCGTATGGGCCGCGGCAGGATCGGTTGTTTCGGATGCATCCGGAGCGGTGGCTGGAGTCGCTGGTGATGACGGATGTCAGCGTGATTGATGAGCGGCTGGAAGCGGAGTCGGTGTATTCGCAGGTGCCGGCATTTTCGGCGGCGGACCGGGCGATGATCGACGTGCTGACGCTGACGCGCGAAGGGCGGCTGGCGGTGGTGGAGTTGAAGGCGGATGAGGACATTCATTTGCCGCTGCAGGGGCTGGATTACTGGGCGCGGGTGCAGTGGCATCACGGGCGAGGAGAGTTTTTGAAGTTTGGATATTTCGGCGGGACGGGAGTTGGCGGCGGAGGCGCCGCTGCTGTTCCTGGTGGCTCCGGCGTTGCATGTGCATCCGTCGACGGACGTTATTTTGCGGTACATTTCGCCGGAGATTGAGTGGGCGTTCGTGGGGATTGACGAGCGATGGAGGGAGGGAGTGCGGGTCGTGTTCCGCAAGCGTCCCGTGGATCAGATTCACCACGGAGACACAGAGGCGCGGAGAATTTCGGAACCGCAATTGGCGAGCGAAACCGGCGTAGTCTGATCCGGTCAACCGGCACTATACTTGTCGTGCCTCCGTCGAAGGCGGTGTTTCATGAAGCTGATAAACTACGACAAATATCAGAAGAAGTGGACGCCTCGCGGCACGATTGTTCTCTTGGTTGTAGAGGCTGCTGCCACAGGTCTTTTTCTTGGTTCAGCATTGATCGAAGTGACTCATCGACAGGAACTTTGGACCTGGATTCTGTCGCTCGCCTTGGGTTTTTCCAGCGGAGTTGCGACATTGCAGGCTACCCTTGTGGCACTGCATAATTGTCCGCCATCCAAGGCCGGCAAGCAGCCGTCCGACCCCCTGGGCTGAAGCCCAAATCTTGCTGTGACCCTTTCGCGCGGCTTTAAGCCGGGCCCTTTCAAATCAAATTAATGCGGAGTTCGGGAGTCTTTGACGACACTGCCGCCTTTCATCACGAAGTCTACGTGCTCCAGGGCGCGGACGTCGGACAGCGGGTCGGACTGGACGGCGATGATGTCGGCGAATTTGCCGGGTTCGATGGTGCCTACATCGGCGGAGCGGCCGATCAGGTCGGCGGCGCTGGACGTGGCGGCGCGGATCGCTTGCGCCGGGGTCATGCCGAACTTCACCATGTAAAAGAATTGCCGGGCATTGTCGCCGTGGGGATAGACGCCTGCGTCGGTGCCGAAGGCCATCTTCACTCCGGCTTTGACGGCCTTCTCGAAATTCTCGCGCTGCAGGCGTCCGACCATCTTTTCTTTGTCGATGTTTTCCTGCGGCAGGCCGACCTTGGGCGCTTCGTTCAAAATGTAATCGTCGTTGTAGATGTCCATGACGAGATAGGTGCCGTGCTCCTTGGCGAGGCGGATGCCTTCGTCGTCGATCAGGCTGGCGTGCTCGATGGAATCGATGCCGGCGAGGATCGCGTTCTTGATGCCTTCGGTGCCGTGAGCGTGGGCGGCGATTTTGCGTCCGGCCATGTGGGCGGTTTCGGCGGCGGCTTTGAGTTCTTCGAACGTGTACTGCGGCGCGCCGGGACTGTCACCTTTCGAGAGGACGCCACCGGTGGCGAGAATCTTGATCACGTCGACTCCATATTTCACCTGGGCGCGGATGACGTGGCGAATCTGATCGACTCCGTCGGCGATTTGGAAGTCGCGCTCTTCGGGAAACATGGAGACGCGGGTCTGCGGAGAGAAGTTATTCAGATCGCCGTGGCCTCCGGTGATCGAAATGCCCGGACCGCTGGCGACGATGCGCGGTCCGGGGATGAGTCCCGTATTGATGGTGTTGCGCAGATCGACGGCGAGAAACGGCAAGGAACCCACGTCGCGGACGGAGGTGAATCCGGCCTCGAGAGTCTTGCGTGCGTTCACGACCGCGAAGAAGGCGTGGTCGAAAGGAGTGTCTTTGAACCTGTAGGATTTCGTTGTAGCGGTCGGCGCGGGAGTCGAGATGAGTGTGGCAATCGATCAGGCCGGGGAGCACCGTCGCGTGCGAGAGATCGATGACATTAGCCCCGCTGGGAACCTGCATGTTCGTGGCGGAGGCGACGCTCTTGATGCGCTCGCCTTCGATGGTGATCAGCACATTTTGGCGGACGGTGTCGCTGGTGGCGTCAAAGAGACGGCCAGCGAGGATGTACGTGGTTTTCGGCGTGGGTGATGTTTGGGCGAACGCGGCGAAGGTGCAGGATGAGAGCGAGCCAGCAGGGTGCGGCTAACTGTCTTCATGGATTTCTCCTGGTTGGGTTCCGGCAGAGAGTTTCAGGGCGAGGGTTGGGAGTTGTCAATCGATCAAATTCGTGGACCACTAAGGACACGAAGTTGCACTCAGGAAGCACCTGCGACGGACTGAAGGCGTTCATCCCTGCACAGACTGTTATTTAGTCTTTCCACGCTCCCAGCAGGCGACGGACGTCTACCAGTTGGGCTATGTGATAGGCGTTGTGGTCGGCCACCAGCAGGGCTTCGCGAAGGATGGTTTGGCCGTCGCCCCAGGGGATCTTGGCAAATAGGTTCGTTTTTGGGATTTGCGATTAGGTCCAGCATGGCCTTCTGATCGGCGCGGAATTCCTGGATGCTTTTCGTCCAGGCTGCGGCGCTGGGCGGGGCTGCGAGTTTTCGGCCAGTAGCCTTCGGGCCACTTCGGAGATTTGTGTTTGGGGTTGCGGCTGAACTCGAGGATGTCCCGTTGGGCGAGGCGGAGATGTTCGAGGAGCATCCACGGGGAGTGGGGGAAGTTCTCGGGCTTTGCGCCGCGGAGTTTGGGCGGCAGGTTTCTTACTGCGTCTTCGAACTTGGCGTGGGCGCCTCCGCCGGCGATTAAGTAGGCGAGATTCTGGCGCAGATGCTGGTCGTCGGTCTTGGGCATGAGGCCTCCTTGCAGAAGAGGATGCTTTAGTTTAGCTCGTCAATTACAAAAACTTTCACCACAGGGGGCACAGAGGACCACAGGGGATCCGTTGCGTTGAAAGACACCATTAGGATGAGTTTTTGAAATCTAGATAGGCGAGATTCATGTTTCCACCGGTGAGGATGTGGATGGTTAGAACGCTTTTTCCTGCGGGAAGGCGAAGGGTCGCAAGGTCCGGAGCGAGATTCCAGTGATGCCACTGCCGCCAGGCGATCGGATCGGAGGCCCTGTAGGTGGACGCGATCGTCAATGGGGGAGTCGCAGTCTCGCCGTTCACATCGATCGAAATGGTTCCGCCGCGATTTGAGGTGTACAAAAGCGCGGCTTTGTACGTTCCGGCATGGGCCACTTGCACAGTGATGTTGAACCACTCGCCGGGTTCGGTCCATCCCACATAGAGCTGATTTTCCGCGGGCTGCACGAGGTTATAGGGACTGTTGTCGATCTGGTCGTGAAACTTGGTATAGGAAGTGTCGACGCCCTCGTTCATGCGGAACTGATTCAAGTAGGTTCCGTCCGCCGGATTCAGGGCCCCGCTGCCGTTGTTCTTGGCATCATCGTCGTGGTAGGCGATGCCTTCACCGCCGCAGGTCGTAGTACGCGCACTCCACGCGGCCGGGAATCTTCTGCGCTCCGCTTTGGTAGCGACTGTCCTGGTAGGGCCTTCCCTTGTAATGTTTGGCGAACCCGGTTTTTGACGAAGATGCGGCTGTGAGCAGGGCGACAACGGCTAGCAGGGCGACATATCGCAACGTACTTTTTCTCAGGGACACGGGTGACAGAAAAGTGGGAACTCCGACGCCTGGGCGAGGATGTAAACCGGATGGCGCACGGCCGACGCTTTCGACACTACTGTATTTGATTCAGCTTCTGGTAGATCAACATCGCGACGAGAACCAGCAGAAATACCCCGGAACCTGTGCTGAAAACGCGCACTGGAATGGTAAGCCGGTTTACCTTGGTCAACAGCTCCGTCTGCTCCTCGTGCATGTGGGAACTCGCGTCATCCAGGAACAGCTGTTCATCCTCGTGCATAGTGAGTGTGCTCTTGTAGATCAGGAGGACGATCAGCCCAATTGCGAAAATTCCAAAGATCACCGCCACGATTGTCAGCGTCATAAAACACCTCGGCCGAGTCCATTTCAAGTTCAGGCGGCTTGCCCGCCCGAATAGAAACAGCTTGACTCCTATAGTATGCACCCCCTGCTAACTAATTGCTGGTCAGTTTTGACCATGTTGGGCCGAGCTGCGGCCAACGGACAGCCGAGGGCGGCTGTCCCACGGTCAGCCACATACCATTTACCTGGTCTTTGATTTATTTGCGAACCTTCGACGGACGAGGGCGTCCGTCGCCACACGTGTGTTCCTAGTGGGTTACGGAGGCGTTGGCTGATGGGGCAACTTCGTCCATGGTGCTGCCGATGGCGTCTCCGGACAGGACCAGCTCTACGCGGCGATTTTGTTGACGGCCTTCGGCGGTGTCGTTGCTGGCGATAGGCGCGGTTTTGCCGAAGCCATGGGCTTCAATCGACGTCGACGAAATTCCCTGCTGCACGAAATAGTCGCGGACCGATTGGGCCGGCGTTCGGAGAGCGTCTGGTTGTATTCGTCTCCGCCGACGCTGTCCGTGTGTCCTTCGATCGCGACGTGCAGGCTGGGATAGGCGAGGATGATGCCGGAAACTTTGGCGAGACGCTCGCGGGCCGCGGGCAGAAGTTCGAAGCTGCCGCTACGGAACAGCACGTCTGACATGTTGGCGATCAGGCCGCGGGCGGAGTCGCGCGTGGCGAGAATCGAGTTGAGCTGCTGCAGAAGACGGGCGCGGAGGTCAGCCTTGTCCTGTTCTGCCTGCTGACGAAGACTCTCGGACTGCGCGGCGGCGGCGTTGGCTTTGTCGGTTTCGACGGCGAGCGCCTGCTGCTGCGCGATGGCATCGGCTTTCGCTTTTTCTGCTTCTTCTTTCTGGCGCGCGGCTTCCTGCGCGGCGGCCAGCGCTTCCTGCTTCATGCGCTCGGCTTCGGCCTTGGCTTGTTCCGCTGCGGCGCGAGCCTGTTCGGCCTGAGGCTTGCGCGGCCTCGGCGGCTTCGGCGTCGACGCGGCGCTTAGCCTCGGCATCGGCATCGGCACGGGCCTTGGCTTCACGCGCGGCCGCGTGCGGCCTGGGCTTCGACCTCCGCCTTCTGCTTCACGGCCATCAGGCGCGCTTCTTCGGCGGTCTCCGTGGCTTCTTTGGCGGCGGCTTCGACTGTGGCCTTGTTCTGCTTCTGGCGATAGAGACTCTTCGGCGTGCAACTATTGCTGTCCGGCCTTGGAAAGAATTGACGGCGGCGTACTTGTCAGCCTCGGCGATGTGCGCGATGCGCATGGCGTTGCGCGCTTCAAACAGCTCGAGCGGAGTCTTGCGTGTCGATGCCGAAGATTGCGTCCTGAATATGCGTGTTGCTGGATGAGTACGTGCCGCGGGTGACGAGTTCGTATCTGGCGTCGATGTTTTCGGTGGCGGCTCCGCTGATCGCCGCACTCTCCGCGACCACCGTGTTGCCGGGCTGGGTCACGGCGAAATACGGCTCGGCGGTTACGATCATGCCAAAAGTCTGGAGGTCAGTGTAGGCCTTCACGTGGCCATTGCCGTTTTTGTCGAGAGAGAGCTCGCCGAGATTCACGGGGCGCCCTTGCGGCGAAACGGCCCACAGGACGTAGGTCAGATATTCGAGGCCGAACTTCGTGGCTTCCTGGAAGCCGACAAATTTGGCGTCAATTTCAAAGTTAGTCTTCTTGCCTTCGACCTTGGCTTCTCCCGAGGCGCGCTGCAGCAGGTCGCTTCCCTGGAAGATGACCTTAGTCTGTCCGCCTGCCAGGCGATAATGCGTGGCCTTCGTAGTGCGCGAGACGGTAGTGGTAGCCGTGGGAACAGACTGAGTTTGCGCGGACGCTAAGGCCGCGACGGCGAAGATGAGGGCAAGAGACAGTTTCTTCACGAGAGTTCTCAAGTCTGGGGGAGATGAGAGCTGGTTAACTTTCTAGATAATCTTCGTTCATATGGGTGGGAATGGAAAATACGAGAAGGGATGGGACTTTAGTAATAGGCCTTGTTCCGTTCTCCTGAAGGCAAAAAGCTAGCCGAGCTTTCGCTCGACCGGACAGCCGAGGGCGGCTGTCCCCACATGAATCATGAACTGTCACGGGATGCTGGCGATGGTGCCTTTTGGGCCTACCACTAACGCTCCGCCTTCGGAGTAGGAGCTCAACGCGTTGAAGGCATAGCCTTGCTTCTTCTTGCCGTCGATTCTGTGCGGGTTGTTGGGTGGATGGAAGTCGAAGACGAAATCCTGGCCGACGATGAAGAGACGTTCCGGGGCGATGGGCTTGACGCGGATCTTTTTGCCAGATTTTTCGGCTGCCGCCTCATCCGCGTTCTGGCGGATTGCGGCATCGTTCACTCTTCTGGTCGTAGGCGACTGCCGAAAAATAAGCCTGCGGCGTGAGCGTCGAGAGTGTCCAGGTCTTCCCGCCATCGTTGGTGAATGCAAGGTTGGGACCGTCATCCCGAGGACGTTTGTAATCGCCTCCGGCGATGACTCCGTGTTCCGGGTCGCGGAAGGCGATGGAAAAGATTCCGGCGGAGTCGGGTCCGTGGAGGATGGGGGTGTCGAAGACTTGCCAGGTCTGGCCGCGGTCCGCGGAGTGGAACACGCGGGCGACTTTGCCGCCCGTGGCAAACCAGAGGTTTTGGTCGGGAGCGGCCGAGTGCAGGATTGCAATGCAGCTATTCGAGGCGGCGAAGGCGCCTTCGCTTTCCATCGCCAGGGGCAGACTGGAAGACGGAATTAGGTGCCAGGATTCTCCGTCCTCAGTTTGCAATAGGTCGAATTTCAGTTTGCCGGATTCGTCGGGGATGGGATCGCCAAGAACTACTCCGTGCTTGGGATCCCAGAAGGCCATGGAGTCGAAAAATCCTTTGGGATTGCTGTTGGTGAATTGCAGTTGCCAGTGTTGGCCGGCGTCGGATGTGTGGTAGATGCGGGACTGGTCGCCCGGTCCCGAGGACATCAGGAACGCTTCGGCGGCGGAGAAGGCGACGACCGCGCGAAAGTCGAGAGCTGCAGCGTCAGGAACCTGGGCGGGTTTCCAGGTCACCCCTCCGTCTACCGTCCGTAGATAGGTGCCGTGAGTGCCGCTGGCCCAGGCAATCTGGCGGGATACAGCACTGACCCCGCGCAGGCTTTCGGTAGTGTTCGAAATCTGAATGCGCGGGCCGGATTGAGCTACGGCGGTGACGCTTAGGGCTAGTAAGAGTAGAAAACGCATACGAACAACTTCTTATCACACACGCACAGGGGAACACAGAGGAAAGCTCCACTTACGGATATCGAAAAGGTGTCGGCAGTCGCGAGCGGGACCGCCCGGGCCAGATTACCTGCGAGTCTTCGCTCGGCTACTTCGCGGTGAAGTCGGCGAAAGAGGCGCTTTTGCCGATGTAGATGCGCAGAGTGCAACGCGCTCCTACGTGGGCGAAAGCGACTTCGAGCGCTTCCGAGGCTGATTCGACCTGGGCGGTCTCCATTACCGTGCGGGCGATGTCCTGCTTCTCATCGTAGGCGGCGCCGGGGGTGACGTTCTTGTTGACTACCAGCGTCCAGTTTCCGCGGGCGGGGATCGGATAGACCGTGTAAGCGCCGATCGGAATCATCGAAGTGCCCAAGGCCAGTTGGGCTTCGGTAAACAGCGTCATGGGCGTACCGCCGGGTGTCCATGGCTTGTTGTTCTGAATCTTCTCCTTATTGGCGGGCACGGCGTTATAACGCACGTACACCTGGCGGCCATCTTCAAGATTGCACGTGGTGGTGGAAGAGGGGGCGCCCGACTGCGCGGCGGTCCAGGGAACTAACAATAACGATATGAGTACTGCTCTCCAGACGATCATGGCGGACATGGGGTTGGAAAGCCTCCGCGCAGAAGTGTAGCGCCGGAAGGGGTTGCAGGGGAAGGAATTTAGGAGGGTGGCCACGGATTTACGCGGATTTGCAAGAATAAACCATTTAAAACTGCGGGATGAGCTGCGCTCGACTAGACAGCCGAAGGCGGCTGTCTACACATTTCTGGTCTTGAGCCGCGATCGTCTCGTTCGTCATGGGTCTTTGGTGACGTTTTCTGCGGGCGGGGCGGTTGCTACCGTTACTCGCAGGTGCCGGTGCGTCGGGTACCAAAGCGAGGACGGGAGTCAATGGCGAAATCAAAGCTTAGGATTCTTTACGGCGAAGGGGATGAGGAAGTACTGGCGAAACAGGCCGCGGAACTGGAAAAGGCCGGTCATACGGTACAGCCGGCGCTGGGCCGGAAGGCGGTCGATGAGTCTCTGAAGAAATCCGCTTTCGACCTGGTCGTGCTGGGAGCGTCTTTAACGCGCAACGATCGCCATCATCTTCCTTATGTAGCGAAGAAGGCTCATGCGGAGATCAGCGTGTTGGTGCTGCATGCTGACGGCACGCGGCATCCGTATGTGGACGCTTGCGTCGATACGGGAGCGAGCATAGAGAACGTGCTCAACCGGATCGAGAGCATGAAGATCGCCGGAATGATGCCGGGAGCGCAGGCGGCAGTCGCCGGGAGATAGGCTTCGGGTTTAAGTAGTCAGTAGTCAGTTTTTGGGGCGGCCCAGCGGCCGCCCTTTTTGCTGCCGAATTTTTGCGAGGGGAACCTGGAAGAGTACGAATCATTTGGGGTAACAGGTGGGAATCGATTGAACCTGACGCCCCGCAAACTTCATCAGACTCAGTTCTTGAAATGACAAAGTGGAACAAATCTGCTGAATGGCCAAGCAGAGGCCACGTAGGGCGGACGCCTTCGGCCGCCCCGCGATGCGTAGCGAGCGTGTGTAGCCCCGGACGCCTCGTCCGGGGTTGCGCGCAAAGCGCGCAATGAAGACAGTTCGGCGAGGAGAATTGCGCGAGATTTACGCTGTCGACAGGGCGAGCGGTGGATGCGCTTTAGGCTGTCTGCACGCGTCGCGGGGCGGACGAGGCGTCCGCCCCTACACGATTTGCGGTGGCGCCCACGATCGGTTCGATTCGGCGGCCATCGGGCGGGCAGGTTATCGAGAGACTACGGCAATGTCCGCGGGGCGGGCTTGCTGGCGGGCTTGTAATCCTTGGGATAGACGACGAGGCAGCGGCGCATGCCTTCGCCTTCGCTCTCGGTGTGCAGGTCGGCTTCGTCGCGCAGGGCCAGGTGAACGATACGGCGCTCCCGCGAAGACATGGGGCTGAACTGATACGGCGTCCCGGTCTTGCGAACTTTCTCGGCAGCTACGCTCGCGGCCATGCGGAGTTCATGGATGCGCTGTGCGCGCTGGTTCTGGCAATCAAAGCTGATCTTCTCGTGCTCGCCGGAAGGCAGACGCAACATCTCGAGAGCGAGGAGTTCGAGGGCGCGGAGCAGTTCGCCGCCACGATCGAGCAGGAGCGTGGAGTCGGGTCCGGCGAAGTCTACGAGGATCTCCGGTTTCTCCCAGTCGCGATTCTCGGGAAGCGGCGGGTCGACGATGATGCGGTACTTGAGGTGAAGTCCGCCGTGAGTGACGACGGCCTGCAGGAATTCGTTGATCTTTTTGGCGGCAGCGACTTTGTCGGGAATAGACACGGAATAAGCTCCTAGCTTCTGGCTCCTAGCTCGACCCCACGATTACAGCAGCGATTGGACGATGGCAATCGTTCCTGATGATTGCAACAACGGCCAAAATCTTTCGCTCCAAGCTAGTAGCTAGGAGCTAGAAGCTATTTATCTTTCTTGCGGGCGCGTTTTGCCAACATTTCGCGCATTTCTCTACCCAGGGACGTGCGATTCATCACGGCTTGCTGGGCAATACCGATCACGTTTACGACCGAGTAATACAAATTCAGTCCGGCGGCGAGACGGAAGAAGATGAAGCCCATCATCAGGGGCATCATCACATTCATCATCTTTTGCTGCGCCGGGTCCATGCCGGCAGCTGGCGTCATCCGCTGCGTGACGAGACTACTGATCACCATCAAAATAGGCAAGATGAAGATAGGGTCGGCGGCGGAAAGATCTTTGATCCAGAGCCAGTGAGCGTGTCGCAGGTCGAGGGCGCTGCTCAGCATCCGGTAATAGGCGAACAGGAACGGCAACTGGATCACCATGGGCAAGCAGCCGCCCGCGGGATTGACGCCTTCTTTTTTATACAGGGCGCTGATCTCCTCGTTCATGGCCGCCTTGCGCGGGTCGCGCAAGCTGTACTTCTTATATTTCTCCTGAATCGATTTGATCTGCGGCGCCACGCGCTGCATTTTCAGCATCGACTTCATCTGGGTAATGCGCAGCGGCAACAGGGCGATGCTGATGATCAGGGTCTGGATCACGATCGCCCATCCCCAGTTGGGGACGATGTGGTGATAAGTCCACTTCAGCCAGATGAAGAGCGGTTTGGCGATGATGCCCCACCACCCGAAATCGACCAGGCCGTTCAGGTCGTTGTCAGCGCCAGAGACGCCGGGGACGGAAACTTTCTGCAGAACTTCGAGTTCCTTGGGGCCGACGAAGATGCGCTCCGAGGTAGTCCCGTGCAGGTTGCCAACGGCGGCGCCCAGGACGTCCACATTCGTGGTTTCCTTCGTCTTCTGATCGCGCGGGATCGACAGGGAATTGCGCAGGGTCACCATCGCGCTGGTGGCGGGATCGTCGGGGATAAAGACGGCAGCGAAATATTGGTCTGTCGGTCCGGCCCAGTGGAAGGGACCTTGAACGGTGCCACCCCCACTGATTTTCTTGATCGGGAGGCGCTCGATGTTCTTGTTGAACTGGTAGTCGATTAATCCCAGCGTGTAAAAGGCGGGAGTCGTCTGGTCGCCGAACCCAGCGGGCCATGCGGGAAGTGCCGGCACCCAATTGCCTTTGTAGGTGACGCTGGTTTCGACTTTGACGATGTAGCTGTCGTCGAAGCCGAATGTCTTGCGGACCGACAAATCCTGATCGTCGTATTCGAAAGTGATGGTCGCCGGAGTGGTTTGCTTGCCCTCGCGCGAAGAAACGTAGAGCGCGGAACTTAGTTTGTTGCGCAGGTCTGGGTCGTAGGTCCACAGAGAGAGCGGATAACCGTATTGCGCGGATGCTGCGGGGTTCACCAGATCGAGCGGACCGGCTTCAGCGTCGTTGTCGAATTTCTTGAGAATCCACGACTTCACCTGCGCGCCGCGGTTAGTGAATGTAATGCGGTAAAGATCGTTCTCGAGGACGGTTTCGGTCTCGCTGGCGGCCTGTTTGGTGGTTGCGGAGGCGGAAGAGGCCTTCGGCTCCTTAACTGCCGTAGGAGGCGGAGGAGCGGGCTGCGCCTGAGTCTGCGCCGCTGGCTGCTGCTGCGGCGCAGCCGGCGTCGGCATGTACTTTTTGAGCAGCGGCTGGATGGCCAGCATGACGACGAAGGTCACGAGAAAAATCAGGAGCAGGCGTTTCTCGTTGCCGGGCTCGTGCTGAGGATTTTGATATTCGGCCAAGTTGAAATCGTTTCCTTAAATTGCGCGGTGACACGGTTGCGTCGCGGGCTGATGATCGTGCGACGGATGCCGGACCACCGGATCATAGCCACCCTTCACAAAGGGATGGCAGCGCAGCACGCGGGCGATCGCCATCAGTCCTCCACGCAGGGCGCCATAGCGCTCGACAGCTTCCATGGCGTATTCGGAGCACGTAGGCACGTAGCGGCAAGCGGGCGGAAACATCGGCGAGATGGCCCACTTGTAAGCTCGCAGCAGGTGCAGCGTGACGCGTTGGGCGAAGTTGCGCATTTTTATCTGGCGGCCAAGAATCCCGGCGATCTTATGCCGCGTCTCTTATCCACTCTCCCCTGGGCTTACGCCCCGGGCTCTCTCCTATCCCCATTCGGGGCTGGTTCATTTCGCCGCGAGCTTCCTCTCTATTACTACGAAAGCCTGGCGGACTTCGTTCAGGACCGTGTCGAAATCGGCGGTGCGGACCGTCTTCTTCGGATTGATGACGACATCGGCGTTGGCCCCCGGTGACGGCCGCGTCAGACGGACGGCTTCCCGCAGGCGGCGCTTGATCCGGTTGCGATGGACAGCGCCTCCCAGAGCGCGGCCCACCGTGAATCCGACACGCAAGCCGACTGCCGGTTTGCCTCCGGTCCCTTCCTGCCGCGGTAAATAAAAAACCGTCATCGATGCCGAAAAGTGACGCCGGCCCTGCTTGTACACGCGTTCGAAGTCGGCATGGCGTAAGAGGCGAGCTGCTGCGGGGAAAAGACTTCTTCGCACTCCGATTCGATGCTTCGGGCACACTGGCGGTCACAGTAACCCTTAAATTCGTTACGGGACTCACGGGTTGGCGGACAAGAATGTCCGCCCCACACGGACTATTCTCTAAAGCCTGGTTTCACGGAGACCCGCTTGCGCCCCTTGGCGCGGCGGCGAGAAAGAACCTTTTGGCCGCCCTGGGTCTTCATGCGCGTGCGAAATCCGTGTTTCTTGGATCGCTTGCGCCGGTTGGGTTGGAATGTACGCTTGGGCATGAAAAGTAGCTGCTCCTGATTGGTTCGACTGTCTTAGGACAAACCGTAAGTATAAATCAGCACACGCATTAGTACCAAACGGGGTACCAGCCCCAGGGAGCACTGATTGTCCACTCCGCCGCTGGCCACGAACCCTGTACACTGTTCGCCAAGCCAGCTTAGAATAGCGCTAAATCTAAGCGGTATCTCTTTTGACGCAGCAGAATCAGCAGTCGGATGAACCGTCGGCCAGCGAGGCTTCGGAGAATTTCGCAGCCCCCGGCGCAGCGCGGACGAAATCCCAGCCGGCTGATCCGCCTCCAGCCTCCCCTGAAACATTTATCCCGGTCGATCGCGAAGCGGAAATCAACAAGGAACTGCGCCGTCTAAACCGCGCCTTGCGGGCCTTGAGTGCGTGCAACCAGGCGATGGCCCAAGCCAGCAGCGAACAGCAACTCCTCAATGACATCTGCGACATCATCGTGCGGCTGGGTGACTACCGGCTCGCCTCCATCGGGTATGCACTCGAGGAAGATGGGAAACCGGTGCGCCTGATGGCATTCGCGGGAAACGACGATGGGTATCTCCGCAATGTCGAGGTGTCGTGGTCGAATGCTCCATCCGGGCAAGGGTCGGTGGGGACCGCGATCCGAGACAACCGCGTATGCGCGATCACTCATATTGCAACGGACCCAAGATTTGCTCCCTGGCGCGATTGGGCACTGCGCATGGGATTCGGAGCCATGATTGCACTGCCGCTGCGAGTCGCAGGCTCTCCTTTTGGCGCGCTGGCGATTTTTGCGGAGCAGGCTGGATCCTTTGAGAGCTCGGAAGTGGAACTGCTCACCGAGATGGCAAATAACCTGGCGTACGGAATTACCGCGATCCGTTCCCAGGAGGAAAAGAAGCGCGCCACCGCGGCATTGCAGGACGCCGAAGCGAAGTACCGGCAACTGGTGGAACAGGTTCCGGCGATCTCTTACGTGGCCGAGGCGGGAGTGCAGGGCCGCTTTCATTATGTGAGCCCGCAAGTGAGCGCCATTCTGGGCTACCGGCCGGAGGATTGTTTGTCGGATCCGCGCTTCTGGTGGGACCACTTGAATCCTCAAGATCACCACATTGCGCTGCAGGAAGATACGTTGGAAGAGGGGAAGCTGTTTCAGGTGGAGTACCGCATGCGGCGGCAGGATGGGCGCGAAGTTTGGATGCGCGATGAAGCCCTCATCTTCCGTGACCCCGATACCGGGAAGCGCATGACGCGCGGTCTCCTCATCGACATCTCTGATCGCAAGCGTGCGGACGACGCTTTGCGAGAGAGCGAGGAGCGCTACCGGGCGTTTGTCGAGCGGAGTTCGGAAGGCATCTACCGCATGGAGTACAACCCGCCCGTGCCCTGCAATTTGCCTCTTGAAGAGCAGTTGGCATGGGGCCTGAAGCACGGTTACATGGCCGAATGCAACGACGCCATGGCCAAAATGTACGGGCGGGAGTCGGCGCAGGCGCTGATCGGTAAGCCGCTCGCAGATTTTCTGGTCTTGCACGATCCGGTGACGCGGCAATTCATGGAGGACTTCATTCGCTCCGGCTACAAGATCACCGATCAAGAGTCGCGAGAGTTGGATGCCCAGGGGCGCATCAGGATCTTTCGTAACACGATGATGGGGGTTGTGGTCGATGGACGCTGGGTATTTAGTTGGGGCATCACGCGGGATGTGACCGAGCGCATGCATCTGGAGGAGCAACTCCGCAACGCGCATCATCTGGAAGCGATCGGACGCCTGGCGGGAGGTGTAGCTCATGACTTCAACAACATTCTCAGCATCATCATGGGGCACGGAGAACTGCTGCTGAGAACGGCACGGGAAGACGAGCGGCTGCGTACCGGGCTGGAACAAATTCAGCGCGCCGCGGATCGGGCGGCATCACTGACGCAGCAACTGCTCGCCTTCAGCCGCAAGCAGGTGCTGCAACCCAAGGTGCTGGACCTGAACGAAGCGGTGGCCGATGTGCAAAAGATGCTGGCGCGGGTGATCGGAGAAGATATCGGACTGGAAGCTCGCCTGCACCCTTCTTTGATGCCGGTCAAGGCCGATCCCAGCCAGATGGAGCAGGTGTTGATGAACCTGGCGATCAACGCGCGCGACGCCATGCCGCATGGTGGACGTCTCACCATGGAGACTGCAAACCTGGAGATCGCGGCGGAGGAAGGCCGCGATCTGGATCTTCCCCCCGGGCGATACGTAATGCTGCGCGTGAGCGATACCGGCCACGGTATGGATCAGGCGACACTCGCTCATATCTTCGAGCCATTCTTTACGACCAAGCCGGTGGGCAAGGGTACCGGACTCGGTTTAGCAACGGTGTACGGAATCGTGAAACAAAGCGGTGGCAGCATCCAGGCGGAGAGCGATCCGGGACATGGCAGCGTGTTCCGCATCTATCTTCCCGCTGAATCCGGCATGATTCACCGCCTCTCGGGGAGAAAGGTATCGGCGAAGATTATGGGTGGATCGGAAACCATTTTGATCGCGGAAGATGAGCCGGATCTGCGGGAACTCACGCGTATCTTCCTGCAGGATTACGGATACAGGGTGATCGAGGCCGCAAGCGGCGAACAGGCCATTCAGGCGGCCGAGATGTTTGCCGAACCCATCCATCTCCTTCTGACCGATGTCATCATGCCCGGAATAAGTGGAAGGCAATTGGCGGAGCGCATTGTCAGCCGGCGCCCGCAAACGAAAATCATTTACATGACGGGATATACCGACGACATGGTGGTACAGCATAAAGTTTTGGAGCCCGGCGTACGCCTTCTGCAAAAACCCTTCACCCGCGCCGAACTAGCACTGAAAGTGCGCTCGACGCTGGATGGGCAGTAGTTCTCAGTGGCCAGTGGTCAGGGGTCAGTTCTCAGTGGTCAGTTCTCGGTTCTCGGTTTCTCGGTTCTCAGAAGCCATCTCATAAATTGTTTCGTATCAGGGCACGGCTTCAGCCGTGTCGTCTACAGCCAATAAAGACGCGGGCTTCAGCCCCTGAGGGATCCGGCGCTTTGTGAGGGATGCGACGTTGGATGCAGGAGCTTTCTCCGACAGGTCGGTTTCACTGACCGCTGACTACTGACCACTGACTACTGACCCCTGCCTTCCGACCCCTATTCGGTAGAATGTAATCATGGATGAGACGCGTAAGAAAAAAATCTGGGTCACGCTGACGGGACTGCCGCTGACGATCGAGTTGAAGTGGCCATTTCATCAATCGACGTCGGGCGCGGACTTCTGGGTGCTGCATGGGGACATTCGCCTGGAAGGCTCCGAAGGGCTGCACGCTCCGGTGGCGGTGAATTTGTCGCAGACGGTCCGCGAAGTCATGCCCTCGCTCGAGGCCAAGGACGCTGAGGCCCCGGTCATCAATGCTTTGCGCAAGGAAGTCGACCGGCATCAAATTGAGTTCGTGAGGTCGGGAAAACTTGTGCCGGTACCGTTTTCCAGCCGTCACTTTGATTTCAAGCGGCAGCAATGGATCTTCGGCAAAGCCAGCGACGACGTGATGGCGGAGTTCGTCGAGAGAAAGGTTTATTGGCAGACTCAACTCACGGGCGAGAGTCGGGTATGGCTAGCCGATCCGACCGAGGCGCAGTATTTGCAGACGATTCCGACGCACCTGTTGGATGTGGCGTGCCGCTTGGTCGCGGCGCAGGGACTGCTGCGAATTGACGGAGAGTGGGCGGAAGCCACCGCTGGCCTGATGAATCACGCGGATCGTTTTGAAAATGCGAGGAGGGCAGCCGTGGAGGAGTTGGAAAAGAAGCACGCGTTCGAACGAGGGTAGGGGCGGCGGGTCGCACGCCGCCAGAATGGAACGCCGAGACATCTCTCGGTGTCTTACCTAGATATGCACATTCTCGACGCGCATGAGATGTGGGAGAGCCTTTCCTTTGTAGCGAAGGCATACCTCCTTTGTTTGCTGATGACGTCAGCGTACATGTCTCAGTCACTCCTTAGGATTCTCATAGCCAGTTCTCATCTTGGAAGAGAGGGTGCTTCGCTGGACGCAGAGAAGGTGGAGACCCATCTGGCCCGCTTAGAGCGGAGCATTGAGAATATTCGTGAGAGCCAGACGATGCTGCTTGTATTGTTCGGAATTGCATCTGCTAATGAGATTTTGGCCGTACTGCAGAGCATCCGACACTCTGCACTGTCACTCTCTGCTGCTGGAGTCGAAACGTTTGGGCCCATCGCAAGAGTGGCTTTAATTGTTTTTGGAGTACTGACATTCCTTCATGCTTCTCAATGGGCCACTGCAGTCCGCCTGGGAAAATTTCGTTTGGGTCAGTCGAGTTCCCCCAAAGGCTAGCGCCGACAAATAATTGGCGCTTTACGCGACACAGCTGAAGTCGTACCTTTCCCGTTTGCTCTTCGCTTGCGCCAAATTTTCCAGCGAAATTCAGCCAGCTTCTTTCACCTCATGATTTCCGCGAGAACAACCCTAGGAGAACCTTGGTGCCATGGTGTATGGGGTGTTCTACACTCTGCCCGGCAACGCAGTTATAGAGGGAAAGCATCGAAGAGGGTCTAGCGATTGCGGAGATTTGCGGCAAAACAGATTTCACAACCGCGCATGAGGGAAACGGGGGAACGTTTTGGGGAAAATACGCTCGGAAGGGAATGACCTGTTTCGGATCTTGATTGCCTTAGGGTTCTTGATGATTACAGCGGGAGGCGCGCGGGCGCAGAATCCCCCGGAGCCACCTTCAGCTCCCGAACCGCAAAATTCTCCATCGCAACAACGTCCCGAGGAGGAGAAGAAACCTGAGACCGCCAATCCCGCCGAGGCGGCTGCGGAGGCAACGCGAAAAGCGACCGTGGAAGCGGCGCAGGCCACCATCAAAATGGGAACTGCCGCCATAGTCAAGGCGCGGGACTGGGAAGCCAGTTGGTTTACGGGAGTATTTGTCGGGAAGGGGCAGACCATGGTGCCGCTGACATCGGAGCAGCGGCGGGAGCTGTATCTGGAGCAGACGCTGGCTACTCCCGGGGCATACATGAAAAGAATGTTTGCAGCGGGAATCGATCAGGCGCGGGGCGCACCTCCGCAGTGGGATGGCGGCTTCAAAGGATATGGAGAAAGGTTCGCATCGCGGGAAGGGCAATTCATCTCCGCCAACGGCCTGGCTGCTCTGGGAAACTCCGTCCTGAAGTATGAACCGCGATACGATCAGTGCCAGTGCAGCGGCCTTTGGCCGCGGACGCGGCATGCTTTGCTCCGCAACTTTCTAACTTATAACTCGAGCGAGCAGGAGCTGCGTCCGCAGTGGGGGCTGTATGGAGGAGCATTCGGAGGCGGATTGATTTCGACTGCCTGGAAACCGCACCCGCGCAACGCCTTTGCCGAAGGTGGGCGCGCCATGCTGGGGCAGGCGGGATATGGGGCGCTGCTGAATCTCTTCATCGAATTTGCCGGGGACATCAATCACAAAATCGGCGCGCGGAAACGCAATGGGCAGCGGTATTAACGCAGTACGCTAAACGAATGGACATTTGTAAGTCGCCGGCTTTTCCTGTGTTCCTCTGTGCCCCCTGTGGTTAAAGCCTTTGACGTCCTCTGATTCCTTTCCAGCGAACTATGCCGCCTTCGGCTTTCGCTTCATCTCGGAGGCGACTGCGCCCAGATCGAACAGGCACATCAGCAAGATGATTCCGAGCGAGATCACGCAGTAGATGCACCACACGCCCAGGATGTCTTTTTCGATGTGAGCGAGGTAGAGCGAGAACGCCAGGCCCGCGAACGTGGGAACAATCAGCAGGCGATAGGAGCGCATCCAGGCGAGCACGGCCATCAGCACGTAGCCGATGATGCCGACGACGGCGACGGGCATCGGCCCCAGCTTCGCGTACGGGCTGTGATTGACCACGCCACAATCCCAGTGTTCGTTAATGCTGCATGGTGAGTCGCCGTACTCGCGGTAGTGCTCGCGCAAGGCGAGGGAAGATACCACGATTCCTAACACCGCCAGGATCAGCAGCAGATATTTCATGACTTTCCTCTGGGCCGCGGGCGCTTACGCCTTTGGGGCGCGCGCGTCGTCCGCGTCTTTCATTAAATCAGAAAACTTCCAATCGCTGCCGTGATACCACCTGAAGATCTTGCCGTCCGGGCCGATAACGGCCGTGCTCAGGTTGTGCGTGATGAGTCCGCCCTCAGGCTTCACCGTAAGAGCGAAGAAGTCGGCAATCTTCGTCAGGTCGGCGGCGCGAGGGACGGCGAACTCCCAATGCCGGAAGAGCGCGGCCGCATCGTGGGTATGCGCGACGGAGAATCCATACTCGCGGAGCACCTTCGGCTGATCGTGCTCAGGATCAAAACTGACGCTCAGCAGGTGCGTGGTCGGAGCGGTGCCGAGGCGCTTGTAGATTTCGTCGAAGTTGCTGCTCATGCGCGGACAAAAATCAGGGAAAGGACAGCGCGTGTAGATAAAAGTGACCAGCAGAACTTTGCCGCGATATTGATTGAGAGAGATGCGCTTGCCGTCCTGATTGGTGAAAACGAAATCGGGAACCTCTTCCCCGGGCTGCGGCATGTGCAACGCGTTCGGGCCCTGCGCCGGAGGAATTTTTGCGTGCGCTGTCACTTTGACATTTTCCAACCAGTAGTCTGGCCCAGCATCCCGATCTTTCGGATTGGGGTCGAGCACCACGACTTCAGCGGAGATCGAATCGCCGGGCGCGAGCTGGCGCAGCATCGTCGCGGGCTTGACCTTGTACGACATGGCCATCGCTTCCATGAATCCCTGGATAAGATCGCCATCGATAAGCGCGCTTTCGCTCTGGGTATCGATGGAGACGATGCGGCCGGTAAAGGGATAGCGCTTCGGCGTCGATGTCTTGGCGCGATGACATCCGAGACTTAGAAGTGCGGCCGTGCATAACAAAACAATAAAAAGAAGGCGGTATGGGTATTTTTTGGAATGGTTCACGTTGCAATTACTTTAACTCTTAACGTAAGAGCTTTGCACGGAGCGGGCGGAAGAGTTGTCGTGCGAAACGATGAGCGATCGCGGTCTCAATACAAAACTGGTGCCGCCCTTCATCGCCGCTAGAGCTCCGAAGCGCTGCCCTTCTTGGCGTCCCATACCATTCTTTTCCCGCTGCGATAGGAGAGGTTCACCATGTGTCCCGCAGCGGCCGCATGGTGTCCGACCTCAGCGGTCTCATAACTCGGCTTTCGGGTGCGCACCGCATCGATGAAGTTCGCCAGATGCAAGACAGTCGCGTCCGGCTTGTCGGCAAACTCCAGGTTCTCAGGTCCCGGTTTAGTACCGGTTCCCTGTGATTCCGCGCGGTGATTGTCGCGATCGAGAAATGCTTCCTGCATCGCCTTTGGCCAGCTGTCGATCGAGTACTCGTAGCCTTCGCGTTTGTACTCTGCCTGCTCGATCATGCCCGCGCCCAGCAGAACGGACAGCGACCCTTCCGTCCCCAAAAATTGGATACCCTGGCCTGCGGTGCTGGCGCTGTTGAATGTACCGGCCATGTTGACACAGAAGTTGCCGTAGTCGAACAAAGCGTCGAGCGTGTCCGGGACTTCCCGTCCGTCGTGCCGGTGGAGGATTCCCCCGCTCGCGGCGACGCTCTTCGGCATCTCTGCGTCCATGATGAAGTGAATCGAAGTAATGAGGTGAACGAACAGGTCCGTGGAGATCCCGCCGGAATAGTCCCAATATTTTCGATAGCGAAACACGCGTTCGGCGCTATAGGCGACCTTGGGCGCGGGACCCAGCCATTCCTGCCAATTGAAGTTGACGCCCCCCTGCAGGTCCGCGGGAATGGGATAGTTCCAGGCGCCCGTGGAACTATTGCGGTTGTACGAGGCGGTCACCTTGGTGACCTTGCCGAGCTTTCCCGACAGCACAATCTCCCGCGCTTTCTTGTGTTGCTCCGACGACACCCACTGGCTGCCCGCCTGCACGATGCGCCTATGTTCCTGCGCCGCTTTGATCATGGCCGGGCCATCTTCAATTCTGTAGGTCATCGGCTTTTCGATATAGACGTCCTTGCCCGCGCTCAGTGCATCGAGCACGATGCGCTTATGCCAATGATCGGGTGTCGCCACCACGACGGCATCGATGTCTTTCCGGTCGAGCAGTTTCTTGTACTGGGCGAAATTCGTCGTGATCTTTCCGTCGGTTCGCTCCTGGGCGCGTTCGAGGTGTCCCTGGTAGCAATCGCAGACTTCCACCAGGTTTGCCTGCTGGGTTTCTTTGGCGGCCTCGAGCAGTATGTTTCCCCGAATCCCGAAGCCGATGAACCCAAGGTTCACCCGGTCATTCGGGCCTGCAGGCCGCGGCAGCAACGAGGGAGGAATCGCGATGAGCTTTCCATTTAGAACAAGCCCCAGGCTCGCCGCCTGAGTCGTACTGCGCAGGATGAACTGACGTCTCGTGGATTTCGACATTTTGATCACCGCCGAAAAAAGTTACGCACCGCGCCAACACGAGAGCTTAGCGCAAACCACCCTGCATCTGTAATCTGTTGCCGAAAAATCTCGCTTCCGTCTCATCATGCGAGAATGTTGCTATTCATGAAATTACTGCGCATTGTCACGATCCTGATGGGAGTAGCAACGCTTTCGCTCCCGGCATCCGCGCAAAAGGAATTCTTCGACAACTGGGAAACCCGAGTGCGCTCAACCATGGCGCAGCAACCGCCGTGGCCAGTCCCCCTGTTCGCTCCCACGTCTAACCTTTCGCAGCTGTTTCGCTACGACATCGTGCGCCAGATCGCTCCTGCAGGAACCGACACCTGGAACTATGGCTTCGGCAAGGGTCTCAACCTTACTCCCTGGTACAACACCGAGGTTGATATTACGGTCCCACCCTACATCGCGCACCATTCGGCCGCCCACGATGGATTCGGTGACTTCGGCACGCTTCTGAAATACCGCTTCGCGGCTGGCAACCTCGAGCACGGAGATTACTCGATTGCCGCTTCCCTGGCCGTCACATTCCCGACCGGCAGCTACAAAAACGGCGCTCGCCACCCTACCCTCGGGCCGACACTTCACGTCGGCAAGGGATATAGAAATTTCGATGTGATCACCAGCCTGGGCGCCACATTACCCACAGCAGACTCCGATAGCATCGGGCGGACGCTTGCGTGGAACGTGGTCGGACAATATCGAATCCACAAAAGGTTCTGGCCGGAGATTGAAAACAATGCCACATTTTTCCACGGCGGCCCCAACGATGGGCGCGTGCAGAATTTCATCAGCCCCGGCCTGGTGGTCAGTCCCCTGAAACTGACCCGCGATCCCAAGAGCCGGCTCGGATTCATCCTGGGCATCGGCGAGCAGATCGCCACCACCCACTTTCACCTGTACAACCACGCCCTCATACTCGATGCCCGTTTTGTTTTCTAGTATGGCGTCCAAAAAAAGTCTCGCAATATTCAGCGTGTCATCCTGAGCGAAGCGAAGGACCTCTGTACTACTGCCTGCAGCACCAATACTTTCGCTCTCCGCTTTGATGAGCCCCCGACTTTACTCGCGCATTTCCGGGACACTTTGTTTAGGTCGAGAAATAAATCTGTGAACTCGCGGAACAAACCGCACGAATCGCAGATTTTCCCACGAGCGTGGTATTTCCGCATTGCATAAACCTAGTCACTGTTGTGATTTCAATCACAAAGATAGTAACCCGGTTCTCGAGCGCGTAACTGTCACCTTGGTTATCTAGTGAAAGCAAGGCTGGGCGCTATCCTAACCTGTTTACTAAGGCAGCTTTTTCTATCTGTGCCGGTCAACCCGATCCTCGCGGTAGCGATTCATTGCACAACACTTTCGATGGCCGCGACCGGAATCGCCGTGTCTGCCAATTAGGGAGTGCCATTATGACTCGATATTCCAGAACAAATAGAAATTCAGAGAGCGGTCTCGCTCTATTGATTGCGATCTTCACGTTGCTGCTGCTCACGGCCATCGGGGCCGGCATGATCATGCTGACCAACACCGACACCAGCATCAGCGCGAACTTCCGCGATGAGCAAACGGCGTTCTTCGGCGCAAAGGCTGGCATGGAGGAAGTTCGTGACCGCTTTCGGGCTTCCGCAAGCAATACGCTGGCATCCAGCCTTCCAACGGCCATGCCAGGGAACGCCAATGCTTTTGTGTACATCACCAATCCGTCCAATGGCGAAACCGTTACGCCTTGGGCGACCACTGGAACTCATTACCCGGACACCGAAATCTGCACTGAGCTGGGGAATATCGGTGGCGCTTTATCTTGCAGCGGCGGTGTTCCGCCCGGAAGTTGGTACAACACTGGTTCAGGTTCAGCCCCCTATGTGGCCAGCAATACCTATGCAATGACTCCCCCCGCGGCCTGGAAGTGGACGCGAATCAACCTGAAGACCAATAAAACTGCATCCGGCACGAGCTCTATCAGCACGGTGGACGGAAATCCCGCCGAGAATTACCTGGTGTGCTGGAATGGAGGGAACGAGGTTACAACCAGTCTGGGAAGTTGCTCGGCGCTAAATCCGAATTACCTGCCAGTGTATGTAATGACCACCCTGGCGGTGACGCCGAGCGGTTCCCGTCGGATGGTCCAGGCCGAGGCCATTTCGAATACCTTCCCAACCTTGCCGGGACCGATGATCTTCGATGGTGCGAACCCGATCTTTAACACTCCCAATTCAAATGCCTTTCAAGTTAGCGGGAACGATGTGGCACGAGGCGGGAATAACGGCGCGGGCTGTCCCTCAGCCATCGGAGAGCCCGCTCTTGGCGCTTACAACGATCCCGCGGTCACCATTCTCACCGGCGATGCCAATAACCGTCCCCAGAGTTACGTAGGGCCGCTCCAGTATGGCAACCCAAGCGTGGGAAACGTCAGCTCGCAGTTAACCATGTTGTTGACTGTAGGAGGTCTGGAAAACCTGGCGAGTGCGATAACCATGGTCGCCGGAAACGAAAACAATGTTTATGGCACCAATCCAGCCAACATCCTGCACCCCGGGACCAATGCCAATCCGCAGGTCAACGTGGTGAACGGTGACCTCACTTTGGGCGGAGGATTCACTGGATCCGGCATTTTGCTGGTCACCGGCAATATCACCTTTAACGGCAATCCCAGCTACAACGGACTCATTCTGGTGATCGGCAAGGGTTCCGTCCTGAAAAACGGCGGCGGCAACGGAACCGTGAATGGCTCCATGCTGGTGGCCAATTTGCACGACGCGAATGGCAACCTGCTGGCTCCCTCCAGCGCGCCCGGAGTGCCGTATTTCCAATGGAACGGCGGCGGCACCATGCAGTGGAACTACGACAGTTGCTGGTCGAGCATGATGAACGGCCTGCAGGCCTACCGCATCGTGGCGGTGCGAGAAATAATGAAATAGCCCGATGGCCCCTTTGTTCCATCGAAGGAGTGTGAGCAAAGAGTGTGAAAAAGACGATGAAAACGGGTGCCCCATTTCTCGCCTCTTTTGCGAGAAGTGGGAATCGTCGTCAACCTTGCCGAACAGTCGACTTTGACTTCCCCGCAAGCCGCCACCAGCTTTCTTCCGTTCAATTAAAACACTCCACTCCTTTCCCCTGTGATCCCCTGTGCCCCCTGTGGTGAAGCCCCTGACGTCCCGCGCAAGCGTACGAAAACGGGTGCCCCATGTCTCGCCTCTTTTGCGAGAAGTGGGAATCGTCGTCAACTTGCCGAACAGTCGATTTTGACTCTCCCCGCAAGCCGCCACCAGCTTTCTTCCGTCCGATTCAAACACTCTCCTTTTCCCCTGTGATCCCCTGTGCCCCCTGTGGTGAAGCCCCTGACGTCCCCCGCAAGCGCATGGAACGGGTGCCCCATTTCTCGCTTTTTTTGCGAGAAGTGGGGATTTCGACAGACCCCGTCGAAGCGTGGGTTTTGACTCTCCCCACAGGTCGTCGGTGCCTTTACTTCCCGTCCTATGAAATACTCACCCCCAAAGTGATACCCTTCACTTGTCTCTTCTAGCATCTTTCCCCCGTACCCAATTCAGGGAGTTGGTTCCTTGCGAAATCTGACAGCAATCACGCTGTGCAAGGAGCTATTATGGTTAGGAAATCTCCGCCTGTTCGAGGACCGTCACCCCCTCCTGCTACAAAAGACTCCAGAAGCGATGGCGACGGAAACGCCATCCAAAACCGGATTCTGCTCAATGTCCCGAATGGAGAATGTGATTTTATTTTTGACAAGCTGACCTTGGTAAATCTCTCGTTGCATGATGTGCTTCAGGAGGTCGGCCAACCCATCCAGTACGGCTATTTCCCCAATACAGCAATGGCCTCGATTTTGAACATCATGAGCGACGGCAAGAGTGTTGAGGTTGGACTGACGGGTCCAGAAGGCTTTGTCGGACTCCCCTTGCTCTCCGGATTCCGCACCAGTGCGAGCCGGGTGGTGACTCAAGGCGCAGGAACTGCCTTCCGAATAAAAGCCGAAGACCTGCAGAGCTCTCTTGGTCCTTGCCCACAACTGCAAGCTGATCTGCAACGCTATTCGCAGGAATTCATGATGGAAGTCACACAAATTGCGGCGTGTAATCGCCTTCATGAAATCGAGGCGCGGTTGGCCCGTTGGCTTCTGATGACCCACGACCGAATCGGCTCGGCGACGTTGCCCCTGACCCAAGAATTCTTATCGCAGATGCTGGGTACGCGACGCGCCAGCGTATCCGTGGCTGCGGCTATTTTGCAACGCGCCGGCCTGATTCAATACGTTCGTGGCCAGGTCGTAATCCTCGACCGTATGGCCTTGGAAAAAGCATCCTGCGAGTGCTATGCCATCATCCAGCGGCAGCTGGAGACCTGGCGAAAAGAGTCCTTTTAGTTGCGGTAGCGTACAGACACCTGTCCGGGCCGCTCCTAACATTTAAGTTATGGAATCCCGACAGACCTTGCGACAGTTCATTGCGGAGCAAGCTCCCGGCAGTTGGATAGCGATTTCCTTCGATCAAAGTTATGTGGTCGGCTCTGGCGCTTCGAAACAGGAAGCCATCGACGCGGCCGAGGCAGCGGGCTATTCCAAGGTGATCTTGCTCAGGATTCCGCAAATGAGTGCTCCTGCACCGCATCTTTCTTCGGAGCCCAATGCCGCATAATCAACAACCCACGGATTCTCCAAATCTTATTCAGCTGCTTGATAAACTCTGCTCACTCACTCCGAAGCTCAGCGTCTGCGCTCAATGCGGCTCTGAAATGTTCCACCTTGATGCCGCCTTTTCTCTGAATCAGTCGGACCGAAGCTGGAGCATTCCCTTGCCCGTGTGTCCACGCTGTGATGAGGACATCAAAGCCCCGCGGATTTTTCCGCATCGTCCAATGAGAGTGGCTTAACGGTCAGCGTTGACCAGTCTGTCCTAACTGAGAGGGGATTTCAGGAGTGCTTCCGCTTTTGTAACGAGATGGGTTGCGGATTGTTCTTTAGAAAGCACCGCAGTCACACCGGCTGCAGTGGCTGCGGTCGCAAACACTTCACTTGCGAACATCGTGAACATGATGATCGGGGTTTGCGGAAGCATCTTCCTTAGCAACGGGGCAGCCTCCAGTCCATTCATTCGCGGCATCGAAAAATCGAGCACGATGATGTCTGGCTTTAGTCGCCCGGCTTCTTCCACCGCCATTTCACCATCCTCGGATTCCGTACATGCAAATCCAACTGCCTCGAACAGTGTGCGTAGCCCTTTGCGTATGGCTGCGCTGTCATCTACCAGCAAAACAGAGTGAGTCATATATACGGTCTCGTTCGAAGAATTGCCTCAGAAACAAGAGACCGTCGCCCTGAACGGGGCACGGCGGAGGGTTGTTAATTAGACTGATCGATCTTAGCAACATTCTGCGTCATAAGGACTACAGCCTTTACTGTAGTTTGCTTTTATTTCAGAAGCAGAATGCATTCGCGCGACAGAGAATCATCAACTCCGCCTGTCACAGATTCGTGACACCTTCGTGACAGAACGTTTCTTGCGTCCGTCGTAAAATCTCCTCATGAAATTTGCCAAAATCATTTTCTGGATTGCTTTCATCTGGGGCGTTCTGATCCTCACCCCTCTTTATTTCCTGTTCGACACCATCGGACGCCAGGATCCTCCGCCCATTACCCATCCCGGCTTCTACTACGGTTTCGTCGGTTGCGGACTTGCCTGGCAGTTCGCCTTCCTGGTGATCGCCACCAATCCCATCCGCTTCCGTCCCATGATGATCCCCTCCGTGCTGGAAAAATTCAGCTTCACCGCAGCTCTAGCCATCCTCTATCTGCAGCACCGAATCCACCCCTCCGACCTGGCCTTGGCCGGAATCGACGGCACCCTGGGAATCCTGTTCCTTGTCGCTTTCTGCCGGACAGCGATGTGATTGGCGAAACTTCCGAATTGGATCGAGTTCGCACGAATCAAGACAGTAAACATTCGTAGAACTTCCACTACGGAGCTGGAAACAGCCCTACAGGCAATCGCTACCAGCCGCAAAGAGCTATTTCGCGCACTCTCGTCCCACTCCGTAATTATCCAGATACCCACAAGAATAAAGGCGGCCGCAAGGCCGCCCTGCGTTGAGCTAAAGGCTAGGAGCTAGGAGCTAAGAGCTAAGAGCTAAAAGCTGTTCTCCCCCTCAACATCTCCACCACCCGGTCATAATCATCCACCGTCGAATACTCAATCACAATCTTCCCCTTCCCCTTCCGGTCGCGAATCCGCACCCGCACTCCCAGCATCCGCTCCAGATCCATCTGCGCCGCCCGCACATTCGGATCCACCCAGCGCGCGCCTCCGCTCTGTCTTCTCTTTCTCCTACCCCGGCATGTCTGGCAGCGGATCGAGCAGCCCATCCATGCGCAGCACCAGCATCTCGATCTGCTCGATGTTCATGCCCTTCTTCACCGCGTACAGCGCGGCTTCCGCGATCCGGTCGTTGGTCTTCGAGCTTCAGCAGTTCCTTCGCCTTGGCGAAAGTAATTCTCTTCTCCGCCAGCAGCTCCATCACTTCGCGCGGCAGCTTCAGCAGACCGCATGTAGTTCGCGATCGACGCCCGCGACAGACCGACCCGCTCCCCAATCTGCTGCTGCGTCAGATTGAACTCGCTGCTCAAAACCCGAAACGCCTCCGCCTGCTCCAGCGGGCTCAGGTCTTCGCGCTGCAGGTTCTCGATGATCGTCATCTCCGCCGCCTGCTGCAGCGAAACCCTCCGCACCAGCGCCGGGATATGCGTCTTCCCTGCCTTCTTCGAAGCATGCAGCCGCCGCTCGCCCAGGATCAGGATGTAGCGCCCCTCATCCTCCTCCGATGGACGCACCACGATCGGCTGGACCACTCCGTTCGCCTTGATCGAGTCCGCCAACTCCTCCAGCGCTTCGTCATCCTCCACATACCGCGTCTGAAAAGGATTCTTGTCGATATCCGAAATCGCCAGGTTGATTACAAGGTTCCCCGGAATCCGCGACTCCGCCTGCGCCGAAATCTCAATCGGCGCATGAGCCGCGGACGCCTCCAATTCTTGTCCAGGCACAGCCTCGAAGGTTTGTGCTGTTCCCACGACCTGTGAAGTCACCACAGTTTGTGTGGGGACGGCCGCCCCCGGCCGTCCGGCCGAGCGCAACTCGGCTTCCGCCGCGTCCACAATCCCATGAATGTCCCCTTCTACCCGGACCTCAGCGGCAGAATCGGTGTGGCGCGGACACGTGTGGCGCGGACACTCCTGTCCGCGAGCCGCCATCACCAAAGCCTGCAGGCGAAGCAGCGCCCGAAGTCGCAGGACTCACCACCCGTGGCCCGGGCAGCAACGAAGCCAACCCTCGCCCCAACGCCCTCCGCTTCTCCATCTTCTCTTTATCTTTCTCTCCCGGATGCCCCGCCACATTCCCCGCCGCAGCCGTAGTCATAGTTTTCCTCGCGTGCCCTTTCCGCAATCCCGCAGCCAGTTTCTTCTTTGACGCCTTCTTCGCTAATACCTTCTTCAAACCTGTCATCCTGAGGGCCCGTCCTTTGGGCCCGAAGGACCTATGCAACTTGCTTTGCTAGTAGATAGACCGCAATCAATCTAATATATAGACTGGTATCAATATACTAAGCCGTCTTATCCATCTCCCCCGCCGCCGGAATCTCCTCCACAGCCGCATCGCCCCTGTGCTCCTCTGCCTGCCCTGAGTCAGATCGAAGGGCGCCCCCTGTGGTGACAGGTTCGAGCGTCTGCGGTCCTAGGTCAGAGGTCTGAGGCCCGTACGACACTTGCCGCTCAATAATCTCCTTCGCCAGCCGTATATAACTCTCCGCGCCCTTCGACCGCGGATCGTACACCAGCGCCGCCTTCCCATGGCTGGGCGCCTCGGCCAGCCGGATGTTCCGCGGCACAGTCGTGCGGCACAGCTTCTCGCCAAAGAAATTCTTCAGCTCAGTCATCACCTGCTGCGCCAGGTTGGTGCGCTCGTCAAACATGGTCAGCACCACGCCTTCAATCGCCAAGCGCAGGATTAAGCCCGGCGCGTATGCGCTCGATCGTGTCGAGCAACTCGCTGATACCTTCCAGCGCAAAGTACTCGCCCTGCATGGGAATGAGCACCGCGTCCGCCGCGACCAGCGCGTTGAGCGTGAGCAGGTCGAGCGCAGGAGGACAGTCCAGCACGATGAACTGAAAGCGATCGCGCAGTGGCGCCAGCGCGTCGCGCATCCGATACTCGCGCCCCTCTGCGTCCACCAGTTCAATGTTGGCGCCGATCAGGTTCTTGTGCGCAGGAATGAGCCAGAGCTGCTCGAGCTCAGTCGTGAGCAGCGCCTCCTCGCCAGTGGCCGCTCCCATCAGCAGATGATAGGAGCTGATCCGCTCAGGATCCTTGACGAACCCCAGGCCGCTGGTGGCGTTCGACTGCGGATCGCAGTCGACCAGCAGCGTGTTGACTTCCGCAGCCGCAAAGGACGCGGCCAGGTTGATGGCGGTCGTAGTCTTGCCCACGCCGCCCTTCTGATTGGCAACAGCGATAACGCGTCCCATTAGATTGTCAGGAGAACCAGAGTCAATTCGCAGCATAATGCTCTTCAACTTTCAAAAGCAATGAAGAAGTGCTGTGCAAACAATGAATGTGTGTGCAAAACGAGTCCAGTGTTCCTGTAGGAACATTTTTACAGTTGCGCAGTAAGGAGTTGTTCCTCGCGAAGGCCGCAGTGATGCTGGAGGCATTCTCGCCACCCGAACATAAGTGTTCCTACAGGAACATTCGACTTCAAGAGAACTGCACCATACAGAAACGAAAGTCGTGCCTGGAGTTGCCGGACCCTTGATCCAGAAATCTTCCTATAGGAACAATTTGTAGTCATTGGGGCGAGTCTTGGTGCGCATCGAGAGAGAGAGAAGGAGCAGTGCCCCTCTCTTGACTGAATGTTCCTATAGGAACATTCTGGCGCTGACTCATTGGGGATCTTGCGGACGGGGAACTAGTCATAATTGAGAAGTGTTCCTATAGGAACATTTAGGAACAGTGTGGCCATTCCTTCGAGATCTATTATGACGCATTCTTAATATTTCCACTTTATCTAGCCTGTTGGTGTATTATTCCCACTTCTGCGCACTAATGTAGCGCTACTATTCGTATACAAGCGAACATATTTGACATAATTCCCACTTGTTTACTTACAGGATGCGCCTTTATCTCTCCCGGCGGGCTACTGCGAGGACTCTCGAGCTGGAATTGGGGATAGCCTGGGGGTCGTCGTACAGATAGTTGGACAAGGCGGATTGGGCACGTGGGAGCTGGGTGGAGGAGATCAGGAGAGCCAGAGCGGCCTTGGGGCTTGACCAGGGCGGCGGCGATGGGGAGGACGGATTCGAAGCGCTCGACGGCGCGCAGGGTGACGACGTCGAAGGAGGCCGGCGGCAGGGATTCGGCGCGGGCGTTTTGTATATTGACGTCCGTCAATGTAAGAGCGCGAATGACTTCGCGGAGGAAGGTGGCTTTCTTGTGGTTGGATTCGATTAGCGTCAGGGAGATTTCTGGCGCCCAGAGTTTAATCGGGATGCCTGGGAACCCCGCGCCTGAGCCTACGTCGGCTACTGCGACGCCGTTCACCACAGAGGGCGCCCTTCGATCTAACGGAAACAGATGGCGGGCGGCGAACAGGCTCTCGCCGAAGTGGCGAGTGACGATCTCTTCGGGGTCGCGGATGGCCGTTAGGTTGATGCGTGCGTTCCAACGGAGAAGTATATCGATGTACGTCGATATATTCGCCAGCAGGACTTCGTTTAGATTTCGCGCCTCCCCCACGTACGGGGCTAGCAAGGCGGCGATGTGTGCGGGGTCCATCAACTGCCGATTGTAGATTGCGGATTGGAGATTCGGGAAACCTCGGGTCTGGGGCTCCGGACGCTACGGCTAAAACCTATCACCACTAAGGACACTAAGGAGCACGAAGGAAAACGTCCGAGTCCACGGCGCACCTCTGAATTAGCCTCCAGTCGAGACTACACACATCTTTTTGGTCCGGCATCAAGACCTGTACGAAGGTAACAGGAAAACCACTTCGTCAAATCTTACGATGGATGGTCCCTGATGGAGGGTTGTGATGTCGAAGTCTGCCGTACGCCACTTTCTCACCGTTCTCATCCTCCTTCCCTTCTGCTTCCTCTTTAGTTCGGCGGCACAGACGCCTTCGAAGCCATTACGGGCCAGCGAAGTAATGGCGTTGCAGGCGGGTGGGGCATTGCAGGCCAACATCGTCCATGACGTGGAAACCCGCGGGCTGCGCTTTCATGCCGATGACAATTTTGTGTCGTTGATGACCAAAGCCGGGGCCGACTCTGGAGTGATCGAGGCGCTGAAGAGGGCCAAGGTCTCGGAGGAAGGCGCTGCGAAGCCAGACTACGATTTGTTGCGAAAGCTCAGCGAAGCTGCCGTGTTCATGAAGGACAAGAAGTATGGCGAGGCGGGTTCGAAGTTGAGCGACGCCCTGGACGCGAGCTTTGCGCGCATGGAAACCGGTTTTGTGATGGCCGAACTGCTGCGGCAACAAAACGGATTCGAGAAAGCGGCAGCAGTGTACGAAGAAATCCTGCAGAAGGAACCGGATTTCCCAGAAGTCCACAACAAGGCCAGTTATGTTCTCTATCGACTGGGCGATGATGAGGACGCTTTACGTGAGGCCAAGGCGGCCATGGCAAGTAATGCGAATGATGCAGAAGCGCACCAGAATGCGGGACTGGCGCTGAGTGATGAGCGGAAGTTCGATGCGGCCATTGCGGAATTCAAGGAAGCTCTGCGGATCAAGCCGGATTATGCCGGCGCGCACTCCGGTCTCGGCCTGTTGTACTCGCGCATGCATTCGTACGACGACGCCATTGCGGAATATAAAAAGGCGATCGCGGCCGATCCGGATTATGCCAACGCTCACTACAACCTGGGAATCAGTTACGTGCAGACGGGAAACATCGGGGCGGCGGTCGCGGAGTATCGTGAGGCGAAGCGGCTGAATCCCTACGATCCGGCGATCCGGCAGAATCTTTCCAGCGCACTGATGCAGATCCAGCCTCTGCAGGCGCTGGCAGAGCTGGAGGAAATGGAAGCGAAGTTTCCCAACTTCGAAATGTGTCATGTGTGCCTGGGAAACGGGCTGGTGTGGGCCGGCGATTTCAAAGGAGCAGAGGCGGAATACCGCACGGCGATGAAGCTAGACCCTTCGGACGCGGACCCGCATGGCGGGCTCGGCGACATCCAAGAGAAGCAAAAGAATTATGACGCGGCACTGCAGGAATTCAGGGTCGCAGAGCGGCTGAGTCCCGACTCGCCGGATTTTTATAAGAGTGCAGGGCGCGTGCTCATGGCGAAGAAGAATTACGCGGCGGCCGAGGAGGAATTGAGCAAGGCGGAAAAACTATCTCCGAGCAGCTGGGAAATCCACGAGCTCTATGCGAAAGCAGCTATGGAGAACCGCCAAAGCGACTTGGCGATCTCGGAGTTCAAGGAAGCCGTGTCGCTGGATCCGAAGCAAGGGCAAGTGATGACGGAGTTCGGAGGCGCGCTGGAGAAGAAGGGCGATTGGGTAGGCGCGCTTGAGCAATACAGGCGCGGGGCCCTGACCGATGCAAATCGCCTTAGCAAAGCACAGCCGGGACAGCCAATGATGATGTACGACCCGGATCCGCAGAGGGCATACACGGCGGCGAAAGCGCGCTTTGCTGACTACCTGGTATCGCTACGAGCCGCGGGGAAGAACGACGAGGCCGCAGATCTGGACAAGCGAGTGCAGATGCTGGCGACATCGGGAAGCACGTTAGAGAAGGTGCAGGCAGCGCTGCAGGAAGGAGAGCAGGCCTTCAGAAACAGGCAATTCGATGAGGCCGAGAAGCAGTATCAACAAGCGGTTGCGCTGGCGGAGCAACTGCCGCCCGGAGATGAGAATCTGATTGTGGCCTTGGGCCGACTGGGCAATGCCTATGGAATGCGGCAGGACTATACAGATGCGGAGGCAGCTTTCCACCGGCAGATGGGAATTATTGAGAAGACCTTTGGACCGAGATCTCCGCGCATGACAGATCCGCTGCGATTCCTGGGAAGTATGGCGATCGGGCGCAAAGATTTTGTGGCGGCGGAAAGTTACTTTTCGCGAGCGCTCGAGATCACGGTCGCCATGGCCGGCGAGAAGAGTGCGATGACTTCCGAAGCGCTGCGATCAATGGCCGGACTCTACGAGATTAAAGAAGACTGGCCGAAGGCGGAGACTTACCTGCTGCGGGCGGTGAAGGCGAATGAATCCGACGTGGGACAGGACGACAACATGCTACTGGTGCCGTTGTGGGGATTGTGCGATCTGTATGACCGGACCGGACGGCCGGAGAAGTCGCAGCCTTGCTGGCACCGGGCGACGGGGATTATGGAGAAGCAAGTGGGAGAGAGCAGTCCTGACCTGGCACAGTCGCTGACGAGCGAAGCGAATGCGTTCCGGAAATTGGGTAAGAGCGATGAGGCGGAGACCATAGAGCGGAGACTGGCTAAGATTCAGCGTACTTCCGCCAAAACAAACTGAACGGCAGACCACTCAGCTTCGTTCGGAAAACAGGGAATAGGTTTGATGATGCAGGCAGCACGAATGCCCACGCTTCACCAAAGAAGAAAGAACGGTTGTTGAGGATCTGAGGGTCCCAGGTCTCGCAACTTCGGCGAGACCTGGGGCACCCCTGAATAGCAACAATCTCCGCTAAAATTGCACTGGAGATGGTGCAGTCTGCGGAGCGGTTCGTGTGAGACAATTACAGAATGACAAAGACCAGCCTGCCCCAGCCGCATGAGCAGCGCAAGGTTGAAGCACTGCTCGTGAAACTTTCGCAAGTAAAACCAATCTCCGGTAATCCGGCGCCTATCGCGCTAGGAAAATCTGCGATTCGTGAGGCATGCTCGGCGAGTTCGCAGATCTTTTTCTCGACCTAATCAATCAACTCAGATCGATTCAACCGCGCCCACAGCTCAGGCTGTGGGCTTTCTGGTGATGGGAGCGAGGTCGCGCTCGCGGATACTCGTGAATCGGGGTTTGCAGCGGATCCCGGGTGCTGAGCGGAGGAGCGGCCACCGTGACCACGACGAAGTTACCGGCTGGAACGCAGACGCTCACGGTGACCTATCACGGGGATACTCAATCGGCCCCGAGTACGGGGACGACTATGCAAACGGTGAATTAGGCCACAAGCGCATTCCGAAGGGGTTCATCACCGACAGCCACTTGCTTCGTGGCCGGCGTTGTACCTGCGGTCGAGCGGACGGGATTTCACGGTTCTGTGACTTGAAGAAAGAAACAACGGGATGAGTACCTGGGTGCGCCAGGTCTCGCAACTTCGGGGAAATATGAGTACCCGGGCATTCAAAGAGAAAGTCTTATTAAATAACATTTTCCTAGGTTAAGGTTCGTGGAAGTTCCGCCTCGCTTCGCTTTGGCGGGACAGCCGAAGCGGCTGTCTCTACGTGAGTATGGGATGGTTGGACAACCTACCGATGGTGGCGGGTTGTCAAGGATTACTACAAATCTTTACGAAGATTTTATATGGAGTCCTTAGGGCGGGATTTGGCATCCCATTGGCTTATGAAGGGCACAAAGCGCGAACTCTTTAACGAGGAGTACCGGGTACTTAAGGTAGAGAGCGAAAGCTTGACCGTGCAAGGCGTTCGCAGTGGAAAGATACTGACGATCGTCAATCAGACGCCTGGGGTTCCGCTGTCGGCGGAGGAGTATCCTCCGGGGAAATTGATTGCGCTTAGCGATCCCTCGGGGGCGGCGCCGAATTAGGGCGACGTCTTGCCGGGTGCAGAGATCCTTCGACTCCGTAGTTGCTCGCTGCTCTGAGCAACTACTCCGGTCAGGATGACAAGGGATGCTGAGGTACTAAAAGACCTGTCGGCATGGTTGCCGCTTTCAGCGCGGCGGGCGGGGCGCCCTCCGGACAGCCGCCGGGACGGCGGCGCTACGACTCCTCCTTAACTGCTAAAACTACTTCGCGTCGCGGGCCTGCAGGAGTTTCGCAGCAGTATCCTGATAGACATTTCTCAAAACCTTGTCGCTTAGGCCCAGGCCATAGAGAGGCCAGTGGTAGGCGAACTGATCGACTTCGTAGAAGTGTTCGTCCTGCGATTCCAGGATGCGGAAGGTGATGCGGTACATCTCTTTGGAGAATCCCATGTCGGTGCCGTAGACGAGGCGGTGGGAATACTTTTCGTAAAACTGGGCGGCGAAGCGGGGGATGGGAGCGGTCTCGGCATAACGCGCGGAGATGTCGGCGTAGAGATTGGGATTGCGATCGAAGACTTCGCCGAGATGGGTGAGATCGTAATCCAGGTTGGCGAAGTGGCAGGCGACGAAGGTTGTATTGCGATGCCGGGCGGCGGTGCGCTCGAAGATGTCGACCATGCCGGGAAGATTGACGATGTTGGGCTGATTGTCGAGACGCCATTTGAATGCGTTCATCAGGCCGTCGTTGTGCTTGTCCATGGGCTGGTACATCCAGATGGGATCGGCGACGTGCAGGCTGATGGGCATGTGCAGGGCGGCGGCTTTTTCCCAGACGGCGTCCATGCGCGGGTCGTCGGGGTGCATGCCGGGGGCGGTGGATTTTCCGGAGCGCAGGCCCTGGCCTTTGTCGTGAATCTCGCCGATGCCGCGCGCGCCCGCGTCGTGGCAACGTTCGAGTTCCTTCAGGATGTTCGCGCCGAAGCCGGGCTGGTTATAGCCGGTGAAATCGAATCCGCACCAGACTTCGAAGCGGTCGGAGTGCGGGGAATACCTGGCGTTGATTTCGTCGAACTTTTTCCCAGTGGACATGGTCAGGACGATGGATTTTTCCACGCCGACCTCGTCCATGTTTTGGAGCCAGGTGTTGAGTTCGGCGTCGCTCTTGGGCTCGGGATGAGAGTGCATGTCGATGATGGGATATTTCGCCTTGGCGACCTGGGTGACAGGGGTCTTGTAGAGCGAGCACGGGCGAAAATCCTTGAGAAGGATTGTGTTGGGAGAGGCAGGGGCAGGGGCAGGGGCGGTCGCGGGCGCGGATTGCTTTTCGGCGGCGGCGAAAGCGGGAAGAGTGAGGGCGAGGCCGGCGAGGTTGGCGGACTTGATAAAGGATCGGCGGTTCATTTTCATCTCCTAGAAGTGCGAACAGGAAGGTGTAAACCGTGAGGACGTAGAAGGCAAGAGGGAAAGAATCAGGTTGCAAAGTTTCAATGTTTCAAAGTCTCATGGTTGGTGGGATTTGGGCTTCGGATAACCGATTCGTCATTCACTATGTTTACACCTTGGAGTGTTGCAGCGGGTTGTACGCTTGTGGGGAGTCAAAATCCCCACCCTCTCGCAAAAGGCGCGAGAAGGGTGGGGCACCCGGTGCATTCTGGACTTCGGAAGCGGGACCGCGCGGTTGGCGGTGCGAAAGGAATGACTTTGATGACGAACTCAAATTCGTTTGGGACGCGGCGGGATTTTTTGCAGGGGTCAGCGGCTCTTGTTGGTGCGATCGCAGCTTCTTCGCAGCCTGGGTCGGCCGAGGGCGGGTTCGATCCGGGCGCGGAAGATTCATTGGCCTCCCATCAAAACGCACGCCGGAAGGAACTATGGGGATTGTTAGGAGATTTGCCGTGGCAGCATCAGCCGAAACCGGCGCGGGTAGTGAGCAAAGAAGATCATGAGGGATACGCGCTGGAGCGGCTGGTGCTCGATCTGAACGGCGTCGAAGACGTGCCGGCGATTCTGCTGATTCCGAAGAAGCGGCGAGAGCGGGCTCCGGGGCTGTTGTATATCCACTGGCATGGCGGGATGTATGACCTGGGCAAGGAGCAGTTGCTGAAGGGAGTGACGGCGCAACCGGCGTACGCGCAGGTGTGTGCGGAGAAGGGGCTGGTAACGCTGGCGATCGACAGTTGGTGTTTTGGGGAGCGAAAGCGCGTGGCGGATGGAGGAGGGGGCGAGCAGGATGCATTCAAGCTGATGCTGTGGAGAGGGCAGGTTCTGTACGGGATGATGATGTTCGATGAGTTCCGGGCAATGGATTACCTGGCGAGCCGGCCGGAGGTGGACGCGCAGAAGCTGGGCGCCTTTGGGATGTCGATGGGGGCGACCAAGGCGTGGTGGCTGGCGGCGCTCGATCCGCGGGTAAAGGCATGCATCGATGTGTGTTGCCTGACGGATTATGAGGAGTTGATCCGGACTAAGGGGTTGAAGGAGCACGGGATTTATTACTACGTGCCGTCGCTGCTGAAGCACTTCCAAACCGCAGATATTAATGAATTAATTGTGCCGCGAGCGCGTTTGAGTGTGAATGGGCGTCTTGATCCCCTGACCCCGCCGGCGGGGGTGGAGAAGGTACGGGACCGCCTGATGCCGCTTTACCGGCAATACGGCAAGGAGGCGGATTGCCGCATCGAACTATTTGACTGCGCGCACGTGGAACTTCCGGAGATGCGGATGCGTATCCTGGAGTGGATGGACCGGTGTCTGGCTTAGTTCGTTGAGGATTACGACTTAATATTCGGCATCGCTCCGGGGTGGATTCCCGGGTTTAGCCACGTCAAAGGATTTCACCACAGGGGGCACAGAGGGACACGGGGGAAATCGGGCCGCTCCTAGCTCGATTTCTGGGAATGCATAGGTTCCTCACCTTCTGCCTTCACCAACGTCCATCTAAGAGTACGTTGGGGCACACCCTCGTCTCCTGGGGTATAGGTAGATCTCAATTTATGCGGACTGTTCTCGACATCTTCGCGCAGATCTTCCGCAATCTGTGGGCGCATAAGCTGCGCTCGTTCCTCACCATGTTCGGCATCGCCTGGGGCGTGGGATCCCTGCTGCTGCTGGTGGGGGTTGGGGAAGGATTTCGCTCGGGCAACAAGCGGGAGACTGGCGGAGTTCGGCAAGGACATCATGTTTCTGTTCCCCGGGCGGGCACCTGCGGTGAAAGGGAATATGAGTTCGGCGCGTTCGTATCTGCTGACCTATCAGGATTACCTGGACATCCGGCAAGCCCCGCATGTGCGCAATGCCTGCGCCGATTATTTCGCGCGGCGACCTGCACGAGGTCAGCGAGTTTGCCAACGGCAGCGGCGAGATCATGGGCACGGAGCCGCAACTGAACGAGATCAGTTTCCTTCCGCTGAAGGAAGGGCGCTGGCTGAACGAACTGGACGGCGCGCAGCGGCGCAACGTGATCGTGCTGGGGAACGAGTTGCTGAAGACGCTGTTCCCGGGACGTCCGGCGGTGGGAGCGTTCGTCCTGCTGAATGGCATCCGCTTCGAAGTGGTGGGCAGCATGCCGCACCTGGGACGCGGCGACAATATGTGGCTGAATATGCGGGGCTACATTCCGTTTGAGGTGATGGCGGCGAATTTCCCGCTCAAGGGAGAGAATCATCAGAACTCGATTTCGTTTATCGAGTACCAGCCGCGAGTGACGGCGGAGCACGTGGATGGCGCAGCAAGAGGTTCACAAGATCGTCGGCGCACAACCACGAATTCGATGCCAGCGATGAGAACGCGTTCGATGAGTGGGACTCGATCCAGGAATCGAAGATGGTGGGAACGATTTTCGATGTCATGAATATGTTTCTGGGCGCGGTAGGGATGGTCACGCTGGCGCTGGGTGCGATCGGGGTGATCAACATCATGCTGGTCGCGGTGAGCGAGCGCACGCAGGAGATCGGACTGCGCAAAGCGCTGGGAGCGACGAACCGGAATATCCTGTTTCACTTTTTTCTGGAGGGATTGCTGCTGACGCTGGGCAGCGGAATGCATCGGCATGGCGTTGGCGGGCGGGTTGATGGGATTGATGGGAGGCGTGCAGGGGCCGCAGGGATTCGATCCGCCGAAGCTGGTGCCGATGTCGGCGATGCTCGCGATTGGAAGTTTGACGCTGGCGGGAGTGATTGCGGGTCTGTATCCGGCGCGCAAGGCGGCGATGCTGCAGCCGGTGGAAGCGCTGCGGCAGGAGGGATATGAATCGATATGTTGCAGTGATTTGCTCGACGAAGCCTACGCAGCGATGCGCCACAACCGGCGCCGCACTGCGCTCACCATGCTCGGCATGGCGTGGGGCATTGCCACGGTCGTGATGCTGCTGGCGTATGGCGATGGCTTCGGGCAGGCGTGCGCCAATATCTTCGCGAATTTCGGGACGAAGATGGTCATCGTGGTGCCGGGAAAGACTTCTACGCAGGCCGGCGGGCAGAAGTCGGGACGCAGGTCCGCTTCACGCAGGAAGATGTCGAGGCACTCACCACCAATCTTCCGCAGATCACGCACATCACGCGCAGAAGTCGACAAGACAGACGAACGTGCAGTACGAGAACGCGTGTTTCACGTTTCCGGTGTACGCGGGAATAATCCGAATGTGTATGACGATCCGCTCGCTCAAGCTGGGGCAGGGCCGCTTCTACAACATGGAAGACCAGGTGCAGCGGGCGCGCGTGGCGGTGATTGGTTCGGAGGCAAAAGAGAAACTGTTTTCCGGACGCAATGCGCTCGGGCGAGCACATACGGCTGGATGGGCTGAGCTTCGAGGTGATCGGCGTGCTTGAGCGCGAAGATGCAGGAAGGGAACGACGACATCAATCGCGTGGTGTACGTCCCGTTCACGCACGATGGGCGATCTGAAGAGACACGCATTACCTGGACACGATCTGGTTCAACTACCAGACTCCAGAGTACGCAAAGATCGAGCCGGCGGTGCGGACGATCCTGGCGACGCAGCACAAGTTCAACGAGACGGACCGGGAAGCCGTGCGCGTGTTCAACCTGATGATGCAGCTGCACCAGTTCGAGATCATCACGCTCGGGCTGAAGATTCTGATGGGATTTATCGGCACGCTGACGCTGGGCATTGGCGGCGTTGGGCTGATGAACATCATGCTGGTTTCGGTGACGCAGCGGACGCGCGAGATTGGCGTGCAGAAGGCGCTGGGCGCGCAGCGGCGGTACATCCTGATGCAGTTCCTGGCGGAGGCGCTGACGATTACGTTTATCGGCGGCGTGCTGGGAGTGATTGCTGGCGTATGTCGGTGTCGCTGTCGGTGGGCCGGCTGACGTTGTACAGCGCGTTTGCCAAGAATGGAGAGGCGGGCGATATCCGGCTGATCATCGCGCCGGGAACGCTGATCGCGTCGACGCTGATTCTGGCGCGCGGTGGGACTGATCAGCGGAATGATTCCGGCATTCCGCGCGTCGCGGCTCAATCCGATTGAGGCGTTAAGACACGAATAAATTGCGCTGGAGAGTTATTCGGTGGGAGGGCGGAAAGAGGGGCGCTCAGATCGGACGCGTCGACGCTCGAGCCCAACGCACTTGGCACAGGTGCATTGGAATACCGGATGAGAGGGCAGAGCGAGGTGTCCGCAGTTGTTGCAGATAAACCAGTCTCCGCCGGTCTGCGGGGTCATCATTTTGAAGTTGGCACCTTCAACGCAGTAAGGGCACCGGATATTCTTGTCCTTTTGCATTCGTCCCCAGCCGATCATGCAAAGACCTCAGGCCATCGATCTTCAACAAACATTTCTTCCCGAACTTTCTGAGCTTCTCGCCAGGCAAACCGTTTTGATTCGAATGCGTGATCTACCGCTTCCGATACAACTCTTGCGTTACATTCCAGCGTAAGTTAGACGTCCCAGCCACGAAAACAATTTGATCAATAAGGTTGAAAAGTGGAAGTAGTGCATTGGGATGGTGCGCCAAAGAGAGCTGGCTTTCAAATACAGTCTGCGCGGTATTACTGTTTAGTAAACATGGGGCAGGCGGAATCAGGTTGGTAAATCGTGGAAGAATATTGAGGTTTTGGGCGGCGATTTTCGGGACTAAGAATAGTTTTTTCAGATCTCTGTCGACCTCCTGTTTTGACCCTTAGGGCTTGCTCTTTTTCCACTTAGCCTCCCATAAAAGGGGAACTGCGGGTTGCATTCTGTTGCCCTTGCCGGGCGGGGCGAACTGTCTTCCCACTTCTTGGATCATTGAGCCGCTGGATGGCTTCGAGCGGGCCGGGAGAAGTGGGAATGTTTATCGCTTTGGTTCGGGGCTTGTGCTTATTTGTGATAAAGGGGCGTGATCTTCTGAGGCAACTCAAGAACAAGTCAAATTCCCCACCCTCTTTTCGCAAAAATCGCGAAAAGAAGGATGGGGCACCCGTCTCTACTAATTTAAGGACGCGGAGGACGAGATCGACGCTTAGCCGTTGACCAGGGCCATCATGTGCTCCGGGTAGCGCTTGCCGGACGCGGCATCGTGGGGGAACGCTTTCTCGAGGCTTGCCAGGTCTTCCTTTGAGAGGTTCAGCTCCATGGCTGCGACATTTTCTTCCAGATACTTTCTGCGCTTGGTGCCGGGGATGGGAACGATGTCGTCGCCTTGCGCCATCACCCAGGCCAGTGCGAGTTGCGCGGGCTGGCAGCGTTTTTCTTTGGCGATCTCTCCGACGCGGCGAACGAGATCGAGGTTCTTCTGGAAATTCTCCGCCTGGAAACGTGGCGTCATGCGGCGGTAATCGTCGGCAGGGAGATCATCGAATTTCTTGAACTGTCCGGTAAGGAATCCCCGACCGAGCGGGCTGTAGGCGACGAAGCCTACACCGAGTTCGCGGCAGGTGGCGAGTATTTCGTCCTCGGGCTCGCGGGACCACAGCGAATATTCGGTTTGCAGCGCCGCGATGGGATGAACTTTCACGGCACGGCGCAGCGTCTCGGGCTTCGCTTCGGAGAGTCCGAGATAGCGAATCTTTCCTTCCTTGACGAGCTGGGCCATGGCACCGATCGTCTCTTCGATGGGAGTGTTGGGATCGACACGGTGCTGGTAGTAGAGATCGATGTGGTCGATGCCAAGACGGCGCAGGCTGCCTTCACAAGATTGGCGGATGTAATCGGGCTTGCCGTTGACGCCGCGAACGTTGGGGTTCTTCGGATCGCGGACGATGCCGAACTTGGTAGCGAGGACGACCTTGTCGCGCTTGCCTTTGATGGCGAGACCAACCAGTTCTTCGTTGGTGTAAGGCCCGTAGACATCCGATGTGTCAAGGAAAGTAATGCCGAGTTCGAGAGCGCGGTGAATGGTGGCGATGGATTCGGCGTCGTCGCGTCCGGAATAGAACTCCGACATGCCCATGCAGCCGAGGCCCTGGGCGGAAACTTTGAGGCCGGTGCGGCCGAGAGTGCGAGATTGCATGATTAGATCTCCAAGTATGAGGTTGGGCAAAAGAGTGCTGCTTTTATAGATGCGGGGGAACGGAATGGGCTGCGGAGAAATGCTGGTTCGACTCAGGTCCTGTTATCCACTCAATTCTTTTAGCCCGATAGAAAGTCAAAGGCCCCACCCTTCGGCAAGCTCAGGGCAGGCTCCTCTCGCGGAAAACGCGAGAAGGGTGGGGCACCCCTTAGTTTTTTAAACAATCTCCGAGCCCGACAGACAGGTCGAAATCCCCACTTCTCGCAAAAGAGGCGAGAAATGGGGCACCCTCAGTCGGGTTTTAGATACTTGATGGAGTGTTTAGCTGGTTCAGAGCCTTCAGGGCGGTTAGGCCTTTGTACATGTTGAAGAGGGCGAAGGCGTGGAAGGCGAGGTCGAGCCAGAGTCCGAAGCCGAGGAAGATCAGGCCGTCGAGGGTGTAGAGGATCATGCCGACGAGGAAGGCCCACTGCTGGCCTTCACGGGCAAATTTCCAGAAGAGCAGGAAAACGCCGGCGGTGATCAGGCTGACGATGAATCCGGCGACGTTGCCGGCCGCTCCACCCACTTTGCCGATGCCGTCGGCAATCTGCGTCACACCCAGGCCTACGATGAAGTGCAGCTTGGCGTCGGTCATCATTAATGCTGAATTCACGACGGAGAATAGAGCGACCGCCATGAACCATCCGGCGCCGCGTTTCATGGCGGCTTGCAGCTTGAATTTCTGCTCCAGGGCGGCTTGATTGACAGGAGCTGGGGTGGATCCAACGACGCTGCCGGCAGCGAACATAGAGGCCTCCATAGCGAAATGCCAGCCGGAGGAGGAAGGGCGCGGCTGGGCGAACCCTGAAAAAAGTAGCATTGCGTGGTCGATGGAGGCAGGTTACCGCCGTACAGGTCAGGCACGGGAAAAGGGGACAACACAACGCGTGTTTGGTAACCCGGGCTGCGAGATCGGTAGCGAAAGCGCGGGCTCGCTGCGCTCGGCGGGGCGGACGAAGGCGTCCGCCCCTACATTGCGTGAAAAAATCTATCTTGTAACTGAAATTAGAGGCTTGCCGTGGGGCAAAACTTCACCGATCTGGACGGCGGGAACGCCCGCGGCGTTGAGGGCCTGCGTCAGGGATAGGCCATCGGGAGTGGAGATGAGAAGGCCTCCGGCGGTTTGAGGATCGTAGAGCATGGTGCGGAGATCGTCGGAGACCTCGGCGGAGTATTCGACTAAGCATTCGGCGAAGTCGCGGTTGTTTTTGAGGCCTCCGGGGATGTGCCCGGCGTGAACGCAGTCTAAGGCGCCATCCAGCAGGGGGATTGTACTGGCGTGGATTTTCATCGAGACATTGGAAGCCAGGACTAGTTCGCGGGCGTGCCCGAGCAAGCCGAAGCCGGTGATGTCGGTCATGGCGTGGACGGGGAATGCGGCTTCCGGCTTTCGGCTCTCGGCTTCCGGCGAGGAAGTCGAGGTTCGCTCGATTGGACGGACGAGGGCGTCCGTCCCTACACGAGCTGTGGAGGGTTCCACAATGCCGGTGATTACTTCGGCTGCCTTTTTGTTTAGGGTCGTCATCGATTTAATGGCGGCGTCGATCCAGCTCGGCTCGGCTTTACCCTTTTTTATTGCCGTGGAGATTACACCGGTACCCAGGGCCTTTGTCAGGATCAGCTTGTCTCCGGGTCTGGCGCCTTGATTGGCGTAGATTTTCTTAGGATGGATCAGGCCGGTGACGGAGTATCCGAACTTGGTTTCTTCGTCGCGAATGCTGTGGCCGCCGATCACCGTGCAATTCGCCTCGATCATTTTCGATAGGCCGCCAGCAAGGATGCGTTCGAGGATGGCGAGATCGGCTTTGTCGGGGAAGCAGACGAGGGCCAAGGAAGTGAGCGGACGGCCGCCCATGGCATAGACGTCGCTGAGCGCGTTGGTGGCGGCGATCTGTCCGAAGGTGTAGGGATCGTCGACGATGGGAGTGAAGAAATCTACTGTCTGGACGAGAGCCTGGTCGGGCGTGAGTTGATACACTCCGGCGTCGTCGGCGTGATCGAAGCCGACTAGAACGTTGGGGTCATGTTGCCGGGCTAATTTCCCAAGCACCGTGTCCAGCGCCGCTGGACTCAGCTTGGACGCTCAACCAGCGGCTTTTACTGACTCCGTCAGGCGGAATGGTTTTGCTTCGGACACCGGATCATTTTACGCGGAGAGGAGGGCTTCACCACAGGGGGCACAGGGGAATTCGCTTGGTAGTTCCGCCTTGCTTCGCTTCGGCGGGACAGGCGAAGCGCCTGTCGCTACGTCAGTTTTATTTTTTACGCGAGTTTATTTCGTGGTTACGTCGGTGATTAAGAGATCTGGGTATTGGTGGTTCCATTGGGCGGAGATACTGTCGAAGGTCAGGCGGAAGGGCTGGGTCTGGCCCGGAGCTAGCGGGGATGCGTTGAGATCCACCGGTTCGAGGTAGGCTCCATTGGTCCGCACGACTCGTAGAGGAAGCTCTTCACGCTGGGCGAGCTGTCCCATGGAGTCTTCGAAATTGACTTCGATCATGACGCGGGTGACGGTCTTGTTGCCGGTGTTCGTGATGGTGCCGTCGATGTAGCTGACGGTAGCTCCGATGAAATTTTCGGCGGCGCTCATCTTGAAGTCGGCGAGTTTCAGATTGGCGATGTACGGCGATGGCGCCTTGACCGCTTTGGGCGGCTGGCGCAGGAGGAAGGCGGCGGCCAGCGCGCCTCCGATGACGACGACGACAGCAATGATGATGATCAGGCGGCTGGAATCGCGTTCTTCCGCGACGGGAGATTGCTGATCGAGGCTGTCCATGAGAGTGATTGTAGGCGGATGAGTGGGGGAATTCCAAGTTCCGTTACCGGGGCCGCCGCGCTTCGCTGCGGCGGGACGGCCGAGGCGGCCGTCTCCACATGGTTCTGCGATTCCAACCCTTCTGTTGTTTTCACATGTTCCGTTGAATCTACGCCAGGGCCGCTTGGGCCATTTTTCTCAAGGGCGCTAGGCGGGTTTGTTCCAGATCGTCACGGTAGAAGAGGTTGTAGGTGTCGAAGGGGATGAGGCGGCCATCGGGGTGGACGATGTGGACGCAGGTCTTCTTGACGCTGCGGACGTCGAAGGAGTGGGCATCGATGAATTGCATGATGATTACGCGGAAGATGTTCTCGTAGGTTAGGTTCCGCGAAGATTCCGCCTCGCTTCGCTTCCGCGGGACAGGCGCAGCGCCTGTCTGCTACGTGATTCGGGATGGCTTCAGCAGGGATCCAGACTTTGGGGAGGCAGCAGAGGAGTTCTCGCAGCGTTCCCGCGCTGCTTTCTGGGGAGTGATTGGTGGCGAAGAGTTTGAAGAGGCCGTCGCGGATGGCGGGCTCCTGTTCGTAGAGGATGGTGTTCTTGGCGCCGTTGATCAGGACCTCCGGCGGGATCATGCTGGTGAGTGGCGTAACTTTGCCGTTCAGCTTTAACGCGTAGGCCATCGCCAAGGAGTCTGGATGGCAGGGAACGGGGATCACGTCTTCGGGTCTGAAGACAGTGGTCTGCTCGAGGATCTTGCGGCGGACTTCGGTTAGGGTCAGGCGGTCGGTGGCGGGGTTGAAATCTGTCGAGGCGGCCGGCGTCCTGAATGGGCTGGAACGTTACTCCTCGCACGCACGGTTGCTGCAGGGCGTAGTCGATGGTCTTGCCGATTTCGTGGTCGTTCAGACCCTTCTTTACCGTGACCACCAGATTGGTGTGGATGTTGTAGCGGTTCAGTTTCTCCAGAGCGTCTTCGCGAATGCGGCGGAGGTCGGCGCCGCGGAGTTGCATCAGGGGTTCGCGCTCGAAGGAGTCGAACTGCAGATAGACTTCGAAGTCTTCTTTATAGTCCGCGAGGCGCTTGACGAACTCTTCTTCCTGGGCGATGCGGACGCCGTTGGTGTTCACCATCAGGTGGCGGATGGGGCGGGCCTTCGCCATTTCTACAATCTCGAAAAAGTCCGGGTGAACGGTCGGCTCTCCGCCGGAGAGCTGGACTACGTCGGGATGACCTTCGTTGCGGACGACCGCGTCCAGCATCTTTTCGATTTGTCTGAGGTCGCGGAACTGCTGGCGCTCGGGGCCGCTGTCGGCGTAGCAGACCGGGCAGCGCAGATTGCAGTAGTCGCAGATTTCGACGAGCGTGAGGCAGGAGTGCTGCTCGTGGTCGGTGCAGAGTCCGCAGTCGTAGGGGCATCCCCATTTCACGGGAGTGTTGTAGACGAGCGGCATCTCGGGGGGCTTGATGAAGATCTCGCGGCAGCGGCGGTAGTAGTCGACGTCGTCGGCGATCAGGACTTTTTCGGAGCCGTGCTGGGGGCAGCGCTTCAGGAGGTAGACGTTGTCGTCCTGGAAGACGATCTTGGCTTCGACTTTGCGGTAGCAGCGTCGCGCAGATGGAGATGGCGACGTCGTAGAAGAGGTAGGGGCGGGTTTTGGCCATGGGTACTCCTGAGCGGAAAAGCTTAATGCACGCGAGGGTTTTTCACCACTGAGGACACGGTGGCACACAGGGTTAATCAACGCAGGTGCAAGACGTTGTTGAAAATCACGAGAAGCGTGGGGAGCATAGACGTGTAGATAAAGATGACTGCGGAGGCGACGATAAGGCGCGTCGAGTTGGGCTGGATGCCGGTAATGCGGATGGCCTTCCAGGCGAGGTAGAGGATAAGGATGTCGAACAGCCAGGGAAGAAGGGAAAGCATGGGGAATATGGGGCCGATGCCGGGAGTTGCGCGCAAGAGCACGAAGATGGCCGCGGAGTGTCCGAAAATTCCGAAGAAAAGTTGCAGGCCGGGAATGACCAAGGAGTAAGCCAAGGCGCGTGGTCCGGGATGGCGGAGGAGGGCGTAGAGAAGAACGATCAGGGGCGCGACGGCTGCGATGCCCCAGGCGATGAACGCGAAGCGAAATGCAGCGAACGGAGCGTGGCTGACGCGGTAAATCCAGATTGAACCATAAAGCGTGACCAGGAGTTCAGCGGCGAGCTTTGCGGAAATTGCCAGGGCGAGATTGCGCAGGGCGTCCCGGCTGGCGGGGCGCAGGTGCGCACTGTCGACCGTGGCGTGTGGTTCAGACTGAGGCGGCGGATAGGGCGAGGCAGGAACCGGCGGCGCCGCAACTTCGGTGGAGCCCGCCGTGCATGCTTGCGTAGTTGCGGCGAGGGTCATGCTGACCGGGAGCTGGTATTCCGGCGTTCCGCGAGCGATGCCCTTGGCCAATTTGGCGATGGCAAAAATGCCGCCCGCGATCAGGACGATACCTCCGAGAATAAATAGCAGAAAAGTCTGCCGATCGGACTGGGTGCCGCTGTTGCCCAGCACACCAAGACATAGAGCGAGAAGAAGCACCAACCCCGAGACACCGACGACGAAAATCGAGATCAGCACAATGCCGAAGGTACGCAGCGTGTTGGCAGCGAAACGATCCATTGATAGGGGTTATGCGGTTAAGCTTCCGGCGCAGACATCGGACGCAGCCAGCGCGCAATGTCCGAAGCATAATAAAGCAGGAGCAGGACACAGACCCACTGAATTCCGCCGAGGCCGAGAAAGATTCGCGGGTACGGTTTGATGAAGTCGCAGAGCAGGCGGAAGGACAGGTAGGCGATCATGAAAACTTTGAAGGCGTCGCCGGGGAGGAAGCGCGTTGCTAGGTCCGAGGCCCGAGGTCTGAAGTCCGTTTGGAGGTAGGGGTCCTTCGACTGCGCCGTGACCGCGCTTCGCTTTGTCACGACTCCGCTCAGGATGACAATTCTGTGTAGGACAGCATAGATCGCGGGGACCAGGAGCAGCAGGAAGGCGATTTCGTAGAGTTGTGTGGGGTGGCGGGGAATGCCATCCCCGAAATCGATTCCCCAAGGGAGGCGCGTCGGCGTGCCATACGTGTTGTCGGGAAGGCCAGTGAGAAAGCATCCAATGCGGCCGATGGCGATGCCGACGGCGAGGGGAATGGCGTAGAGGTCTCCGGTGGAGGTGCTCAACCCGATGTAGCGCTTGATGAGTTCTACGGTAATGAGACCGCCGGCCAGCGCTCCCACAATTGTCTTCCCCCCGTTGATGAGGTACGCAGGATTATGAAGGTTGGACAAGATCAGGGGAGGATCTTCGAGCAGGAACAGCAGTTTGGCGCCGATTGCGCCTCCGCCGAATGCGGCGGCAACCACGGCCCAGCGCAGGGGAGTGATGATGGGATCGCCGACGCGCCGGCGGAGGACGAGATACACGCAGAACCCGACTACATAGGAAAGGGATTCGAAAAAGAGGTGAGGGTGGATGGAGTAGGGGCCGAAATGGAGGTAGACGGGAAAAGTTGCGGCGAGATTGGGAGTGGGAACGATTGGGAATTATATCCGGTGAGGGCAGATCTTCGGGCAAAGTCAACATCCCCACCCCTTCGACAGGCTCAGGGCAGGTCCTCTCGCAAACTGCGCGAGAAGGGTGGGGCACCCGGGGCACCGGCGGTTTCAATTGACTTTGCCGACGTTCTTCCGCATATTCAGTTTGTACTGAAAGAAACGAATATGGCTGAACTGACTGAGCTGCAGAAGCAGTACATCCTTCACTGGGGCGAAATGGGGACGCGGTGGGGGATCAACCGGACGGTGGCGCAGATTCATGCACTACTGTACTTGTCGCCGCGGGCGTTGCCAGCAGAGGAGATTGCCGAAACCTTGAGCGTGGCGCGGTCAAATGTGAGCACATCGATTCGAGAGCTGGAGACCTGGGGCATCGTGCGCGCCGTGCATGTGCTCGGAGACCGGCGGGAACATTACGAATCGATGAAAGATGTGTGGGAGATGTTCCGTCTGGTGATCGAGCAAAGGAAGCGGAGGGAGATCGATCCCACGCGCGAGATGTTGCGGCGGTGCCTGGCGGATCTGGATCCGAAGGAACCAGGGGCGGATTACACGCGGGAACGACTGTCGGCGATGGCTGGATTCTTCGAGGCGGTGACCGAGTTGCATGACCAGATGAAGCGGCTGCCTACCGGGACAGTGCGGAAGCTGTTGCGCATGGGAGCGAAGGTGAAGAAGAAGGCGGGGTAATTTTTGGGTTGCCGTGGGTGATCGCAGCTGAGTGGTTACCGCTTCAGCGACGCCGTGCCAGATAGCGATGCTTCGACTGCGCAATGGGGATCGCTTTGCTCTCCTCATTGCTGCGCTCAGCATGACAGAGAGAAATAACTCGCCATCATCTCCGAACAAACTTCTTTCAAGATGCACCTTCTTTGCGGCAGTTACCATCGCGGCACTTGACAGCTTGGTGCGTGAAGGTTCTGAATAGGAGTTCGCGGAAAAATTCCAGCCGAAGTTTTTTTCACGACAAAAAAATCTGTGCTAGTATCCCGGACTGGTCCTGCATTGCGCTCCGTTTAAATTTTCAGTGCGACGTACAAACAGACGCATTCCGCAGTAAAATTAACGTTCCACGTCACTCAAGAAACGGCAGTCTTAACAGGCGCTCTTCCACCAGCCGCAGGGCGCCGCGCGGTGAAAAAATTCATATATGTCAGCTACCGGCACAACCACTCTCTCCCCGAACCCATGGGCGCGAATTCTCGATGCGCTGGAAAAGAAAATCAATCGCCATTCTTACGACACCTGGCTCAAACCCACGCGCTACAGCCATTCGAGTGGAGGCATTCTGTTTGTCCGCGTGCCCACCGTCGAATTCCGTCACGCGGGTGATAAATACGCGGATCTGATTCAGGAAGCGATTGACGTCCTGGGCCTGGGATTCAATGACGTGAAATTTGTGACGCCCGAGGATGATCCGGCGGCAACGCCGGTTCGGCACGATGGCGGGCTCAGCGCTGCTGCGCGCCAGCGCGTCTCCTTCGCAGTCACGGTTCGACTGGGATGGCGCGGCGCAATTGAATCCGCGCTATACGTTTGACGCGTTCGTCATCGGCAGCGGGAACCAGTTCGCGCATGCGGCGTGCCAGGCGGTGGCGGAGCGGCCTTCGAAGGCCTACAACCCGCTCTTCTTATATGGCGGCGTCGGTATGGGCAAGACCCATCTGATGCAGGCGATCGGCCATGAGATCAAGCGGAGAATGCCGCAGGCGGCCATCTGCTACGTGTCGAGCGAGAAGTTTACCAACGACATGATCAACTCGCTGCGCTACGACAAGATGACCAGCTTCCGCGACAAGTTCCGTGGCGTGGACGTTCTGTTGATCGATGACATCCAGTTCCTGGCGCAGAAGGAACGGACGCAGGAAGAGTTCTTCCATACGTTCAACGCGCTGCACGAGTCGATGAAGCAGATCGTGATTGCCAGCGATCGCTCGCCGAAAGAACTGGCCGAGATCGAGGACCGGCTGCGCAGCCGTTTCGAGTGGGGATTGATCGCGGATATCCAGCCGCCGGACTTGGAGACGAAGGTAGCCATTCTGCAGAAGAAGGCGGAGCAGGAGAAGGTTACGCTCCCGACCGATGTGGCGCTGTACGTGGCGTCGAACATCCGGTCGAACGTGCGCGAGTTGGAAGGCGCACTGATCCGTCTGGTGGCGCACTCGTCGCTGATCGGAGCGGAGATCACGCTTCCCTATGCGCAGCAGGTGTTGAAGAACTTTATCGACTCGCAGGCGCGCAAGGTCACGATTGAATCGATCCAGAAGATGGTAGCGGAGCAGTTCGGGCTGCGACTGGTGGAGATCAAGGCGAAGAATAATTCGCGGGCAATCGTGTATCCGCGGCAGATTGCGATGTACCTGGCCAAACATCTGACCGAAGCTTCGCTGCCGGAGATCGGACGGCAGTTTGGCGGCAAGCACCACACAACCGTGCTGCACTCGGTCGAGAAGATTGAAGACGTTCGCAAGAACGATAAAGATTTGAACAGGCTGATCAATAAACTGACCGAGCAATTAGGCGGTTAAACCGCGGGTGTCGTGGAGATTTCCACTTTGCAATACAGTCTTCCTTGTAACCGGGCTGTGAAAGACATGTGGAAGCTGTGCAGAGCGCGGGTGAAATCGGAAATTGGGGCTCTGTTATCGTGGGAGCACCGCAGAGTTCGGGACCGATTTCTAACATCAAGGGTAGGCCGGGAAGCTGTTGACAACAGGCGAGTTGTTTGAGATTTCCACTTCTCCGAAGAGCCTACTGTTACTACTGGTTTTATAGGTTTTGTATTTGATATAAGGTAGTACCAGAAGTAGGGACTTCCCACTTCTCGCAACCTCGGCGGGAAATGGGGCACCAGTGCGTTTTCGGGGAGAGGGACTTTATGCCGGTGGAAGCCGCCGTTGCCGCGGGAACGATGGAGATCACGGTCAGCAAATTCGAACTGCTGCGAGAACTGACTGCCACGCAGGGTGTGGTCGAACGCAAGACCACGATTCCGATTCTTTCCAATTATTTATTTGAGGCGGCAGGAGACCGGCTGTCATTGACGGCCACCGACCTGGATCTGAGCCTGCGGACTTCGTGTAGCGGCGAAGGTGAAGAAGGAAGGCTCGTGCACGATTCCGGCGCGCAAGTTGCATGACTACGTGAAGCTGCTGCCCGACGCGGACATCACCATCAAGTTGTTGGAGAATCACTGGGTCAGCATTCGATGCGGGCGTTCGAACACGAAGATGGTAGGCATGGCGAAGTCGAACTTTCCCAGCCTGCCGGCGTTTCCGACGGCCGGTGTGGTGAAGATTCCGGCCCAGGTGTTGCGTGGGCTGATTGCGCGGACGGGGTTTGCGATATCGAATGAAGAATCGCGCTACACGTTGAATGGGGCGCTGATGCTGCTCAAGCCGGAGTCGATCACTATGGTAGCGACTGATGGGCACCGGTTGGCGCACTGCGAGCGCGCAGGAGAGAAGTTCGACGGCGTTTCTGGCGAGATGAAGACGCTGGTGCCGAAGAAGGCGATGGACGAATTGAAGTCGCTGCTGGATTCGACGGATGCGGAGACGATTGAATTTTGCCAAGGACGAGTCGACGCTGTTCTTCCGGATTGGATCGCGGCTGCTGACCTCGCGGCAATTGACCGGACAGTTCCCGAATTTTGAGGCGGTGCTGCCGAAGGACAACAGCAAAGTTATTCCGCTGAATGCGGACGAGTTGAATTCCGCGATTCTCCGGGTGGCTCAGTTTGCCGATGAGCGTTCGCGTGCGGTGCGGCTGAAGCTGGAGAAGGGCGAGGTCAAGATTTCGGCGTCGTCGACCGAGGCGGGCGAGTCGGAGGATTCGCTGGAAGTGGCCTACACCGGCGATGCGCTGACGATTGGGTTCAATGCCGCGTACCTGGTGGAGTTCCTCAAGGCGGCGGGCAGCAGCGAGGTGCGGCTGGAGTTGAAGGATCCGCAGTCGGCGGGGCAGTTGCGGCCCGCTGAGGGCGATGATTATAAGTACCGGTATATCGTGATGCCGATGCGGATCTGAGGAGTTGGCGTCCAGATTCGCGGCTCTCAGGCGCTGAACCAAGTGCAACACCCTTCACCACGGGGGACACAGAGGAACACTGGGGAAACAGAACCGTGCGAATCTTTGCGGGCCTCCCTATTCTCCCCGTTCTGACCGATCTTCTTTACACTCCCTTTGATCCGCTGGCTGTTTTACACAGCGTGAATGCTGATCCGAACCGGTCCTGACCGGCAGTTTCCCGTACCTGCTCTTGACCGCGCGCTCCTGCTAGCTTACATTGGCGGCACTCAATTTCTTTGAAGGGGCACGTTATGCTCGACGGATTCAAGAAATTCATTCTGCGTGGAAATGTTGTGGATATGGCGGTAGGCGTGGTGATTGGCGCGGCGTTTGGCGGCGTGGTGACGGCGTTGACTAACGGACCTGTTGACGCCTTTATCGCGGCGCTAGTGGGCAAGCCAGACTTTTCATCTCTGCAATCTACGTTCATGGGCGCTGTTTCCCGTTGGGCGACTTTCGTCAATGCGAGTCGTGTCGTTCCTGCTGATTGCGGCGGCGGTCTATTTCTTTGTTGTGACTCCCGTGAATGCGCTGGTGGCGCGGATGCGGAAGGATCCGGCGCCGGCGGATCCGACGACCAAGAAGTGTCCGGAGTGCTTGAGCGAGATTCCGATCGATGCAAGGCGGTGCGCACATTGCACACAGCCAGTGATGGGGAGAGCGGCTTAGCAGCGCTTTTTGATCCGGGAGTCCCAACCGGATCAAATTTAAGGTCAAAGTCAAAATCCCCACCCTCTTTTCGCACAAATTGCGAAAAGAAGGGTGGGGCACCCCGATCGACAGTCGTAATTCCCGCTTCTCGCAAAATCGGCGAGAAATGGCGCCCAAAGTTTCTTGCCGCCTTCCGAAGACACCGAGTCACGTAACATTGCTGGATGAGGTTTTGGGCGGCTGGGTTCGCTTCTTTCTGGTAGATTGCGTTCGGTTCTGCGCTACTAATGGCGCAGGCTCCGGAACAGTCCTCTTCGTCACCGCCCCCAAACACATTAAGAAGCCTGCCGCTGCGGTGAAGTCGGATGTTGATGCCGGGCGAGGTCAGTGGCGGGGTTTATCGCAATAAGGCGCTGGCCTTGTCTTGCAAGATTCCGGCAGGGTGGGTGCTGCGGACTGAGGAGATGAATGCGCGGCGAGGAGGAGAGTGCAGGACTGAGACCTCGCTTCGCGGACAAGCGAAACGGCTGTCCCTCCGCGGGCAGTAGAGTTTTGCTGGCGGCGTTTTCGCGGCCTCCGGAGGCGCAGGGGGAGGAGGTCAATTCGTCGATCGTGATCGCGGTCGGAGAGTGTCGCGGCCTATCCGGGATTGAAGGAGGCGGCGCAGTATTTTGGGCCGCTGACCGAAGTCGCGAAGGCGCAGGGATTCACAGTCGACGAGGAGCCTTACGAGATCGCTTTAGACGGGAAGATTCTAGTGCGGGGGGACTTTCATAAAAATGTGGGGACGCGAGTGATGCGGCAGTCTACGCTGGCTTTTCTGGCCCATGGGTACGCGGTGTCGATTACGGTGATTGGCGGGACTGAGGATGAGGTGGAGGAGTTGATTGATGGGGTGAGTTTCGCGGGGGGAAAGAAATGAGCTGTGAGCCCCGAGCCGCGAGCGAACCCCTTTCTTGCTCGCAGTGGGTAAGGTTGCAGGGATCCTTCGACTGCGCCGTGACCTCGCTTTGCTCGGTCACGGCTTCGCTCAGGATGACAGGCGCGGCGCCAGACGCCGCTCTTCCACCTAACTTCTTAGCTCGTGACGGCTGCGTGTTCGTTTATGGCAATCGAGATTTGGGGCGGGTGGAGCAGCGTGTTATGGATCAGGCAGTGGTGTACGGCGCGCTCCACGCCGGCGCGGTGATGTTCCGTCAACTCCAGGGGAGTTTCGATTTCAATGCGGAAGTTGTCGATGCGAGCCACGGTATCCTTGACTTTGTCGGCGGTGACGACGACGCGCGTGCCTTCGGTGGCTAGCTTGAATTTACGAAGATACTCCGCGGCGTAGAAAGCAGCGCAGGAACCGAGGGATGCGAGCAACAGCTCGGGCGGCGTCATGCCTTCGTCGAAGCCGCCGCTTTCTGCAGGCTGGTCGCAAGCGATGGTATGTTGACGCGCCTTGATTTCGAATTGCACGGCACCGATATGTTCGACTGTGACTTCCATAAGGCCTCGCAGAATTCTTAACTGAGTCTTCCCGCCGAAGCGGTGCGAAGATGACCACAGAAAATTGTGACTCTTGGGCGTGTCGGCCGCTGTATTTAGGATCACAGAGCGCAATGATCTTCGCTATTACGTTGGTAGTGTGGCGAGGGGTACAGAGATCCTTCGGCGGTCAAAAGGCGCCCGCCTCAGGATGACAGTGCTTTGTCGCAGGCGATTAGTCGAGCGGTTCGGGGTGGAGGCTTAGGTCTTTTTCGCCGGCGGCTTTTTTCTCGGCGTACTTTTTCATCCAGGCTTCCCAGGATTTGCCGGCGGCGGTGTCGCGTCCGGTGAAGGCCAGGGCGGCGATGTCGGCGTAGGAGATGGCGACTTTTTCGTTTGAGTTCTTTCGGGTAGAGGCGGACTACGGAATCTTTCAGCGTTGCAGCGGTGCGGCGGTCGAAGAGGTAGCCTTCGATCTTGGATCCGTCTTTGCGGGTGATGGTGATGTCGCCGCGGTAGTCGAAGGCTTTTTCGAGGGCCTGGCGGAGTTCTTCTTCGGTGGCGAGGGCGGGGATCCAGCCTTCGAGTTTTCGTGCTCGACTGCCGGGAGCGACTTCGAGCGCGTCGGGATTCTGCACGTGCGGCGGATGTTGTTCGTGTGTGGCCGGCTTCTTTGCCTGTCATACTTCTTCTCAAATTCAAAATCTTTCACCACAGAGGGCACGGAGGAACACAGAGGAAAACCACAGATCTAGGCTCGCGTTTCCTGCAGCGATCGGTTGCCGACGTTGGCGCGATTTGGACCAGCGGGTTCACCGGAGCCTGCGGCTCTTCCAGCATGCTGCAGGGCTTCTTCGTCTTTGTAGCTGCGTGAACAGCGTGGCTTTCACGGTGGCGAGGAATCCGCCGAGCGAACTGAAGGTGGCGTTGACTGCGGAGGCTTCGTAGCCGCTGTGGACCATGCAATTGGCGCACGCGGGATTGCCCGACTCGGTGCCGTAGTTGCTCCACTCGGTGGTCGCCAGCAGTTCGGCGAAAGTTTCGGCGTAGCCGTCCTGCAGCAGGTAGCAGGGCTTCTGCCAGCCGAAGACGTTGTAGGTGGGCATGCCCCACGGCGTGCAGGGGTAGGTGCGCTTGCCCATCAGGAATTCGAGGAACAAGCGGCGACAGGTTGAACTGCCAGCTCTTCTTGCGGTTCGACAGGATCGCGCGGAACATGCGGCGGGTGCGGGCGCGTCCGAGGAAATGCTTCTGGTCGGGAGCCTTGTCGTAGGAGTATCCCGGGGAGAGCATCATGCCCTCGACGCCCAGGTCCATCATCTCGTCGAAGAAGGCGCGGACGGATTTCGGATTGGCGCCGTCGAACAGCGTGGTGTTGGTGGTGACGCGGAAGCCGCGGCGCAGGGCTTCTTTGACGGCGTCGACGGCGATGTCGTATCCGCCTTCGCGGCAGACGGCGAGGTCGTGCTCTTCGCGCTGGCCGTCGAGGTGGACGCTGAACGTCAGGTACTTGCTGGGCTTGAAGAGATGGATCTTCTCTTTCAGCAGCAGCGCGTTGGTGCAGAGATAGATGTATTTCTTGCGGGCGACCAGGCCCTCGACGATCTTGTCGATCTGCGGGTGCATGAGCGGTTCGCCGCCGGGGATCGAGACCATGGGGGCGCCGCATTCGTCGACGGCGCGGAAGCATTCTTCCGGGGCTGAGGTCCTTCTTCAGGATGTGGGCCGGGTATTGAATCTTGCCGCATCCGGCGCAGGCCAGATTGCAGCGGAACAGCGGCTCGAGCATGAGCACGAGCGGGTATTGCTTGCGTCCGGCGAGCTTTTGGCGAAGCACATAGCTCGCCACGGTCCACATTTGTGAGACGGGTACTGGCATGGAATACGGAACCCCTTATTGGGTATTTTATCAGGGATTGGGGGTTCGGGAATGAGCGGGGGACCTTGGGCGGCACTCTGATTTTAAAGGCGTTAACCGATTCAGGATTACGAAGGTCTGCAAGGAAAACCACGACAAAACCTGGACAGCCGAAGCGGCTGTCCCTACGGGGCTTCCCTGCGCGACCTCCTCCTACGGCAATTCCCTGCAACCTCGACCTGGCTTGCTCCGTCTAAAGGTCGGTGCCCTTTCGCTTGGGCACGACCGAAAGGACTCTTGTTCCGGGCGGCGAAACCCGATACCCTGATGTCCAGCCTTGAGTATGTTCAACCCGCACCCGAACCTCGCCGATGAAGTGAACCGCGGTATCATCCAGTCGGAGATCGAAGGCGGGGTGTTTCTGAACGATCTGCCTCCCTCGACCGTTCTGGAGATTCAGACCATGCATCACTGCTACACGGCGGTGCTGCTGGGTGGCAGCGAGGCGCTGCTTTCGGGGCATCCGGAGTTCTGTCCGGAGCCGGTGCAGGTGGCGATCTCGGGCTCGACGTGGGGCGGCTCGATGCTGAAGCTGCAGTATGTGGGCCGGGGAATGCATCTGGAGTTCCGGCATCCCGAGTATCCGACGCCGATTGTTACGTCGCCGATTCAGGAGATTCGCGATACCATGTCGCTGCCGGCGCTGGAGTTGGATGCGCGGGCGCACGGGGCGCATTCCTAGTCTGTCGTGATTTCATCGAATTCCTAAAACACACAGGGCACGAAGGTTCATGAAGGAATACCTTTCTGCTTCTCTGGCATTGACTTGCAGGTGGTGAGGAACTACTATTCCCGCGGGACTTGAGCCTGTACTCATGCCTTTAAAGATCGACACCCGCGAGGTTGCGCACGTCACCATTCTGGACGTGCAAGGTCGTATCGTGCTGGGAGACGAGATTGGGGATTTGCGCGATGCGGTGCACAAACTTATAGCCGAAGGAAAGAAGAAGATCATCCTGAATCTGGCCGAGGTGGACTACATCGACAGCTCGGGAGTGGGCGAACTGGTGGGCTGCTTTACCACCGTGCGCAATGCCGGAGGAGAGTTGAAGCTGTTGAACCTGAGCCAGAAGGTGAACGACGTTCTGTACGTGACCAAGCTTTATACGGTGTTCGACGTGCGCGATGATGAGTTCACGGCGGTAAAGTCGTTCGATTATTTCTTCGCGAAGTAGGGCGTATCCTCCACCGGCAATTCCTGCTGCATCCCGAACCGCTTTAGGTAGTTCCCATAGTTACCGTGAACGGCTACGATAAAGTGAAACAACGCGATGTGGGCCATACAGGTTGATTGGTGCGGGAGTCGTACCGCTCATGGAATACGGCAGTAACGATCAACGATCTCTTCAGGAAAAGACTGCGCGGGAAATGATCTGGACGTCGCACCGGACGTTCGTGGGGTGGACGTGTTCGCAATGTGAGTGGAACAATCCGCTGCCGACGCTGCTGAATGATCCGGATGCGCGGACGGCATATGACCGGTTGGCTGCGGCGAAGTTCCGAGAGCATAAGTGCGCGGATCATCTGCGGAGGTTGGGGGCCGCGGAGCCAGAGAGCTTCACGCCGCGGATCCGCAAGCTGGTGGCGCTGGGGTTTAAGCCCAAAGACGCGGTCGAGCTTTTTCTGCAGGAGATCGCCCTGGAATATCGCAATCAGCCCAAAACTTTGGCCCAGGCGAAGGCTGACGGGGAGGACTTCTTGCGGCGGGTGAAGGCTGGGCTGATCTGAGGACTGCAAGTTCTTTCACAGGGACCACTTCAGGGCGGGCTGGGGATCACGGGGAAGACGACTCGCCATTGTGCAAACATTTGCGCGTTGACAATGTTTCAGAGTCGACGGAGAATCGCCGGACGCCTTGCTTCGAAACCCTCAGGAGGTTTGTTTCGTGATGAAATCGATTTGTGTGGTCGCCATCATTTTGTGCGGCCTGTCACTCGCTGCCCAGGACGTTAACAAGAATCCCAATAAGAAAGAGCCACCAATCTTGGGGCCGCACTGGTCTCGAGGTGCTTCCCATTCGCATAATGCGGGAGGCAATCCGGACATGTCGTATCACGGTGGACCGATTCTGCCGTCTGCGACCGTCAAAGCAATCTGGTGGGGCTCCAGCTGGCCGAGCTATACAGGCGACAAGATCACCGGGATCGACAAGTGGTATTCAGGCGTTGGAGGCACGAGCTACGAGGCGACCGTCGATGAGTTCAACGACAGCACCGGACACACGGTAGGAAGCGCTGTAACCTACCAGGGGCACGTGGTTGACGGCAGCTCGGTACCGAAGCACCTCACGACCTCGGCGGTTCTGGCGGAGGTTTGCAAGGAAGTACCAAACCCGACAGCCAATGCCTACTATCCCGTTTACGTAGACAAGCCTCGTGGCGGGGCAAACTACTGCGCGTATCACAGCTGGGGATCGTGCGGTGGCAAGGCGATCGAGTTCGGTTTCTTCTTCAAGCTCGATGGTGATGGCGGCTGCGATCCGGGAAGCACGGTTGCGGGCGAATCGCAAGGACTGGCGGCGCTAGCCAATGTGACTGGGCACGAGTTGTCAGAGACGCGTTCGGATCCGAATGGCAATGCCTGGTATGACAGTTCCGGCGCCGAGAACGGCGACAAGTGCGCATGGACTTTCGGCGGGCCTTATGTGCTCTTCGGTACCACGAAATGGAAAGTCCAGGGGAACTGGTCGAATTACGATTACGACAACAACCTTGGGTATGCGAACTCCAGCGGACAGAAGGGTTGCGCGGACGGGACGAATGTTCAGGGGCCGTTTACGCATTAACCGCTCGCAGTTTTAAAACAAATGGGCAAGACTCGAGTAGAGCCCGCTTCTTCGGAGGCGGGCTTTTTTGTTGACTGCAAGACCTTCAACCACTAAGGACACTAAGGTGCACTAAGGAAATCTTCGAAAAGAATATGTGAGAGTCAAAATCCCCACCCTCTTTTCGCAAACATCGCGAAAAGAAGGATGGGGCACCCACGGGAACTAGTTCGGGATTCCCATTTGCGTCAGGATGTAGGCGTAGTCGAAGGCTGCCTCTTTCAGGCGGTCGTATCGGCCCGAGGCGCCGCCGTGTCCCGCGGGACTCAGGTTCGTTTTGAAGATCAGAATATTTTTGTCGGTGCGGGTGGCGCGCATCTTGGCGACGTACTTCGCAGGCTCCCAGTACATGACCTGGCTGTCGTTGAACGAAGTCTTCACCAGCATGTTGGGATAGGCTTTGGCCTCGATGTTGTCGTAGGGCGAGTACGTGATCATGTAATCGAAGGCGGCTTTCTCTTTCGGATTGCCCCACTCTTCGAATTCGCCCACGGTGAGCGGAAGCGTTTCGTCGAGCATGGTGTTGATCACGTCGACGAACGGGACCTTAGCCACCACTGCGTGGAACAGATCGGGACGCATGTTGAGGACCGCTCCCATGAGCAGGCCTCCGGCGCTGCCGCCCTTCGATGACCAGGCGGTCCTTGGATCCGTAGCCGCGCTTGGTAAGGTCTTCAGCGCAGGCGATGAAATCGGTGAAGGTGTTCTTCTTGTTCATCATGCGGCCGGCGTCGTGCCAGGCCTTGCCCATTTCGCCGCCGCCGCGGATGTGAGCGACCGCGTACACGACTCCACGGTCGACCATGCTGAAGATATTCGAGTTGAAGAACATATCGAGCGAGATGCCGTAGGAGCCATAGCCGTAGAGATACAGCGGGCCGGTGCCGTCGAGCTTGGCATTCTTCAGGCGGAGGACGGAGATGGGCACTCTTCACTCCGTCGGAGGCGACGGCATAGATCTGCTCGACCTCATATTTCTTGGGATCGTATCCGCCGGGAACTTCTTTCTGCTTGAGCAGCGTGCGATGTCCCCTTCTCCATGTCGTACGAGAAGACCGACGGCGGCGTAATCGGAGACTGGTAGCCGTAGCGGAATTCGGTGGTGTCGTAGACGCGATTGATGTAGGAGTGCGCGGCGTAGGCGGGCTCGGGGAAGGCGATGCGCTTGGATTGTCCGTTGCGCAGGTCGATCACGCGAATTTGTGGCAGTCCATTCTCGCGCTCGTAGAGCACGCAGAAGTTCTTGAAGAAGTCGGTGTCGTCGATCATGATGCCGGAGTTATGCGCCATGACTTCGTGCCAGTTCTTGCTGCCGGGATCGGTTACTGGGGTGCTCACCAGGCGGAAGTTGCGTCCGGTGTCGTTGACGCGAATGTAGAACGAGTCGGCGTTGTGGTCGGGATAGTATTCGACGCCCTGCTTTGCGCGGCTCGAGAATCTTCCACTCCTCGGTGGGCTGCGTGGCCGGGATATAGCGTGCTTCGCTGGTGGTGTGGCTGCGCGACACCATGAAGATGAACGCTGCGCTGCGCGTCTTGTAGGCCTCGACGTTGAAGCGCTCGTCGGGTTCTTCGTAGACCAGTGCGTCGGGATCGGCTGATCCGGCGGTGTGGCGGTAGAGACGGTACTGGCGCTTCGAGACCGCGTCTTCCTGCGTGTAGAAGATGGTTTGATTGTCGCTGGCCCAGACGACGGAGCCGACGCGCTCGGCGTGGTCGACGAGGGTCTTGCCGGTGCGGAGATCTTTCACGGCGAGCGTGAACTGGCGGAATCCGGTGTTGTCGTAGCTGTAGGCGAGCTGGTTCCCGTCCGGGCTGACGGCGAAGGCCGCGACCGTCATGAAGGCCTGGCCTTTGGCCAGTTCGTTGATGTCGAGCAGGACCTCTTCGGGCGCGTCCATGCTGGCCTTCTTGCGGCAGCGGATGGGGTACTGCTTGCCCGCCTCGGTGCGGACGTAATAGAAGTAGTCGCCTTCCTTGTAGGGGACCTCGACGTCGGTCTCCTTCACGCGGCTGAGCATCTCGTCGTAGAGCTTTTTCTGGAGGGGCTCGGTGGGCTTCATGACCGCGTCGGTGTAGGCATTTTCTTTTTCGAGGTAGGCGCGGACTTCGGGATTGGATTTATCGCGCAGCCAGAAATAGTTATCGACCATCTTGTGTCCGTTGACTTCGGTTTCGTGAGGAACTTTCTTGGCGACCGGGGGAGTTGCGAGCTGCGCGGCAGCGGTGACGATCAGGGCGAAAAGAGCGAGAATCGTGATCAGTTGGATGCGGCGAAAGAAGGGCATGTTCATGAATGACTCCGGGCGTTGGTGAGTGAGACAGCATACTCGGGCGGATAGGCGATGTGCAACGGGCACGCGCGGCTTAGAGGCTTGTATAGGGGCGGACGCCCTCGTCCGCCCCGAGAGCGAAGCGAGCGTGTTCGGTGTCCCGGGCTCAATAGCGGCTTCGCGTTTTTGCATTTTGAGTGCGGGTGAACCGTGGGCATGGGGAGAGATTTCGTTCGGTGGCCCATTCAAGCCCGCTTTTGGCTTGAGTGGGAAACTTCCACTCATTCCCATTTTGAATCTGAGAGCCTGCTTACCGCTACTTTTGCCTGGAGCGGGAAAGTTTAGCAAGTTACCTCCGAATGGACCGCACGCAAGCGCGAGCGAGCTGCGCGACGCTCTGCCACACGTCGAACTTCCCCACTCAAGCCAATATCCGGCTTGAGTGGGCCACCCGCCGGGACAGTTTGTAAAGCATGTCATGGGACTGGACACGGTCTTTGCGCAAAGGTGGGATGCCACGGACCAAAATCTCTTAATTGTCGAGCACGAATCACTGCAGGCTTACTCACCGGCGCTTTCGCGCCGGGGGCGGACAAGGGCGTCCGCCCCTACACGAGCTATTGGATCAGCGTGCCACCGTTGCCGCCGTTTGGTTCGGCTTCTGGGGCGATTACTACCGCCGCCGCTACTTTGTCGCCGGGCTCCAGGTTCAGCAGGCGGACGCCTTGGGCGTTTCTTCCCGACTCGCGGATTGTGGTTGAGTCCATGCGGATGATTTTGCCGTAGTGGCTGATCAGCATGACTTCGGACTTGTCATCGACCTGGGCGATGCCAACTACTTTGCCGACGCGCTCGGTGGTCTTGAGGTTGATGACGCCTTTGCCACCGCGATTGGTGAGGCGATAGGACGTCGGCGGGCGTGCGCTTGCCAAATCCGTTTTCGGTGACGGAGAGGATCAGATCCCCTTTGACCGCCACCACGTCGATGACGTCAGCCTCGGGCACTGAAGTGCCCGAAACGGACGAGGCATCCGTTGCCACATTTTGCGCCGCAGGTTCCGTGCCGGGTTTGGCGGTCGTGGCCATGCCGATTACGTAGTCGTCTTTTTCCAGGTCGATTCCCCAGACGCCGTAGGCGCCGCGGCCCATGGGGCGGACGTGACTTTCGTCGAAGCGGACCGCCATGCCTTCGTGGCTGGCGAGGAAGATGATCTGGTTGCCATCGGTGATGCGGACGGCGACAAGTTCGTCTCCCTGCTCGATGCCGATGGCGTTGATGCCATTGGAGCGCACGTGCATGAACTCGCGCAGTTCGGATTTCTTGACGAGTCCGTTGCGCGTGGCGAAGAAGATGTATTTGTTCTCTTCTTCCAGATTGCGGACGGCGAGCATGGTCTTCACGGTTTCGCCGGGTTGGAGCCCGACGAGGTTGCCGATGTGCTTGCCTTTTCCGGCGGCACTGACATCGGGGATTTCGTACACCTTCAGCCAGTACACGCGGCCCTTATTCGTGAACATCAGGATGTAGGCGTGGGTCGAGGCGAGGAAGAGATGCTCGACGAAATCTTCGTCGCGCGTCTTCATGCCGGTGCGGCCCGTGCCTCCGCGGCGCTGCATGCGGTAGGTGGAGATGGGCGTGCGCTTCATGTAGCCGGAGTGGCTGACGGTGACCGCGACCTGCTCGTCGGCGATGAGATCTTCGAGGACGATTTCGGCGGCTTCGTCTTCGATGCGGGTGCGGCGGTCGTCTCCGTAGAGCTTCTTAACTTCTTCGAGCTCCTTGATGATGACGGTGCGCAGCTTCTTCTCGGAGCCGAGAATGGATTCGTATTCGGTGATGTTGTCGCGGACGCCCTTTAATTCGTTCGAGATTTCGTCGATCGAGAGTTTGGTCAGGCGATGCAATTGCAGTTCGAGGATGGCATCGGCCTGCTTGGCGGTGAAGGGTTTTTCGGGATCGACTTTGGGCGCGCGGCCGGTGGTGTTGATGTCGATCTTCTTGCCGCCGAAGTACAGCACCAAATTTTCACGGGCATCGGCGCGGTTGGCGCTGCCGCGAATGATGGTGATGACATTGTCGAGATGATCGAGGGCCTTCAGATAGCCTTCGAGAATGTGCTCGCGGTCTTTCGCCTTGGCTAGCAGGTAGGCAGTGCGACGGCGAACAACGTCGACGCGATGCTCGATGAAATACTTGATGGTCTGGATCATCCCCATTTCGCGGGGCTGTCCGTTGACCACGGCGAGCAGGATCATGGAGAAGCCTTGCTGCATCTCCGTGTGCTTGAAGAGCTGGTTGAGAACGATCTGAGGCTCCGCGCCACGTTTGAGTTCGACGACGATGCGCATGCCGTCGCGATCGGATTCGTCGCGCACGTCCGAGATGTCTTCGATCTCTTTATCGTTCACCAGCGCCGCGATGCGCTTGATCAGATTCGCCTTGTTCACCTGGTAAGGAATCTCGGTGACGACGATGGCCTCGCGATCCTTGCTGAAAGCTCTCGATGGCGGCCTTGGCGCGCATCATGAAACGTCCGCGGCCCGTGCGGTAGGCCTCGAAGATTCCCGAGCGGCCGTGAATGATTCCGGCGGTGGGGAAATCGGGTCCCTGGACGAACTTCAGGATCTCCGCGAGCTGCGCGTTGGGATTGTTGACCAGGGTGATGGTGGCATCGACGATCTCCGTGAGATTGTGCGGAGGAATTTTCGTGGCCATGCCGACGGCGATTCCGTCGGAGCCATTGACCAGAAGATTGGGAATGCGCGCGGGGAGAACGTCGGGCTCGGTTTCGCTGCCGTCGTAGTTGTCGTGGAAGTCGACGGTTTCTTTGTCCAGATCTTCCAGCAGCGCGGTAGCGACTTGCGCCAGCTTGGCCTCGGTGTATCGATCGGCCGCGGGAGGATCCCCGTCAACAGAGCCAAAGTTTCCCTGACCGAAGATGAGCGGATAACGCAGCGACCAGTCTTGCGCGAGACGAACTAGGGCGTCGTAAACCGCGAGGTTGCCGTGCGGGTGATACTTGCCCATCACTTCGCCGACGATGCGGGCGCATTTGCGCGTCGCCCGATTCGGCTGCAGCCCCATTTGTTGCATCGTGTAGAGAATGCGGCGGTGGACGGGCTTCAATCCGTCACGGACGTCGGGCAGCGCGCGGCCGATGATCACCGACATTGAATAGTCGAGATACGAGCGGCGCATCTCCTCTTCAATGTTGACGGGTTGAATGTTCAACGCACCGGGGCCATCGCCGCCGGGCGGAGGAGCGAGAGGAAGTTCAGGATTCTGGTCGTCAGGCATATAAGCTATTTGCTTCGAGCTGGAGCTTCGAGTTACGGCACCGGCAGGGCACTGGCACCGTTCTTTCCGATGCTGTAACTAGTTGCATTCACGGACGTTAGGTGCCCTGGGAGCTTTCGTTATTATAGCATGATTAAGAGGGCTGACGAGTGGCGACAAAAGCCCCACTTCTCGTAAAAGCGGCGAGAAGTGGGGCACCCCTCGATAGAGACGGGGACCCCTTCCCAGAAATCCACGGGCGTGCGAATTAATTTGCTTGCAGGGAGGGAGGGAGTTGGAAGTTCACGCCGCGATCTTCGTTTTGCTGGCGAGTGGCTTCGAGATCGAGGTCGGTAATCGCAACCTTGCGCGGGTGGCCGGGAGTGAGGTCGAAGAGCGTCGCGCCGACGATGGCGTAGTTTCCCACTTCCACTTTGTGGCCGTCTCTGAAAACGAGAAGCGTCGGTTCCTGGGCAGGCTCCGAATCCTGGATAGGATCGTCCGTCGCTCGCGAAGAGGCTTCCGAGGTATGAGCAGCGGGAACATCGCTTACAGTTGGAACGTAGGAGTGCTCGCCTGATCCGCGGCGGTCGAAGATCGTAGGACCGCCCTGATAGTTGGAATCGTCATTGGGTTCGGGATCTTCCACTGCGCCTTCATCCACGGCGTAAGGAACGGGAACCGCGTAGATTAGCGGAGATACGTATTCTCCGTTGTGGTGGTGGCGGGGATGTTGGTTGCCGCCGTGATCGTGATGAACGGGCGGCGACATCGCGAAAGTCGCACGCGAATTCGGACTGTAACCGCGCGGGCCGAGCGAGGTGACACTGGACGGCGTGCCGTTATTTTGACGTCCACCAAAGCCGGGAGAGGTCACCGAAGATGGGGCGCCATTGATCTGAGCGTGGCCAGTGGACGGGAAAACCACGGGCATCACGACCAAGCCTGCGAACACGATCGAAGCCGCAATCGAATGCCGCATACGAATATGATACTCCGACTCGAAAGTCATCGACCACCTCGAAGGTAGAACGCCTCTTGTCCATTAGATTGCAGGGAAGATGGCCGGATGCACTACCAGCAGACCGCGCTGGGGCTACGCCTCGCTGCGCTTGGCGGGGCGGACGAAGGCGTCCGCCCCTACATTTGTCGCGCGAACGCCGTCAGGACGCCGGCGGTACGGGGCTATAATTTCGGAAGATCATGAAATCTGCGGTTCGATTTGCGCTGCTCGCGCTGGTGCTGGTGATTGTGGCGATGGTGTCGGCGCTGACGGCCATGCGGTTCGCGATCCACGGGCAGGAGGTCGCGGTGCCGCCGCTGGTGGGACTGGCTCCAGTAGAGGCGGAGCGGGTGGTCGCGGGCCTGGGATTGCAGATGTCGATCGAGCGGCAGTACTACAGTCCGCAAATTCCCGAAGGCAAGATCATGTCGCAATTGCCGTTGCCGGGAACGAAGGTGCGTCGAGGATGGCAGGTCCGGCTGGCCCAGAGTTTGGGGCCGACGCGAGTGGCGATACCGGATGTCATCGGACAGAGCGAGCACGCGGCGGAGTTGAACATCCGGCGGAGGGGACTGGATGTGGCGTCGATGGCGCAGGTCGAAGATGAGGGGATTCCAGCAGATCAGGTGTTGGCGCAGAGTCCGCCGGCGAATGCGGTGCAGGTAGTGGCTCCGAAGATCAGTTTGCTGGTGACGTCCGTGGCGGATGCGCCGGCGTTTGTGATGCCGAGCTTTTTGGGGCAGCCCCTGGGGAGTGTCAGTCGCACATTGCAGGATGCGGGCTTCCGGTTGGGGAATGTGAGTGTGGCTGCGCCGGCGGCTCCTGCCGATAGTGCTGCAGGTGCGCCCGCCGCTGAGACGCAGACTCCAGCACAGGCGACGCCAGCCAGCATCATCGTGGCGCAGTATCCGGCTGCGGGAGTGAAGATTGTGGCTGGGGCAACGGTTAACTTTGAAGTTCGATAGAAACTTGCCACGGATTTTCACGGATAAATCTAAACACAAATCTTTAGAGTTTTTCAAGATCGCTGCGAAGAAACCGTCGCAGGGGTGGACTCCTGGGATGGTGCGGAGGTAGGGGCCGCGGGTGAGTGAGTCCGGGTCGGGCCAGGTCAGGTCTCCGGCTGCTTTCAGGTGATTGAGTTCCACGCGGCAATCGATCAGGCGGCAGGATTTGTTTTCGGTCAGGATTTCTTCCACGACATTCTCGTTTTCTTCTTTTTCCAACGAACAAGTCGAGTAGACCAGACGCCCACCGGGAGCGACGTGCTCCAGAGCGGAGCGGAGGATCGCGACTTGGCGATCGTGCAGCTGTGCGAGATCTTTGGGTAGCAGGCGCCATTTGATTTCTGGATTGCGGGCGAGCGTGCCTGTGCCGGAGCAGGGGACGTCGGCCAGGACGCGATCGAAAGGTTGTGAGAGCGGAAGACGGTGGCGTCGGCAATGACGATTTCGATTCGAGAGGTATCCGTGCCGGGGACTGAGCTTAACAACTTTTGCAGCAGGCGTGCACGATGAGGATGGATTTCGACCGCCGTGAGGGAGGCTTGAGGATTGCGGTCGGCGATGGCCAGGGTTTTGCCGCCGGGGGCGGCGCAGCAGTCGAGAATGCGCGTGCGGCTCTCGGTATCCGAGCCGACCAGGGCGGCGACGAGTTGAGAGGCTTCGTCTTGAATGACAATCTTTCGATCGCGGAATGCTTGGGTCTTCGTGACATCTCCTGACCGGACGCGACGTGCCGAGGATAGGAGGCCGCCAGGTTCGAGAGAGATTCCTGCGACTGCGAGTTCGCTTTCGGCCGAGGGTGCGCGCAGGCGAATGCTGGTGGTGGGAATCGATTGGTTGTGTTGGCAAATCTGCTGCGCGATAGCGAACCCGAATTCCTTAGACCAGCGTTCGACAAGCCAGAGCGGATGAGCCAAATTCGCAGCTAAGGCTTGATGCGAGGTGCTTTCAGTTTCGCGATGCGGTGCGAGCGTCGAGAGTTTGCGCAGGACGGCGTTCACGAACGGGGCGGCGGATCGCTTGCGGGCACGTTTTACCAGTTCGACGCTCTCGTGGAGGGCCGCGCGCTGCGGTACGCGGTCGAGCCAGCGAAACTGGTAGAGGGCTAGGCGTAGGGCGATCAGGATTTCGATATCGAGTTTGGAGAGCGGCTGGGACGATGCGCGGGCGATTTCGTCGTCGAGGAGCGAGCGCCAGCGCAGGACTCCCATGACTAGTTCGGTCGTCAGAGCATGATCGGGAGTGGAGAGGTGTTCGTAGGCCGCGGAGTGGAGTAGTTCGGAGGCGTAGGAAGATTCGCGCTCGACGCGGAGAAGGATGTCGAAGGCGGCGGCGCGGGCGGGGGAGATGGGCATCGGTCCGATTGTAGGCTTGTGGTGGGGAATCAGAAAATCTTTCACCACAGAGGGCACAGAGGAACACAGGGTTAACCTAGTTTCTCGCCTGGTTTCGGGTGGTAGCCGTGGATGAAGTCTCGGGCTGTCGTTCGCTTCTTTCCTTCCAGTTGGAGTTCCAGCAGTTCGAGGGCGGTGTTATTCGCGCAGCCTACCAGCAAGCGGTCGGCGTTAGCGGCGAGTTCGGCGGGAGGAAGTGCTTCGTCCGCAGGGCGGGCTTTCAGGATCTGCAGATTCTTGCCGCGGAATTTTGTGTAGGCGCCGGGCCAGGGTTGGAAGCCGCGAATGCGGTTGAAGATCTTGGGCGGTCCGGGAGAAATCGATGAGGCCATCTTCTTTCTTCAGGATTGGGGCGAGAGTCGACTTGCGAGTTGTCTTGCTGGCGCGGTTGGATTGTACCGCCTGCAACTTTCGCAGAGTTTCGACCACCAGATCGGCACCCATGGCGGCCAGCGGAGGGGCGATGGTTTCGGCGGTGTCGTCTGGAGCGATAGGGAGTTCGTGCTGCAGGAGGATGTCGCCGGTGTCGAGGCCGGCGTCGATGCGCATGGTGGTGACGCCGGTGACGGTTTCGCCGTTGGCGATGGCCCACTGAATGGGAGCGGCGCCGCGATATTTCGGGAGCAGCGAGGCGTGGAGGTTGATGTTGCCGAGCGGCGGAAGGTCGAGCATCCATTGGGGAATGATGCGGCCGTAGCCGACTACGATGATGGCGTCGGGCTTGAGGGCGGTGAGTTGGGCGCGGAATTCGTCGTTGGTCTTGATGCGGTCGGGCTGGGTGATGGGGAGGTTCAGTTTCAGGGCGGATTGTTTGACGGGTGAGGCGACGAGTTCGAGGCCGCGGCCCTTGGGACGGTCGGGTTGGGTTACGACGAGATGGATGCGGTGGCCGGCGGCGAGCCAGCTTTTCCAGCGTCGGGACGGCGAAGCGCGGGGTGCCGCAGAAGATGAGATCGAGAGGCATTGGGTAATTGGGTAATTTGGTAATTGAGTAATTGAAAAACAACGACCACAGGGACTGAAGCCCCCATTTATCGAGGCGTTATACGCGGCCCTTAAAGGGCCACTCTTCCACGGAGTGGTCGGCTTCGTAAACTCTTCCGGCTTCGAGTTCTTCCGCAGCCTGCCAGACCAACGCAATTCAATTTCTCAATTACCAAATTTCCCAATTACTCAATTTCTACCATTCTCCGGCTTTCATCAGCTTGCGGATTTTGCGTTTCATCAGGTCGCGCTTCAGGGCGCTGATGTGGCTGATGTAGAGCTTGCCGTTGAGGTGATCGGTTTCGTGGAGGAAGGCGCGGGCCAGCAGTTCTTCGCCGGTTTTCTCGAAGACCTTGCCGTGAACGTCCTGGGCGCGGACCGTGACTTTGTTGGGACGAGTGACGTTCTCGCGGAAGTCGGGGATGCTGAGGCATCCTTCGCTCTGGGTGTGCTTGCCTTCGGTGTGGATGATTTCGGGATTGATCAGGACGAGCTTGGCTTTGGGATCTTCTTTGAAGGTGACGTCGATGACGGCGATGCGGCGTCCGATGCCGATTTGCGGGGCGGCCAGGCCGACGCCGTGGGCGGCGTACATCGACTCGAACATGTCTTCGATGAGCTTTTGCAGATCTTCGTCGAAGACGGTAACCGTTTCGGCCGGCTTCTCGAGAACCGGGTTGCCGAACTTTACGATGGGATAGATCATCAGAAATTTTTCAGTTGCTGGCAGTAGCCTTGGAAGTTTCGCAGAGTTTCGGTCATGGAGTCGCCGCCGAATTTTTCGAGAGCGCAGCGCGCCAGAGTGAGCGCGACCATGGCCTCGGCAGCGACTCCGGCGGCGGGGACGACACAGACGTCGGAGCGCTCGTAGGCGGCTTTGACCGGCTCGCGGGTCGAGAAATCGACCGACTGCAGCGGGCGGCGCAGCGTGGAGATCGGCTTGAGATAGCCGCGCACGCGAATTTCTTCGCCGTTGGAGATGCCGCCTTCGATGCCGCCGGCATTGTTGTGGGTGCGGGAGAAGGCGGTGAATCCTGATGTGGCGGTGTAGCCGATTTCGTCGTGCACCTGGGAGCCGGGAGTGAAAGCGGCGGCGACTCCGGAGCCGATTTCGACGGCCTTGACCGCTTGCAGCGACATGACGGCGGCGGCGAGCAGGGCGTCGAGGCGCTCGTCCCACTGGGCGTAGGTGCCGAGGCCGGGCGGGACCTGGTGGGCGACGACTTCGAAGACGCCGCCGAGAGAGTCTCCGGTCTTGAGAACCTTGTCGACTTCTTCTTTCATGCGCTGTTCGGCTTCGGGGTCGGCGCAGTTGAGGAGAACTTCTTCGCGATCGTAGAGGGCGCGAATTTTTTCCCAGGAACTTGACTCGATAGCGATGACGTTGCCGGTGGTGACGACGTGGCTGAGGACTTCGATGCCGAGTTCGCGCAGGAAGAGTTTGGCGATGGCGCCGATGGCGACGCGGGCGGCGGATTCGCGGGCGGAGGCGCGTTCGAGGATGTAGCGAGCTTCGGGGAAGTTGTATTTCAGGGCGCCGGCGAGATCGGCGTGGCCGGGACGAGGCGAGGCGACGCGCTTGTGCTTGGCGGGATCGCCTTCGCCGACCGGAAGAGATTCCTGCCAGTTTTTCCAGTCGCGATTTTCGATCTGCAGAGAGATCGGCGATCCGATGGTGATGCCGTGGCGGACACCGGAGAGGATATGGGCGGTGTCGCGCTCGATCTTCATGCGTCCGCCGCGGCCGTAGCCTTGCTGGCGGCGCCAGAGTTCGCGGTCGAGGAACGGCCTGATCGACCTTCAGTCCGGCGGGCATGCCGGAGAGGAAGGCGACGAGAGCTTCTCCGTGGGATTCTCCGGCGGTGAAGTAGCGCAACATAAATTTTTGATTGTACAGGATGCGATGCGGGATCGCCGATTTGGGAGGGTCCCTGCCGCCCCTTCGCTTCATGTTTAGGTAGGGATCCTTCGACTCCGCAGGCGCCACGCTTGGCGTGCCGCCTGCTCCGCTCAGGATGACAAGCGGGATTAGGGTGCTACAGACTGGCCTGGCCGGACTAAATTCAGCTTTTTGGCGCGGGGCCGATGAAGAGGTTACAATACCGATACGTCCTCGTCATAGGTGTGCGTACAACGCAGGCCACGCATCGGTCCGTTGCTCTGGCCGTAAAGTAAGGAGAGCCTGTGTTCCCCCCTCAGGCACAAATTCGGGAAGATAAGAAGATTCGGTGCGTCGTGGCGCACGACATGGTGCTGCTGCGGCAAGGATTACGTCGTCTGCTTGACGATGAGCCGGACATTTCTGTAGTAGCCGAGGCAGGTGACGCGGCGCAGACGCTCCGGGAAGTGTTTACGCACAGGCCAGAGATTGTCATCGTCGACTCCCACATCTTCGAGGGCACGGCGGACCAGAATGAGCGGCTGATTGTGCGGGAGTCTCCGAGCAGCAAGGTGCTGTTTCTGACGAACCACGACGAAAGCGAATCGCAAGGACCCCAATTGTGTGATGCCGCCCACTCGCTGCGGCGGACTTCGGCGGAGGAGTTGGTTGAGATGGTGCGGAAGACCGCATCTTTTGAAGGCGGGTTCGAGAGGAAAGAGTTTACCGAGATGCGGTCGGAGGAGTTTCTGCCGCGCCGGCGAGTGCTGACCGCCCGCGAGCGCGAGATTCTTAAATTCCTGGCTGAAGGGCAGACGGTGCGATCGACGGCTAGTATTTTAGGGCTCAGTATGAAGACCGTGGATGCCCACAAATTTAACCTGATGCGGAAGCTGGGAGTTCACAACAAGGCTGAGCTGGTGATGTGGGCCATCCAGAAAAAAGTGGTGAAGGTGCCCGTGAATTTTTGAAGTTGACTCGCGTCAGGATGGAACCGCCCCCAGGGCTCGCTACGTGACCCAGATCTCGTACTGATTTTCAAACTGGCAGGGATGCTTCGACTGCACAATGAGGTTCGCTTTGCTCACCTCATTGCTCCGCTCAGCATGACATGGGTCTTTTTCGAAACAGACGAGGGATCTCCTCACGACTCGTGCAGGGCGGCATCGGCAAGTTCTTCGAGGCTTGAAACTGTGAGATCCGGCTTGCCTTCGGCTGCTTTGACCGCACCCACACCCGGTCTGGCTGAGGGACGATTCACCCACACTGTCGCAAGGCCGAGAGACTGAGCTGGAATCACATCGTGATAGATGCTTTGACCTACGTGCAGAACACGGTGCGCGGGCGCATTAATGCGGCTCAGAGCTAATTCGAACAATTTCAGCGAGGGTTTGTAGGCTCGCGCTTGCTGGGCGGTGATGACTTCATCGAAGTCGACGCCGAGCTGGGGACGAGTGCGCGCGAACAGGTCATCGTCAACGTTGGACAGGATCGCCAGGCGGAAGCGCGTTTTGAGTTTTTGCAGCGCTGCGACCGAGTCAGGCCATGGCTTCCAATTGGGCAAAGACTCTGGGAGGGAGCGAACTTCTTCGGGGGTTGGCTGGAACCCGAGAGTATCGCCGAATTGGCGGACCACTGACGAGAGAACTTCACGATAAGGCTGGAATTCCCGGTGTTCCGCGCGCAGTTCGAAATCTCCGTAGAACTTGAGGAGAGTGGCGTCGTCGACCGTCTTCCCGTGCGCGGAGAGGATGCGGCGGAGCGCGGGGATAATGCCGGATTCCCAGTTGATCAGCGTGCCGTAGCAGTCAAAGGTGATGATCTCGAAGCGAGAGAAGTCGAGCATGGTTCGTGGCGATGCTCTCCAGAGATTATCAGGAGTGCGGGGAAAAAGGGACCGTAGGTGCCGTTGTCTTACTCCGAGAAAGAGGGCGGCTCGAAGTCAAAAAGGGACGGACAGAAATGTCCGTCCCACGTAAGTCTTCGACCTTTGCAACTTTCTAGCGGCTGAGGTCCAGAGGCTGGGAGAGTTGGAAGGTGAGTGCGGATTCGGCGGGCAGGACGATGTCCTTGTTGCCGGTCAAAGCGGCTCCGCCGGCACCAGCGCCACCGCCAGCTGCCAGTCCGATGGCGGCGCCTTTGCCGCCTCCTGCGAGACCGCCGATGAGGCCACCAAGAGCAGCCCCGCCACCGGCGAGGACAGCGCTGCGCTTGCCCTTACCCTTTTCGGTGAAAGTGCGGGTCGATGCTTGTACTTGCATATCAGCGCCGTTGAGGTTGATGGAGTCGAGGCGTACGCTCAGCACGGCTCCGCCAGCAAACTTGCCAAGGGCCTTGGCATCAGTGACGGTGCCGCTCACGTTGGAGCCTTGGGGAATCGCGACGGAATTTCCAACGAGAACGTCTTTAGCGACACTACCCGAAAAAGTTTGTCCCGGCTGGCTCAGCTTGGATCCAATCGACGCGCCGAGCTTGACGGTGATCGAGGTGCCCGCGGGAACGACCATGGGTTCTTTTTTCGCCTCTTTGCGTTCCGCGCGATCTTTGGACTGGCTGGCGGCGGCTCCCTTCTCGCCATTGGCGCTGGAGCTTTGATCGGTGGCGTTGGTGCCGTTACCGTTATCGGTGGCGGGCTTGCTCGTGCAACCCAGGGCAAGAACCAAATAGAGACTGAGCGTGAAGAGAATCAGGCGCGACCGCATAAGTGCCTCCGTTTATCGAGGTTAAATGTACTGGAATGTGGGGATGCGGTTCAACGGAAGAGATGGAGGAGGCTGAATCAAAAGTGCAACCTCTAACGTGCATGTCGTGCGCATCCCCTCAGTCCTAAAAGCCGGGGTTAACGCCACGTCACACTCCAGGTCAGAATCCGCAACAAATCTAAACGCCGATATCAAGACTCGAGTCAAAATCCCCACTTCTCGCAAAAGAGGCGAGAAATGGGGCACCCGGCGAGAAATGGGGCACCCCAGGTCTTCCAGAGGATACGTTAAGGCTGTGGATTCAGGGACTCTTCTTGTGTCTCGGTAGCTTTGGGTTCGGCTGGTTCGGGTACGGAAACTTTTTTGGGAGCGAGGAATTTTTCGGTGTTCAGGAGCGGGCGGCCCAGAGAGGCGTTGTAGCTTGTCCAAGGGCTTTCGAGGCTGGCTTCGCGCTCGAACTGGGCGCGCATGGCTTCCATCTTGGAGTCGAGGTCGTCGAGATAATGCAGCATGAGAGCTTCGGGAAACATGGGAAGCTTGGGCGAGCCGAAGTCGTATTGTCCGTGGTGGCTGATGATCAGGTGCTCGATCATCGTCTTGAGCTCTTCCGGAAAACCAGGCAGGGAGGCGAGCTTCGCCTGCAGCATCTCCAACTCGATGATCATGTGGCCGAGAAGCTGGCCTTTGGTCGTATAGGAAAAAGATCGGTTGTAAGTGAGCTCGTGAATCTTGCCGATATCGTGCAGAAAAGCCCCGGTGAGCAGAAGGTCACGGTTAATCTGCGGATAGTTCTTACACATCAGATCGCAGGAACGGAACAGAGAAACCACGTGATCCAGCAGGCCGCCGATGTAGGCGTGATGAAGAGTCTTGGCGGCGGGAGCGTTGCGATAGGCGGTAGCGATGTCGGGATCGGCCATGAAGGCCTGGACTAAAGACTTGAGGTGTGGATTCTCAAAGCTGGTGACGAAGGTCGTCAGCGTCCGCCAAAGCTCATCAATGTCTTTGGTGGTCTTGGGAAGATAGTCCGCGAAATCGATCTCGGAATCACCCAGCTTGCGCAGCTTGTGGATGGTGAGCTGGAAACGCTGCTTGTACTTGTTGATGAGGCCCTTGACCTTGAGGAAATCGTCCTGCTCGAAGGCCTCGAGGACTTCCTCGACGTTGTCCCACATTTTGGCTTCGAGTTGGCCGCTGCGATCGCCGAGAGTAAGTGCGAGGTACGGCTCGCCCGTCTTTTTGGGCTTGATCTGCTTGGCGACCACGACGAAGGAAGAGGTGATGATTTTGTTTTCCTGGCGGACGCAGTCGCAGATAAAGAAGTCTTTCATTGGATGTCTGAGTATAAAGCAATTGCCCCGGGGGCGGAGTGGCGCTGGAACAGCCGGCGGGCGCTGGCGCCAGCGCCAGGGGCGGACCCTTCGACTTCGCTCAGGGCAAGCTCCTTCGACTTCGCTCAGGGCAAGCTCCTTCGACTTCGCTCAGGGCAAGCTGCGTCCGCCCCTACACAAAACTACTGGATCAGAGAATGCCGAGTTTCTTGTGCTTCTTCTTTCCCAGTTTTTTGGCGTCGGCTTCTTTGACCGCAGAGGTTTCGACTGGTTTGGTCTGGTTGGGACTGGCTCCGCTGTCGACGTATCCGGTCTTGATGTCGATGTAGGCGTCTTCGCGAAGCTTGGTGAGATAAGTGCGAAGGGCGGGCTGCAACCTCTGGTAATAAAGCGCATCCTGAATTTTGGGAAGAGCTTCCTTCAAAGGCGGGATGCCGGCCTGCTGGTGATCGAGGACCTTCAGGATGACATAGCCCTGCTTAGTGCGGATCACTTCCGTGACGTCGCCGGACTTCATGGCGAACGTCTTGTCTTCGAGTTCCTTGGCAAGTTGTCCACGCTTGAACATGCCGAGTGCGCCGCCATCCGCGGCTGAGGGGCCATCGGAAAATTTCTTGGCGATGTCTTCGAAACTGCCGCCGTCTTTGATCTGCTTGAGAAGGTCGTTGGCTTTGGCTTCGGCGGCGCTGAGCGCGGCGGCATCGGCAGCCTGTTTCGCGGCTTCATCCTGGGGAGTCGGGGCGGGCGGTGTGCCGCCGGCAGCATTAGGGTCGGTTGCGGGAGTCTGTGCCGGAGCCACTATTTTCGGGGCGACCAGAATCTCGCTTAAGCGGATGAACTCCGGCTGCTCCATCTCGTTCTTGTGCTCTTCGTAAAACTTTTCCGCGTCCTCTTTGCTGAGGGAAAGATGTTGCCCGACTTCCTCGCCAATCACTTTCTGCGTGATGATCTGATTCTTCTGTTGCTGCTTGAAGTCTTCCCATGAAACGCCTTGCTTCTCGGCCTCTTTCTCGAGAGATTCGAGATCGGGGAGTTTCATGTCCTTGCGCATCTTGTCCAATTGCTTGATGAGGTCGGTATCGGCGGCGATGCCCAGATCCTTACCTTTTTCAAGGAGGAGTTGCTGGTCGATCAAGTCACGCAGGATATCTTTTTGCCGGTCCGCAAAGAGCTTGTCGGCGTTGTTGGGATCCTGCTGCTTGACCTCATCGCGGAGTTGGTCTTTGCTGCGCGCGAGCTCAGATCGGGTGATGATGCTGTTATTGACGCGGGCGATGATCTCTTCGACCACCTGTCCGGTGGCCAAGGCGGGCAAACACGCCGAAGCGAGAACGATCAGACAAAGTTTCTTCATAAGATTCAATTTTGGGGCCGCCACGCTTCCTGGGCTTGCGGATAAACGGTGGGTTCGGGCCGATTCCGTCATTTTACTACCTCGCAAGGACGGGCGCGCCAGGCCAAATAGTTGGACGCCGCCTGCGGCAGGAAAAGTTGGCTGGGGGATCAGGAAGATCGGATGAGGGCTAAAGCGGTGCGGTCGTCGCACATAGGGAAATCAGCGCCAAATTCGGCAGCCGAATTGAGGACCGAAGTACACAAAGTACGAGCGTCGCTGAGCGGAGCGCTTTGAAGAACACCCTTGGCGCGTTCCAGGCCATATTCGTCCGTGGAGCCGTTCGCGCGACCTTCGCAGGAAACGAGTCCATGGGAAATAAGCAGCAGAGCGGCACCCTTTTCCAGGCCTATGATGCGAGCGTCGGCGGTGGCGTGGGAGAAGAGTCCGAGAGGAAGGCCGGTGGAATCGAGTTCGCTGATGCCGGTGGCGTCGCGGAGAAGACCGGGAGTATGTCCAGCGTTGGTGTAGCAGAGGGTGCCGAACTTTTCGTGATAGCAGGCGATGAAGGCGGGACAGGAGCGGACCCCGCTGGAGACCTCGATGATGTGGCGATTGAGGCGGTGGTTCAATTCGGTCATGGCATCGGACTCGTTGATGTCGGGACGGGAGAAGAGCTCGGTTCCGACGTTGCGGAAAATTTCCTGGGCGGCGGTGAGGATGCTGCGGTTGTCTTCGCGGCGTCCGGCAACATCGAGCAAGCCGAACAGGACACGCTCGGGGCTGACGCGGACGGAGTCGTAGAAATCTCCGGCAACCCGTTGCCCCACAAAGACGGCGGCGATGTCGGCCCCTTCGATCTTGGGAAAGACCGTGGGAGCGGGCTCTACCGTCACTACAGGCTTAGGGTTATTGGAGTTAAACAGGGAACGCATATGCGTAGGACTTAGGGCAAACTAACACGGAAATGTCATGCGGGCAAACGGCAAAAGAGCTCACCACAGGGGGCACGGGGAACACAGGGGAACCTTAGGTTTGTAAGACCTCTAGTCCCCATATCTATCGGCCAGGTAGCGCCCGAGATCAGTTTCGAACTGGCCATAGTCGGAGTGAATGGTGGCCCGCAGGGCAGATTCGGTGGAACTTCCCTGGCTGATGCGTTCAAGGATGCGCTGCACATCGCTGAGCCCATAGGAATCGTTGATGTAGGTGACGGCAGCCAGGCTTTCGGCGTAGGCAATGTACGCCATCGGGCCGGAAAGACGGATGAAACTGCCTTCCAGCGTGTTGAGCGGGATCTGCTGCTGGGCTTTGAAGAGAAGGGCGAGTTGATGCCCGTCGCCGCCGAGATGCCGGGGTTCCAGGAACTGGGCGATGCCCTCATTCAGCCAAGGCGGACAGCGGCTTCCGGAGAGCTTCATGATGAAGGAGTGGGCGAGCTCATGTTTGAGCACTCGGGCCAGTTCGGGCGTGACAGAATTCAGGCCACTGACGGGAATGCGGAGTTTGCCATCATTGAGCGCTCCGGCCCAGGTGGGTGCATGGGTGACATCAAAGAAAACGGTGTCCGTGTAGAGCGTTACCACGATATTGTCGCGCGGTGGAGTGCCGAGATCGCGAACCAGGTCGTCGTAGTCGGACTCGAGGGCAGAGAGGATTTGTCCGCGAAGGGCATCGGACGTTTCGCGACCTTCGTAGTGGAGTACGAAATGGCTGCTTTCGTTCTGGATGAACTCAGACTCGGCGGACTGCTCCCGCTGGGCCTTGGCCAGAAAGCGCTGGACGGCTGGGTCAGGGCGGAGGTCGAGAGAACGCTTCCAGGAAACGATGGCATCTTTCGTATGATCGGAAGCAAACTGGGCATAGCCCAGCATAGTGAAGGCGTCGGGGGAATCGGGCGCGGACTGTGCCGCGCGTTGGGCATACGGCAAAGCCAGAGCGGCATTGCCGGTCCGCACTAAAACTGCCGCGTAATAAGTAAGGATGGTGGAGCTATTGGGCTGATACCGCAGGGCATTTTCAAAGTACTGGCGAGACTGGGCAATGTTGCCGTGCTCGAATTCGAATTTGCCGGCAATGAAATCGGCGGTCGCACTCAACTCCGGATTCCCCTTGCTTTCCAGAGCGTCGAGGGCGTCTCGATTCACCTGTCCGTCTCTGATGATTTTGCCCACGAGGTCGCCTTCGTTGGCAAGGCTATCGGAGGGAGAGAAGACGGGCAGCTCGGAAACCTTGGAGGCTGAGGGATTGCGACCAGGCATTCCGCCAGTCTCTATCCGGTCTACGGCAGACTTGGGAATGGCGTAGGAGTCGTCACCGATTTCGTATTCGTACTTGGCACCGTTTTCGCGTACGCGGTCGGCGAGAATCGTGCGGCCGTTTTTGAGATGAATGGTGTCGGCCCATGTGCTGGCCAGAGCCGACGCCAGGCAGAGAAGCAGAAAAGTGACACGTAGCCGCATTCAGGCGCATTCTAGCAACGGAGGGCGGGGTACCCCACGTGACGAAGGTACTAAGGAGCAGGCGAATTTCACGAATCGCAGCGGTTTGCCTGGTGGTTTGTGCAGGAACTTTGGTCTGCCTTGCGGCCGATGCCAAGCCCGATAAGCCCGCGGAAGCGCTCTATCTGCAATTGGGTAGAGTGGGGCTCGATCCGACGCGCGTTTTCCAGGTACGAGGCGCGTCCATAAACCGCTCGGCCGTGCAAATCAGCCTGGACGATGGAACCATCGGTTTCACGCAGGACGTTATGGGACGGATCACCGGGGCATTCTTCGAAGGAGAGGGAGAAATCCTGCTGACGCCGCCGAGCGAAGTAGAGCGGAGATCGATGAGCCTGTTCACGGGGATGGCCATTCTGGAAGAGCGGTTTGCCACGGCCTATTTCCGATTCAATGATGACCTTGCCGCCGAGCTGCAACCGGATCTGCGAGCCGCAGAAAACAAGGACGAGTTTGTAGCACGCTGGGGCGCCACCGCGCGGAACCTGGCCGGTGGTGACGCAACTCGTCTGCTCATGACCTTCAGCCGCCTGCTTCCGGTCAACGGAGCTTCCGAGACCGGAGGGAACGCGCAGCCTACGCCAACGGAGAACTCGTCCGATCGCTTTCTACATGCCCGGCTGCAAGGGACGAAGCACGGCGTATTCGATGTGTTCTTTGATTCGGTGAGCCCCGAGCCGGTGGAGGCAGGTCAGACGAAGGCAGGCGAGAAGGGCGAGAACTATTACGACGTGTGGACATCGTTTTCCCCGTTGGCAGCGAGGACGCCGGCGGCAAAAGGTGACAGCACCCAAGAGCCGCAGAGCGAAAAAATCCAAGGCAGTCAGATCGCGATTCGCGACTACACGATTTCGACGAGCGTAGTGCCTCCGAAAGCGATTCATTCGCGGGCGCGTCTGGAATGCGAGGTGCTGGAGGGAGGGTCGCGCGCGTTGTTTTTCGAACTCTCGCGATTCTTGCAGGTCGACAGCGTCACTCTGGACGGCCAGCCGGTGGAGTTCATTCACAATCCTGCGATTGAAGGCACGGATCTGGCCCGCCGGGGGAATGATGTGGTGGTCATTGTGCTGCCCGAGCCGACGCGTTCGGCACAGAAATTCGAACTGGAGTTCATTTATGGCGGAGAAGTTCTGGCTGAGGCCGGCAGCGGGTTGTTGTACGTCGGGGCACGCGGGACGTGGTATCCGAACCGTGGCATGGAAATGGCGAACTTCGACCTGGAATTCCGCTATCCGCAGGATTGGACGCTGGTGGCCACGGGAAAATCCAGCGAAGTTGCGGCCGCGACAGGCGCCAACGTAAACGGAGAACAGAGATCGCGCTGGGTTTCCGAGCGCCCGATTCCAGTGGCGGGGTTTAACCTGGGAAAGTACCGCGAAGCCACGACTCGGGCAGGAAACATCTCGATAGAAACCTATGCGACACGAGTGGTGGAACGAGACTTTCCCAGCGCGCCGATTGAGTTGCTTCCTGCGCATCCGGCCGCTCCGGCGGAACGACGGCCGGAAGTCATCATTCCCGCCAACCCATCTCCAGCGCAGAACGAAGTGAAAGTTGGGGAATCAGCGGCAAGGGCGATCGAGTATTTTTCCGAACGATTCGGTCCCTTTCCCTACAGCCATCTGGCGCTGACGCAATTGCCGGGGCGGGAAAGTCAGGGGTGGCCCGGTCTTATATTCCTCTCATCCTATGCCTTCCTGAATGACGAGCAACGCAAACAACTGCATTTCGGTCCCTCCCGTATTTTGCTGCAGCACCTGATTCCGGCTCACGAAACGGCGCACCAATGGTGGGGGGATCTGGTGACCTGGACGAGCTATCGCGATCAGTGGTTTTCGGAAGGCCTGGCGAACTACTGCGCGTTGATGATGCTGCAAGAGAAAAATCCAACGGGGTTTCGGGAGATTATGGACCGATACCGGCGCGACTTGGTTGAGAAAGATAAAGATGGGAGATCGCCGAAAGATGCGGGACCGGTCACGTTGGGAACGCGGCTGCTATCGTCGCGCTTTCCGGAGGGGTATGACGCGGTCGGATACGGACGGGGCACGTGGTTGTTCCATATGTTGCGGACGATGATGAAAGATGCGGAGCAAGGAGGAAAGGTCCAAAGCGGAGGGATTGCGGATGAACCGTTCGTGCGGGCATTGAGAAAAGTACGGCAACGGTACGAAGGCAGGTCGATCAGTACGCGAGAGTTGCTGGATGTATTTGCGGAAGAGCTTCCACGGTCTCTAAGGTATGAGGGCAAGCCCAGCCTGGACTGGTTTCTGGAAGGGTGGATCAATGGCACGTCCCTGCCCAAACTGGAGCTGAAGGCGGTGAAGTTCACGCCTAAAGGGGACGGGAACGATAGTAAGCGGAATGATTTTGCAGAAAGATGCGCCACAGGATTTAGTGACTTCGGTTCCCGTGTATGCGGTGATTGCCGGGAAGCCCCCGCTTCTGCTAGGACGAGTGTTTGCGGATGGCGAGGAATCCTCGTTTCGACTGGCGGCTCCGGCGGGCACGCGCAAGATTGTGCTGGATCCCTATGAGACTGTGCTGACGGCTCCGAAGTAGCGTACGAAGTGGCGAGGAGTTTCGAATCGGTGTTCCGATTCGCGCCGAATTCCCGAATCGGTCTAGCGAAACTTAGTACGCTGCGATAATCGAAAGACTACTACCCACCTAAGTGCTGCCTTCTGAGCTTCGCTTGTTATTGTCCGGACATTATTTCGTCTGGCAAGGAATGTGCTCAAGCAAATCGCGGGAGCAGAGTATGAATGAATATTGGAAGCGTGAGGCGATGATGAGGGCTGAAGCCTCCAACCGGAGGGGAACGATTCTGCTGGTGGAAGACGAAGCGTTTGTGCGGGAGGTAACGAAGGAAATTCTGCAAACCGAAGGATATGAAGTTTGGGCCGCAAGCAACGCGGCCGAGGCTGAGCAAATCTTCAACCTTTATAGAGGGGAGATTGATTTGTTGCTGACGGATGTCGTTCTGCCGGGCAAAAGTGGGCGGGTCTTGGCCGTGGAGATGCGAAGAAAGAATCCGCGGATCAGGGTTTTGTACGTTAGTGGGTATTTCGAGGAAACGAGTGCACCGCGGGATCCCGGCGAAGGCTGTTTGGCGAAGCCGTTCTCGAGCGAGGAGTTGCTGGGGAGGATCAGAGTGGTGATGGCTCCAAGAGACTTGCGGATCGAGAGACGGGAGTTTACGCAGGTTTGCGCCGTCGCGTGAGGTTGAGGATTTGTGCGGGAATTTCGGAAAGGGGAAGCACGCGCGTCAAGACACCAAGTTCTGCGCAGGCCCGCGGCATGCCGTAGACAGCACAACTAGACTCGTCTTGGCCCACGGTGAGTCCTCCTTTGTAGTAGATGGCCTTCATTCCGTGGGCTCCATCTGATCCCATACCGGTCAAGATGATGCCGAAGGCGCAGTCGTTGTAGATTTCTGCGACCGATTCCATAAGAACGTCGACCGAGGGAGTATGAAGGACGTTCAGCGGGTGAGCGTCCAGGGAAATGACGATGCGAAAGTCGGACAACCGGCGCTGCACCCGCATGTGTATGCCGGAGGGACCGACATAGGCGACGCCGGGCAGGATCAATTCATTGGGATGGGCCTCATGAACTTCGATGGAGCAAAGCCGGTTGAGTCGTTGCGCAAAGGGCGCGGTGAACCCGGCGGGTATATGCTGCACGATCAATATCGGCACCGGGAGATCGGGTGGCAGACGTGACAGAATTGCCTCCAGTGCTTTGGGACCTCCAGTTGAGGCGCCGATCGCGACGATCGCGGGAGTAGGCATGTCGATGTCTGCAGGCTTGAACGAGCAGGACTGGGGCGGCTTCCGGTCACGGGGAATGCTGGAGGCTGACCTTCGCGACTGTGCAGCGGCACGGATCTTGCAAACAAGATCTGAGCGAATGTGAGCGATCTCCAGGGACTCGGGCGACAATTGCTTGGGAACGTAATCGAAGGCGCCAACGCTCAAGGCGTTAAATGTGACCTCGGCATCTTTTTCGGTTGAAGCACTCACCATAATGACGGGACGCGGCGACCGATGCATGATGCAGTGTAAAGTCGCGAGCCCATCGATCCCAGGCATTTCGACGTCGAGGGTGACGACGTCGGGATCGAGGACGGCAATCTTTCTTAGCGCATCGGCACCGGAGGAAGCCGTGCCGACTACTACAAAATCGGGCTCGCAGGAGATCATGCGGGAGAGCGCGCCTGCGCATGAAGGCGCTGTCATCCACCACCAGCACGCGAACGGACGAACGGGCGGAGGGATGACGGCTCATTTCCGGTAGATAGCACGGACCAGGTCGTGAACCTCATCCATGTAGGAGTCCAGTTCGAACGTCAACCGTGCCCAGTCAAAGTCCTTCAAGCCCTGGCATTGCTGGGATAAGACGGAAAAGCCGGGTCTGCTCCAGAAGATTGACCTGGCGGTTTTCAACGTAGCCGTGGTTCAGACCGCTCATGCGGCAGAGCAGGTCGCTGAGTTCCACGACCGCGACCAATCCGGCATGCTCGCGGGCCAGGTGAGCGGTGTGATGCAGCGAAACGACCTCGCGGAGGTCGGGTGCGAGTTCCCAGCGCTCGGCCAGCAAGCGGCCGCTGTCGCAATGGGTGAATCCGAGAACGGATTGCTCGGCTTCGTGCAGGGGAATACCTTCCGAGCGCGCCAGTTCGAACGCGGCTCGAAATTCCTTGGGTAGCGTCCAGAGATTCACGATGATGCCCAGATCGTGAAGAAGGCCGGCGAGATAGGCTTTGCCGGGGTCGGGATAGGAAATCTTGCGGGCAAAATGCCGGCAGACCAGCGCGCATCCCAGAGAGTGTTCCCAAAAGACCACGGGATCGAGCCCGGAACCATCTTTCGGAGTCAGGTTCAGAACGCCGCATGACATGGCAATGTCGCTGACCCGCTGGAAGCCCAGCCCAACGACGGCACCTTTCAGGGAATCGATCTTCTGCCAGCGTCCGAACAAGGGACTATTCGCCATTTGCAGACACTGCGCGGCCAGGGACTTGTCCTGCGCGATCATGTCCGTAACCTTATGCACGTCGAGTTGTTCGAGCGGCTGCTCGAGATAACGCAGCAGCGGCGCGAGGACGGCCGGAATTGTCGGAATCTGTTGCAGTCCTTCAATTCGCGACAACAAAGCGGTTTTGTTTTCGGCACTCATAGTCCCTGCTTTCCCGACTGGGAGCGTTCACCCTTCACGTAGGCGGTGGCTCCGGGAAGGTGAACCAGGCGGAAGTCATCCGTGACGCCGTAGAGCGATTCGGAGTGGCCCAGGAATAGATATCCGTGGGCGAGAAGGTTGTTGTAGAAGTGCTGAATCACGCGCCGCTTGGAAGCGAGATCGAAATAGATGAGGACGTTGCAGCAGAAAATGACGTCCATGCTCTTCATGAAGATCATGCGCGAGTCGTCGGAGAGGTTCAGGCGGGTGAAGGTGACGTTGTTGCGCACGGGCTGCTGCACCTGAAGCTGCTCGGCGACGGGCGTGAAATATTTCTGGCGGTAATAGGCGGTCAGATTGCGGGTGCTGTAAGTGCCATAGAGGGCAGTTTTGGCATGGGCCAGCGAGCGCTCGTTGAGATCGGTGGCAAGTATCTCAATGGTCCAATCCTTGAGTCGGCGCTGGGATTCTTCGAGCAGCAGCATGCTGAGCGTGTAAGGCTCTTCGCCGGTGGAGCAGCCGGCGCTCCAGATACGCAGACGGCGAATCGGGAGTTTGGCCTTAGCCTCGATGATTTTGGGGATGATCACCTGGCGCAAGGCATCTAGTTGCGGCTGGTTGCGGAAGAAGCAGGTCTCGCCAATGGTGATCTCGTTGAGCAGTGCGACGAGTTCGGCCTGGCGAGTCGGCTTGATGGTGAGGCACTCGAAATATTCGTGGAAGGTTTGCGTCTTCAACTCTTTCATGCGGCGGCCGCAGCGGTCGGATAGCAAGCGCAGCTTGTTGTCGGGATGAAAGATGCCCGCCACCTGATAAACAAGGTCGCGGATGCGCACCAGTTCGGGATCGGGCGGGCTATCGAGAGCAAAGGCGGATGGTGCCGGGGCAGCAGCGGTCATGCGGCGGCCTTTCGAAAAGATGAAATCGGATCATTCACGGCATACGCTCCGAAGGATTCATCGGCGAAGATGGGTGCGACTTGAGCGACGGGGAATAGTTCTGACTAGAGGGGTGCCGACCTAGCATGGTGCTCCGGAGAGTCAAGACGAAATCCGGAATAGCCGAGGTGATATCCCACCCGTGCTAATCAGGAATTAACGCACTGAGGATTTTGCGTGCAATGGAGGGCGAGACCAGATCGTTTACGAATCGTTTACGGTGCATTGACACGTCTTAACGCTCTGGCCGTTACTTTGGCTGAATGAACATCAGCAAGCAACACCAATTTAAGGAGTTAATGTGAAAAACACACTTTTGGCGGTAGCTATGGCTGCCGCTGTCGGTTTTACTGGGCTCACCCCGCTTGTGAGAGCGGCCGCGAACGATAGCACCAAGTTTGAAATGGTTAAGTCCGCAGGCGCGGTATCTTGCCTCGATCCCAAAGCTTTTGGACGAGTCTCGATCAGCGACCTTGGACCAGTTCAGAATATGCACGTCGAAGTATTCAACCTTCCGGCAAACACGAGCTTCACGCTGTTTGTTCTCAATACTCCGACTGCACCCTTTACACCTGCGTGGTACCAGGGTGACCTAACAACCAATGCTGCGGGCAACGGTGTCCTGGACGTGACAGGCATCTTCAGTGCTGAAACCTTCATTCTGAACCCCGGCATTCCTGCCGTCCCGGTCGAACTGCATCATCTGGGGCTGTGGTTTGCCGACCCGACACAGGCGGGCAATGTGGGATGTCCGGCTACTGTGACGCCCTTCGACGGCGACCATAACGCGGGCATTCAGGTCTTGAACACGAGCAACTTTATCAAGGGGCCGTTGGGTCGGATTCAATAAATCGTCGAACATTCGCAGGAGGTGGGGGGTACTCCGGGCCCCACCTAGCGATTGTGTTTGCGTAAAATCTGCGAGCAGCAGTACGTCATGCAATAGGCAATGCTAGGGCACCGCGGCGGATGGTTTTGCGCCCGCGTTTTCAGCGAGCACATCAGAACGCACGATGTGTTCGCTCAGGATCACCACATCGACGCGACGGTTTTGCGCTCGTCCTTGCTCGGTATCATTGCTGGCGATGGGGTGATATTGCGCGTAGCCTGCCGCCGCCAGACGCTCGGGAGAGTAGGCATAACGAACAATTAAGAGACGGACCAGTTCCGTGGATCGAGCCGTGGACAGCTCCCAGTTGGAAGCCATTTGTGCGGTGTGCATGGGCACATTGTCAGTGTGACCTTCGATGCGAAGGCGGCAGGTGCGAATGGAGAGGATGGAGGCGATCCGGTCGAGGGCTGGCAAGGCGGAAGGCTTGAGGGCCGCCGATCCGCTGTCGAAAAAACCAAATTCGCGCAAACTGATCACCAGTCCTTCGGACTCGCGGTGGAGGGCGACGGTGTGCGCGGCAATTTCACGGTGCAGAGCCTGCTGCAGTTCCGCCTGCAGCGTAGTCAAATTGGCCTCTTGCGACGCGGCACTCAGCGCATCCAGCGGAGGGGACGAAACGCGTCCGAGTTCCGCGTTGCGTTTGGCATTTTCAATGGCCTGCACGGTGCTGAATGGCATCGGCTCTTCGGGGTCAAGGGGAACTTTGGTGGTCGAAGCAGGGAAAACCCCGAGCTCCTGAAAGGCGACCTGGATGGCGAGTGCAAGCCGGCCAACCTTGCGTTGATCGACTTGCGCCGAGGCATAGAGCACTACAAAGAAGGCGAAGAGAAGCGTTATGAAATCCGCGTAGGAGACCAGCCATCGTTCATGATTGGAATGGGCGCGCGGACGCCGTCGACGGATCATCAAGTGGGCTCTCCCTCGGAGGGCTTGGCGGTCTGTTGTGAATCCACCAGAAAACCGAGAAGCTTGGTTTCGAGCATGTGGGGATTCATGCCTTCCAGAATTGAGGCCACGCCTTCCAAAGTCATCTCCCGGACAATTTGCTCCTGGCGAATGCGGATCTTCATTTTCCCGGAGACGGGCAAATATAAGAGATTGGCGGAGCCGACACCGTACTGAATGGCGATCAAGGCGATGAAGATTACGAAGCCCACAACATAGTTGCCGCCCACCACAAACGATCCGAAGGCTTCAATCACGCGCCCGGCGGCGGATACGCCCTCATTGCCGTGCAGCAGGATGCGGCGGCTGGAGGCCAGATTCAGCGACAGGCGAAATAACGTCAGCAGGAGGAGCAGGCTGGGAAAAACCGAAAATTGCGAGGGCCGCAGAATCTGAATCGCCGAGAGAAGCACCAGCACGGCGGCTGTGATGCTGAAGGCCAGCAAGACGTCGAGCAACAGGCTGGGCAACGGCACCAGCATGACGAAGATCAGCGCGACTGCGGCCACCGGCATGATCCACTCGGCGGCCGAACTGATTTTGCTGGGATCAGTTTTGGTTGAGCCAGCTTTGGTTGCGGTGGTTGCGGGTTTGGCAGGAGTCGTGGCCATAGTCAGTTCCTCGCCCGCATTGCGCCGGCGGCAGCCGCCCGCGCCTGCGCCCGCCAGATGGCCGCCAAGAATTTCAGCGACTACGGCATAGAGTTTGGGAGGAATGGCCTGTCCCACTTCCACCGCGCGGTAGAGCGCGTGCGCCAGCGGCGGATTTTCCACCAGGGGGATGCCATGCCAGAGAGCGACTTCGCGAATCTGTGCGGCCAGCAGGTTGCGCCCTTTGGCGACCACGATGGGCGCCTCCATCTGCATGTTGAATTCGAGCGCGATGGCAAACTCTGTGGGATTGGTGATCACGACAGCGGCGCGCTCGACGTCCTTGAGCATGCGGCGGCGGCGCGCCTGGCGCTGCAGGCGGCGGATGCGCATCTTGACCGCGGGATTGCCTTCGGTCTCCTTGAACTCATCGCGCAAATCCTGGCGGCTCATCTTCAGATCGTTCTCGTGACGCCAGCGCTCGAGAAAATAATCCGCCGCCGACCAGACCAGCAGGACAAGAGCGGCCTTCCACGCCAGTTCGAACATGCCGCAGGGCAACGAAGCTCAGCACAACGCGGCCGCCGCTGTGCAGAAGCGATGGCAACACTGTCCAGTCGCGGGCCACCAGATTGGTGGCGAGATAGACGATGGCGGCAGTAGGCAACAGCGACTTCAGCAGCCGGCTGACGGCATGCAGTGAAAACAACTGCTCCAGCCGCGAAGCGGGATTGAGCCGGTTCAGGCTGGGAGCCAGCGCGGCGGGGGCAAAGAGCAAGCCTCCCTGGGCAACGCCCGCGACCGTTGCCGCCAGCCAACTCAAGCCCGCGGCCAGCGCGACTCCTCGAAAGATGACAAGATCGTTGCGCCAGACCGGAAGCATTTGGTCGGGACGGGATGCGGCATCGTTCAAGGTATGCCGCAGCAGATTGCGCCATTCGCGGGCGAAGACGGGCAACTGCCACGCCAGCAGCACCACGGCTGCCATGGTTCCCAGTCCCGCCACCAGGTCGCGGCTGCGCGCCACCTGACCCTGCTCGCGGGCCTTTTGCCGCCGCCGCGGGGTGGCTTTCTCGGTTTTATTCTGGTCCGCCATGAACTTGTTTTCAGCGCGTCACGTGCAGCAAGCGTTCTCCCATGGCAATCGAGTCCGCGAAGCGTTGGGCAAAGGCGTGCGGCCAGTACGCGACGACCGCGATCAGCATCGCCAGACCCAACAGATTCTTCACCGCGAGGCCGACGAAGAGCACAGGCAGCTGCGGAGAAGCTTTCCCGAGAAATCCCAGTGCGACATCTGCCATCAGCGTGGCCGCCAAGCCGGGCGCGGCAATCTGCACGCCGGCCAGGAAGATACCGCCGGCAGCGCGCAACAGGCCGTTGGCCGCGGCCATACGTCGCCAACGCCGCTCCGGCCGGCAGATAGGCAAAGCTGCGAACCATCGCCCGCAGCAGCCAGTGATGCACATCCAACTGCAGGAAAATCAGAAGGGCGGCCAGGCGGTGAAATTCGCCGAGCACCGGAGTGTCGGCCTGGGTCTGCGGATCAAACAAAGATCGCCAGCGAGTAACCCATCTGCACACCCAGAATCTGCCCCGCCAGCATCGGCGCCTCCATCAGGAAGTTCGCGGTGAGACCTAGCATCAGACCGATCACGACTTCGCTGAGCACAATGCCGGCCCACTGCCAGGAGTGCAGGTCGAGTTGCATGGGACCATGCAGCGGATAGAGCACGGCAGTGATGAGCAAAGCCAGCGCAGCCTTCAACCGTGCCGGGATCGCGTTACTGCCAAGGAATGGGCAGAACACCATCAACCCGGACACCCGCGCGCCGATGAAAACCGCGGCGGCCACGAGTTGGTCAAGAGGAAGGCTGTCCATAAATAGATCTCTGCGGCTCGTTCGCATTTCTCCTGGAGTATCGAAGTTCAGCGCATCGTTCATCGTGAAGCTCAGCGCAACAACGGGCCGGAAATCGGAGGTCATCTGCAGCATGAACGCCGACAAACGGTGCGCCATCCAGGGCATCAGCAGCAGCGTGGCGGCGGCCACGGCGAACAACCGGGGCACCGTCGAGACGGTGGCGTCCTGCAGCGAAGTCAGCACCTGGATTACGTTGATCAGCAGGCTGACCAGGGTGGCGATGATCAGCAGGGGCGCGCCCATCCACAGCGCGGTCTGAATGGTGTGCCGCAGGATGGTGACGATCTGTTCCGATGCCATGGCATCCTCCTCAGGTAAAACTTTTCATCAGCGAACCGACCAGCAGGTTCCATCCATCGACCATGACGAACAACATGATCTTCAGCGGGGTGGAGATCACCACCGGCGGCAGCTGCAGCATGCCGATGGAAGTCGTGACAGCCGCGACCACGAGGTCAATGACCAGAAACGGAAGAAACAGCGCCGCGCCGATTTGAAAGCCGGTCTTCAGCTCCGACAGGATGTAGGCCGGGACCACCACGCGCATGGGCACGTCTTCGGGCCGCGCCGGACGCGGCGCCTGCGCCAGTTCCAGAAACAGCGCGAGGTCTTTCTCGCGCGCAAACTTCAGCATGAAATGGCGCAGCGGAGGCGTGCCCTGCTCGATGGCCGCCCAGGCATCGATCTGGTTGCGCTGAAAGGGCATGACCGCGGATTGATAGATGGCGGCTCCCACCGGCTGCATCAGGAAATACGTGAGCACCAGCGAGAGGCCGATCAGGGTCTGGTTGCTGGGAGCGGTCTGCGTGCCCAACGCCTGGCGCAGAAAATGAAAGACCACCAGCAGGCGCGCGAACGGCGTCAAGGCGACGACCAGCGCAGGCAAGCAGCGTCAGTAGCGTGAGCAGCACAACGATGTTCCACGGCACCGAGCCGCTGGCTCCCGCCGTTGCGCTCCACTTCAGCCCGGAAGCGTGATGCGGTCGAATCGTATTGGCCCAGGCGGTCGCGGCAGGCAGCCAGACCAGCGCGGCCGTCAGCATCCGGATGCGCCATCTGCGCCTCACAATGGGTCCTGTTCTTTGCCGGAGAGGGATTGCGCCCGCGCTTCGGAGAAATCGGTTTTCATTTCGTGCTTACCCAGCCGAGCCAGCAGCACCAGAGAGGCCGAGGTTCCTCCCAGCAGGAAGCGCGATTCTTCATACTCGACGACCGCCACAAAACGCCGTTCTCCGAGAGGCAGGCTTTCGCATAAACGCAAACGCCGCGGCGCACGGCGGCTGAGAGACAAGATTCTTTGCCACAAAGCATGCACCGGCTTCCATGCAGCGCGGCGTTCGAGGCGAACTGCCGTCGCCGGGTTGGGAATCGATTCGCGGATGGGTCGCACATTCATGGTTCGCTCTTCATGCCAGCTCGGTCAGGCGTACGGCGAGACGGTTGCCGGCGCCTTCCAGCTCGCCCCAGCCCACCAGGGTTCCGTTGACGCGCAGCGGAACATCGTGTGCCAGCCCCCAATGCGTCTCCACGATCGATCCGGGACGCAAAGCGAGAAAATTACCCACCGTAAAATGAGGTAGCGAAAGATCCACCGTGAGCTGACAAGGCAGAGGCAGGACCGGCCTCCAGCGCGCCTCCTCGTCTTCTGTTTCGTGCTTGCCCGCCTGCTGCTCCGAAACAGCGGGCGAAACTGCCGCAGCCGACATTCTTCTGCCTCCACCTTCCCTAGTGCTGAATCAAGAATTCAGTGAAATAAACCTGTTCGGCCCGCAGCTGCGGCAGCCGTTCCTGCAAAGCGTGCAACACGTCTTGTTTCAGCTTCGTTTTGCCGGCGGCGGTCAGCAGATCGTCCACTTTGGCGTCGCCCAGCACGCCCAGGATCGTGTCGCGAACCTGGGCGAGGGGAACGATCTCCTCCGCTTGCTTGGTTTCCTGATTCAGTCCCAAGTCGATGCCGATTCGCAGGTACGCCCTCTGCTCCGTGCCCGCCAGGTTCAAGACAAAAGTCTCCAAATGCAGAGTGGAGCGGACCGGCGAAACCGGATTCGCACTGGCAGTAGAATCACTGTCGCGATTCGTCCACAACCAAAGCGCGATTCCCGCCAACGCAAGGAACGGCAAAATCAGGAAGAGACGACCTCTTCGCTCGTGGGGTACGTCCTTGGATTTCTGCTCTTCTTCCGGCACGCATTCGAGAAAAGCAATCGAGGTGCCGATGAAAAGCACGAAGGTATCGGCCAGGGAGGTCGGAGACTTCGAGTTTCGTGCACTCTGATATCAGTACTTAGCGCGCGGATAGCGAGTGTCACTGGAAGGTAGGATATTTGCCAACTAACAGATAAGATCCGGTGAGTTGATTTTCATTAAACGAATTTTATAAAGAACGCTCCAGAAATCCTGCAGAGTGGGGAAGATTTCTTTGAAGCGCGGTTGTGTGGCGCGGGTGCTCCCGCCGGTGCAACTGCCGGCAGAGTTTCAAAAGCCGATAAGATATTCCTCGGGTCGCGTCTATTCGGACCACTGAATCCGTTCGAGAATAGCCCGAAGCCGCTTCCCCTTTGCCGGATTGATCATCTCCACAAACGCCACGCGACCCTCAAGCTGTACCCGGAAGTTCGGATGTCCCTCGCGGTTCTGACTGTCCGGACCGAAGCGAATGCAGTTGGTCAAAACAGCCTTGAGACGATCGAAGTCAGCGCGCAAGACGTTCATCCGTTCATTGGTCACTAAGCCCGCCAAGTATTGCCGGACACCCTCGAGTTCCTAGCGGCGCTTGCTGCGTTTCGTGCGCTTCTCGCGTTTCGGCGGGGCTTCCTCGTACACGGCAAAGTTGATCTTCTTTTCTACCGGATCGATGCGATCGACCAGGACTCTCAGGCGGTCGCCGATGCGGTAAATCTTGCGCGAGTGCTGTCCGATGATCTCGCGGGTGTTCTCGTGGTAGGTGTAGCGGTCATCGATCAGCGTGTTGAGCGGGACCAGACCTTCGACGAACAGGTCGGTGAGTTCGACGAAGAATCCGAATTTCGTGACGCTGGTGATGAGGCCGTCGAAGTCTTCTCCGACGCGGTCTTGCATGAACTTGACCTTCTTCCATTCCATGAGCTCGCGTTCGGCGTCGTCGGCGCGGCGTTCGGACTGGCTGGATTCTTCGGCGATCTCGTGGAGTTCTTCGAGTGGAATCGGGCCGGTGAGCGGGGCGTGGGATTCGCGGTGGGCGGTGTGGTCGCGGCGTTTGGACCACGGGGACGGGGCGTCGGCCGGGGCTGAAGCCCCTTCCATATGAGCGCTTGACAGGGTCCTGAGGGACCGCTCTTCGGTGGTGGTTCGAGTGTCAGAGTCTTCGTCGTTCGGCTCGTGGACAGAGTTAGCGGGCGGGGCGCCCGCTCCACATTCGTATCGCGCAGCACATCTTTCAGGATGCGGTGGACGATCAGGTCCGGGTAGCGGCGGATCGGGCTGGTGAAGTGGGTGTAGGTCGGGCGCGGCTAGCGCGAAGTGACCTACGATTCTCTTCGGAGTAACGGGCTTGCTTCAGGCTGCGCAGCATCAGGTAGCTGAGGATTCTTTCTTCCGGCTTGCCCGCAATTTTCTCGGTCAGCTTCTGGTACATGCGCGGGGTGATGTGGACTTCCTTGGGGATTTCGATGTCGCGGACGCGCTTACCGGTACCGTAGTTGGCGCGGCGGTCGGTCTTCATCTGCACGCGATGGATGGGCAGCGCGCCAACGCCGAGCGAATATCCGAAAGTGGCGGCGATGGTTTCGAAGTCGTAGACGCGCTTGGCGTCGGGCTTCTCGTGGATGCGGTAGAGGCTGGCGATGCGATGCGACTCGAGATGGTGTGCGACCGTTTCGTTGGCCGAGAGCATGAACTCTTCGATCAGGCGGTGCGCGATGTTGCGCTCGGAGCGCGAGATGGTCTTCATCAGGCCGAACTCGTCGAATTCGATGACGGGCTCGGGAAGATCGAAGTCGATCGATCCGCGGCGCTCGCGTTTGCGGTGGAGAATCTGCTGCAGGTCGCGCATGAGTTCGAACGTCGCGACCAGCGGGGCGTAACGCTTGCGCTGCGCTTCATCGCCTTCGAGGACTGCATTGACCGACGGTGTAGGTCATGCGCTCGGCGGAGCGGATCACGCCTTCGGTGAGGTCGTAGTCCGACGATCTCGCCGCGGTGGTCGATTTCCATGATGCAGGAGAGTACGAGGCGGTCGACGTGCGGGCGCAGGCTGCAGATGTCGGTCGAGAGTTCGAGCGGCAGCATGGGGACGGCGCGGTCGGGGAAGTAGACGCTGGTGCCGCGCAGACGGGCTTCCTGATCGAGGGCGCTGCGCGGGCGTGACGTATTGGGCGACGTCGGCGATGTGGACCTGCAGTTCGAAGTTGTTGTTGGGGAGCATGCGGACGAGGACGGCGTCGTCGAAGTCGCGGGCGGTTTCTCCGTCGATGGTGACGATGGGGAGGTCGCGGAAGTCGCGGCGGCGGTGGAGTTCGCGGGCGGGGATGGTGGCGGAGACTTGCTGGGCTTCTTCCAGTGTCGCGGCGGGGAAGTGGTGCGGGAGATGGAATTTGCGGATCATGATTTCGACGTCGACGCCGAAGTCGTCTTCGCGGCCGAGAATTTCGATGACGCGTCCGCGCGGGCTCTGCGTGGGTGACGGCCAGTCGGTGATTTCTACGTCGACGACGACGCCTTCCAGATCGTCCCAGTTTGTGTGACTGGCGGCTTCTTCGCCGAGGACGCGGTCGACGGACTTCTTTTCTCTGTGTTTTCTGTGTCCTCGGTGGTTGGCTTTCAACATCTTTCACCACAGAGGACACGGGGGACACAGAGGAAGCCGGAAGCTCCATTCCTTCGGGGATCACGATTTCTTGCGTGATTTTTGCGTCGAGCGGCGTGACGTAGTTTCTGCGGTTGCCGTAGTGGAAGATGCCGACTACGGTGGGATGCGCGCGGTTGACGGGTCGAACGATGCGGCCTTCGGCGCGGCCGTCGGGACGGACGTTGATGATGTCGACCAGGACAAGGTCGCCGTGCATGGCGTTGCCGATCTGGTGCGGTGGGATGAAGATGTCGCCGGAGAGTTTGGATTTGAGCGACGCGATTAGCGATTTGGAATCGGGGATGACGAAGCCGAAGCCGTCGCGATGCATGGTGAGGCGTCCGGCGACCAGGTTCTTGTCGGCTGCGGCTTGCGGGAGCGCGTAGCGGTCGGAGTCGAGGGGGATGAGCGCTCCGCTCTTTACCAGCTTTTGCAGGTGATCGTTTAGTTCGCGGCGCTCGTCGCCGTGCAGGCCGAGTTCGCGGACGAGTTGCTTGTATCCGGCCTGGCGCTTGGACTGGCGGGCGATGTGTTGGAGGATGGTGGCGTCGGAGAGCATGGGAGCAGTGGCTAGTGGTTAGTGGCCAGTGGTTTGCCTTTCCACTCGCGCCAGAGTTTCGGGATGAAGGCGGTAATTGCGCCCGACGAGCCGTACAGCAAGCTGATGACGAACAGGACGAGAATTGCAGCCCCAAATCCTTCGGCATCGAGCAGGAGTCTCAATCATTCCCCGTTCAGAATTATTGTCGCACCGATTGGCCTTTGCGGGTTGGATTCCAGCTTTGTGCGATTGGAGACGGGAGATCCCTCCCTCCGCCTGAAAAGCGGCTCGGGTCGGGATGACGCTTGCTTTTTGGGGGCCACGGGCCGCTCGTTGGCTGGGTGCTGCTAAGATGCTGCGGAACTTCCGTCGGGTCACAAGGAGCGCATGAACTTCACGCGGCGTGCGATATTGCGGGACATTTCTGCGGGCGCGATCGGCATCGCGGCCGAATCCCAGCTGTTCGGGTACGCGGCTAAAGCTGGGGCGAGCACGGGGAGCATTCCCTGGCCACGTTCGCAGGGCAGCCCGGTGATCGAGAGCTTACGGCCGGTTATCGAGAATTCGCGCCAAGTGAAGACCCATTACGACAAGGTTCGCGAGGTGGCGGGATGGATGGCCTATGAAGAATTGCCATTCCCGAATCTGGCGGTGCCGTTCGGCATGGAGAAGACGCCGGACATCGCGATGGATTTCATCATGGTCGGAACGACCGTCGACACAGCGTTCACGGATTTCAAAACTCACGTCAAGTTTCAGATGGACTACGCCGGCGAGCATCATTCGGATTCAGACGCGTTGTTTGCCTGCATGAAGCGGGCGATGGACAGCGGGGTTCCGCTGCTGGATGGGAAATATCTGGCGAGGATGACTCGCGCCGACATGGCAAAGGTTTTCGCTGGGAACATCGAGATGCCGATGTCCGACGAGAAGCTGGAGTTATTTCATCAGGCGGGAGCGATCCTAGCCAGCAAGTACGAAGGGCGTTATTACAATTTCATACGGTCATGCTCACCGAAGCTTTATGACAACGGGAATGGGCTGGTGGAGCGACTGGTGGCGGAGTTTCCGCGCTTTAACGATGTGAGCCGGTACGACGGGCACGAGGTGAAGTTCTATAAGTTGACGCAGCTGGGCTACTGGCAAATCTTTTCCGGGCTGCATGGCAGCGGCGCGTTTAGGCTGGAAGATGCGCAAAAGATGACGGCGTTTGCAGACTACATTGTGCCCGTGGGGCTGCGACTGATGGGGATCACTAGCTATTCGCCGGAGTTGGAGAAGGCGATCAACACCTATCAGATGATTCCGCGGGACAGCCGGCAGGAGATCGAGATCCGGGCGCATTGTTTGTATGCGACGGCGCTGCTAACGGACGAGATCAACAAAATTCGCCCGGCGGATCAACAGATTATTATTCCGCAGATCGATGCGCGTCTATGGACGCATTTTCATACCACGTCGTGGCCGCATCATTTGACGAAGACGATTATGTATTGAGGGGTACTAGTAGTGGTCAGTGGTCAGTGATGAGTGGTCAGGAACCAGGGCCCTTCGTCTTCGGAACCTCACTCGGCTTCCACAGTGGCTCCGGCGGCAGCGGTCTAGCATCAGCAGACCGTTAGTTGATTCTGACCATTCGCGTCACTGAAATGGTCACTGTGATCGCGTGTTTTCCTGTCCGTTTGTTCGACTTGGCGGTTTGCCATGTACCGGTGAATTGCGACTGTCCGAATGCATCCTCAGGAAGAAATGTGACCAGCAAGAGCGTGAAGACGAGAAGTGGTATTGCTCGCATAACTTTCTAGAAAATTAGACACCGATATCCCGGCAGCGTCTTACCACGTGTCGCCGCCGGCTTTCGGGGGCCATACCTTCAGGGCGCGGCGGAGTTGAGCGATCTGGCCGATGTGGTAGCTGTTGTGGGTGACCATTTGCCAGAGGACAGCCTCGAGGGTTCCGGCTACTTTCTTGTCGCCTTCGTGGACCGGATTCGATTTGACGATCGAGTTCTTCGCGCGAGGATTGAGCTAGCTTGGCGAACTCGGAGATGAACCAGGCCAGGTCCCACTTCAGGCGATTCCAGTCTTCGGGATCAGCCGGGGATGGACGGCGGAAAGCTCTCGGCATTGTGCTCGGGATATTTTGGCTTTCGCCGCGGATGCGGTTCAGTTCGTAGCTCATCCAGTAATTCATGTGGAAGACGAGTTCGGCGATCGAGTGGGGGAAGTCGTCGATGTGGCGTTGAGCCAGATCGAAGGCGAGATCTTCCACGCAGGCCAGGGGATCAGCGTGGGCGCCTTTACCGCGGAGGAGTTCGGCGAGGGCTTGCTGGGACATTGGTTGTTGTGGCTTTGTTTCATTCGCTCCTTCGGGGCTTGCTTATCTCTCGTCTTACACCCACGGCTTGCGCCGTGGGCTGCGTTCTTTAGCCGCGTCGCGGCTATCACCTGCCACTGCATTTTTCACTACATTCGCAAAATTCTACCCACTTTGCGATTTCGCTCTATGGAAAATCCCCACTTCTCGCAAAAGAAGCGAGAAGTGGGGCACCCATCTCGTATTCACCTTGCGGCTTCATTTTGCGGCGAAATACTTTTCCTCGAGGATGCGGCGGTGGTGGAGTTCGTGGCCGGCGATGATGTAGGCGAGGGCGCGGACGCTGACTTCATTGTTGTTGGCGATGCCGCGGCGCAGTCCAGGCCTGCTCGTCGAGATTGCGGAAGAGCGTCAGCGTGGCGCGGCGGACGGCGATGTAGTCTTCGATCATTTCGGCGAGCGGACGTTGGGCGAAGGGGCCGTTGCGGACGTAGTCGTCCTGCTCGAAGCCTTCGATGGGAGTGCGGTCTCCGCGCGAGATGCGAAGGGCGCGATAGGCGAAGATGCGCTCGGTGTCGCAGACGTGGCCGAGCACTTCCTTGACTGACCATTTGCCGGGCGCGTAGCGGAAGTCGCCCTCGGACTCGTCGCGGCCGGAGAGCAGAAGCAGCATCTGGCGGCGCTGCGATTCGAGCGTGCTCGAGGATGTCGTTGCCGGCGATGAGCGAGATGTAGCGATCGTAGTAAGGCGCATACTCGCCGGGTTCGGGACGGACTGATGGTTGGGAGTGATGACGGCTGGTTCGGACATGAATTGACTCCAGTTTGTCGGGTAGTTACGAGAAACTGAGCGTCAAAATGCAGGAGCCTAACGAAAGGACGCAATGCACGAGTCATCCACCTGGTATCTGACTGGTTAGACTAACGAAACGAGACTTGGTTTCGATAAATCTTCGTCCCTGAGAGGATAACGCTCGGGAGGCTGTGAAAGGGTACGCGCAGGCAGGAAAATTTTCGGGAAACGTTACACGTGGCGGGCAGAAAAGTCCTGGTTGTCTGCGAGAAAGGAAGCAGGAGTGGCAACGCGCGAGGAGATGTGCCGAAGCGCAGGTTACTTCCGTTGAAAATAAAGGGTTTTCCACAGCGCTCAAAATGAGACTCAGGAGTACAATTCGCTTTGGTCACGAAAGTGCGGCCAGTAATCTCTTAATCCCAACAAGGAAAGGAACCTCTTACCCCATGTGGAAGCCCACGAATCAGCCTCAGACTCCTGGCCGGCCCGCTGAGCCGGAGCGCCCAACTACGTCTACCCCGAGTGCGCCTGCGATGGCGGCGAGTGAACCGGCAGCGGCTCCCGCGTCCGGTGACCACCACCACTGCGGACCAGGCCACGATCGGCAAGTCGCTCGTGATCAAGGGCGAGGTGACCGGTTCGGAGTCGCTGTACATCGACGGCCGGGTGGAAGGTTCCATCAATCTTTCGGGCAATCGCGTGACGGTGGGCCGCAATGGCGTGGTCGCGGCGAACATCAACGCGCGCGAGATCGTGGTGCTGGGCAAGGTGCGCGGCAACCTGACGGCCAGCGACCGCGTGGACATCCGCAGCGATGGTTCGCTGACCGGCGACGTGATCGCGGCGCGCATCTCGATTGAAGACGGCGCGTTCTTCAAGGGCGGCATCGATATCCGCAAGGGCGGACAGCCGCAACAGCAGCAGAAGGCCAACGGCGAAGAGAAGGCTGTTCCCGCCGAGCGAACCGGCAGCCGTGGGCGCACGAGCCTAGGTTCCTTCGCGAGCGGTTTGAATTGGCCAACTTTCAGCAGCGGGCACCCGCCAAGGTGCCCGTTTCGCTTTTGGGGCGAGCTGGAGAAGTTGTACCGATGGGGTGGGGACAACGGATCAACGGCCCCCTACGACGACCCCTCGGAAGAGGAAGATGAGGGTGATGATGGAGAGAAATTCGTTGGTGAGATTTTTCCATCGCTGACATTTCCCGTGTCGTTCTTGCTCGATCCATCCATCTTAAGTGGAACGTTTCCCTCCAGCACCGTATTCAACTCTGCCAACAGGCGGGAGAACCGATAGTGGTCCTGCTCTTTGGCGATCAGTTCGCACAGCTGTTTAACGCGCTGTTTCGATTGCTCATCTAGCATCCTCCTCATCTCCCTTCTTGGGAGCATGCTTGCCAGACGATTTGCGGAAGTCGGCGACGCGTTTTCGCATAAGAGCGATATGGCGGTTCAGGGCGTCTCGTAATTCCGAACATAGACGGTTCAGCTCCTCTTCATCTTCAGTTGCCACCACCTGAGCGCAGAGTTGCTGGATACGATCCTCTAGGTCCCGAGACACAGAGCCAGTCTGCCAGTCGCGGAGACTGTAGGACATACGGCAAACTTGGGAGTTCAGCGCTACCGAATTCGCTGTAGAAATACGCCAATGATTGAGGGCGGATTTCTACTCCACAAACATGCAATCGCCGTAGGAATAGAAACGATAGCGCTGAGCAACAGCGTGGTTGTAGGCCCGCAGGACGTTTTCTTTTCCGCCCAAAGCGCAGACCAGCATAAGCAACGTGGATTGAGGCAGGTGAAAGTTGGTGAGGAGCGCCTGCACGACCTGGAATTTGTATCCGGGATAGATAAATAAATTGGCCTCGCCGTTTTCCGGATGAACTTCTCCCGAGTGTTGCTGCGCGGCGTACTCCAGGGTGCGGACCGTCGTAGTGCCGATGGCGACGACTCGGCGGGATTCGGTCCGCGCCTTTGCGATGCTTGCGGCGGTCTCTTCTGAAATTGAATACCTCTCCGCATGCAACTTGTGCTGTTCGACGTTTTCGGTGCGCACGGGCTGAAAGGTTCCGAGGCCGACATGCAGAGTGACTTCGGCGGTCTCGATGCCGCGCGCGGCGAGTTCCGCAAGAATCTCTGGAGTGAAGTGAAGTCCGGCAGTCGGGGCGGCGACCGAACCGCGTTCGCGGGCGTAGACGGTCTGGTAACGAGCCTGGTCCTCGGGAGAATCGGGACGGGCGATGTAGGGCGGGAGGGGAATGTGGCCAAGTTTTTCCACGGTACCGAAAAAATCTGCAGTAGGTGCAAAGCGCAGGTGACGTTCGCCGAACTCGCCACGCGCGATCACTTCCGCCTGCAGTTCGTCGCGGTCTCCGAAGAAGAGATGCTCGCCGACACCGATCTTGCGGCCGGGTCTGACGAGACATTCCCATTCATTGGGATCGGATTGCGACTGACGGGTAAGTAGAACTTCGACGCGTCCGTGGAGAAAATCCCGCGCAGCCGGGTTGTGAGGACTGAGGGGTTGTGCTTTCAGACCTCCGCGGCGACCGTAGAGGCGGGCAGGAAATACGCGTGTGTTGTTGAAGACGACCAGATCGCCGGGACGAAGCATGCCCGGTAGTTCGCGGAACTGGCGGTCCGCGAGAGCGCCCGTGGCAGTAGAAAGATGAAGCAGGCGAGAGGCGGAGCGATCAGACAAAGGCTGCTGCGCGATCAATTCTTCAGGCAGTTCGTAATGAAAATCGGAGACCAGCACGCAGCGATTATAAGGACAAAAGCCGCGCAGGATGCAGGTCGCGGACTGCGAGAGTCCTTCGCTTTTTCTGCAAAATTGGATTGTCTCGATCGCAGCGATGCTGATAACATGCGGGTGCCAGCGTGCGGCCTGCTTTTTAACATCCTCCCCAAGGGTAAACATGCCAACTGAACGGAAATATAGGGAAGACATTGTCCGCTACGGCCGTATGCTGCACGAACGGGGATTCGTGGCAGCGATGGACGGAAACCTGTCCGTGCGGCTGAAGGGCAACCAGATCCTGGTAACGCCGACATGCCTGAGCAAGGGAGCGATGCGGCCGGCGGACATGGTGATCGTGGATCCGGAGGGTAACCGAGTCGCGGGCCACCGGCATGTGACCAGCGAAATCGGCATGCATCTGCTGATTTATCGGCTGCGGCCTGATGTGCAGGCGATTGTGCATGCTCATCCGCCGACGGCGACGGGGTTTGCGGCGGCAGGTATGGCGCTGACCGAGCCTCTAGTGTGCGAAGTTGTGATGGGGCTGGGATGCATTCCGCTGGCCCGATATGGCACGCCCGGGACTTCAGAACTGGCGCAGACTTTGGAGCCCTACGTTCCGAACTATGATGCCATCCTGATGTCGAACCATGGCGTCGTGGCCTACGGCGACACGCTGGAACACGCGTACATGAAGATGGAAACGGTCGAGCATTTTGCGCAGATCGCCTTGGTCACGCACCTGCTCGGACGACAGGAACCGCTGCAGCAGGTGGAGATCGACAAGCTGATGCTGGCGCGCACCAAGTATTTTGGCGCGAAGGTCGCGGCATCGCTGCCGCGTCCAGAGGCGAGGTCGCCGCAGAAAGTCAGCTAGAAGGTCTCTGGATTTCTTTCCGTTCAGGCCTGTAGACAGCTCTGGAATTTTCCGCCTACAACATTTTAGGCGTCGTGTTTCGCTGGGACATCAGGCCAATCGATATGGCCAGATCCTCGACTCTCGTCAAATTACTCTTGGGCTGATCGGCATTTCGCCTGGCCTCGTCATATCCCAGAATCCCATAGTAGATGGCGCGATCGAAGAACTGGTTCAGTATGTGACGTAACTCCTGTTCACCGCGTAGTGCCACGATATTGTCGGCAAAACCTTCCTGCTCAAGGAACCGCCACAAATGATCGCGCGTGAGCATCAAGGCCCACACGAACTGATGCCGCCCAATCCCCTCGAGTGCCCGGCGCGAGCCGATGGTCCTGAACCGGTTCTCGATCTCATCTTCGGTCTTTTGCAGCAGCCATTCTCCCAGATTGCGATACACATCGACCGCGGCGAGTTGCAAGTCCTGGGCCGGGATCTTGCGGAAGTCAGAGGTCCGCTCGGCCGCTCGGATCTGTTCTGTCAGCCCCCGCGCCAATCTGTCTCCGTGCCGCTCAATCAAGCGCACTAATTTCAAGCCCACCATTCGCCCTTCTCCTTAGAGTCCATCGAAAACACCCAACGCTCAGCGTCAATGCGACGCGCGCTTAGACGGAGCGCTATATATATCGTAAACCGATATACATTCAAGAAGCAACCGGCGTTTTGCACTCACTGAGAATTTCAGAGGGGGCAAGGATAGAAAAACGGTATGACGCAAGCCGCATCGATTGCCACTCTCTGAAAACCGCAGAGGGTGGGGGCAGCCTCAGTTATAGGTGAGATCGAGCTGGATTTGCGCCTCGTTTGAGGACCTGAGAATATGGCGCATGAAGATTTTCTTGTTCGTGTTCGCGGCGACCGTGCTCGAAGCATCGGGCGACGCAATCGTGCGTATCGCTCTGCATCATCAGTCCTTCTCGGCCCGTATTGGACTCTTCCTGCTTGGCTACATATTGCTTGCGCTTTATGGTACTTCCCTCAATCTGGCCCCGATAGAATTCGCTGCCGTCACGGGGATGTACGTCGCGACCCTGTTTGTCGTCTTCCAGATTGTGAACTATCTCTTTTTCGGCGTTCTTCCGACGCCCGCCGTACTGGTGGGTGGAGGGTTTATCGTCGTCGGTGGATTGACCGTTGCCCTGTGGCGATAAGGGCGGGGCAGCCTTACTTGTTAATCAAGAGGGAGAATACGGGGTCGGCAGTCCGCCGCGGCAAACGAATGGAATGATCAACAATCCAGATCATCTTCCCCGACGGCGCACACATTAGCGCGCGCTTGTTGGTATCGAACCGCCGCTCCTGGCGAATCGCCATGTTCCCGGCTTTGATTGACTTGCCCCTTTCGCCCAAGTAAGATTCGCAGCCTATGATCGACCAGACTATCTCGCACTACCGCATCGTCGAAAAGCTCGGCGGCGGCGGGATGGGTGTGGTTTACAAAGCGGAGGATGTGAAGCTGCATCGCTTTGTGGCCCTCAAGTTTCTGCCGGATGAGGTAGCCAAAGATCCTCAGGCATTGGCCCGCTTTCAACGCGAGGCGCAGGCCGCCTCGGCGCTGAATCATCCGAACATCTGCACCATTCACGAAATTGATGAGGATCATGGGCAGGCGTTCATCGCCATGGAGTATCTGGATGGCGTAACCCTGAAGCACCGTATCAGCGGGCGTCCCATGGAGATCGAAGAGACGCTCTCGCTCGCCATCGAGATCGCCGACGCCCTCGACGCGGCCCACGCGGAAGGCATTGTGCATCGCGACATCAAGCCGGCAAACCTTTTCGTCACCAAGCGCGGGCACGCCAAGATTCTGGATTTCGGACTAGCCAAGGTCGCGATGGGCAGCGGTTCGTCGAGCCAGATCGGTGCGGCGGACACGCAGACGCATACGGTGGACGAGCAGCATTTGACCAGTCCGGGCACGACGGTGGGAACCGTGTCGTACATGTCGCCGGAGCAGGTGCGGGCGAAAGAACTGGATGGGCGCACCGATCTGTTCTCGTTCGGGGCCGTTCTCTACGAGATGGCGACCGGGACGTTGCCCTTTCGCGGAGAGAGCTCGGCGATGATCTGCGAAGCGATCGTGAACCGCGCTCCCGTGCCCGCAGTGCGGCTCAATCCCGACGTGCCTCCAAAGCTGGAAGAGATCATCAACAAGGCGCTGGAGAAAGACCGCGACCTGCGCTACCAGAGTGCGGCCGAAATGCGGGCTGACCTGAAGCGCGTGAGGCGCGACACCAGTTCCGGGCGAATGCTGGTGGAGAGCGGATCAAGCGCTGGGGTTGCGGCAGCAGATTCGGGCGGGATTTCGTCGGGGCGATTGGCGTCCGCGCCAGTCCAGACGGCGCCTGCGAAAAAGGGGACACCGAAAATCGCCATCGCGGCCGGAGCGCTCGTAGTGCTGATCGCGGCTTTCGTTGGATACAAGCTCTTGAGCCTTCCGCGCGGTTTGAACCTCGAGAACATGCAGATCACCAAGCTCACCGAGAGCGGGAAGGCTGCTTTGGTGGCGATCTCGCCCGACGGGCGCTACGTGGTCTACGTTTTGCGCGAGGGCGAGCAGCAGAGTTTGTGGATGCGCCACGTGGCGACGAAGAGCGACGTGCAGGTGCTCGCGGCCGACGTGGTCGACTTCAAGGGCGTGACCTTTTCTCCGGACGGCAACTATCTCTATTACGTTCGCTCGGACAAGACCACGCAGAACTACAGTTACCTGTACCAGATGCCGGTGCTGGGCGGGAATCCGCGGCAGCTGATTCGCGACATTGACACTCCGGTCGGGTTCTCGCCGGACGGTTCGCAGATCGTGTTTCTGCGAGGCCTGCCCGATCCGCAGCAGATTGAAGTCCGCATTGCCTCTGCGGATGGCACCGGCGAGCGGCTCCTGGCTCGCATCCCGTCGTATGCCGCCTTCATGTGGGGAGCCAACTGGTCTCCGGACGGGAAGACGATTGCGGTACCTGTCCTAACGAACGGTAAGGACACAAAGTTTGTGCTGTACGCCGTAAGTGCTGCGGACGGCAGTCTGAAAACGCTTTTTTCCAACTCTGCAGTGTTGGGCCGCCCGGTATGGCTTCCTGACAGCGACTCCATGTTGGTCGCCGTTGGCTCGGTAAAAGACAGCCGTGCCCAGATCTGGCAGATCCCCTATCCCACTGGCGAGCCGCGGCGCTTCACCAACGACTTGTCGAACTACAGCCCTTATCTGGATCTGACGCGCGATGGACGCACACTGGCCGCGCTCGACAACACGCAAGTCTCGAATATATGGACCGCGGTGGGAGGAAAAGCTGCGCAACTGACACAGATCACTACCGGAGGCGTGGCTGACCTTGCCGTCGCCCCCGGTCCCAATGGGAAGCTGCTGGTCCGCAGCCGGGGCGGCGAGGTGGATCTGATCAACGCCGATGGCAGCCAACGAACTGTGGTGATGCCGCAGGCGCGCAATTTCGCCACACTCGTCAGCTGTGGCGATCGCTATATTCTTTTCGATTCTTACGATGGCACCAACTCGGCTCTGTTGCGGACCGATGCCGACGGATCGAACCCCACCCGGCTGGTCGCGGACAGCGTCGGGGAGGAAGATTGTTCGCCGGATGGAAAGTGGCTGATCTACGACACCAACACCCCGGCAGGAACCGTTATCTACCGCATGCCCATCGAAGGAGGCGCTTCCACGGAAATTGCCAGGGCGACCGGGGGCGGGGGAAATCCACGTATCTCTCCGGATGGCAAATTCGTCGCCTACACGGTCCAGGAAGGCAACCCTGTGCCGCAAGGTAAGTTTGTCGTAAGTCCGGCCGAGGGAGGCGCGCGAGTGCACGAGTTTCTTTCGCCGAGCGGCGCTAGCGCACCGCTCTGGTCCCCCGACGGCAAAGCCTTGCAATATTTGCTGACCCGCAAAGGCGCCAGCAATGTCTGGGAGCAACCGCTGGCCGGTGGAGAGCCGCATCCGGTTACGGATTTCACCTCCGGTCACATCTTCAATTTCGCCTGGTCTCGCGACGGGAAACATTTGCTTCTTGCCAAAGGAAACGAGACGCGGGACGTGGTGCTGATCAGCAACTTCCGGTAGAACCGAAATTGTCCGGGCTTGTGCTACAGGAAAGATTGTCGCCCCCATACCCTTCCTCTTCGGTGAAAAAGCCAGTCAAAGATAACGCAAGATAATTCTCGCCATGATCGCTTGGCCGGTTGCGGTCAGCTGGTCTGGTGGCCCACGCAAGCCTGATTCTGGCTTGCGTGGGGCAGTTCGAAGGCCGAACTCGTCACTCGCGGACCGTTGCGTGAGGGAAAACTCCTCCACGGCCAGTCTTCAGGGCGCTCGCACAATCCCTTTTTCACCGTTATCCACAGATGCGGAGGCGGAAGCTGCGGGGCACGCGTAAGGCCTCAAGGCATGAGCTTAGCGCAAGGACCCGGACTTCCCCACTCAAGGCAACACAAGCCTTGAATGGGCCACCTGCGGTTGGCGGAAGCGCCATACGGCGCTTATAATTCACCGCAATTCTGGGGTCGTAAGCTTCTTTATGCCGTGCCGCTTCGCGATTGGTCCTTGCGTTCTGGACCCTGAATCGAACACGATCTGCCGGGACGGCCAAGTCATTCGGCTAGAACCGAAGGTGGTGGAAGTGTGTGCCTGTCTGGCGGGTCGGGCAGGAGAGGTGGTTCGGAAGGAAGAACTGATCCGAGCTGTGTGGCCCGACACTTTTGTGACTGACGACGTTCTCTCCCATGCTATCTCCGAGCTGAGGAAGGCGCTCGAAGATGACGCCCGGCAGCCCCGCTTCATCGAGACGATTCCCAAACGCGGTTACCGGATGATCGCGCCCGTCTTACCCAGGCCCGGCGTACCAGCCGTTCCCCGCGCGACTCAGGCTGGTTCTGCCGCCGCTCCTGTAGCGAAGACAGCGCGCGGTGCGGCACTAAGGCGATGGGTTCGAGGGGGCGCCGTCATGGTTACCGTGGCGGTCGCAGTCGGAATCGCGATATGGGTTCATAAGTCGCGCCCGCCCTCGCAGCCCGAAACTACCGTCCTCATTGGCGCTTTCGAAAATGACTCGGGTGAGCCAGTGCTCGACGGAACGCTACAGTTCGCACTGGAACGAGAACTGAGCAATTCGCAGTTCGTTCATGTGGTATCACCCGAACGGGTTCAGGACATCGTGCAACTGATGCGCCGGCCGACCGACGTTCATATCGACCGTGCTCTCGCGCTCGAAATCTGCCGGCGAACTCCGGACATACGCATGCTGATTACCGGGCGAGCGCAGAAAATCGGTTCCCGTTATCTGTTCACAGCTAGCATAGTTGACCCAGCAAGTGGAAACATGGTTCGTGCCGCCGAAGCTGAAGCCGTAAGCCAGAACGAAATTCTCGGCGCTATACATGTGCTTGCGACCAACGTGCGCCGAGAACTCGGAGAAAGCATTCTGGTGACACCCAGAACTGGCGAACCTTTGGAACCGGTAACGACTCGATCGCTGCGTGCCTTACAGTTGTATTCCGAAGCTCTTGACCAGATGGTCCGCCACGGCACTGAAGCTGGTGAAGGGATTGAGCTACTCCGGGAGGCACTGAAGGAGGATCCAGATTTCGCCTCCGCGCATGTCATGTTTGCGCAAGCGCTGCGAGACTTGGGGGACCCCGAAGCGACACCACATTTCGAACGGGCGTTCGCCATGGCTCACAGCGCCAGCGAACGCGAGCGGCTGTTTATTACTGGGAGCTACTATCGTTCCAAGGATGATGGGGACGAATCCTTCACCAAAGCCGTCACAGCATACGAGGACCTGCTACGTCATTATCCAGATGATTTGTGGGCTCTGAACAACCTCAGTGTTCTTTACGAGATGTGGGGACGCACTGAGAAATCTTTGCGACTTGGCATGCGAATAGCTGACCTACGACCGGAGATGGTGCCTTCCCGTGTTTACGGTCTTGCTGTGCACAGCGATGATGCGACCCTGGATCGAATCGCTGCGGGCTGCGATCGCCCGTCGAATCTTCACTCCTGCCAACTTGTATTCATGGTTCGCGATGCGCGCCCGATTTGGCAGTTGCTGCGGAAGGGCGATGCTGAACAGGCATTTCGTATTGCTCAAACGCTTAGTGACCACGCGTCCCAGGTGTATCCGAAAGCCACAGAGGTGCCGAGCCTCATCCTAAGTGACTTCTATCAGGACACCGGAATGCTCCAGGCCGACGAGAAGCTTACAGCCAAAACTGTGCGGGGAAATGACAATGCGTACACGTGGTTCGCAGATCCAATTCTCATCGCCCACCACCGCCGCGACAGGGCTTCAGAGCGAGAGGCTCTTACACCGTACTTGAAGTACCCGCCTGACGCGGCCATATTTGCCCCAGAGTACGTGGAGTCAGAAAGGTTAGACGATCTCCGTGGGGTACTCCGGAAGCTTGAGAAACGAGAGGGCCAAGCATGGGTCTACTGGGTCAGCGGAATCGTCAAATTGGCCGAACGTGACTTCGCGAGCAGTATCGATAACCTTCGACGAGCAAGAGATGCAAACGAACCCGGCGGCTACACAGCCGCCGACCAACTGGCCACAGCTCTGGAGCATGCTGGCCGCATCGACGAGGCCGTGGATGTGCTCCGCGGGTGTCAGACCAAACTCGTAGGCCAGCCCGACTCGGACGCCGTATCGTGGGACAACTTGGATGGTCGCTGGCACCTCGCTCGGCTGTATCGCCAAACGGGCCGTTTCGCGGAGGCTGAGGCGGAGGAAAATTCTCTCCGCGGCCAACTCAAGCTCGCGGACCCGGACCACGACATCGCTCGCGCTCTTAAACAACTACCGCATACGACCGAATCAGCATCACGTCAGTGATTAAGTCAACGATCCCGCTCCGTGTTTCCCAAGCGGATTGCAGGGCCAATGAGGGACCGCCGGTTTCAGCACTTTGCGTTGTTCGTGGCGCGGGCAGCGTCCTTCAGCATGTTTTCTCTGATGACATCTACATGGCGGTGAAGAGGTGCCACCCCCCAACTTGATGAACTCCGCTACGCTCCGCGCATAACCCCTTGGCAACCGGGGTATAATCTCTGCCGCATCGCCATCGGAAAAGAGGGTCTGATGCTGGCAGCAACCAACTACTGGATGGGGTTTGCCGGGCTTGTCTATCTTGTCGTCGGAGTTTTCATCCTGCGAAGAGAGATCGGCGCGGCCTGCGGGTGGGACAAGCTCATCAGCCTGGGCGGCGTCTTCATCGCCGTTTCCCTCGCGGTATTTGCGCCTGAGCATTTCCACGGCGGTCCCGCGTACATCCCGGAGATGGCGCCGTCATGGATGCCGGTGCGCTGGTTCTGGCAGTATTTTGTCGGATGCGCGCTGCTGGCGGCGGCGACCAGTCTTACATTGAGGAAGGTCGTGCGCTTGTCGTCCACGCTGCTGGGATTGATGTTCTTTCTATTTGTCTGCATGATTTACCTGCCGGGGGCGCTCTCGCATCCCGGAAGTCGATTCGGGTGGATCTTCGCGCTGCGAGATCTCTCATTTTCCGCAGGCGCATGGGCTCTCGCGGGACTTTATAGCCGGGCCTCGTCGCCGCGACTATCGAAGTGGATGATTTTGTTTGGGCGCATCGTCATCGCGGTGGCCGCGATCTTTTTTGGCGTACAACATTTTCTTCATGCACGATTTGCGCCCGGCGTTCCTTTGGAAAAGGTGACGCCATCCTGGGTGCCATTCGCCAGCGTATGGGGATATCTCGCTGGAGCGATTCTGCTGGCCGCGGGAATCGGGTTGGCCCTGAACAGAAAATCCCGGATTGCGGCTGCCTCGATTGGAGCGCTAATGACTGTCCTGACTTTGTGCCTGTATCTGCCGCTTCTGATCCTCGCCCATGGGGTGCCACAGGTCAACGAAGAGTTAAATTACGTCGCGGACACGTTGCTCTACGCCGGAGCTGCGCTCGCCCTGGCATCGGCGCTGCCGCGCGAACCTGATGGTGTAGTGAAGGTCTAACGTGGTGTCCTGGAAATGCGCGAACAAAGTTGGCGGTCCATCGCGATGGAGATGCGAGAGTATCGGTGCTGCAAGCAGTAGTACAGAGGTCCTTCGCTTCGCTCAGGATGACAGGCTGAATTATTGCGCGAATTTCCGGGACGCCACACCAGCGGAAGCTCTGATCACGTACCGTAAGCGAGAACACAAGGTCCCCTTCGGCAGGCTCAGGGCAGGCTCTCGACTACGCTCGAGATGACAAGGTAGGAACTTAATCAGAGATTCCTAGCCTCCGAGGATCTACGATCGCAACGAGCCTTTTCCTGTGCGCGAGTCCCGACTCTCCCCTTATTCTCCTCCGATGCGGAAGCGGAAGCCGGCGCGGAAGTTGATGGGGAGAGCGGGATATCCGACGACCTCGTTGTAGCGGCGGTCGAGGGCGTTTTCTATGCTGGCGTAGGCTGTGATGCGAGGGCGGATGGCGTACCAGCCATCGAGATCGGCGCGGACGTAGCCGGCGGCGTGGTCGATGGGGGCGTTGTCGATAATGAAGCCGAGGAAATCCGAGTCGGGACGGCGGCCGACGAAGCTGCCTCCGAGATTCGCTCCCCAGCGAGTTCCCAAATGAGACAACAAAAGGGTGGCGGAATGTTTGGGGCGCCGGAGTAGCGGCTGGCCGGGATTGTAGAGATCGTTGATGGGAGCGGGATTCACCAGGATTTGCGTGGATGTGTAAGTGTAGGCCGCGTTCAGCAGCAGGTGAGGACGGAGCTTGGATTGAAGTCCGGCCTCGAAGCCATGGGCGAGCGCCTGGTTCACGTTGGAATACTCGCCGACGAAGTTTACGGGATCGACGGTGACGTAATTGATCTGGTCGTGAAAGAGGTTGTTGAAGTATGTGGCGGTGAAGACGTATTTCGATTGCAGAAAATTCTGCTGAATGGCGGCTTCGAAGGCTCGCGTATGTTCGGGCCTGAGCGCGGGGTTGGCGATGTTATAGATGTTGGGAGGGATTCCATTGAAAGTTTCTTCGAGACGCGGCTCCTTGAAACCTGTTGCGTACGAGAAACGCAGGCGCGTCCCGGAAACAATTTCACTACCGCGCAAAGCTTGCCAGGTCAAAGCTACGCGCGGGACGCCGGTGTTTCCGAAGGCGCTGTTGTGCACAAAGCGCGCGCCGGCGATCGCGGTCACCGTTTTCCAGGACAGTTGCTGCTGGGCGTAAACGTCGTTATTGAGGCGCTGGCCGTGGGTTTGCGCTCCATAGGCGAGGTTGCCGACGAATCCGTTTTCATTCTCGACGCGGTATCCGAAAGTGGTGTGGGCCCAGGTTCGTTCGGAGTAGTCTCCCTGATATTCGAAGCCGGCGCGGTTGATGTGATCGACTTCGTTGGAAGAAAAATCGAAGACGCGGTCGGGATCACCGTTCAAGTTCTGCTCGTAGTAGCGATACGAGTAATCGAAGGCGGTGAGGTGGTGCTGCCATCCGGAGGGGGTGGTGACGGCGAGTTCGGCGCTGCCCAGGAGGTCGTTGAGCTGCGACCAGTCGCTGGGATCGGGCGGCTGCAGCGGCGATCCATTGAAGTTCCATTCGCCGGGCACGCCGGTGTGGCTGTTGGAGTGGCGGAAGCGCACGCGTAGGGAGGTGCGATCGTTGAGAGCGGCTCCGATGTTAGCGCCCTGGAGAGTGTCCGAGTACGCGCTGTTGATTCCAGCGCCGTTGGTGTTGAATTCGCTGCCGTAGACGTTGTAATCGAGCGGGCCATGAGAGCCGGCCAGGGAGGCGTATCCACGGGCGGTGCTGAAGTTCCCGCCATCGGCGCCGAAGCGGAGTTCCGGGACGGGCGTAGAGCCGGTGCGGGTCCATACCTGCACGACGCTGGTCATGGCATCGGAACCGTAGAGCGTGCTCTGGGCGCCGCGAACGAACTCCATGCGATCCGCCTGATCGAGGGGCAGCGTGCCGAAGTCGAAGGTGCCGCCGGGCTCGTTGATGGTGACGCCGTCAACGATGACTTTGTTGTAGCGGGATTCTCCGCCGCGGACGAAAAGCGAGGTGAGACTTCCGCGCTGTCCGGTGGCGTTAACAACCGCGCCGGGAAGAAACCGGACGGCATCGCTGGCGGCCGTGGGTTGCGTGGTTGTCAGTTGCGCAGCGGTGAGAGTGTCGACATCAGCGTTAGCGGCTTCGCCGAGGACGGGAGTGCGCGTTGCCGTTACAACGACGGTTTCGGAGGCAGTGGCCAGGCGGAGGGTAACAGTCAGCTCAGCTTCGTTCGAGACCGCGGCCGTTTCGACTGCGAATCCTGGGGAAAGAACTTTGATTTGGAACGGGCCGGCGTCGGGCAGGTGGAAGGTCGCAGTGCCTTCCGCGGTCGTGGTGTGAGTGGCGAGGACTTTGTCGCCATTAACGCGAAGGAGTGAGACCTGCGCTCCGGAAACGGCATCGGAGTGTGGATCCAGAACTTTGACGGTGAGATCGGCGGCCAGCGCCGCGGTGGAGAGCAGCAGAACGAAAAAAATACCGTGGGAAACGCGCATGGTTTCCTCCTTTGCACGCGAAAGGGGTTGCGGTCGACGGATTGCGCCGGTCTCCTGGCTCGCGAGTGAGGATGAAGATCATCCGAATTCGCCAGCGGCCTTCCCGGGAGTATCCCAGTGGCCGAGGGCAATTTCCTCGCTTACAGTTGCGCGGCAGCGCGGGATTTGCACCCGCTTCCCTGTCTTCACCAAAGGGCAAAGACGCGCGTTCCGAAGGAATTTCTAAAGAGCAAGGGTAACCGGACGAATCTATCGGGTGGAAGGGGGGATGTCAAATGGACGTGGCTAGTTTTGTGGCAGCGAGGTCGAGCTGCGCTCGACGGACGGCCGAGGGCGGCCGCCCCCACATGAACCATTTCTTTTCTTTACTTTTTCCAGTGATTTACTACGTAAAGCACGAACGTCAGCAGGACACTTAACAGGATCGACGTGGCCAGGGGGAAATAGAAAGTGGTGTGCTTGCCGCGATAGAGGATGTCGCCGGGAAGACGGCCGAGGGGGATGTTCGTCCGTCCGAGGAATGTGAGGATGAGCCCCGCAAGAATGAGGATCGCCCCCAGCGCGATTAGAAGTTTGCCCAATTCACTCATGAAGGAGCGGCCTGTATCAGGATTTCACAGATGGGATGCGGGAGCAAGGCAATATCTTTGCGATGCAAAGTACTTGACACCAATAAAACGCCGGGTTAAGCTGAGGCAATGATCGATCCGCGGCCGCATCGCATTCGACGATTTCGACGTTCCGCATTGCCGGAGCGCGAAGTGGCCGAGGTCGCCCCCAATATCGCCGAGGACCTGCGCTTTATACGCGACACGATGGAGCGGTCGGCGGCGTTCACCGCAGTTTCAGGATGGGGGCAAGTTGTATTGGGGTTCACAGCCCTGGCGGCGGCGTGGCTGGCGAGCCGACAGCCTTCTTCATTCGGATGGTTGCGAGTCTGGCTGGGCGAGGGATTGCTGGCGGCGGCGATTGGACTGCTGGCTTGCACCTGGAAGGCGAACCGGCGCGGGCTGCCGCTTATTTTCCGGTCCGGCGCGGAAGGTTGCACTGGGACTGTCGCCGCCCCTGGTGGCGGGGGCATTTCTAACATTCTTATTGTTTCGCGCTGGCCTGGAAGCGGCCCTGCCGGCGGTGTGGCTGCTGCTTTATGGCGCGGGCGTCATGACGGGTGGAGCGTTTTCGGTCTCCATTGTTCCGGTGATGGGAGTGTGCTTCATGTTGCTGGGAGGGCTGGCGGTGCTTGGGCCGGCCGCCTGGGGCAACGGGTTTCTGGCAGCCGGATTCGGTGGGCTGCACATCATATTTGGGTTGATCATTGCGAGGAGGCATGGTGGGTAGGGCATTCCTGTCGCGAAAACACGCGAAGGCGGAGCCGGTCACGCGCCACGTCCGCGAGAAAGATCGCGAGACGGCGACAGCGAAGGCTCCGGAACTTCCGGAACTGGATCGCCTGATTCATGAGCGCATTCGCCTGGGAATTGTCAGCGCGCTGGCGACGAACGATTCGCTGAGCTTCAACGACCTGAAGCGCGTGCTCAAGACTACAGACGGGAATTTGAGCGTCCATGCACGCAAGCTTGAGGAGGCGCAGTACATTTCGTGCGTGAAGTTCTTTGAGGGGCGCGTGCCGCGGACCGAGTATCAGTTGACCTCAATGGGCAGGAAGGCGCTGGCTGAGTATCTGGATCAGATGGAGGAATGGATCCGGGTGACGCGGAAGGCATAGCGTATTTTTTTGGCCTTACTTGCTTTGTTGTGTAAAGTACATTGCGCTGTGCCTCGATTTCAGATTCGAGAATTTTTAGATTGCAGATTGTCCGTAAGGAGAAGTTATGGCGGAGAAGGAGCGAGCCGGGATCGGCTCAGACAGCGGATTCAAGGAGGCTGCCCGCTTCTGGGAGCGAGGACGGATCTGGTACAACGTCGCACTCACGATCGTTGTATTTGTGTGGGTGGCGTGGACATGGCCGCATTTCCGTCCGGCGCTGACGCTCGATGCGCTGGGGAAGATGCTGGTTCTGGCGCTGCTGGCTAACGTGTGCTATTGCGCCGCGTACCTGGCGGATTTTTTGGTGCAGGCTGCAGCGTCAACATCCCGGCGGCGCATTCGGCAGGTGATTTGGATTGTGGGAATGCTGTTTGCACTCCTGGTCGAAAACTATTGGATTGCAGATGAGATATATCCCGACGTGGCGCGGGGCGCGTCGATTGTCGTGGCAGGAACGGGAGCCTTGGGGAGCGTTATGACGGCCAGCAATATGAATTTCCCGGCACCGCTGGCGGTATTGGGATTCCTGGCGGCCTGTGGAGGATTGTTCGTGGCGCTTGGGGCGGCGCTCATCTTCTGGTTTGCGCGAAAACCAAAGTTCGCGCAAATTGCGGCCATCGCCATTGCAACCGGAGCGGTGATCTACTTCGGACTGCTCTTCGGATTTTCGGCGGGCAGCCACGAAACTGCCCTGGCGCGGGGGCAGGAAAAATATTTCTGCGAGATTGATTGTCATCTGGCTTATTCGATTGTGAATGTAAAGACCGAGGCGGGTAGCGACTCGAATGACTATGTCGTCACGCTACGCACACGGTTCGACGAAACCACGACCTCGCCGAAACGCCCGAAGGATGCGCCACTTACACCATCACCGCGGGAGGCGCGGGTGGTCGACAACTCGGGACATGAGTACGCGCCTGAATCTGCCAGCGGCACTTCTTTCGTGACACCGCTCAAGCCTGCAGAGTCTTACACCACGGAGCTGGATTTCCGGATTCCCAAAGAGGCGAGCGGGTTGCGGTTGCTGGTGAAGACGATGCCGGGATGGCCGGATCATCTTGTCATTGGGGATGAGAATAGTTGGGGACATAAGAAGACGTATTTCGCGTTGTAGAAACCGACCGCGCTTTCTAGCCTTCATCCCGAGAATAGAAACAGTTGAGCTGGTGGTCAGAGAGACGTAGCAAGCTACGTCTCTACGAATTACTTCCCAGGGCTTTTTGGATTTCTGCGGCTATGGCGGCGGTCAGGGCTTGCATCTTCGATTCGGATTCGGCTTCGACCATCACTCTGGCTAAGGCTTCAGTTCCCGAGTAGCGGACTACTACGCGGCCATTTCCGTCCAGTTCTTGCTCGGCTGCGGCAATCGCGGACTGGATCGCGGGGACTTGGGCGAAGGGAATTTTCTCGCGCACTCGGACGTTCTGGATTTTCTGCGGGAAGACTTTCAAGTCGCCGACGAGATCGGCTAGAGGCTTTCCTGCTCGGACAATGATGTCCATCAGGCGCAGAGCGGTGAGGATGCCGTCGCCGGTGGTGGCGTCTCCGTCACGAAAGATGATGTGTCCGGATTGCTCGCCGCCCAGGGTGGCGCCGGTCTTCAGCATTTCTTCCAGAACATACTTGTCTCCGACATTGGCCCGGAGCATACGGATGCCGGAATTCTTGAGCGCGATCTCGAGGCCCATGTTCGACATGGTGGTGGAGACGACCGTGTCGGCCTTCAGCTTACCTTGCGCATGCAGATCGCGAGCTGCGGCGAGGAGTACGCCGTCTCCATTGACAACGCGGCCGGAGGCATCGCAGAACAGGGCGCGGTCGGCGTCGCCGTCGAAGGTCACACCTAGATCGAACTTGCCTCCGGATTCGGCAACTTTCTTGCCGAGAGTTTCAGGATGAAGAGCTCCACATTGTTCGTTGATGTTCTTGCCGTCGGGAGAGATGTGGGTGAAAGTCGCTTGAACGCCGAGCGTGCGGAAAAGTTCGGGAGCTTCGGCGGTGGCGGCGCCGTTGGCGCAGTCGACCAGGACGCGCAGCTTGTGCAGGTCGGAATTGACACCCGCGGCCAGTTACTTGATGTAGGCGTGGCGGAGTTCGGCTTCGCCGGGGAGCGATGGCCGGGGAACTTTCAGGGCCGTGTCATCGACGGAAGCAGGGCTTTGCAGGAGGGTGAATATTTCTTTCTCGATGGCGAGTTCGCGCTCGTCGGAAAGCTTAAATCCGTCGCCGGAAAAGACTTTGATGCCATTGTCGGTCCAGGGATTGTGCGAAGCAGAAATGACCACGCCAGCCGCCATTTTGCGGGAGCGCGCCAGGTAGGCGACACCTGGTGTGGTGATGACACCGGCGCTGTGCACGTCGACGCCGACGGCGGCCAGACCCTCGGCGACGCGGTCGGCGATCCAGCGGCTGGACTGGCGGGTGTCCTGACCGATGACGGCTTGCGGTTTGGGAGCGGTGTGGAGCAGGTCGTGGCCGAGAGCACGGCCGATGAGATAGGTGCTTTGCTTGGTTAGCGGGAATTCTCCCGCTACGCCGCGGATTCCGTCGGTCCCGAACAATTGCCTTTGTTGGCTCATAAAGAAGAATGCGAACAGAGATGATAAATGAAGAGACCCTCGGCGCCTAAGGCGTCACTCATTTTGCTGGAATCGCCGCTGAAAGTTGCGCCCCCTCAACAGCTCCTAGAAACCGCATCTTGTTGCAGCTAGCTGTCCGATTCCAAAACTGCTTCTTAAACAAGCTCTAGTGCGTGGTAGCACTTCCGATCGCTTGAACGACGACGGTGACGCGGATGGAAGTCGCATGTTCGACCTGAACCAGTGGATCGGAGACGTAGACGTTGGTGGTGAAAATGGCGCTGCCGCGAGTGCCAGTGGCATCGATGGGATCGGTGGTGGCGGCATCGATGCGTTCGACGTGGCGGCGAGGTCCGGTAATGGTGATCCGCGGCGGGTCGGCGTCCACCTTAACGATCTGTTCCCCGGCGGCGAAGTTGCCGGTTACGCGCGGACGCATTTCGACCTCGCGGGTAATCCGGGAATCGAAGGCCAGGTGCAACTGGCCCGGAATGATCTGCATGACGGTCAATTCGCGAGGATGACGAACCTGCTGCGGGGTAAGGTCGAAGGTTCGCTCCTGGGGCTGGACGCCCGCGAGGTCGATTTCCGCCTGGACTTCGTTCGCCCGCAGCTGGCGGATGATGCGCTCGGGGCCGCGTACGCGAATCTGCGCTTCGGGAATCGATTCGGAGCTGATTTCCAGGTTCGGTGGAACGTGCTGAAAGACGATAGGAGCGCGGACTGCAACCTCGGCGGGTTGCTCGTCACGCGAAATCATGAACCACAGGCCGGTGGCGAGCAGCAGCGACATCAGCTTCAGGGAGAAATTGTGAACCACCAAGCGCTGGACCAGTCCGATCATCGGTGCGGCTCCGTGCGCGAGTCCGGATCGGACTTGCGATGTACCGGTTCTGCCAGAGGAGAGTCGAGGGCAGCATCGGATTCGTCCTCAACGCTCTGGGCGATCGGGGTGGGCAGAGCGACGGGCGTAATGTGGCGGCGTAGTTCGGCGCCGAGACGTTCGCGCAGTTGATCGACGGTGAGATCGCGCTCGATGCGACCGCCGACGGCGATACTGATGGCGCCGGTTTCTTCGGAGCAGATGACGGCGATGGCGTCAGTTTCTTCGGTGATGCCGATGCCGGCGCGGTGGCGCGTGCCGAGTTGGGTGGAGAGCAGCGGGTTCATGGAGAGGGGCAGGAAGCAGGCGGCGGCGGCGATGCGATCTTTCTGCACGATCACGGCGCCGTCGTGCAGAGGAGCGCTGGGACGGAAGATGGTGGCGAGCAGATCGTAGGAGAGGCGGGCATCGAGAGGGACTCCGCTTTCGACGTGGGTGCGCAGCCCGATTTCGCGTTCGATCACGATCAGGGCGCCGGTCTGATGCTGGGAGAAGAGATTGGCGGCGAGGACGATGTCGTCGTAGGAATCGCCATCGATAGAGGAGCCGCCAAGGAACGTCAAGCGGCGTCCGAGATCGGCGAGCACATGGCGAATCTCCGATTGGAAAACGACGATCAGGGCGAAGACGACGTAGGGCAGGACGTGGCTGACGACCCAGTTCAGCGTGGTGAGCTCGCCGATCGCGAGCGAAGTAGAAGGTGACGCCGACCACCGTGAGCCCGACCAGCATGGGAACGGCGCGCGTGCCGCGAATCATCACCAGGACCTGGTAGATAAGCAGGGCGACGAGCAGGATGTCGAGGGCGATCCATGCGCCTTGCGTCCCAGGATGTGATGACCGGCAGCAATCGAGTTGAGCTCCGGATTACTGAGTCTGGACTTCCATTGTAATGCAGCGGAAATTGCGGGCAGGGCCGTGGAGTGGGGTTTGCGCGCATAACGTGCACAAACAACGTTTAGGCAGAGCCCGAAACGAAGGGTTCAGGCGTGCCTCCGGCACGCGTTAAGAATCGCACCGTCCGGCGCTGAAGCGCGGGCTATTGTCAGACGCGCCTGTGGCGCGCTTTTGCGGTGGACGTGTCTTGGATATCAGTCCGCTTTTTCGTGACTGCGGCCTCGATTTGGCCGTGGGCGAGGCGGGCGGAGATTTCGTCTCCGATGTTCACTGCGTCGACGTCCTTCAGCAGCTTGCCGTGGGAATCGAAGACCAGGGCATATCCGCGATCGAGGATGGCCAGCGGAGAGAGCGATTGGAGGGCCGTCTCGAGGCGCTCGCTGCGGACGCGGTGCTGCAGCAGGACGTTCCGAGTGACGGCGACCAGGGCCGTGGTGTGGCTCTCGAGTTCTTTGCGCATGCCTGACAGGCACAAGGCGCAGATCGTAGTGGCGGACGGCGGCGGCGACGATTTCCCAGCGGCGGTGCATCTGCTCGAGGAGCTGGCGTTCGGCGAGTTCCATGCGGTGAGTGAGGTCGTCGAGCTTCTGCTGGCGCTGGCGGATGAGCTTCCATCATGCGGGCGAAGGCGCCGTGCTGGGCCAGTTCGGTGAGGGCCTGGCGTCCCATGAGGAGGCGGTAGCGCATGGCGCGGGTGAGGCGCTCGTGCAGGGCGGAGGCTTGTTCTTCGATTTCCTGGCGCGAGCGGATGACGAGTTCGGCGGCCGCGGACGGCGTGGGAGCGCGCAGGTCGGCGACGAAGTCGGTGATGGTGAAATCGGTTTCGTGGCCGACGGCGGAGATCACGGGAATTTCGGACGCGGCGACGGTGCGGGCGAGGCCTTCGTCGTTGAAGGCGGCGAGATCTTCGGCGGAGCCTCCGCCGCGGGCGACGATGATGACATCGACATTGTCGTGCTGGTTGAAGTAGCGGATGCCAGCGGCGACTTCGATGGGCGCGGCATCGCCCTGGACCTGGGCGGGATAGATCAGCACATTCACCGAGTGATGGCGGCGCTGCGAGGATGTTGAGAATGTCGCGCAGAGCGGCGCCTTGCGGCGAGGTGACGATGCCGATGCGCGAAGGCAGCGAGGGAATCGGCTTCTTGCGTTCGGCGGCGAAGAGTCCTTCGGCCTCGAGCTTGGCTTTGAGCTGCTCGAAGGCGAGCTGCAGCGATCCGGCGCCCTTGGGTTCGAGGTATTCGGCGGAGATTTGCAGCTCGCCGCGGTCTTCGTAGATGGTGACGCGTCCGCGGACGACGACCTGCAAGGCCGTCTGCGGGACGGAAGCGCAGCAGGCGGGCGGAGGAGCGGAACATCACGACGCGGATCTGCGCGTTGCCGTCTTTGAGGGTGAAGTAGAGATGTCCGGACTCGGGGGCACGGAAGTTGGAGATCTCGCCTTCGACCCAGGCGTCGGAGTATTCGCGCTCGATGTGGGTGCGGACGGCGGCGACCAGGTCGCGGACTTTCCATACGCGGCGGTCGGGCGCGCGAAAGTTGAAGCCCATCTGGTCGGTGAGCGAGGACATTGATGGCAGTGTACCGCAGAGACGGGATGGGAGTTGGGGCTCCGCCAGCCTAGTTCGTTAACCACGAAGGACACTAAGGTACACGAAGGAACAGCTTACAAAATCAAAATCCCCACCCTCTCGCGAAGTGCGCGAGAAGGGTGGGGCACCCTCTTGCCTTGGAATGCTTTCTTAGAACGTGGCGTCGAAGTGGAAGACGTCGGCTACCTGGAAGCTGACCCGATTGACCAGGACCAGATTGCCTCCGATAAAGACATGGCGGTAACCCGGCTCCGGCGGCGGAAGCATGACTTCCAACTCGTGCGGACAAGGTTGCATTCTGCCACGCAGGCCCGGAGGTAGAGTTCCGTTGACGATCAGCTGGCGCTCCAGTCCGGGAGGCAGGCGATCACGCTTGGCCAGTCCGGGAGGTAGATGCGAGTAGTGAGTGCGATACCAGTCGTGGATGTCGCGATCGCGATCGTGGTATTTCCAGTGTCCGTTGCCGTGTCCATGATCCTTGTCATGGCCGTGTCCGTGGCCTTCCTCACGTTCGTGACCACGTCCCCGGTCGTCGTCATCGCGATCATGCTTATCGTGACCGTGGCCGTTACCCTGGGCCACAGCCATGGTCGTCGAGAGCGCCAGCGACAAGATTGAAATTGCGCCGGCACGGAACCAGAGCTTGAAAGACATTTGCACTCCTCCTGAATTCTTGCGGGATGCCTCAAGTTACAGGAAGATCAGCCGGATCAACAGATTACGGCAGGTCACGGTCGCGAGGGATGTCCTATCGAGTGTGTGGGTTAGGAGAAGCCGCACGAATTTAAGAACGCGAAAAGTTGTTTCTGCACCGCCGGGCTTCGCACTGGCGGGACAGCCGAAGCGGCTGTCGCTACGTGATTGGCGACCGCGACTATAATCCTTGCCCATGAACCTCGAACAGAAGATCGAAGAGCTGAAGAAGCGAAACCAGCTGGCCGAAGACGGCGGCGGGGCGAAGCGGCGCGAGCGGCAGCATAAAGAGGGAAAGATGTCGGCGCGCGAGCGGATTGAGTTCCTGCTCGATGAGGGGACGTTCGAGGAGACCGACAAGCTGGTCACGCATCGCTGCAACGATTTCGGAATGGCAGAGCAGAAGGTTTACGGCGATGGGTTCGTCACCGGGTACGGACGGATTGATGGACGGCTGGTGTACGTGTTCGCGCAGGATTTCACGGTGTTTGGCGGGTCGCTCTCGGAGACGAATGCCGGGAAGATCGTGAAGATCATGGACCTGGCGGCGAAGATGGGCGCTCCGGTGATTGGATTGAATGATTCGGGCGGAGCGCGGATTCAGGAAGGCGTGATGTCGCTGGCGGGGTATTCGGATATTTTTCTGCGCAACACGCTATACAGCGGAGTGGTGCCGCAGATTTCGGCAATCATGGGGCCGTGCGCGGGAGGAGCGGTTTATTCTCCGGCGATTACGGACTTCGTGTTGATGGTGGACAAGACGTCGTACATGTTTATCACCGGGCCCGACGTGATCAAGACGGTGACGCATGGAAGAGGTGACCAAGGAGCAGCTCGGCGGGGCGATGACCCACAACGAGACTTCCGGGGTCGCGCATTTCCTGGCGCACGATGACGCGGAATGCCTGTCGATGGTGCGGGAGTTGTTGAGTTTTGTACCGTCCAACAATCTGGATGAGCCTCCGCGGAAGGTGTGCACCGATCCGGTGGATCGGACAGACGCGGCGCTCGACAAGGTGGTTCCAGCGCTGTCGAACCAGCCTTATGACATCAAAGACGTGATTCATCGCGTGGTGGATGACGGATATTTCTTCGAAGTGCAGGAGCACTACGCGAAAAATATTGTGGTGGGATTTGCGCGGCTCGATGGGCGGTCGGTGGGGATCGTGGCCAACCAGCCGTCGGTGCTGGCGGGGACACTGGATATCAATGCGTCGGTGAAGGGAGCGCGGTTCGTGCGCTTCTGCGACTGTTTCAATATTCCGCTGGTGACGTTTGAAGACGTGCCGGGATTCTTGCCGGGGACGGCGCAGGAGTATGGCGGAATCATCAAGCACGGAGCGAAGTTGTTATTCGCATTTGCCGAAGCCACCGTGCCGAAGATTACGGTGATCACGCGCAAGGCGTACGGCGGGGCTTACTGCGTGATGGCGTCGAAGCATATCCGGACGGATGTGAACTACGCGTGGCCGACGGCAGAGATTGCGGTGATGGGGCCAGAGGGCGCGGTGGACATCGTCTACAAGCGGGAACTGGATGCGGCGGGGAACCGCGAGCAACTTCGCCGAGAGAAGATTGACGAGTTCCGCGACCGCTTTGCCAATCCATACGTCGCAGCTGATCGCGGCTTTGTGGATGCCGTCATTCAGCCGCGGGAGACGCGAAAGAAGCTGATCCAGGCGCTGGCCATGCTGGAGACCAAGCGGGATAAGAATCCTCCGAAGAAGCATGGAAATATACCGCTGTAGTGGGCAGCAGTTTCAACACGACATCGCTTACGGGAGAATGAAGAGAGGTTCTAGTGGCAGAAGACGCACAACTCAAGCCGACGGTTAACTACTACGACGCGAACTATGGCAATTTTCACGCGGAGCTGTTTGCGGAGATTCGCCGGGAAGCATTCGGGGAAGACATTGGGCAAAGCGGGTGGCAGACCGCCGACGAGCAGGATAAGTTTTTGCCTCCGCTGGAACTTTCCAAGGGGAAGAAGCTTCTGGACGTAGCGTGCGGTTCGGGTGGGCCTGCGCTGCGGATCTCAGAGAAGACCGGATGCATGCTGGTCGGAATCGATATCCACGAGCAGGCCATCTTGGCAGCTCGCTCTCTGGCGACGGAAAAGGGAATGGCATCGCGGGCCCAGTTCCGGTTGACCGATGGCGCGGAACGGCTGCCGTTTATCGACGGCGAGTTCGACGCTATCACCTGCATCGACGCGATCATCCATTTGCCGAACCGCTCGTGGTGCCTGGCGGAATGGATGCGCACGCTCAAGCCGGGCGGACGCTTGCTGTTTACAGATTCCACGGTGATCACCGGTCCACTCACGAAGGAAGAAATTGCGGTGCGGAGTTCCATTGGCTATTTCCAATTTGTTCCGGTGGATTATGACCGCAGCGTTTTGGAGAAGTGCGGCTACCGTGTGCTGGTTTCCGAAGACGTCACGCAGAACATGGCCGACTTGGCGGAACGGCGGCGGCTGGCGCGCGAATCGAGAAGCAGCTTGCTGCGCAAGCTTGAAGGCGACAAGAGCTACGAGGGGCAGCAGGAATTTCTGGAAGTGACAGGGCGGATTGCCAGGGAAAGACGGCTCTCTCGGTTCTTATACATTGCAGAGAAGCCCTAGTTGGCGGAGTGCCTGCCCATGCAGGGGGCCGGACTTCGTCCGGCGGACAGCCGATGGCGGCTGTCCCCACAAACAGCAGGACCGAATTGGGGAGGAGTAATGAGCTCGTAGCTCACAGCTCATCGCTCAAAGCTCATAGCAAAATAAGAGAGTTCCGAGGTGGTGTAAGGTCCATTCGTCTCGGCCAGTAGCTCGCGTTTGACCCTTGCTCGACCTGCTCTCAGAGTTTCCCTTGCGGGGACCTCCGCGCGATCTTCGCTTGGGCTCCGGGCTCACCGCCAACCGGATAAACCTACCTTACGCCTCGGAACTCTATCCTGCCTTCAACATATCTTCCCGTTCTCCTCAACCAGCGCTTTGCTATAGACCCTTGCTGGCCCTCCTACCCAATCTTGCGACCAGATAAGTGACTTCGCTTGAGCCCCGGACGCCGCACCAACTGGAAAAACTTAAGAAGCTGTCAAAGAACGATCTTGTTGTACTCCTTCTATTTTTTCAGTCAATGAAAAATACGCGTTTGTAAGTACATATCTTTTCAAGCGAGTGCACGCCGTCCACAAGCCCATGACCGGAAATTGTGCAGGCAGCAAATACGCTTTGGTATTGAGCCGCACCAGAAGCGGTTTTTCGCGCAATCAGGGTTTCGGGTCATCAGGATGATCGCGCACAACAAGTGTATGCCGTCTGTGAAAATCGAGCAGTTACAGCCTCCAGCAAGGGGTTTGGAATTTATATCCACGCCAACGATGTTTCTTTCGCCCCTCCGGGGCTCGCGTTCACCGAGCTACCTACCCACGACTTGCGCCGTGGGCTGCAAGCTTTCGCCGCTCCGCGGCTAGAGCTTGCTGGATCCTCATTCAGCAATCGAACTAACAAAAGTGGATATGGGTAAGCTGCCAGCAGCGGCCAGCAGCCGAGCTTGCTCGGCGGACAGCCGGGGGCGGCTGTCCCCACATGAAACTCCTCACATCTGCTCTTGCAAATTAGGCAACCACTACTTGCTCATCCTGAAGGCGCTTGTCATCCTCACCGGTTCCCGTCAGTTCAAATGCATTTGTGATCGCAGCCTTGCCCTTCTCTACGCTGGTGATTACGTAGGAGCAGCCGATCCAGTGGGCCTCGGCAAAATCTGTCTTTGACCATTGGGCGGGGTGGTCGGGATGGGAGTGGTAGAAGCCGACGATGTCTTCGCCGCGATCGCGGCCTTCGCGCTGGATGCGGACCAGTTCCTTGGGATCGATGTTGTAGCGATTGTGGGCGGAGTCGGTGCGGGTATTGCCGCAGCGGGCCGTGGTGGTGACGATCCGGGTGCCATCGTCGTCGAATCGTCCCAGAAGAACTCCGCAGCATTCGTGGGGATAGGTTTCTTCGCCGTGTTTACGGATTGTTTCGTAGTCTGCGGTTGAGAATTTCAGCATTTCGGGAATCGGGGTTGGGAGGAATCCAAGTCAAAATCCCCACCCTCTCGCCAAATGCGCGAGAAGGGTAGGGCACCCGCTTTAGCATTCAAAAATCGAATCATTGGCAACTTCAGCTTTCAGTCCAGAAGCGTTCGCTTAAGTACTTGTCGCCCGAGTCGCAGAGGATGGTGACGATTACTGCTTCCTGGCTTCGCTTCAGCTGCAGATTATGAGCGATTTTCAGGCATCCGACTACGGCTGCGGCTGCGGAAATTCCAACTAACAGGCCGGCGCCGCGGGAGAGCTGGCGGGCCATCGCATAGGCATCTTCGGTAGCGATCTCCAAATTCTGATCAGCCAAGGTCGCATCATAAATCTTTGGCACGATGGCGCTGGCCATGTGCTTGGCGCCTTCAATTCCGTGGAACGAAGAATCCGGCTGGAGCGAAACGCACCTCACGGCCGGATTCAATTCCTTAAGGCGGCGGGTGGTGCCCACGAAAGTTCCGCTGGTGCCCAGCATGGAGACAAAATGCGTGACGCGGCCCTGGGTCTGCTGCCAGATTTCGTTGGCCGTCATGCAGTAGTGAGCCTTCCAGTTGGCGTCGTTGGAGTACTGGTCGGCGTAGAAATACTGATCGGAATGCTTGGAGGCAAGTTCGCGCGCCATGCGGATGGCGCCGTCCGATCCGTCGGCGGGATCGGTATAAAGAATGTTGGCGCCGTAACCTTGCAGGATCTGCTTGCGCTCGCGGGAAACATTTTCGGGCATGCAGAGGGTGACGGGGAATCCTTCAGCGGCTCCGAGCATGGCATAGGCAATACCGGTGTTACCGCTGGTGGCATCGAGCAGAATTTTTCCAGGCCGAAGCTGACCGCCGCGGCGGGCTTCAGAAACGATATTGGCGGCGGCGCGATCTTTCACAGAACCGCCGGGGTTATACCATTCAGCCTTACCCAATAGTGCTACGCCGGGCAGGTCGCGGGTCAGCGCATCGAGGCGCAGCAGGGGAGTGTTTCCGATACGCTCGATCAGACTGTGGCCTAAGGTTTCGCCCAGTCCTGGAGCAACTTCCCTGCATGATCCCAGGGTTTGCGCGGACGCCACTGCTGCCGATTTGGTAGAACCGTATGTCATGTTTGAACCGAACGACCGTGACCAACGTAACGTGTCATGTAGGCGAAAACAGGATATGTAGTATTTTGTTTAGATGAATTAGAGTCACCCGGCGATGCAGCCGATGTAAAGTTACGCCCGGTCCTTATAAAGTGTGCATCCAATTAAGAGCATGCGCCGGTAGGAAAGGTTGAAGCAACAACATGGCTAAGACAATTGAAGCACGAACCTATGAAGAAGCGCTAGCCTGGGTGCGCGACCACGGGTTCGACGTTACCGACGCGCCTGGGACGAATAGCCGGGTATTTCTGCGGAAGTATAACGTTTCGGCGGCGATTGAGAAGACGGCGGATGACGGGATAAAGATTTTTGCCTATCCCGGATACCTGATTGGGAGCGAGATTTCGAAACTCGTGAATAAGGGATATCAGCAGTTTCTAAAGACCTCAAAGGCGGAAGTTCCCGCCTCTGCGGACCAACTGAAATCGCTGCAGTCGTTTTCAGAGGAACTCAAGCAGGCTCTGGGTTTGCCGAGCTTGTACAACGAGTCCTTGGGTACCGTAAGCGAGGCTTACCAGTACGATCGGGTAGAGAATCGCGATCAGGCGACCGCGGACCGTCCGAGGCGTCCTTGGGAAGTGGCGGGGAAGCGGGCTGTGGCGGCGAAGAAGGGGCGAGCCTAGAGCCTAGCGGTTTCCAGACAGCATCGATCAAAGACTGGCCCGCTTCGTGGGCCGGACAGCCGAGGGCGGCTGTCCCCACATTCCTCTTCTTTTATTCCCTCTTCGTTCTTTATTCTACGAAGGAATCTCCCGTTCAGCTCCCGGACGCTCCTTGACCTCGTCAGTACGCTGTGCTACAAGCGACGGTCGCCGTAATCGTTAACGGAAAACATTCCTAATATGAACTGAGCATTCGCAACCGCCCGGTTGCGGAGAGGATTCTTTCCATGGAATCACGGGTTCGGAATCTCTGCCAAATCCTTATTTTTCTTATTCTCGCCATTGTTAATTCTGCAGCGCAAAGCAAGAGCGGGGCCGTTTATCTGAACCCGTCACAGCCCATCGATTTGCGGGTGGACGATTTGATCAAGCGCATGACGCTGGAGCAGAAGGCGTCCCAGCTGGTGAACCAGGCAAGGGCGATTCCGGAGCTGCAGGTTCCTGCCTATGACTGGTGGAGCGAGGCGCTGCACGGTGTGGCCAATGCGGGAACGGCGACCGTGTTTCCGGAGCCGATCGGGCTCGCGGCGACTTTTGACGATCCGCTCATTCATGAGATGGCCATCGTGATCGGGACCGAAGCCCGGGCGAAACATAATCAGGCGGTCCGAGCTGGGCGGCGAGACATCATGGAAGGGCTGGATTTCTGGTCTCCGAATATCAATATTTTTCGTGATCCACGGTGGGGGCGCGGTCAAGAAACATACGGGGAAGACCCTTTCCTGACAGGACGTATGGGTGTGGCGTTCGTGACGGGACTGCAGGGAGACGATCCGAAATATTTCCGGGTGATCTCAACGCCGAAACACTATGCGGTGCACAGCGGACCGGAGCCGTCGCGACACAGCATCGATGTTCAGGTGTCGAAGCACGATATGGAGGACACGTACCTGGCAGCGTTTCGCGCGGCGGTTACCGAGGGCAAGGCGGAATCGATCATGTGCGCCTACAACCGGGTGAACGGACAGCCGGGCTGCGCCAACACTTTTCTGCTGGTGGACACGCTGCGGGGCGCGTGGAAGTTCAACGGCTATGTGGTCTCCGATTGCGACGCGGTGGTCGACATTTATGAGGGGCATCATTTCACGAAGAGCCAGGCCGAAGCCGCCGCGGTTTCGAACAAGGCAGGCATGGATAACGAGTGCGCGGACTTCTTCACGGTGGTCAAAGATAATCACGACTACCAGCCGTATATCGATGCGGTGAAACAAGGATTGCTAAGCGAGGCGGACATCGACCGGACGCTGAGACGCTTGTTCACGGCGCGCATGCGGCTGGGGATGTTTGATCCTCCGGAGATGGTGCCGTACGCGAAGACTCCGGAGTCGGAGATTGACAGCGCTCCGCACCGGCTATTGGCGCTGAAGACGGCGCGGGAATCGATGGTGCTGCTCAAGAATGATGGCGTGCTGCCGCTGGGCGCCAATGTGAAGAAGATTCTAGTGGTGGGTCCTCTGGCGGAGTCGACGGAAGTTCTGCATGGCAACTATGCCGGGACCGCATCCCATGCGGTGTCGGCACTGGAAGGCATTCGCAAACAGTTTAGCGCAGCCAAAGTTTCGTACGTCGCGGGTACCAACTTTCTCCGGGCTCCGGCGGTGGTTCCGAGCTCCGTGCTTTCCACGGATGATGGAAAAGCCGGGCTGAGGGGCGAATACTTTGCTGGAGAACTGGCCGGAACACCGGAACTGGTTCGTACCGATCCCTACGTGGATCTGCAGGAGAAAAATCCAGACTCGCATGCGATAGCGTTGCCTTCGGGAATGAAGGAGTTTTCCGTACGGTGGACGGGATTTCTGACTCCCGCCGAGACCGGGACTTACCAGATCGGGCTCATTGGCTCGATGAACCGCATGTGGCTCGACGGCAAGATCATTGTGGACGACGCGGTGCTGCACGATCCGAATTCGCAGATTGTCCAGATGGATCTGGCGAAGGGGCATCGATATGCGGTGAAGATTGAATTTCTGCGCGGCGGATTCGGAACCCGGCTGGTATGGCTTCCGGTGAGCAAGGATCCGAGCTTCGAAGCCACTTCTGCGGCGCGGGAGGCTGACGTCGTCGTGGCGGTGGTGGGCATCACCTCCAAGCTGGAAGGCGAAGAGATGAAGGTGGACGTGCCCGGGTTCCGCGGCGGAGACCGCACCAGCTTGAATCTGCCCGAAGAAGAAGGAGCGCTGCTGGGCGCTTTAAAAGGGAGCGGCAAGCCTCTGGTCGTGGTTCTGATGAATGGCAGCGCGCTGGCGGTGAACTGGGCAAACGATCACGCCAACGCCATCATCGACGCGTGGTATTCCGGCGAGGAGGGCGGGACGGCAATCGCGCAGACGCTGGCGGGAGAAAACAATCCGGCGGGACGGCTGCCGGTGACGTTCTACAAAGGCGTCGAGCAATTGCCGGAGTTTGAAGATTATGCGATGAAGAATCGCACCTATCGCTACTTCACCGGGGAACCGCTTTATCCGTTTGGCTACGGGTTGAGCTACTCGACGTTCGAGTACGGCGGGATGAAATTCTCCAGCCCGCAGTTGCAGGCCGGCAGCCCGTTGGACGTTGAAGTCGATGTCAAAAACACAAGCAAGCGGGAAGGCGACGAGGTGGTGCAGGTGTATATCAGCTTCCCGAAGGTTGCGGGAGCGCCGTTGAAGGCACTGCGGGGATTTACCCGCGTGCATTTGAATGGGGGCGAGTCGAAGCATGTGAAGCTGACGCTGGGCCCGCGCGATCTGAGCTATGTGAATGAGGCGGGAGACCGGTTGGTGGCGGCGGGAGATTACCTGATCACGGTCGGCGGAGGCCAGCCGGGCACGGCCGCCGCACATGCTGAGAGTCATTTGACCATTCAGGGCGAGCAGAAGTTGCCGGAGTAAGATGGAAGGGCGTTCACCACTAAGGACACTAAGGTTCACGAAGGAAATCGGATCGTGTCCTACGTGCCCGTTTACTGCTTGATGCTCAAATGATTCGTTGTAACCTTCGCTGCTGGCTGGCTGGATTTCTGCTGATGGTTGCAAGTGCGCCATTGCTGGCGGACTCGCAAGCCACCGAACCTGGCAAATCTGCCTCCCCCATTTCCGCATCCCCAGATAGCCCTGTTCGGTTTGCGTATCAGGCGATCGATTTCAAGTTAGACAGCAACGAGTCTCCAGAACACCATGCGCCGGAAACCATGGCTGGCGGCGTGGCCGTCTTCGATTACAACAACGACGGCAAGCTGGATATTTTCTTCACCAACGGCGCCAATCTGAAATCTCTACGCAAGGATTCTCCAAAATATTTCAACCGGCTGTTTGAGAATGACGGTAAAGGTCACTTCACCGACCTCACCGAGAAAGCCGGGCTGGAGGGAACGGGCTACGACACGGGCGTTGCGATCGGGGATTACGACAATGACGGGTTTGAGGACATCTTCGTCGCGGGCGTGTATCGCGATACGCTCTATCACAACAACGGAGATGGAACGTTCACCGATGTCACGGCCAAGGCCGGGCTAAATAAGCCGGACGCCGAGTTTGGGCCGCTGTGGTCCGTAGCTGCCGCGTGGGTCGATGTGAACAACGACGGCCTGCTCGATCTCGTGGTCATCAACTACCTGAAGTGGGACTTCAATCACGAACCGGTCTGTACGGGCTACGGGCACAACGACTATTGCCATCCCAAGATGTACAAGCCCACTCCCAATCAGCTGTTCTTGAATAACGGAGATGGGACGTTTCGCGATGCCTCGGTGGAGGCGGGATTTCGCGCGCATCCGGGGAAGGGGATGGGCGTGGCGGTGGCGGATTCGGAGCTGACCGGCAAGATGGATTTGTTTGTCTCCAACGACAAGCTCATGAATTCCTTTTACCGCAATAAAGGTAGCGGCAAGTTTGAGGAATTAGGCTTCGAGGAGAATGTTGCGCTGCGTGAGGACGGAGTTTACATCTCGGGCATGGGAGTGGATTTTCGCGATCTGGATAACGATGGGTATCCGGACATCGTGGTTGTGGCTCTCGATGGGGAGACCTTTCCGGTTTACAAGAACACCGGCAAAGGAAGCTTTGTGGAGGTGACGCGGGAGAGCGGGATGACGAAGTTCAGTCTGCCCATGGCTGGATACTCTCCGATGATTGCGGACTTCGACAACGATGGGTGGAAAGATATTTTTGTTTCGCGCGGGCATGTGCAGTCGCCAGCGTCCACGAATCTGGCCATTGAACAGCCCAACACCGTTTTTCGAAATCTCGGCAAGATGAAGTTCGCCGCATTGACGGCGGAGGCCGGGTTTGGGGCGCAGAGTCCGGCGCGGCATCGCGGGTCGGCGGTCGGGGACTTCAACGGAGATGGACGGTTGGACGTCGTGGTGAGTGCGCTTAATGCTCCGGCGGAAATCTGGATGAATCAGAGTCCAGGGAGCAATCATTGGATCGAGTTCAAGCTGCAGGGGACCAAGAGCAATCGCGACGGAATTGGGGCGCGGATCAAAGTGGTCACGAAGTCCGGAGCGCAGTACAACCACATGACTACCAGTTGCGGATATGCATCGTCGAGTGCGGGGCCGGTGCATTTTGGGTTGGGGACGAACGCATCTGCTGATCTGGTGGAGATTCGGTGGCCGTCGGGGATGGTCCAGCAGCTGAAAGATGTGGCGGGGGATCGAATTGTGATAATCAAGGAACCGGCGAAGTAACAGTTTTCAAAGGTCCCACGTTAACCGCACAATTGCGAATTTGCCGCGCAGCGACCCATCCGCTGTTCGAGCCCACTGCTCGATTGGCCCTCCGATCACTTTACCGGCAACTTCAGTGCTGTTGCCTGGGCATCGTCGTTGGCGATCTTGTCAAAAAAATCTTTCAACTCTTTGTACTTATCGGGCAGAAGAAGGCTCGTGCCCATGATGAAATCCCGACGCGCGTAGAGCTTGTTCGCGGCCTCTTGCCGATGCTGGACCCGATAACGCGCGTAAGCAAGCGCGAGCGAATCGTCCTGCGGTAATTTCTCTATCACAACCGCCGCTGGAAGAGTGACGTGCACTTCATCCGCCTCTTGCCACGGGTAATGAAAATCAATCGCATTGGAGCGCGAAGCGGCTGGGAACCAGGGCTTTTCCGTGGATTGGAATACCAGCAGCGGCAGGGGCCACTCTTGGTTGCCGTGTCGTACAGCCGAAACGGGCGCCACTCGCACTCGAAACTGCGCAACCAGGGGCGCGCCGGTGCCGTTCCAGTCCGGCGAGTTGAGAAGTTCCACTTCGGCGTTCCGCGAAACAAGCCGGTGAGTTCGTCGGAAAGGATCTTCTTTCGCGCTCGGAGCCCGCAGCTTCGGCGGCCTGCCGCGAACCATGCCGGGTATGCCCGTAAAAGCAAGCTCACGGTTCCGGTCAGCACGCCGTGGAGTCGAGAACGAGTTCCGCTTTACGCGCGATCAGTGCTTGCTTGTAGTTCGCCGGCGGCGTCTCGCCAAATTCATATCCGTTTGGGTTCTGGCGCAGACCCATGGCAGAGCTGTAACGCCAGTCAATCATTCCGTACGGACAAAACATCGTACCGGGGTCAAGAAACACGTCTTTGCCGTCGAGTTGAACGACCGCAATTTCCCCATCGAGCTGGTCTGTGCTGAGGAATTCTTTCAGGAATACCTGCTGACTATGATCGGTGACCCAGAGTAACGAGCCGGGAAGCGCCGCCGCGCGCACCATCGCAACGAACAACCGGTTCAGTTCGTCGTGAGTGCCGCCGCCCTCCCGCAGCACGTCCGTCACGCCGCGAGTCTGCTTCTTTTCCTCGACGGGAGAACTCTCCGTTTGAACACAGCCCGCTGACTCCTCCGGAAGCCGCAATCCCTACAATGCCCGACTCCATGATGCACTCGGACGACCGGTATTCCAGGGCATAGGCCTTTTGCTGGTCGAACCGGGGATCGCGGCTCTGGTTTTTCAGGCCCGCGACGAACGTAGTAGATCTTCTGAACTTTTTGTTCTGCAGTGTCGCAGGCAAGGTGACCCGGGTGACGTCCGCGGCTACACCGTCGTTCTTTCCAAGGAAGGTCTCGACGTCCTTCTTCCAGAACTTGCCCTCGTTCTTCCAGTACTCCTCCGGCTTCAGCGTCGCCTGGTAGTAGAAGTAGACTCGCCATTTCAGCAGGGCAGCCGACGGCATGAACGGCTCTTCGATCAGCGGAGGGACGTCCGTCATTTTCAAGTCAACCCACAGCAAGACGTCGTGGACGGTGGCATTGGTCTTGGAGGGAAGCGTGTGCATCTCGGGCTGGGCGCCATTGCCGAGGAAAGGCGTCCAGGCAAGGTTTCTGGCAAGCTGACCATGATCGAGCTGGACGCTGGCATAGCCGCGGTTCTGAAGCGGAATGAATTTGAAGTAGGCCTTTCGCTGGAACAGGTCGGTTTGAACCTCCCATTCCGGAGGAAAGACTCGATGGTCGATGTAGCGCAAGGATGTATCGGAAATCGAGGATGCTGCCGACCTCGCGCTCGGGCAGGGTGAATGCGGTTACTTTCATCGGAATTCCGTCCGCCCCATTTCGAGTCGTATCAACGGGCTTTCCGGTAAACGGAGTGATCGAGCCATCGGCGTGAACGGTACGTCCGTTGAGGGTCGGAGATGCTGATCGAACGACCGTACGGAAGTTCGACGGTTGCATATTTACGGCCCGCCTCGGTCAGGATCTTGATTCGCTCGTAGACGATCAGGACTGTTGTTCATGTTGTCGTCGGTTTGTTCGCGCGTAAGGATCACGGCAGGCGCTCCGGGCTGTGCCGGGACGCTCATTGAAGGAGCGATCACTGTCGTGATTGGCGGCCAATCTGCGCCGAATGCCAGTGCTGTTGTGAGCACGCCAGTGAGAAGGAAGGCAAAAATTAGCGGGATTTTCGGCATCGTAGTCCTTCCCCTTACGCAGTCCACGGCAGATAGCGAATCTTCCCGAATGCGCTCAGAAACCCTCCGGGAACGATATTGCACTCCGTAGCACTATGTGATCTGGCGTAAGGCCGGATAGATTTTGCGGTACGTGCCGTAGGCTTGCTGCATCGTTGATGAATCCTTCGGATTCTGGGCGATGGTTTTGGCGACTCGGACGACGGCGTCGCAAGCCGCCTCGACCGACGGCCACGCTTCAGCGCCTACACCGGCCAGGATGGCTGCGCCGTAGGCGGCGCCTTCTTCCGCGGCTACAATTTCTACTTCGTGGTTGTAGACGTCGGCTTGTATTTGGCGCCAGAGCGGGGAGCGAGCTCCTCCGCCGCCTAGGCGGATCGCGTTACGGGAATCTTCATTTCCTTGAAGATGGTGAATGTGTCTTTCAGGCTGTAAGGTCACGCCTTCGAGGACTGCGCGAATTAGGTGGGCGCGGGTGTGTGATGCGGATCAGTCCGACAAAGTGCAGCGCGCGCGAATGGGATCAAGATGCGGAGTGCGCTCGCCCATCAGATAGGGCGCCCAGAAGGCGCCTTCGGAGCCGGCTGGAACGGTGGCCGCTTCGGCGGTCAGGGCGTCGTAGGGATCGCGTCCGTCATCTGATCCGCGCGCCAAAGCGATCGCGGAACCAGCGCAGAGATAGTCCTGCGGCTTGCGTGACTCCCATGACGTGCCAGCGGCCGGGGATGGCGTGACAGAAAGTGTGCAGGCGGCCTTTGGGGTCCATCGAAGGGCGATCCGTGGCGGCAAAGACGACGCCGGACGTTCCGATGGTGGCGCTGACGACTCCGGCGCGCGTGATGCCCATGCCGACGGCTCCGGCGGCTTGATCGCCTGCGCCAGCGACAACCGGAGTTCCTGCGCGGAGACCGGTTGCGTCTGCTCCTGCTGGCGAAATCTTTCCGCAGATATCCTGGCGATTCGAAAAGTTTTGGGAGCAGCTTCACGTCAATTCCGGTTTTGTAGAGGACTTCGCTCGACCACGTGCGGTGGGCCACGTCGAGCATCAGCGTTCCGGAAGCGTCGGCGACGTCGATGGCGGATTCGCCGGTGAGGCGGAAGCGGACGTAATCTTTCGGCAGCATGATTTTGCGGACGCGCTGCCAGTTTTGCGGCTCGTGCTTGCGTACCCAGAGAAGTTTGGTGAGCGTGAAATTTGTCAGCGGGGGATTGCAGGTCAGCTGGATCAGGCGGTCGAGGCCGATGGTGCGCTCGAGTTCTTTGGATTGCGCTTCGGTGCGCTGATCGCACCAGATCAAAGCGGGACGAATGACTTCGTCGTTTTCGTCGAGCAGGACGGCGCCGTGCATCTGGCCGGAAAATCCGACGGCGGCGATGGATTCGGCGGAGAGGCCTGAGGCTTGCAGCGCTTTGCGAACGGCGAGCGCCGCGGCACGCCACCAGTCGCGCGGATCTTGCTCCGCCCATCCCGGTTGCGGACTGGCGAAATTGGCGTGTTCTTCGTGCCCGGAGGCGAGGACCGTACCTTGCTCGTCGAGGATTAGGGCGCGGGTTCCGCTGGTTCCGACATCGATGCCTAAATAGTTCATCGTCCTCTTCTCAGGTGTACGAAATCAGGCGAGGTCTCCTGCTAACTCCGGGGTGTCTTCGCGGATCGTCCGTTTCGCTTTGGACAGTTCCTGCGCTTGCCGGCGCAGGAAGAAATCCAGATTCCCACGCATCACCAGATGCGGGGCCAAGGCAAGCTGATGGGAGCGGCCCCCGCCTTCGGCAAGAAACTCGTGCAACATGCGCAATGCCATCTGTCCCTGAGCCCGGGGACGCTGGTAGATGGTAGCGACGACCGCGCCGGAACGGAGGTAAGGAACGAGATCGGGAAACAAATCCGTGGTGATGATCGTGAGACGGTCCAGCAGGTTGGTGTCCTGGGCCGCCTTTAACACCGGAATCGAAGCCTCGGTAGTGACGTAGATTCCCGCCAGGTCCGGATGCTCGTCAAAAAGCTTGCGGCATTTGCGATAGGCCTCTTTGTCGACGTCGTGGTCTTCCACCGGCTTCAGCGTTTTCAGTTTGGGATAAAACGAGCGCAAGGTCGACTCGAAGGCGGAATACTTCTCCGCATGTTCGGTAATGTCCATGTCGAAGACTGTGATCGCGATGGAGCCGGTGCGCTCTCCCAGGAATCGCCCCATGAGATCGGCGGCGATGGAGCCGCTGGCGAGGGTATCGATGGCGACCATTCCAAGCCGGCCACGATCATCGGCGAGGACCAGATCCTCAAGCAACTGCGCCAGGCGTATCATCTGGCGCTGAATGCCGGCTATACGACCTCGTACCTGAACTTGATTTTTGAACGCGCCTTCAAGATCGCCAAACACGCGCGCAACGAAACGCATATCGGCGAAGGCAGCATTTCCGTGGCCTCGGTGGCGGTCTCGTTCATCAAACGCATCTTCTCGGATTTAAGCACGCGCCCGACGCTGCTCATCGGCGCGGGCGAGACGGGCGAACTGGTGGCCCGTGCCTTGCTCGATGCCGGCATCAAGACCCTCGCCGTGGCCAACCGCACGCCTGAACGCGCCCGCGAATTGGCGGAAAAGTGGGGCGCCACTTTCGCCGATTTCGAGGATTTGGAAGGCGCCGTATTGCCGAGGCCGACATCGTCGTTTGCGCCACGGGTGCGCCCAAGCCGGTCCTCGGCGCTGCGCTGCTCAAGCGCGTCATGTCGCTGCGCGGCGGACACATGCTGGCGGACGCCATCGATCTGTCGGTACCGCGCAACATCGATCCCGCCGCCGATTCGATCGGCACCTGTTCGTCTATGATATCGAGGCGCTTGAAGAAGTGTGCGAGGAGAACCGTGGGCGCCGTCGCAACGAAGCGCGCAAGGTCGAAGCGATCATTGATGCCGAAGTCGAGCGGTTCATGGCCTCATGGCCTCGCTCAATGCCGATGCCGTCATTCGCGCCATGCGCAACCGTATCGAATCCATTCGCAAGGCCGAGATCGAGCGTTACGGCAAGGCCTTCCACGAACACGAATACGAAGTGTCGACCGTTTCACACAGGCCTCTGTTAAACAAGGTGCTGCACGACCTGACCGCGAATCTAAAGAAGATGGCGCGCGAATCGGACGACCAGTTGCTGGAATTCGACGCCCTGTGCCGGGCCTTGAATCTGGACCCGGAAGACAAGAATGGCGAATCCGCGGAGAACGCGGAGAATTTCATCGAGCCGGATCAAAACCCGGCTGACGAGGCGGGCGCCACTTGATGTTCGGTGCGCCGGTATGAAAAGTCGAAAAGCATACGGGCTGAAGATAGGATGAGAAGGCTTAAAGTAGAGGTCGGTCTCCTGCGGCCTGTGCTATGAAGCACGCTCAGAGATCTCACGCAGATCTAATCACGGGGTCGCTGAAGCGCCCCAAAGGGAGACAAGACCATGGCTAATGTTAGTATCACAGTGGGCTTGGATTTGGGAGATAAAAAGCATGCGGTGTGCGCCTTGAATGCTTCGGGCCAGGTTGTTGTACAGCGGGGAGGTGTCCTCCACGCAGGAGAGTTTGCGCCGGTTGATCAAGCGCCTGGGGCCGTGCCGGGTGGCGATGGAGGCGGGGACGCATTCGCCGTGGGTGAGCCGGCTGCTGGCCGGGTTGGGGCACGAAGTGATCGTGGCCAATCCGCACAAGGTGAAACTGATCACGCAGAGTGTGCGCAAGAACGACCGGATCGATGCGGAGATGCTGGCGCGGCTGGCGCGGGTGGATCCGAAGTTGTTGTCACCGATCCGGCACCGAGGCGAGCAGGCGCAGGCCGACCTGGCGGTGATCCGGGCGCGGGCGGAGCTGATGGAAGCGCGGACGGGCTGATCAACTGCGCGCGTGGGATGGCCAAGCCGATGGGGGAGCGGCTGAAGACAGTGCGACGCCGATCAGGCTGTGGGCACATGCCTGGCGGACGGGCTACCGCGAGGCGCTCAGACGGCATCCGTAGGCGATCTTGACAGATCGTGGAAGCGATCGCCGACAGATCAGCCGTGTACGACGCGCAGATCGAAGACCAGTCGCGCCAGAACGGTATCCGGAGAACGGCAACTGCTGACGTACGGTGTCGGGCGTGGGGCCGCTGACGCGCTGACCTATGTGCTGACCATCGAGGATGCGCAGCGCTTCGCCCACAGCCGGTACGTGGGGTCGTTTCTGGGTCTGCGGCCCGCGGCGAGACCAGTCCCGGCGAGAGCGAGCCGGAGTTGCGGATCACCAAGGCGGGCGACCAGCCTGGTGCGCTGGCCTGCTGGTGCAATGCGCGCACTGGATCCTGGCGCCGGACAGCCATCTGCGCGATTCGGGATCGCGCCACCTGGACCGCGGCGGTAAAAACGCCGCAAGCCACGGTGGTGGCGGTGGCGCGCAAGCTGGCGGTGGTGTTGCATCGACTATGGCTGGACAAGGCCGTCTATGAACCGTTCCCGCAGGAGAGGACCCTGCGCCAAGCGGACCTAAAAACAAAACTGCAACTGCCCAATGAATGAAAAAGAAAAAAAAGCGGGAGGCCAAGCCAAGACCAGAAAGCGATTGCCCGTTTCGTAAAACGTCAAGGGCGAGGAGGACTCTACCGGGCGACTGCGCCGTTCGGGCTGCCACGCAACGCGCGATGGCGAGCTGAAGATTGCAGCGCCCACGTTCCGGATCCCCTCATGCACAGGCCACCAATTGGCCAGGAAAAGTGCGAATGGAAGCCCGGACCGATCGCCCTGACTGAACGACACTGGCGGTGACCTAAAATAGGTCTTGACTATGCCTTCTCATGGAAGCCCGCACTACGTGCTTGTTCGGCCCAAAAAAGCATGTAGTGCGGGCTTCAGCCCGTAGTTTTTTTGTCTTCGTCAACTTCTTTTAATACAGGCTCTCAGATCAAGAGGCGAAGAATCTACTTCGCGGGATCACACTACTGCACAATCGCCTTGCGCTGGATGCTGCCCTCGGCTGCCGCTGCTGCTGCGCGTTTTTTGGCAGGCACCTTGGCATACGGCGCGCAAACCGCCATCACCCTTTCCACGCGCGCGGGAACGTCTTGCGCTCATAATGATAAATCTTCGAACGCAGCACATGCGATAGCGCGTAGGCGGGAATGGCCACGAGCAATCCCCACATCGTGGCCACCAGCGGCTCGTTAATCCCAATCGAAACCACGGCGGAATCCTGGCCACTCGACTCGGCATACAGGCCGCGAAATTGTGGATCAGACCCAGGATTGTCCCCAGCAAACCGATCAGCGGCCCGCAGGTGTAGATAATCCCCAGCGGGCTGATCTCGTGGTAGAGGTAATCGACCTCGACATCGAGCGGAACCAGGTTTTCCTCGGGCAGAAACGGCTCGCCGCGCTGGGCCGCGTGCAGGTAGCGCACGATGATCTGCGCCAGTGGCGCGGGATGATCCAGCAGGCCATCGCGATACTGCTGATACTCCTCGAAATTGGCCACCGCCTCGCCATCGGTGATGACGCTGTCGGGCGCCAGCACGGACTTGCGCAAGCGGATGAAACTTTGAATGACAAGCCCAGGGTGAAGACCGACAGCGGCACGATCTCGGCGGTATCGCCCTCAGGCACCTCGAAATGGGGCAGGTGATAGCCCTTGGTCCGTAGGTCCACACTGCCAGCGCTCGGCGATCTGAGGGTGTTGCTCAGCGCCTCGGGTACTTCGTCAGAAGATGCGCCGCCCCATCTCCTCCGGCGGGCGCAGGTAGTAGGAGCCATCGGCGTCATGCGCATCCGGTTGGGGGTCGCCAACAGCGTGCCGGTCTGGATTGCCAGTAAGATGTCCTGCAACCGTGCGTCTTCGGGGTTGATGTAGTGCACGTCGTTGGTGGCACTTAATGGTCCGACTGGTCGCGCGGCGCCCAGCTCGATCAGGTTTCTTATTGATCGCGGCGCAGTCTCCTTGATGTTCGTGTTCCTGCAGCTCCAGGAAGAAATTGTTCGCGCCAAAGACATCGTAATACCAGTCCAGGCTGCCAGGTGGTTTCCAGACCGTCTGTTGACGATCCTGCATGGAACTCGGCCGCGACATGCAGCCGGAGGTGCAGATCAGACCTTCGGCGTGGGTTGCCAGGAACTCGTGGTCGATGCGTGGGAAATAATAAAAGCCTTCGAGCTGGGCGGCGCTGGCAATTTTCAGCAGTTGTGGTATCCGGTCTCGTTCTCGGCCAGCAGCAGCAGGTGAGTGGATTTTTTGTCAAGCTGGGCATCGCGTTCCGTCATGCCACGCGCCGCCAGGTAGGTCTCCCCGATGATAGGTTTAACGCCCCCGGCCGTGGCGGCGTTGTAGAAATCGATCACGCCAAACATGGTGCCGTGATCGGTAAGCGCAATGGCTGGCATCCCCATCTCCTTGGCGCGCTTCGTTAGCTTTGATGTGCTAAAGCCATCCAGCAGGGAATATTCAGAATGGACGTGCAGGTGGACGAAGGACATATTTTGATTATAGCATGCAGCAGGCCTGGCGAAACTTAAAATATCCTGACTTACCCTGCCCCTTCTTGTTTTTTTTTTGGATCTTCTTTGCCCCCTGGCGACTTTGCGGACAATTCTTTGCGTTATCTGCCATGTTTAAAATTCATGTAATTCGAAAACATCCGTCCTATTGGTTATTGACATACCTTACCCTCAATGCTGGTCTATAATAAGAAGGAATATGCCCCACGCATCATCACTTATTCTTTACGCAATGGAGAAAACAATTCGGACGCCTATTACCAGGCTATTGCTGGTTTCTGCACGAATTGGATCGAAACGTCGCAATTAGCGGTTGGAGCGGATGTGGCTGGCTTCCAGGCCTATCGCCTTGCATCCGGCCAGTCTGAGCGCTCCTTCTCAGAGTGCGCTTTCGAGTTGCTGGTGATGGGGGTGATGCTGCGTGAACACGGCCTCCAGGGCCAGCCAGATGCCGTCCGGCTGGCTGGAGCTGTTGAAGAAGTTGATTATCCTGCAAGGCCGCTACGCATGGGCAGAAAAGGAAATCAAGGTTATCCGAGGTTGGGCCGTGCATCTGGCTGGCCACATCCAGGCTGGCAAAAGCCAGGCGGGGCAGACCCACCTGCATGAGGTCCAACGCCTGTTGGAATGGATGCGCGCCCTGGATGATGGAGGTCAGGTCGAGCGCCTGGCTGAATGGCAGACCTATTTTGAAACCCTGTCTCCGGAAAAAGCAGGCGCGGTCATCACTCGCTGCCTTAGCCTTCGATTTGCACAAAAGTGAGCACATCTTAGGGCCTTATACCCGAGGGGTGGCAGAATTCATGCATGCAGAGGCTCCCCGCCACGCCTGGCAGTACGACGCCGCTTTCGTTGCCCGCCGCCCGCTGGAATACCACCTGGGCATGCTGGGGACTGAGCTGCTCAGCCGGGCTTATCGTGCCCGCTTCCTCGAGACGCAGCGCAAGGTGGTCATCCTGCCGCCCTGCATGCCGCGCCCAACCCGATGATGTCTGTCCGGCCGATTAAAACACCCCTCGGCGATCGCTGCCAGGGCTGCACCCCTGGCTGCCATATCCAGATCGTCACAAAGCTGGGAGAAAAACGGGGCTTCGACGTCTTTATGATCCCCGATGAGCTGCGCCAGTTCAGGTCCGGCTCGCCGCAGGGGAAAAACCCTTACGGGGTCATCGGGGTCTCCTGCGCGTTAACCAACTGGAGCGGCGGCTGGGATCTGGATAAGGAAAGCATTCCAGGCCAGGGGCTGCTGCTCGATTTCGTGGGCTGCAGCTACCACTGGGATAAAATAGGCATTCCGACCGAAGTCAATCTTCATAGGCTTTTGGAATTGATCACAGATAATAATACTTAAATCTCATTCTAATTCAGAAAAACACGCCGCGTGCCTTCAGTAGTGTCAGTCGCTGTCCGCGTAAGCCGTTGTCAAGCGTCCTCCGCATTACAGGTAAAACTGCACTTTGTCCAGGTATGGAAAATCTTCCGGCTAAACGGGAAACTTCGCCAGCGGTTTTACTGGAGCTGTTCCCAAACCAGGCATCCCAAACGCTCTGACCTCCTTGCTCCGGGTAAATATGGACTACGTAGACCAGATTGCTGCCGGTAAAGGGGCTGGTGGCAGCTTCCGCAACATCCTGGCCTACGCGGTTCCCCCGATCAGGATCAGGTTTTTATGCAGCACGCCGCCCGGATAAGGTCTACCCAGGGTTGGGCGATTGTTTTCCAGGTGCTCCAGTTATCCGGGTAGATTGGCTCATTGTAAAGCTCAAATATAACGTTGGGTGTGCCGGCATATTTTGGCGCCACATAACTCCAGAAGGCGCGGGTGGCAGTATCCACTTCGCTGGAGTTGTAGTTCTTAATGTCGTGCCAGTCTATGATGCAGTAAATCTGCTTGCTGATGCAGTGCTGAACCGCCGGGTTGAGTTGATTGGTGAAATAGGCATCCGGGTTGGCTCTCCAGCCCCGCTGTCATCAACGGCATCCGGGTAAACCGGCAGTCGGATCGCGTGCATACCAACCGCTGGCAGGATCGGTTGCCATATCAATCAGTGCATTTGCATTGTGAGGGGCGCGAATTTGCAATCGAAACGTCCGTAAGCGAAACGCCTCGCAAAATCACGGTGTTACCGCCAGGGTCTTTGATAAAATGACCAGAGACGGAAAGCCATGGAGTGCCGATGGTAAGTCCCGCTGTGTTCATGGCTTGGGAAGTCTGGGTAGGCAGTCCGCTAAATATCAGCGCCATAACCAGGACCAGAGAAATTGGCAGCGAACGCAATTTCACATAACGAAACAAATTTCCTCTCCTCGGTATCTAAGCCGGAGTTATCTGGGATCCCTCGTTTCTTGCTTTTTCCGTGGTAATGGATCAAGTATAACACGCTTATCCCGCCCCAAACCACGCGTGGATGAAACCTGCGAAGACTGCGCATGCGGCGGCTCTGGTTATTTTACCGGTTTCCCGGTAGTTTTTGTCGGCGAGTTTCCGTTACCATTATTGCTGGTATTGCCATTGTTGCCGGAGTTGCCATTGTTGCCGGAGTTGCCATTGTTGCCGGAATTTCCGCTGTTGCCGTTAGTTCCGCTATTGCCACTGTTGCTGCTATTGCTATTGGAATTTCCGGTTGAAATCGGATGCACTTTAATAATTTGCTGAACCTGTAGCTCAACCGGCGCCAATTTCGAATATATTGGTGTCGTGGTTGGCTGTGGCAATAAGTGGAAGATCAAGAACCCAATTATCAACGATGTGATCAGGCCGATTGACCCGCCGCGCGGCTTGTATCTCCGGGATAACTCTTCCATCGATATCCCCCGGGACTTGTTACCCGGATGGGTGTCATCCCACGTTCACTGAGCAGGCTGTAAGCTGGTGCCGCCGGATACAAACCCGTTTCCATACAGGAATATAACCGTTAGCCAGCCTTCAAATGGAGGCCGGCTGAAAGCCAGGATGAGTGCGATCACCCCACAGGCTATTCCAATTCCGGTTTCCCACTGCGTCACGATCGGTGCTCGCAACAGGTTCGAAGTCCGTTTTTGACTTGGATGTGCGCAGAAAAACGCCGCACACTGAACAAGACCCTGGATGCTGGCCAGGGTCACCACCCAACTCAGGCTGAAAAAGTTACCCATCGCGCCTAAAGCCTCCAGGAAGGTCAGTTTCAACCTGTAGCGTAGCGCCCATAAGATCGTCCTAAACCAAGTATCAGGAATACCAGTGGCACAACTGCAATTGCCCCGGATAAAGTGCGTACTCCAATCCCCACCAAACATGAATAGCAATACTATACTCATTAACAGCATCATCGTAAATCCCATGGTTAAAAATTCATTGAACCATTGCAGGCTGGATACAAGATAGTAATAGCGCTGGGATGCAGTCAAATGGTTGGCCGGATCCACCCACCTTGCCCACGGCATGAGCGCTTCCCAATGCTTGCGTAAAACCTGGACGCCTCCAAAGCACCAGCGGAATCGTTGTTTCTTCAACCCCTCAAAGTTTAACGGCATGATCCCGTGTCCATAGGACTGATTGATATAGATCGATTGATATCCTAACTTAAGGATCCGCAGGCTCGCCTCGGCATCCTCGGTGATACACCACTCGTCCCATCCACCGATTTCTTGCACCACGGATTTGCGGAGTCAGGCCATCGTCCCGCAGAAGATGATCGCGTTATGCTCATTGCGGGAAGGCATGGGAGACTTTCGAAAAAATATTTGTAAGCGTTGTAGCAGGCTTCCAGGAATGGGTTACCTTTGTAGTCACGATAATCCTGTGGTGTTTGGAGGAATGCGAGCTGGGGATCGGTAAAATATGGAACGACCGCTCATTCAAATATTCCGGCTGGACCAGGTAGTCGGCGTCGATGATCGCCGATGATCTCTGCGTCAGGATGCGGTCTGGGTGAGGCCAAAGTTTAATGCCCCGGATTTTATCCGGGCCCTTGCTGCCAGGTGGAGACGTTAAAATTTTGGGCCAAGCTCCCTGCAAAGCGCCTCCAACGGACGCCAGGTAGCTTCATCCGGGGTATTGTTATCTATCAACAGGACCTCATAGTTGGGGTAATTCATCCTGGCCAACCTACGCAGGGTTGCTTCGACCACTTCCGGGGTTCGTTGTAAGCCGGGACCTGCAGCGAAACCATCGGAGTGTATCCGTTGATGGGTTGAGCCGGGCATCGCCACATGGTTCAGGCGAAACACGTGCAAACATCCAGCATTTCAACGTGAACGATAATGAAAGCCCGATCGCAAGCAGTTCAGCGGAGAACTAGACAAATGAGAATAGGAACCTCAGAGGATTCAGCGGCGTAAAGGCAGTCACAGCAAAACAGTACGCCACGAACAATACGGCGGCGAGGATACTCATCGCCAGGTCGTTTGGCCAAGCCCATTCCAGTTGGGGAGCAGGATGGTCCACAAAACCCGCATAAACCAAGCGCCACCAGGCTTAGCACAATGATTTCAGCCGGCAGCCCAAAAGTAAAAACTGCCCATAGGTCCCCGAATAAGATCACTGTCAATAACCACAAAAATCCGCGCAGAGGATTGCCTGTGCGGACATGCGTGCCGCGAAGAAATGTGAGAATAGCAGCTTAATAAAAACCAGATTGTAACCAAGCGCCAGTGATCTTGTCAGCATTGTGTTTACCCCAGATGCAGGATCAGGATCATTAGAAATAACAGGGCGATCAGCCAGAGTACGATTGCGCTGCCCAGCACGACCCAGGCGCGACGACGCTCACTGAGCGAGTTATTCCGGAGTAGTAATTTAATGGCGGCAACCATGGCCAATGGTGCGCAAACGATCGTACCCAACCCGGCCGGGATCAACCCCGCAAGGGACCATGCCAGCCAGTTAATGGCTTTATGCGCAGGTGGTGGCTCAAGCCGTGGAAATATTTCGGGCACGGCCCGGTCTTTTGGGTGAACAAATTGGAAATCCTCCAATGTGCGAACTATGTAATGGTCATTTGTCTCATTCTGGTAGGCAAGAAAAGCATCCTTCCGCAGCATTTGCTGCATGGTTTCATAAAGGGCCTGGCGCGCAGCAGCATTCTCCGGGTTTCGTCCAAGCTCCTGGTTCAGTTTGATGAGTGACTCTTCCAGGGCTTCGGTGGTATTGGCAGTGTGTAGGGATGATGATGAGAAGGTAGGAGTTTCCATATCATTCTGCGAGGCTAATTTATGTCCCCGCGGCCTTTATCCGATTTTTTTTGCTACGCTACCATCCTATTCGGTTTGAGCTATCTATGTCCCTTATACAACCTATAAAATATATACTTTTTTACAGGCTTTCGCCTTAGAAGGCGTAAGAGTCGCCTGTTTTGTGATCCTGCACCAGGTCTTACTACTTGCCGGGTGCTTAGACCTCAGGCCTGTAAACCTATCCGATCACCGCTGGTCTAAAGTGTGGTTTTGTTAGTGACAAAATTATTTGGCCTACCTTTTGGCCTATGGCGCCGGTTGTACTTTAGGCCCAGTTTCCACCCCCACCTCAAAATCCGGTACATCCACCTCCACCCGCCTGAGCACTGGGATGCCCAGCGCAACCAGCGTGGTTGCCACGATGATCATTCCCACCACACTGATCAGCACACTGATGCCCCGCCCGGCTCCCACGCCAATGATTTGACCCAGCACAAGCGCCAGCGCGCCGCCCGGAGCCATGGCCGGCTTGAAGACATAATCGGCCAGAGGGGCTGCTAGCAGCGGCGCGAGGATGCTGGCAGACATGCCAATCGTTCGCCGGAATGCGAACACCCTGCCCTGCACATCCGGCGCCACCTTGGCTTGCCAGATGGCCTGGCTGGCTGCAATTGTAATGGGGCTGCAGAACATGGCGCCAAACCCGCAAACGGCCAGCAAAGGTACCGAAACGCGCAGGCACACCGCCATCAGGAACAGCCCATCGAGCATGAAGGCCCCCAGCATGGCGAAGATCTTGCGTTTTCCGCCGCCCCAGGCGCTCATTACCAGCGTACCGACCAGCATGCCCACCCCCATCAGCGTACTCAGATAGCCCAGGGTGCTGGCATCCCAGTTATCCAGGATTAACGGGACGAGCAGCGGCCCGATCACCCCGGAAAGGAAGTTGAAGATCATGTAGAAAATCAGCAGGGCCAGCAGCCCCTTGCGGAGCATGATGTAATCCCAACCGAAGCGCATCTCCTTCCACATCGAACTCTTTTCCCGCGCCTCCTGAACGGTGCGAGCCGGGCTCGGAATCCTTACGAACAGCAGCATCAGCAAGGCCGCAAAAACATAGGAAGCGAAATCGAGCAAGGCCATGTTGCCGATCTTGATGGTCACGTACAGCACGCCCGCAATGGCTGGCCCGGCAATGGCCGGCAGGGCCTCCCCGAGCTGCGTGAAACCGCTGGCGCGGCCATAATGCTGCTTGGGAACCAACACAGTTGTGGCGGCGGAAAAGGACGGCCACATCAGGGTTTGGAATGAGGCCATCCACAAGTTGATCGGGATCACCATCCAGATCTGCAGGTGGTGGGTGATGAAGAGCAGCGCCACCGCCAGCACGGATAGCCCGGCGCCGATATCGCTAATGATCATTGCAGTCCGGCGGTTCCAACGATCGGCCAGGACGCCCGCCAGCGGTGAAAGCACCACGTAAGGCACCTGCATGGCTACCTGCACCAACGCCAGCATCGAGACCGAGTGGGTCTGTTCGTACACCCACACTCCCAGGGCAAAACCGGTCAACTGGCTGCCGAGCAGGGAGATCAAGCTGCCCGAACCAGATGGTCGGAAGAAGGTCGCATGCCACGCGCAGGGTTGGATTGGTCTGTAGTTTCCATAATTTTCTCTATTTTACCCGACTTCATCTTTCTCTCCTCGCATGGAAGGCGATTTCAAGCCTTTCAAATACCAGAACAACATACCCAGATTGATTGCCAATAAAGCCCCGAAAATCACAACCTGCTGGCCGGATCCAGGCTATATCTAATACGTGGATGGCATGGGTTGTGTTCCCATTATCCAGGATATTTACCTGCGCAAACCTGCCGCAGACGCCCTGCTCTCGGAAGTGCTCCGTTACGGTATGTATCCGGAGATCTATCTATAATGAAGCCAATCCGGGTACCAGGCAGTTACTCCTCTCCAAATTGGTCGATGCCAATCCCCGCTCTCAATTCTCAACTCTCGAATAAGAAAAAAAGCCCATTATGCTATAATTCCCTTCGAAAGGTGAGATTATGCTGTCAAAGATTATCCGTTTTGTGAGCGTCAAACAGCGCGCTGTTCAAAAGTTATCCGAGTTGGTCGACGACATCAATGCGCTCGAGGAGGAATTCGAAGCCCTTAGCAATGAAGCCCTGGCCGCTAAGACGGTCGAGTTCCGCGAGCGGCTGGCGAAGGAGAAACCCTGGACGACCTCCTGCCGGAAGCCTTTGCCGCCGGGTGCGCGAGGCCAGCAAGCGCACCATCGGCCAGCGCCATTACGACGTGCAGCTGATCGGCGGGATGGTCCTGCACCAGGGCAAGATCGCCGAGATGCGCACCGGCGAAGGCAAGACGCTGGTCGCCACGCTGCCGCTCTACCTGAATGCCCTGCTGGGCGCGGCGTGCACCTGGTGACGGTCAACGATTACCTGGCCCGCCGCGACGCCCGCTGGATGGCCCCATCTACAGCTTCTTGGGCTGACCGTTGGCGTGCTGCAGATGGCCGCCCGCACCGAGAACGGCAAGCAAGGCCTTCTCTATCGACCCTGAAAAGACCTCGCCGCACGAAGACCAGCACCAGATGCGCCTGGTGCAGCGCGAGGAAGCCTACAGGCCGACATCACCTACGGCACCAACAGCGAGTTCGGCTTCGATTACCTGCGCGACAACATGGTCATGCGCCTGGACGAGCGCGTCCAGCGCGGCCATTATTACGCCATCGTGGACGAGGTGGACAACGTCCTGATCGATGAGGCCCGCACCCCGCTGATCATCTCCGGCCCGGCCTCGGACGACACCGAATGGTATGCACGCATGGCCAGGTCGTGCGCCAGCTGCAACCCGAAGATTACGAGGTCAACGAGAAGGACCGCACCGTCACCCTGACCGAGATCGGCGAGGTCCACGTCGAAGAGCTGCTCGGCGAGCCGCTGCGCGACCCCGACCGCCCCGAAGACGTCACCCCCGAGCAGGCCCGCCTGCTGGGCTACCTGGAACAGGCTCTGCGCGCCCAGTTCCTCTTCAAACGCAACAAGGATTATCTGGTGCAGGCCGGCAAGGTCGTCATCGTGGACGAGTTCACCGGCCGCCTGATGCCCGGGCGGCGCTGGTCGGATGGGCTGCACCAGGCGGTGGAGGCCAAGGAAGGCGTCAAGGTCGAAGCCGGAGAACGTCACCTACGCCACCATCACCCTGCAGAACTACTTCCGCATGTACGACAAACTGGCCGGCATGACCGGTACGGCCCTGACCGAAGCGGAAGAGTTCGACAAGATCTACAAGCTGGACGTGCTGCCCATCCCCACCAACCTGGAGTACCAGGCCATGCGGCCCGAGTTCCACCTGGCCGAGATCGAGTGACGGACGAGCAGGGCTATAAGTATCAGCTATTATCGCCCGCAAGGCGATCCCGAGCACAAGCCGCTTTTCTGGCGGCGCAAGGATTATCCCGGATGTGGTCTACCGCACCGAGGAAGCCAAGCTGCGCGCGATCACCACGGAGATCCTGCAGCTACCACGTCATGGGCCGCCCGCATGCTGGTGGGCACCACCTCGGTCGAGCATTCGGAGCGGCTTTCAGACCGCCTCCCGGCCGAGCCGCTGCGCCGCCTGATGCAGACCCTGCTCATCCGCGACGCCTGGATCGAAAAGAACAACCGAGAAGAAGACGAACGCGCCATCCCGGA
>CAVRZL010000007.1:0-377611 GCA_963725565.1 uncultured Acidobacteriota bacterium
CGGACCGGGAGGCGGAAATGTCCTTAAACGGGCCGATTTCCCAGAGTTTCTTCCCCACGAACTCACCGTGCGTATACCCCGCTCAACATCTCAATCAGGAATGGGTTTACGTCGGCGATCTGCCCAGTCTTGAAATCGAGAATCAATATTCCATCCTTGGCGGTTTCAAAGAGCCGCCGATAGCGAGTCTCGGAGTCTTCCAGTGCCCGTTGCGCTTGATTGTGCGCTGCCTCGGCGAACTTCTGCTGCGAGATGTCTACCAGTGTGCCTTCGATCATGGCCGGTGCTCCGTCCTGCCCCTGCACAGGCTCGACGTTTTCCAGCACCCACACCGAACTGCCGTCCTTGCGACGCAATCGCGAAGCGAAATTGGTCAGGGAGCCAAGACTCCTGCATTGTTCCAGGAAGTCTTGCCGTTCGCTGGGGGAAAAGTAGAATTCCAAGGCATGGCAGGCGAGCAACTCCTCCCGCGACGCATAACCCATGATGCGCACAAAAGCCGGATTGCAGTCGAGCACTTGGCCGTCTAGGGTGGTACGGTTATATCTCATGACGCTCGATTCGAAGAATCGCCGGTAGCGCTCATACGACTCCCTTCCGGGATTCGATCGCAAGTCGCGCTGGTCTTCCAGATGTGCCATCACCTGCCGTGCCAGGGCCCACAGGATGCGCGTCTGCTCTTGGGTCAGCGCGCGCGGAACATAATCCATCACCGACAGCGTTCCCAGCGCATATCCCTCGGGCGTCAGCAAGGGGACCCCGGCGTAAAACGGACTCCGGCCTGCGTGACCAGATGGTCCTGCGGAAACGGTTGTCGTTCAGGGTGTCAGAAACGATGACTAGATCGGCTTGCAGGATGGTGTGCGTGCAGAAGGAGACTTCGCGCGGGATCTCGCTCCAATCCCACCCGATCCTTGACTTGAACCATTGTCGCTTGGCGTCGATGAGGCCGACCAGTCCGATGGGAGTACCGACATAGGCGGCCAAACGGGCAAGGTCGTCAAACCGCTCCTCGAACGGGTGTCGAGGAGCCCATAACTGCAGAGCGCTCCCAATCTGCTGGCTTCGTTTTCGGGCAGAGGCAACTGCATAAGAAATGCCTCCTTACTAACCCCCAATGTCCGCCCGACATTTAGTGCGATGAGATTGTTTTGAGTATTATAGCTTTGTTTTTTGGGCGCGCCGCTGTTAACTACCGAGGTACGGTAAAGACGTTACGAAAACGGAACAGAGGCAGCCAGGTAAACTCACTCGCCCGAGTCACGCTAGTGCTTTTTCGGACGCGACGCCGGGACGAGTGCGGAAGGCTGAAAGAAAGTGTGGGGCGTCGCGTTCGAAAAAGCCGTCAGAAGGAAGCCGCTGGCGCGGCGGACGCGGGACCTATGCAAATTGAATGGAGTGAGGCGGAGGGGTTGAAGTTAGGTGGAGTGGTCAAGGCCGCTGGAGTAGCAGCAGCGCACCTGTGCAAAGAGGAGTCGATGGCGGAAGTGGACCTGGGCAGGGATAGAAAAAAGATGCCTGGATGGAAGGGAGACACACTTCGGCGAAACACTCTGAAGCGTAACGAGTGCGGTATGTGAGCGAGTGAGTTCATGCAGCCGTGGCCAGGAGCGGTGGAGAACGGAGTTGGAGTTGTGCCGCGGTGAGTCGTTCGACGACGGCCATGGGTCCGCCGCAGTTGGGACAGCGCCACAGCGGGTGTTCTGCAGGAGCGGTCGAGGTTTGCGATTCGTTTTTCGGTGGAGTGGCGTGGAGAGCGGCGAAGCACCGTGGCAGCAGGGCGGCGCGCCTTCGGTTGGCAAGGAAGCCGAAGTGGCGGATGCGGACGAAGCCCTTGGGGAGCAGGTGAAGTAGGAAGCGACGCAGAAACTCATCGCGCAACAGCGTCATCACTTTCTGCCGATTGTGGTCGGCAGAGTCACGCCAGCGAAAGGTAACCTGGCGGTCCGCCAATGCGACCAAGCGATGGTTGGAGATGGCGACGCGATGAGTATAGCGGCCGAGATACTGCAGGACGTACTCGGGTCCGCCGAAGGGTGGTTTGGAGTAGACGATCCAGTCTTTGCGGAAGAGCGGACGCAGCCAGGCGGTGAAGAACTTGGGATGGGCGAGGGGCGCGAGTTCTCCAGCCAGGTGCAGTTGATCGCGCTGGAAGGCAGACTTCAAGCCGGCGACGAACTTGCCACGAAACACGCGCCGCAGTACGGCGATGGGAAGGAAGAAGCGTGGGTGCGAGCGAATCCAGCGACGGTGATCCAGCGAGAGTCCGCCGGCGGGAACAACACAGTGGACATGGGGATGAAGTTGGAGTTTCTGGTTCCAGGTGTGCAGCACGCTGAAGAAGCCGATCTCGGCTCCGAGATGGGTGGGGTTACGAGCCACTTCCAGCAGGGTCTCGGCGCTGGCCCGAAGCAGCAAACCATAGACAACCTTCTTGTTCTGCAAAGCTAACGACGCCAGTTGCGGCGGCAGGGTGAAGACGACATGGACGTAGGGCGTGGGCAGCAGTTCACGACGACGCGCCGCGATCCAGCGTTCCCGCGCACCGGTCTGACACTTCGGGCAGTGCCGGTTGCGGCAACTGTTGTAGGAGATGGTGGCACGATGTCCGCAGCTGGTGCACTCATCGATATGGCCACCGAGGGCGGCAGTGCGACAGCGCGCGATGGCCCGCAGGACCTTCAAGTGGGTCCAGCGGAGCCACGAACGGTTCCTCTCGATGAAGTCTGTGCCTGCGCTGCGAATGATATCGGCCACCTCTAACTGTGGCCGACTCATCTACTCCTCCTCGGACGACCTGCCTTTCTTGAGCACCAGCGCATCCAGCGGACTGGGAGTGGCATGCAAGTGCCGCTGCGAGAGATGGAGATAGCGAGCGGTTTCTTTCAGATCGTGATGGCCTAACAGAATCTGGATGGTGTGCAGGTCAGCGCCAGCTTCGAGCAAGTGGGTGGCGAAGCAATGACGGAGCACGTGGGGATAGACACGTTTCTTAATCCCGGCGCGGCGGGCGGACTCGACGCAAGCGTGGTAGGGCGTCTTGTCATCCATGGGGTGATCCCCGCTGTGCCAGCGGTTGCCGGGAAATAACCAGACGGACTTTTTGCGCAGACGTCGCCAGTGAGCGCGCAGTTCCTCGAGCAGGACAGGGCTGAGCATGACATCGCGGTCTTGCCCTCCTTTGCCATCTTGAATGTGCACGACCATTCGTCGGCTATCGATATCGCTGACTTTCAGGCGCGTGAGCTCGGTGCGGCGCGCACCGGAGCCGTACAGGGTCATCAAAATGGTGCGATAGAAAGGAGTCGGCGCAGCATCGATGAGCTGGGCTACTTCTTCCGGACTGAGAACCGTGGGCAGACGATAGCGCTTCTTGGGATAGGGAGTGTCGGCAATGCTCCAGGGTCTCTTGAGCGTCTGGATGTAGAGGAAGCGTAGAGCGCAGAGATGGTTGGTCACCGACCCGGGAGTCAGTTTGTGCACGGTGAAGAGCTGGGCTTGGTACTCGCGAATGTGCTGCGGCCCTAGGCGGTCGGGCGAGCGGTGGAAGTGCTGGGCGAAGCGCTCGATGAAGCGAATGTAATGCTGTGTGGTAGCTTCAGAGTAATGACGACGCTGGAGTTCCTCCAGCATCATTTTGCGTAGATGGGTCACAGGGACACCTCCTTGTGACCCACAAATTATCTGAGGTGGAAATCAAGGACTGCCGACATCACCCACGCGGCAGCGTCCGCCGCGCCAGCGGCTTCGTTCTGACGGGCAAACCGGAAGTAATCCGGCCTGAACGAACCGCTGGCTGCGGATTCAACCCGTCAACCGTGTGGTTGCTCTGACACTTACGATCATCAGTTCTTCGGACTCGTTAATAATTGGTGGCTGAGCTTGACGGATGAGACTTCGCGATCTACTGAAGATACATTCGAGCTGGTGCGGGAGTGAATGGACACGCGGAATTCTGTGTGTTTTGTAGATGCCCGATGATAGGATCTAGGACACAACCGTATTGCGTACGTTACTGGTGAACCGCGGCAACGTTCCGGGAGCGGACCAGCAGTGGCAGTGAAGGGTAGTAGCCATGTCCGAAACCGTGGAGAGGGTTAGCTCAACGGCCAGTGATTGCAGTCTATCGCTGGATCCACTCGCACCAGGCGAAGGGACATTTCGAAAACTCTTCGAGGATTTGCCCGACGCCATTCTGATTCATAGCGACAATAAGATAGTCTTTGCAAACCTCTGCTGCGCGCGATTGCTGGCCGCGAAAGGACCCGAGCAACTACTCGGAAAGAGCATCCTTGAGATCCTCGATTGCGATTACTTGCTTTCCATAGAAAATCAAATCCATGATTGTTGCGCCAGAGGCTTAGCCTCTCCTGCGATAGAGACCATTTTGACCAAGTGTAATGGTTCGTCGCTGGAGATCGAAGCTGTTTCCATTCAAGTTTCCTGGAGGGGGACCCCGGCGATCGAGGTGGTCCTACGAGAGATTAGGGAACGAAGACAGACAGAGCGCGTAGCTCTGGAATGGAAGCAACGCCTGGAATTGGCGCAAAAGGCTGGCTTCAGGATTGGGTGGTGGGACTGGGATGTAATGGCCAACACGGTGGTTTGGTCAGACGAGCCGTACCGCCAATTCGGAAATGTCCAGGATACATTTTCCGGTCGTGTTGACGATGTTGTGAGAAGGATCCGCTCGGACGACCGGCCCAGCGTGGCAGCGGCGATCAAGAGGGTTATGGCCGGCGATGTACAGTACTCAGCGCAATATCGACTGGTGCGGCCGGACGGAACCACGTGCTGGGTCGATGCTCACGGAGTGATGATTCGTGATGGGTCGCCCCACATGATAGGGATTGGTGTGGATATCACAGATCTGAAGAATGCCGAACAGTCGCTGCGGGAGGGCGAGGAGAAATACCACCAATTGTTCGACAATGCAACCTACGGAATCTTTCGATCAAAAAAGGACGGAACTTTGCTGGACGTGAACTCGGCTTTGGTGACCATGCTGGGTTACAGCTCAAAAGAAGAATTGCTTTCCCGGAATTTGAATCGTGACGTCTTTGAGAATCACACTGCCTGCAGGCCCATGCTTGATAGCTACCTGTCCTCCGATCGCGTGAGCGGTTGTGAAGTCAATTGGAGACGCAGAGATGGCAAGATCATCATCGTTCGTTTAACCGGAGGGGCCTTCGGCAGAGAGAATGACTCGGTCAGCCACTTCGAATTCATTGTGGAGGACATCACCGAACGCCGGAGATTGGAACGAGAAAAGCATCTGCTCTTGGAGCAAGAACGGTTAGCCAGAGCTAGCGCTGAGTCAGCCAAGACTGTTCTCCTTCAGACTCTGGAGCGTATTTCGGACGGCTTCCTCGTGTTGGATCGGGACTGGCGCTGCCGGTACATCAATGAACAATGGGCTCGATATTTCGGGTGCCGACCGGAAGATCTGATTGGAAAGAACATATGGACTGAATTCCCGGAATTCCGTCGACCAGAGTCCGTACTTTGCTCTACCGCAAAGCGATCGACAAACAGATTGTTATTTGTGAAGAAATTCACTTCGAGAAATGGAATCGATGGTTTGATATTCGCATTTACCCCTCGGTCGATGGTTTGTCGATAATCTTTCACGACACGACAGAGCGTCGGCAGTCTCAGCAGAAATTACAGCAACACTCTCGATCAGTTGCGTTCTCTGTCTGCGCGTCTGCAGACGGCACGCGAAGAGGAGCGCAAGCGGGTTGCGCGCGACCTGCATGACCAAATTGGGCAGATCCTCACGGCGATCAAGATGGATGTGGATTGGGTAGCAAAGCGCATACATCAGAACCAGACTTACGGCTCCGGTTGGGAGGCACGCTCACATCTCGTCCGCGAATGCGACGCAGTCATTGCGCAACATATGCACGGAGTTGCGTCCCGGGAGTGCTCGACGACCTCGGACTGGGCGCTGCCATCGAGTGGCAGGCAAATGAATTTGCCTCACGGACCGGTGTGCAATGCGAAGTTTCCGTACCTCAGGAAGACCACGCCTTGGACGCGCAGGTCTCCACGGCCATTTTCCGTATCTTCCAGGAAGCACTTACGAATGTTGTCCGTCATGCCGAAGCAAAGGTTGTTCGCGTCTCCCTAACTTACCGAAATGATCTGGTTGTGCTCATGGTGCAAGACGATGGAAAAGGAATTCTCGACAGCGACTTGGTGCCCTCAAAAGGATCGCTTGGCTTGTTAGGTATGAGAGAACGAGCACAAGCGTGCGGTGGAACGCTGAGAATCTGGGGCGAACCGAAGAAAGGAACGACCGTAATAGTAGAGGTGCCACTAAGCGTCAAGAATTGAAGGCAGAAGGCGATGCTCATTTTGTTAGCTGATGATCACGTTGTTGTGCGTCGCGGGTTACGGGAGATCCTGACCAGTGCATTCCGCGCAGCCCGGTTCATCGAAGCCGGCACTGGCGACGAAGTCCTAGGGGCTCTTCGTAATAACCGGTGCAACTTGCTGATATTGGATGTCAACATGCCAGGACGAACAGGCGTGGACGTGTTGCGTGAGGTCAAGTGTTCGTCTCCACACGTCCCCGTCCTCATGCTGAGCGTGCAGCCCGAGGACCAGTATGCAGTGCGGTGTCTGAAGGCTGGTGCCTCCGGGTACGTAAACAAAGACTGTGCGGAAGACGAATTCGTCAGGGCAGTCCAGAAAGTCTTATCGGGCGGTCGGTACGTCAGCGCACACCTTAGCGAAAAGCTTGCTCAAGAACTCCAGCGACCTGTTGTCAAGGAACCACATGAACTGTTATCTGACCGAGAGCTCGAGGTCGTACGCATGATCGCAACCGGGAAATCACTGACCGACATTGCTGATGCACTTCATGTGAGCATTAAGACCGTAAGTACTCACCGCAGTCGAAGCCTGTTGAAAATGCAGATGCACAATAATGCGGACCTGATACGCTATGTTGTGGATCGTAAGCTCATTGCCTGAGAGTAGCCACGCCGCTGTCGGACTTTTCCTACATTGCTAACATCTAAGTTCTTACACAACAATCAGAATTATCTGATAGGTGCTTCACAGACTATCGCGTACCATCTTAGTGCGGTGGCCGCCTAGCAATAAGCTAAGTGCTTGAGCACTCCTCTGACAAAAGATAAACGTGGGGAGCCTCCTCCCCGCAGGCGGGCGGAACGGTCAGGACCGGTTCCGCCCTTCCCCACCCGGACGGTAGAAATGCTTAATTGTGCAACTCCGGGTTCGGGCGACCAGAAATCAGCCACTAAGTGGCGCAGTGTGCGAGTGCTTGTTCGTCCAGTAGCTCATGATGGAAGCAGTTTCTCTTCTCCAGAAGCCTTTAGCGGGCAGTGAGCTGCTAAGGTGGACCGACTCCTTCACGCCCGATGCAACGGCGGAGGAGTTAACTCGATAGACTCGTGACAGGGAGACCATGGTCACACGGTGTGTTAATCCCCAATGTTCTCGGCCATTTCGTTATTTTCGTGAAGGTAGGCTCTTCGCGATTGAGGTCGAGGAAGAAGCCGCAGGCAGTCACACACCCACAGGCAGTGGTTTCGGCTCAAAGAAGCACAGAACGGAATTCTTTTGGCTGTGCGCGGACTGTTCCCGCCATCTTACGCTCCGATTCCGGCGGATCGATGGCACGATGAAATCTGCCCTCGAGCCTCTATTGTCACGCTCAGCCCAGCAGTCTAATCAGGATGAGGAGGAGAAATCTTATGAAGCAGCATAAACCAAGCATTCCCAATCGGAAGAAGGAGGAGACCTTGCAGTTTCCCTCCGCTTCAGCGGGATCCATTACGGAAAATGATGTGCGGCGTCGCGCTTATGAACTCTACCAGAAACGCGGATGTCTGGAAGGCCATGCCATGGACGACTGGCTGCAAGCCGAGCGCGAAATGCGATCCTATCGCCTGGCGGTCGCGTGATAACTGCGCCAAGGGAATCTTAGCGCGCAAAGTATTGGTCCGGAAAATGTTTAGTCACGCAGCCGTAATAATGGCATACACTAAGTACTGTGATTCTTTAATTTATAATCGGAACAAGTCTTAAGTACTGTTCTGTTGTCGAGCCCCAACGGGGTCGGTCATTTGTAGGCAGTAAGCCAGCCTGGCGATGCCCGGCTTCTTCGTCCGTAGTGTTGTAAGGAGGAAGATGACCGGAACTATTCCTACCTGTGGTGAGTCTGTCGTAGCTAGACAATTCAGCGCCCTCTCCCAATCCTCAGGTCGACGTTCTTGGCTGCGGTCTTCCTGCTCCGACATTGCAGCACCTCCCGTGGCTCAGCCAATCCTGCTGTCACAGCGTGGTCATCTCAGGGGCACAGTGCCTTGGACTGGTGTAGCTGGCCATTCCGGAATCCGCGACCGGTCTGGAAGCGCCTCCTGTGTCATTCCGCGGGGTGGTTTGGGCGCTGGAGGCTCGCGATGTCGAATCACGAGCTAGACCTCACGCCCAGACTGCCGCTGCAGTTATCCATCAGCCCGATGCCTGCCGACGAAACCGAGTTGAACGGCTTGTTACGAGAGGTTCATAGCGACCAGAAGCAGGCGGAGAAGAGATTGCGTGAACAGGCCGCCTTGATCGACTTGGCGCACGACGCGATCATCGTCCGCGGCCTGGACAGCCGGATACTATTCTGGAGCCGCGGAGCAATGGATCTTTATGGGTGGTCAGGTGAGGAAGCGTTAGGCAAGGTCACTCATGAACTGCTGCAGGCTGAATATCCTGATTCGCTGGAAGTCATTGAGGCTTCGATTCAGACAAACCGAGAGTGGGAAGGGGAAATTGAGCATACCTCAAGAGACGGCGAGGTAATCGTGGTTGCGAGCCGTTGGTCGCTCTTGCGCGACGAGCTTGGCAGTCCAATCTCAATTCTGGAAATCAATCGCGACATTACCGCGCGCAAGCGAGCAGAAGAGAAGTTAAAGACCGCTGCGCTCTACACCCGCAGCCTGATCGAAGCCAGCCTCGACCCGCTGGTGACTATCAGCCGCGAAGGCAAGATCACCGACGTGAATGAGGCCACAGAAAAAGTCACCGGCGTTTCTCGGGAGCGTCTGATCGGCAGTGATTTCTGCAAGCTACTTCACCGATCCAGGAAAGTGCCCGCCAGGGATATGAGCAGGTATTCGCGCAAGGGCGCGGTGCAGGACTACCCACTCGCCATCCGGAGCACGACGGGAAAGGTGACGGATGTGCTCTACAACGCCACCGTGTTCAAGAACGAAGCGGGAGAAGTGGAGGGCGTCTTCGCCGCCGCCCGCGACGTTACGGAACGCAAGCGGGCCGAGCGTGCGCTGCGGGCTCTCAGTGCTTGCAACGAGTCACTGGTGCGCGCTACGGATGAGGCGAGCCTGCTCAAACTCATCTGTGATCTGATTGTGAAGGTAGGCGGCTACCGCATGGCATGGGTGGGTTTCGCCGAACATGACGACAAGCAAACAGTCCGACCCGTCGCAGAGAGCGGAGTCGAGGCAGGCTACCTCGATACTGCGAAGATCACTTGGGCCGACCAGGAACGTGGGCGCGGGCCGACGGGAACTGCTATCCGCACCGGCAAAGCGACCGTATGCCATGATGTGACTTCCGATCCTCGCTTTGCTCCCTGGCGCGAGAATGCCCTAAGCCGGGGCTACCGTTCTGCTCTGGTCTTACCTCTCAAGAACGATGACGAAGTACTGGGAGCGATCTCGATCTACGCCACGGAGGCAGGGGCTTTCGACGATGCCGAACAACATCTTCTTGGCGAGCTCGCTGACGATCTGAGCTACGGTATCAGCGCACTTCGTGCGAGAGTCGAGCGCAAGCGAGCACAAGAAGACATTCGCAACCTGAACCGGGAACTCGAATTGCGGGTGCAGCAGCGCACGGCTGAGTTACAGGAGAGCGAGCATCGCGTCCGGCGAAAGCTGGAGAGCATCCTTTCTCCGGGATAGCGATCTACGGAGCTTGGAACTGGCTGATTTGCTGGACACCTCCGGTGTACAGGCACTGGCAGACGACGTGTACCGGTCTTGCCCAGATTCCGATGTTCATTCTGGATCTTAAGGGTAAGCCTCTGGTCAGTGTCGGGTGGCAGGACGTCTGTATAAGATTTCATCGGGCGACACCCGAGGCCTGCGGGAACTGCGAGGAAAGCGATCGAGAACTATCCACGGGGGTGCGCCCGGGCGAGTTCAAGCTCTATAAGTGCAAGAACAATCTGTGGGACGTGGTGACACCGATCATGTTGGGAGACAGGCAGATTGGCAATTTGTTTTCCGGACAGTTCTTTTTCAAGGACGAGGGCGTCGACCGTGAGGTGTTCCGGTCACAGGCGCGGAAATACGGCTTCGACGAGCAGGAGTATCTCGCTGCCCTGGATCGCGTACCCCGCCTGACCCGGGTAAGAGGCCGAAACCAGCATGACCTTCTACAGCAAGCTGGCGCAGTTGCTCTCACAGTTGAGTTATAGCGGTATCCGGCTGGCTCGTTCCATGGGCGAACTAAACCACGCTAACAGCGCCCTCGCGGCCAGTGTGAAGGAGTTGGAGTCCTTCAACTATGCGGTGGCTCACGACCTCCGGGCTCCTCTGCGTCACATTCATGGCTTTGCCGGAATTTTGGCCGAGGAAGCCGCTCCGTTCTTGAATGAATCGTCCAAGCACCTCGACATGATTCAAGATAGCGTAACCACATGTGGGCCATCTCCTGGAAGATCTGCTCAGGCTGTCCCGCCTTGGGCGGCAGGAACTATCGAGACAGGTCTGTGGATTGAACTCCGTGGTCGAAGAGGTAGTGAGCGCTCTCAAAGTCGAAATCGGAGACCGTCAGGTTGAATGGCGTATCGCAGAACTGCCGTTCCTGGAGTGTGATCCCAGGACTGATGAAGCAAGTCATGATGAACCTGCTAACCAACGCGCTGAAGTTCACGCGACCGCGTCCATCAGCCATCATAGAAATTGGCCAACAGGTAGTTAACGGAGAACCCGTCATATTCGTTCGGGATAACGGAGTGGGCTTCAGCATGAAGTACGTGGACAAGCTGTTCGGGCTGTTCCAACGGCTTCATCGCCAGCAGGATTTCGAAGGCACGGGGGTTGGCCTTGCCATTGTGCAGCGGATTGTCAACAGGCACGGTGGCCAAGTGTGGGCTGATGCAGAACTTGACAAAGGCGCCACCTTTTATTTCAACCTGCACTCAGGCACCGTCGAACCTGAAGAGCAACCGATGCCACAAGAAGTTGCAGTGACACGAGTCGATAAGAAGGAGGAATTGTGGAAAAGTGCAGTCGAGATCCTGCTGTAGAAGACAACGAGAACGATATTGAGTTAACGTTGCACGCTTTACGCAGTGAGAATCTGGGAAATCAGATTCACGTTGCCAGGGATGGTGAGGAGGCTCTTCAGTTTCTCGCAGACTGCGAAGCCGAATTAGCGTCCAGCGATGTAGCGATGCCGAAAGTGATCCTGCTTGATCTGAAGCTGCCCAAGGTGGACGGCCTGCAAGTGCTTCGCCAAGTCAAGGATAACCCGATAATCAAGATGATTCCCGTCGTGGTTCTGACGTCTTCCAAGGAGGATGAGGACATCGTCGCCAGCTATCGCTTGGGAGTGAATAGCTATCTACAGAAGCCGGTTAACTTCGAGCAGTTCCGGACGATGGTCAAGCAATTGGGCATGTATTGGCTGATTGTGAACCAGGTGCCTTCGCCTTCAGCAACTCAAGTCGAGAACATGGAGGTTGGATCGCACCATGAGTGATGTCATTTGCAATTCGCCATCGAACGCCACCCTTCCTTCCAACCGCGCTGTTCGTATCTTGGTTATCGATGACAGTGGCCCCGATGCCGAGTTGATGATCTCGATCCTCCGCCGCGAAGGATTCTCGGTGATCTTTGATCACGTAGACGCTCCTGAGAGCTTTAAGCAGCACCTCGCGAACAAGGACTACGATGTAATTCTTTCCGATCATAATCTGCAATCGTGGATTGCCATGGATGCGCTGAATATCCTCCAGCAATCCTCCAGGGACATCCCCTTCATCCTTGTGACCGGGACACTTGGGGATGAACGTGCGGTCGAATATCTTAAGCAGGGTGCCAGCGACTATGTCCTGAAGGAACACTTGGAGCGGCTGCCTTTGGCAGTCGATCGTGCTCTTCGCGAAAAGGTTCAGCGAGACGAGAACACAAGGCTCCAGAAGGCCATCCGGGACAGCAAGGAAGACTGGGAAAGGACATTCGATGCGATTCCGGACTCGATCATGCTCCTGGACCAGGAATGCCGCATTATTCGTGCCAATCGGGCGACGCTCGAATTTCTCGGTCTTACTCATGACGAGATCATTGGTAGGCACTGCTTTGCGGTTACGCACAAGTCTTCATGTCAGCCATCGGAGTGCCCGCTGCCGCCGAATGTTGCTGAGTGGCCGAGAAGAAGAATCGGACATCACTGACGGCACTCAGTAGCACTCTGCGTGTTTCCACCATTCCGCTCCGAGACGGGGCCGGCAAATCTAGAGGGGCGCCATTCACGTGATGCGGGACATAACGGAGCGTAAGCATCTCGAGGAGGAATTGCTCCAGGCGCAGAAACTGGAGGCGATTGGCAGGCTGGCTGGAGGAGTCGCACACGATTTCAACAATATATTGGGCATTATCGTTGGCTACAGCGACCTCATGAAGGACCGGATCCCCGAGGCAGACGACGGTCTTCGCCGGCAACTGTCTGAGATCCGAAAGGCCGCGGACAGGGCTAGAGGTGTAACTCGACAACTTTTGGCCTTCAGCCGCAAGCAGGTGATGCAGCTTAAAGCCGTATGCTTAAACGATGTTATGACGGACGTCGCGAAAATGCTACGCCCTCTCATCGGGGAGAACATCGACCTTACGATCAGAGCCTGGTGACGACCTCGGCATCGTAAAGGTCGACCCCATACAGATCCAGCAGGTGCTAATAAACTTGGCCATTAACGCCCGTGATGCCATGCCAAACGGGGGACAACTCACGATTCTGACGGGCAACGTGAAACTGGATGAGCACTACCCGCGTTTTCAGCAGCCGGTACCTGCGGGGAACTACGTAATGGTTGCCGTTAGCGACACCGGCATTGGCATGGACGAGGAGACGCTGTCGCATATCTTCGAACCGTTCTTTACGACGAAAGAGAAAGGGAAAGGAACGGGTTTCGGTCTGTCAATTGTCTACGGGATCGTGAAGCAGAGTGGTGGGTACGTCTGGGTGTATAGCGAGCCAGGTCATGGAACCACGTTCAAAATCTATTTACCACGAATTGCGGAGGAACGGAGCAATGTTGTGCCGATTGCGCCTGCCGTTGCAGCACAGGCATCATCAGCAACGATCTTGGTGGTAGAAGATGAGGATGCATTAGCACAGATGGTGTGTTCGGTCCTAGAACATAGCGGGCACGTGGTGCTGCACTCTCCAAGCGGGGAGGAAGCCCTGAGAATTGCTCGAAACTATAGAGGCAAAATCGATCTGATGCTGAGCGACATCATTCTGAAAGGCACGATGGATGGGCTTGAGCTTGCCAGACGGATGTCCGCGGTACGACCCGATACGAGGTTGTTGTTCATGTCCGGTTATAGCGATGCCCTCAACAGGACCGGTTCTAATACGAACGTCACAGTACTAGAAAAGCCGTTCACAAATGATGAACTCCGGCGGAAAGTCGGGGAAGCGCTAGAAGGGATATCAGGAACACCCAACTGGGCTTTTGCGCGGCAAGATCCGTGCTTGAGTATTCCCAATGTAAAATCCGCATGTGAACACTGAGAATCCTCGTAGCGAATACAGTGTCGCATCGAGCGAGATCGCTGGGGTGGAAGAACGGCTGCATGAATCTTTTTTAGAACTCAGTAAACCCGACGTGAGTGTTGAGGCACCTACCCTGGTAAACTTCGCATTACAGCATCCTCTTGTCGTGATTCATTGCGCACTCCAAAAGAAGACGGGCCACCCGTTTCGCGTGGCCCGGTTTGCTTGCGAGCGGCCCGAGGATGAACTTATTTGAGTATCCACTTGGTGCAGTTCTTCAGCCCAAGCCTGTCGAGCGTGTACTCGCTGCACTGGAACTGCCGGCCGTGCTCGCTTCGCGTCTTGAGGAGTGTCGGCCAATGCTTCATGCCGTCTGGGCCGACATTTTCCGAGCTTACGTTCCCTGATATGGGTTCGACATGCTGCGAGTTCTCCGACATTGGTTCAACGTGCTTCACGGGAGTAGCGGAAGCCATTATGGCCTTGCATGCGTCCTCCGTGTCGCCGCCTAGGCTGCGGGCAACGCCAGAAAAGATCACGTCGCCGTCCTTGTTGGTAATGATGATCTGGTCAGGCTTGTGAATGATTTTGCCCAAGAAGAAGAACCGCGTGCTGGCGGCCCAGTTCTAGTCACCTTGAAATCAGCCTTATCTTCGTTTGTAGTGAGCAACACCTCAGGGCAGCGTTGCTGGAATGTTTTGGCGAGTTCCATCGTCTGATTATGGCCATACGCTTCCAAGCGCGGAACCGCATGGTCGACGCCGCTGACATAGACGTGGCCGTAGGTGGCCTCAAGGTAAACTCGCGGGGTTTTGGTTTGAGCGGAAACGTTCGTCGGCGTCTGGCCGAAGGCGAGCGAGGCCGCAAAAAGAAGGAATATTGTGAAATACGTTTTCATTGCGTTCCATTCTGCTTAACAGAGTAAGCCGGTATAAGGTTCTTTCTGGCGATGCAACCCTAGCAATTCTCCTAGCTCTATGTAATGGCCCGTTGCAGCGAAGGGCGGCACCGACGTGCGAAGGACGGCACCGACGTGCGAAGCGCTCGCACAAGATGATTGGAATTCTCATAAGCTGCTGCGACAAATAAAAACAGCTTATGTTCGGCGTTCTCGATAGCGAGCCGCTGAATGGACTATGACGAAAAGATCGGCGTGGGGACAGAGATCCAGTCATCAACAATAGTTCAGATGTGCGTTTCCGCGTCAGGTGCGCGGCTGGGCAACATAGAAGAGCACGGCGAAGTAGTGACAGGTGCTTCCGGCCAGCACAAAGAGATGCCATAACGCGTGGAAGTAAGACACGCGGTCGAAAGCGAAGAAGAGTATGCCTGCGGTATAGAGCAGGCCACCCAGCACAATCCAGAATATGCCGTGCCACGTGAGAGCGTGCAATAAAGGTCGCATCACGAACACGCCCAGCCAACCCATTCCCAGATACACAACAACCGACGCGACGGCGAAACGTCCTATTGCGAAACTCTTAAACACAATTCCCAGGATGGCGAGGCTCCATACAATGGCGAACAGGAGCCAACCCACCTGCCCGCGCAGCGACACCAGAGCGAAGGGAGTATAGGTTCCGGCAATCAGAAGATAGATTGCCGAATGATCAATGATTTGCAGAACGTAACGTGCGCGGGTGCGAACGAGGGAGTGATACAGAGTAGAGCAGACATAGACGACCACCAGTGTGCAACCAAAGACCGAGCAACTGGCAATCTGCCAAGTGGTCCCACCCACCGCAGTGACCACCAGTGCAATCGCTCCTGCGAGCGCGAGCGCCGCCCCGACGCCATGCGTGACGGAGTTCGCGATGATGTCGCCAAGCCGGTGTTCCTTGACCATAAGAAGACGATAAGCACTCGGGTGTACGGTCAAACCGCCGAAGGGTCTGAAAACGACCATTCTCAGCTTGGCATTATAGGATCAATGACTTGTGGACAGCTCTGCGGAAGGGTTTGTTGAATGCAACTGGATTGCACTGCGAGGCGGACCTAAAATCCGCCGGAAGCTCAACGTGCGAGATCGTCACGTTTGCGCTAAAGTCGCACGGTCGAAAAGGTCACAGTGGGAATGTCCCTTCGCAACAGCCAGGCCGACGCCTGCGTCATCATGTCGGCTTCGTCATCGTGCCTGCCATTCGGGAACGTCTTGATCTGTTCGATGAACGGCTCGGTCCATGCCGCGTTCCGGTCAACGTACCCCGCCTGCCACCCGCCACAAAAAGATAAGGACACAGAAGTGAGCCCAATCACTGCGCTGAGAAAGATCCTGCGCGAAAGTTGTGATCGAATTCTTTTCTCGTCTCCCCGAAGAGCAGGTCAGGCACGATACGCACACCCCCTGAGGCGAGAACCCATGAACAACCGTCCCGGCTTGGTATGGAACCAAGGGCACTGGTAGTGAAATGATCCACCTCGCCTAATCATCATCGGCGAAGGAGACCCATTATGTTCAAGATAGGTCGTCATTCTCCTGTTCTTATTCCTGCGCTGGTCGCAATTTTAATTAACTGGACAGGCTTCGCGGTCTGGGCACAAACGAATAGCGGGCGTCCGCCCTCTGCGAAGACCGTGTCTATTTTCGCGCAGAATGACCCGCGATTGCCAAAGAGCGCCAGCTCCGCGTTCGCAGACCGGACCCTGGCAGGGACGAACCAGTTTGATCAGAGGCCCCTAAACGGGAACCTCCCCCTTTTCGTGCCCCCAGTCACATACGAGCCGGAAGCGGGGGCAGGGACGGTCGTCGTCGCAGACGTGAACATGGACGGAAAGCAGGACGTGGTCGTGGGGGCAGGCTGCGTGACCCATTCATGCGTGAGGGTACTGCTCGGAAATGGAGACGGGACGCTGCAGCCGGGGTTGAGCTATCCCACAGGACCAGGATCTCCCGCGGTGGCGGTGGGAGATGTCAACGGGGATGGTAAGCCCGACCTGGTCGTGGCAAATCAAGGCTTCGACACTGAGGAGTCGCTGGTTGTCCTGTTTGGAAATGGCGACGGAACCTTCCAGCCGTTTGTGAAGCTGTGGCAGGGCTTCACAGGGGCGGTAGCGGTGGCCGATTTCAATGGCGACGGCACCCTCGACATATCCGTGGTGAATTGGTGGCTGGGGACCGTCGGAGTACTGCTGGGCGACGGCAACGGCGCGTTCGCGAAACCAGTGTTCTACGATACGGGCGGCGCTGGTCCCTGGGCGATCGCAATCGCGGACTTGAACCATGACCACAAGCCCGACTTGGTAGTAACGAATTCCGAGAGCGGGAACGTAGGCGTACTTCTAGGCAATGGCGACGGCACGTTCCAGGCGGCGGCGATTTATTCCTCGACGGGCTACTTCAATATTGCCGTGGTCGTTGCCGACGTGAATAAGGACGGCATTCCCGACCTGGTCGTGGCGAACGGGGACTACGCGGAGATCGGCGTGCTGTTGGGGAACGGTGACGGGACGTTCCGACCGGCCGTGAGTTATGGTTATGGCGGATATAGCGATGCCAGTTCGATCGCGGTTGCCGATGCGGATGGCGATGGCAAGCTCGATCTGTTGGTCGCCAACAATCATTGTGGCGATGTCAATGTTTGTGGAGCGGTAGACATTTTCCTCGGCAATGGAGACGGTACATTCCGGTTTTACAATGCGCAACCGGCGCCCGGAATTCGTGCCCTAGCACTCGCGAATCTGGATCGCAATGGCAAGTCCGACTTGGTGCTGGCCATGAACTCGGTGGGAGTCATGCTGCACGTGGGGAATACTCCCACTTCAACTACAGTGGCGGCCGCGAACAATCCTTCGATTTACGGGGAGGCGGTGATCCTGACCGCGCTGGCGAACTCTGCTTCCGGTATCCCGCCAGGATCGGTCGAGTTCTTCGATGGGTCGAGCGCCCTCGCCAGTACACCCTGGTGAAGGGCGCGGGCTCGATTTCAATTTCGTCGCTGAAAGCCGGTTCTCACCCCATCACCGCCATGTACCAGGGCTCGCCGAAGTTCAAACCCAGCTTCTCCACGCCATTGCCGCAGGTCGTTAACTTGGCAAACACGGTGACATCCATCAGGGCGTTCCCTGATCCGGTGGCTCAAAATCAAAACGTGGTTTATTCGGCTAAGGTCGCCGGCCAGTACAATGCCGCTGCGGGTGGAACAATAACGTTTAAGGACGGGGGGACCGCGATCGCTACGGTGCCGCTCAAGGCACCAATCCACCCCCAGCAGGTGCAACAGGAAGTCGCGTTGTATCTGACGTCCTATTCAGCGATTGGGGCTCACTTAATCACGGCCACGTACTCGGGAGACTCGAACAACCACGGCAGCACATCCTCAGTGCTGACGGAGTACGTCAGGAACACAACATCGACGTCGCTGGCAACGTCGGGATCGCCGACTCTAGTCGGGCAACGAGTGACTCTCACGGCAAGCGTGACGTCCGGCTTCGGCGCTATTCCCGACGGGGAACTCGTAACGTTCTATGATCGCGCGACGGCGTTAGCTTCAGTATCGCTCAAGGGGGGAGTGGCCACATATACGACGGCATCTCTCTCAGCGGGAACACACTCGCTGAAGGCAGTTTTTGGTGGGGACGAAATGTTCGCGGCAAGCTCCGGTCCGCTAACGCAGGTGGTGAATGCCTACGCGACATCGACCACGCTCGCTTCGAGCCTTAACCCGTCAATATACGGAGAGGCTGTGACCTTCACTGCGAAGGTTACGACGACCGGTCCAGTGCGGCCCAGCGGCATGGTCGCGTTTATATGGTCGGGGCACATGCTCGGATCGGCAACGCTCAACGCCAGCGGAGTGGCCATGCTGAGCCTACCGAGTATCAACGCCGCCCCTTACCCTCTGACTGCCGCCTACATGGGCGATGCCAACAACCAGGCAAGCGGGTCAGCCGTGCTAAACCAGGTCGTCGAGCAGACAACGAGCCAAGCCACGATAACCTCGGCACCGAATCCATCGAGCGTGGGCCAGGCGGTGACTTTCACGGCACGGGTGACATCCCCGACGGTGATTCCCAAGGGGCCGGTGACGTTCACGGCCGGGACAAATGTGCTGGGAACGGCTCAACTGAGCGCGGGCAGGGCGACGTTCTCAACTTCGTCGCTACCAGGAGGCTCGGTGGCGGTGAAGGTGACCTACGCCGGAGACTCGAACATCAAAGGCAGTTCAGCGACACTCACCCAGGCGGTACAGCCATAACGGCGAAGCCCCGCCCATCTTACAAGCGGTGCTCTCAACATTGGCTTCGCTGCACACGCCACACTTTGGGATGTTTTCTCAAAGAGTGCTAGGCGGCCGATCATAGACCGGATTGTGCGGGAAGCAACAAACAGCCGCATAAGCGCGGCGGAAGGAAAGGATGACAAACATGAAGACGGTGTTCTTTAACCTGTCTCGACTGTGCAGGGCCAGTTACGCACTCTTGCTCGTTCTGAGCCTTGTGACAGCTACCGCCGCGACGGCCCAGACGTTCAGTACCCTGGTGAGCTTCGATGGAACCAACGGGGCTACACCTTATTACATGTCGCTCGTCCAGGGCGAGGATGGAAATCTCTACGGAACAAGCCGCGACGGCGGCTACGGCTTCGGCACGGTCTTCAGGCTCACTCCTGCCGGTAATCTGACCACACTGTATGACTTCTGGGACAATTATTCGGGCGCCCACCCGGATGGGGGGCTTGTTCTCGGCACCGACGGGAGCTTCTACGGAACCACGAATTGGGGCGGGGGCCACTACGGCGGTACTGTCTTCAGGATCGCTCCGAACGGCGCACTAACCACTCTGTATAACTTTTGTGTCAGAGGGGCACCGTGCAGCGACGGCTACGGATCCTACGCAGGTCTGGTGCAAGCGACCGACGGCAACTTCTATGGCACGACAGCAAATGGCGGAGATTACGGCTACGGTACGCTTTTCAGGATTACAGCGGCAGGCGGATTCCGAAAGTTGCATAGCTTCTGCCCCCAGGAAACCCAAGTGTGGTGTCCGGACGGCGGCGAGCCTCAAGACAGTCTGATTCAAGGCATCGACGGGAACCTGTACGGGACGAACTTTTATGGAGGGTTACCAAACGGCTTCGGCACAATCTTCAAGAAATCGCTCGCTGGTGGCCTGACTACGTTCTACAGTTTTTGTGTCACTGACTGCTCCGACGGCGCCGACCCTGTCGCAGGACTGGTTCAGGCTGCCGACGGAAACTTTTACGGAACAACTCGCAATGGCGGGCTCTACGGCAACGGCACTGTTTTCCAAATCAACCCGATCGGCGTCCTGACCACCTTGTACAGCTTCAGCGGGAATGATGGCGCTTCCCCCTATGGTGCGCTCGTCCAGGCGACCGACCACAAGTTCTATGGTACGACTGCCGCCGGCGGCGCTCACGGAACTGGCACGGTCTTCCAAATCACCGCAGCAGGCAAGCTCACTACCCTCCACAGCCTCGGCGGAACAGACGGTGCTTCACCACTAGGTGGCCTGTTCCAGGCTACCGACGGGAAGCTATACGGTACGACAACACAGGGCGGAGCCAGCAACTACGGCACGACCTATTGCCTCGACATGGGTCTTGGCCCGTTCGTGCGATTACTTCCGACCTCGGGTGGGTCTGGCCAGACCATCGGCATTCTCGGCCAAGGGCTGACAGGATCGACCAGCGTGCTGTTCGGATCGCTGGCGGCCAGCTTTACTGTTGTCTCCGATACTTACCTGACCGCTGTCGTCCCTACTGGAGCCACAATCGCACCGGTGTTGGTTGTCACGCCCTCAGGGCCGCTGACCAGCAACGCGATGTTCAGAGCCGCCAAGCCTGCTACCTCCACAACGCTCGCGTCTAACCTGAACCCATCCATCTACGGCCAAGGCTTGACTTTCACGGCAACTGTGGCGACTGGCGGGCCCGTGCCACCGACCGGAAAGGTCTACTTCAGGTGGCAGTACTTCGGCCAGACCTTCACGCTGGCGTCAGTAAACCTTAGCAGCGGCGGCATAGCCACGCTGACCAGGTCCGGACTCAATGCCGATCCTTATCCCATGACCGCTGTGTACATGGGCGATGTGAACAATCTAGGCAGCACTTCGCCAATTCTGAACCAAACGGTAGTGCAAACCACGAGCGCAGCAACCATCTTGGCGTCTCCGAATCCATCAATCGTCGGCGAGGCGGTGACGTTCACGACGAAGATCACGTCGCCGACGGTCACGCCTAAAGGGACAGTGACTTTCAAGCTGGGGACGACGGTGCTCGGGACCGTACAACTGGCCAACGGCAGGGCGATGTTCACAACTTCGACTCTGCCGGCTGGGTCGTATGTGGTCAGGGTAGCCTATGCCGGAGACTCGAACATCAAAGGCAGTTCGGCGGCGCTCACGCAGGTCGTGCGGCCGTAGGCCCGACTAGTCTGCAAGGGCAGTTCGAGGCTGCGAACCTGCAGCTTCGGCTTGGTGTCGCGTTGGCGAGAGACGCCGCGAAATTACTTGGTTTGTCGCGGCGAGAACGCGGCCTTTTCGCGGCGGACTCCGCTGTGGAATCGCAGGACAGCGTTCACGATGCCGCCCCTTGCTTGCGGCGCCAGATCGTCGCGCGGGACGCCCCCGTCAAATCCTTCAATCTGGGTCGCCCGAGCCGCTTCCCCTTTTTTCGGACGCGCTCCAGCCCCGCCTTCGTTCGCTCGCTGATCAGGATCCGCTCTTGTTGAGCCACGGCTGCCAAAATTCCAATGATCGCCTCGCTGAACACGCCCAGACTATCGACGTATTGTTCCGTATAGCTCTTGAACTTGATCCCGAGATCGCTCAGGCGGCGCAGGTATTGCAGCACATTAAGCGTTTATTGGCAAGCCGCTCTGCTTCAGAAATTGTCGGCTATATTAGAGACTGTCGCCGTTGTTTCCCTGCTCAAGAACCTTTGAGTTCGATTCCGATGTCGTCGTTCACGGCGTGAAGAATCGTTGCCCGGAGGCGTGCCGAGAAAAAACTGGATCTTTTCGAGTTCGCCTCCGGCCTGATGGCAGAGACTTGCACGGCGAATTTTGTTGGAAGCGAGCCAGTCAGGCCGCTGTTGGCGGCGGACGGACTCCTTCACGAGGGCCACCCAAAGACTCGCGCCATGGCTACAAATGCGCTCAGACGGTGCGCTTGTCATATAGCTTATGCCAGGAAGGAGTAGTCCAATCGTAGCCTATGCTCTTCCGATTCAAAGTGTGCCTTCTCCTGGCCCTGACCTCTGGCCCAAACCTGTTCGGCGCCGATTTTGCCATGAGGGTGACCGATAAGAACTATCTCGACACGCAGGGTTTCAGCGTGTTTCTCTACGACAGCACCTACCATCCCGTTTTTGTAGACCAGAAGAACACGGCGATGGAGATGATTCTCCACGGCCAGCGCATCGCCACCAACGGCGACGTGCGCCTTATGCCAACTCCCGAACAATGGGACTTGGTGGCAACACTCAAAGATCGTCATGCCGATACGGCGAACAGCCGGCTCACCGCCGACCTGGCTTTCCCGACCTTCGACTTAAGCTACACGCTGGAAGTGGCAGCGGAACCGGGAGGCGTGAGGGTCAGCATTAATCTCGATAAGCCGCTACCGCAGAAACTGGCTGGTCGGGCGGGCTTCAACCTGGAATTTCTGCCTTCGATCTACATGGGCAAGACTTACCTGGTGGACGGAACCAAAGGCGGCATTTTCCCGCGAACTCCGAACGACCCGATGGTCACGGTGCCGCCGCTGGCTGATGAACCGAAAAAGGCTTACTACCTTGAGGACTGGGATAAGGCCAAGCGCTACACTCAGCCACTACCGTTCGCGCAGGGCAAGAACATCACGCTGGGGCTCGACGAAGCGCTGGCCCGGATTAACGTCAAGTCGGAAACGGCCGACCTCATGCTGTTTGATGGACGCAACCGCGCGCCGAACGGCTGGTTCGTGTTGCGTTCGCTGATCCCTTCGGGTAAGACCACCGGGGCCATCGTGTGGCACATCCGGCCGGACGTGATTCCGAATTGGACGCGTCTGCCAATGATCGCGCACAGCCAGGTAGGTTATGCCCCGGGATTCTCCAAGGTGGCGGTTCTCGAACTTGATCCGAAGTACGACGGTCCGAAGACGGCCAAAGTGCTGCGCCTGATGGAGGACGGATCGTACAAGCAGGTATTCGAGGGGGCGATTACGCCGTCAACGCCGTGGCTTCGGTACGTCTATTCGAAATTCGACTTTACCTCGGTGAAGGACCCTGGGCTTTACGTGATTGAGTACGCGGACCAGCGAACGGCGCCGTTCCCTATCTCTAACGATGCCTACGCGAACATCTGGCAGGACAGCCTCGACCATCACCTTGCCGCGCAGATGGATCATGTTTCCGTTCGCGAAGGTTACCGCGTCTGGCACGCAGCCTCGCACTTGGACGATGGCCGCATGGCGCCGGTGGTCGGGGAGCAATTCGACGGTTGGAATCAGGCAACGGCAACCGACGGGAAGTACAAAGGCGGCGATCACATTCCCGGGATGAACGTGGGCGGCTGGTACGATGCCGGCGACTTCGATCTCGAGGAGCCCGCGCAACTCAGCGTGATTCAGAGTCTGGCGCTGGCGTATCGCGAATTTCATCTCGACTACGACGAGCTCAGCGTGGATGAAGTCGCCCGCGAGGTTGAGATGCACCGTCCCGATGGCGTGCCGGATACGGTCGAGCAAGTCAAGCACGGGGCACTGCTCATCCTGGCGCAGTACCACAATATTGGCCACGCGATCCGCGGTACTCACGAACCAGACCTGCGCCAATATACGCAGATTGGGGACGGAGCGTCGAAAACCGACGGCCGTATCTATGACCCGAAATTAGGTCCGAACGAAGTGAAGGGCGAGTACTCCGGAAAGCCGGACGATCGTTGGATTTTCACGTCAACGAACCCGTTCTTCCAGTGGAACGGCATCGCAGCGCTGGCTGCGGCGGCCGATGTGCTGAAAGGCTGGGATGACAAATTAGCGAAAGACTGCCTCGATGCAGCGATCAAAGCATGGAACGACGAGAAGGCTCATCCGACGCCGGTCGGGGGCGCCTTTGGCGGGGCTCCGGCAGATGCTTCCGGCGGAGTGCTGGCCGCTTCGCAGGGTGTGGTAGGTGGCGCGCCAGCCCGTCATAACGGAACCGGCAATGCTGGCGCTTCGGCAAGTTCTGACTCGACGAATGCGCCAATGGCTCCGCAGCCCAACTCTGATCGCACCGCGTTCAGTATCGGCCTGGAATGGACTGCGGCTCTGGAACTGACCATTGCCACGCATGGCGCCGAGCCCTACAAGTCTCGTCTCAGGGAGTTGTTCCCCCAGATGATCACCGAGCAGCAGATCGGTACGCGTGGCTGGACGGCGGTTCGGGCATTGCCTTATCTGGATCCGAGCGCGAAAGATCAAATGCGTGAAGCGGTGAAGTCATACGTGGCGGGTCTGGACAAGCGGTTAGACGCTACGCCGTTCGGCGTGCCTCCGAGCCTCGGCGGCTGGGGCGGATCGGGCGCCGTGGTGGACATGGCCATACAGACGTACTTTCTGCACAAGACGTTTCCGGATCTTGTGGGACCCGAATACACACTGCGTGCGGTGAACTACATTCTCGGCACTCACCCGGTCTCGAGCACTTCGTATGTGGCTGGCATCGGGACGGTTTCGAAGACCAAGACCTACAGCAACAATCGTGGCGACAACTCCTACATTCCGGGTGCGGTGATTCCGGGATACATCATCATCAAGCCGGATTTTCCGGAGTGCATCGACGACTACGGATTTCTGTGGTTCGAGGATGAAGCCGTCGTAGCCGGGTCGGCAAGCTGGGTTGTGGCCGGCAACGCCGCGGAGGCGATTGTCAAGGAATCAAAGTGAGGCCAGGACTGGAAGCACGAGGGCATTTTTACTCAACCAGGTCTGCATCGTACGGCTTCAGCCGAATGACGCCTTCATATGAGGCACCGCTGATGATCCCGCGCTTGCTGCCGCGAATGTTTACAGCTTTCTCCTCGCTGGTTGTATTCACATACAGAGTCCGCCCCTCCACCACGCGCGCGTAGACGCCTGACGGAGTTTCTGGCCCATTGTGGATGGCGAGCGCTGAATACAGACTGCGCACCAGCGGAGCTAGCGCCGCCATCTGCGCAGGAACGGCGACATAGATGGCACGCCCTTTCCCGTAATCATTGACCGTAATGGCTGGCGATTTCTCTGGAGTATTCGTAAACAGAGCTATCGTTTTGGCCGTCTTTGGCTCAAGCACTTCGTAGAAACCGATGCTGGCCTTTTCTGTTTTGCCATTCAGACTGAATTCCGGAGGCGCGCTCGGCCGGTAGAACTCTTCCGTACGAATCCCGAAAACATCGCTCAGCCGTCCCGGTTGCGGGGTATCGAACCACTGATTGTTCTCATCAACCTTCGCCGACATCGCGGTCATAATCACTGTGCCGCCGTTGCGGACGTAATTTCGAATGGCGTCGGCGCTTGCGGAATCCATCACGTAGTCCGCGGGCACCACCAGCAGTTTGTAGTCGAGGGCACTGTGTGCGATGTTGATGATCGCGACATCGATGTCGTCTTCGAAAAAAGGCTTCAGGGCACTCTGGACCTGATCGGCATAGTTGACAGTAAAGTATTGGCGGACGGTGTTGCTTGGACCTGGCGGATGAGAGGCAATGTTGCTTTCAAACGAGTATGCGATGGCGACATCCGGCTTGTGATATCGCGGGAAGCCCAGACGCTGCAGTTTCGAAAACTCGCTCGCAATTTGTTTGTACTCTGCATATTTCCACGACGGAGTGCCGTCGTGATCGAGCAATCCGAAAAGGGCCTGTTCTTCTCCGCCACGATGTGTATTGAAGGTCCACGCGAGAAACGTTTGTCCATAGTCGATCAGACCAAGATACGCCCACATGCGAATGATGCCTTTGGGGCCACCGTAAGTGCCTCCACCCCCGCTTGTGAATTCGTTGAACCACAGTGGAGTAGACAGGTCGCCTTTTTCGAGAAGCGCGCCGAACGACACGTCAAGCGGATTCGCCGGGTAAAATCCCTCGGCTCCGTAGCTCACAAATTTCTTGTAAGAGCTCAGATAATCAAAGCCTCTGCGCCAGGCCCAGTCCCACAGATTGGAAACCGCAGGCAGGTTCGGGACGTTGCGCTCACGAATTCTTTCGAGATCTTCGAGGACCGAAATCGTCTCGTCCGACCAGAATCGCCGCAGGTCAAGATATCGCTCCGGCGCAGAAGGGCCATCGGCATAGGGCAATTGCACCTCATCGAATGAGTTCAGGTGCCGCGACCATCGCTGCGTTGCCCATGCCTTATTGAGATTTGCGATTGTTCCGTAGCTCGCCTTCAACCATTCGATGAATCTCTGCCGATCCCCTTCGGAGTACGACATGACGCCGTTGCCGATCTCGTTGTTGTAGCCAATGGCCGCCAGCGCAAGATTGTGAGCATAGTGCCGGGTTAACTCGTCGGCAAAGTGAATCAAGTGCTCGCGATAAGCCGGATCGCTGATGTCGTCCATGTACCGCTCGGCCGGCTGCACGGTTGCACCTTGTTCGTTGACCATGTTTACCGATGGGTACTTGTGATGAAGCCAGATTGGCGCCGGCGATCCGCCGATGTCGAGAATCACCTTTATACCCGCCGAGTGCATCTGTTCCAAAATCTGATCGAACCATGCAAATTCAAAATGTCCCTCGGACGGTTCAAAGGCGTCCCAGGAAAGATCGCCCATCCGGACCAGGGTGAATCCAGCCTGCTTCATGAGCGCGATATCCTGCCGGATCTGTTCGGGTGAGCGATCCACAGGCTGGTAGCAGGTACCGACAAACAGCAGTCCCTTACCGGGCCATTCGGGGTGTTGTTCCGCACTCTGGCCAAGAAGCAGAGTGCTGCCCAGAAACAGCGCCGAAGCAATCAAGATTGTTCGCAAGACGATCTCCTTTGCTGAGCTGTCAACGTCTCTCAGTCCATCTGGACGATAAGACCTCTACATCGGAAGAAATCTACTTCTTAACTTTCTCCAGCATGACGAGTACAACATCATTGCTGCGCATAGGCACCGAAAACTCATAGGAACCTTTCTTTCCGACCTTGACGACGTGATTGATCTCCGGAAGGTCGCGCGTCAGCAAGTTGAGCCGATCGATCTGTGTTGCCGTCAAGGCTCGAGGTGCACCCATGTCGATATAGGCGGAATACGCGTCATTGGCGCGTAAGCCCGTCCGGTGAACTTCGAGTCGATAGCTGCCGGAACTCAGATTTCGGACGCGCACATGCAGCGATCGCGCGGGAGTGGCCGGAACAATGCGACTATAAAATGGTCGATTGCTGACCTTCTGCTCTGGTTGTTGAAAGTCCCAGATGACGGCCGAAACGTTGCCATTGTCGTCCGCAGCGAAAGCCTGGGAGTCCTGGAGCGGAATCTCGTTGCCCCGGACCGCGCGGAGATACTTGTAAGCAAAGTAGGCTGGTTTTGGGATCCCTTCACGGTTCAACAGCCCGAACCCGCCGTGGAACGGGGTTGGCGGGGGACCGGGCTCCTCGAAAAGATCTGTGTAAGTCCAGTAGCTCATGCCCTGGACCAGGCCTGCGCTGGCTTTAAGCTTGCTAAGAATATACGGCGCGCTGATGTAGGAATCATGCACGAGGTCGCGCGGGTTGTAGCTCGTGCTCCATTCCGTGAAGTAGAGCGGCAGATCGGGGAACTTCGATGCGTTGATCTGCCCGCGAACGTTGCGTACGTCACCGACAATGGCGTCCGGAGAGGGTGAGAGTTTGATGTCCTCTTTACCATTCTCGTCAAGAAATCCGCCCTCGACCCCGTACGTGTGAGTGGCAACAAAATCGACCGCCGCGCCGCTTTGCGCCACGTGATCAAGGAATTCTGGCACCCAGGCAGCTCCCGCCGTTGACGGACCGCCGACTCGCAAATTCGGATCGATCGTCTTAATCGTATTTGATGTCAGATCGTATAGCTCGAAATAAGCCTTCTGGTCGCCCCCTTCCCAGAATCCGGACAGATTCGGTTCGTTCCAGACCTCGAAGAACCAACTGCGGACTTCATCCTGCCCATAGCGTTGCTCGACATGGCGAATGAAGGCATCGACCAAGTCTCTCCACGCAGGCAGCAGCGGATGAGAAGTATTGCCTTGCCAATAGAAAATCTTGTTGTCGGACGTCTTCATCGCGTTCGGCGTGAAGCCCAGTTCCACAAATGGCTTGATGCGCCGCGCGAGCAGGTCATCATAGAGCTGGTCGATCTTGGTCCAGTCATAGTCGATTTTGCCGTTTTCGAGCCTGACGGTGCCCAGAACGTCGTGGAAGATGGCATGGAAGCGGATGTAGCGGAAACCCAGTTCATCGACGGCTTTCTTGAGTTGAAGCTGGCTGTCGTCGCGAATGAGTGTGCCCGGAAAGTCGGACCCCACCGACAAGTCGAAGAACCGGTCGAGCGGCTTGGTTGCCTGGGCGACATCGAGATCAATATCGCGCTTAGCTGGCTTCGGCGTCTTCGCTGAAGTCGCCGGGAAGAGTGCGAGGCAGAACAAAGTGAGACCGGTCAGATAACGAACCGTTCGTTTTTTGATGCGCTTCATAGCACGGAATCTGCTCCTCACGAGGGGTAATGGTTTTCCAAGAATGCGACCTAAGTTGTTAATGAATGGGAGCCTCACTCATCAGGAGCTACTCTCATGAATCTCGTGGTACACGGAATAACGTTCATGCACGATGCTGGATAAAGGCACAAAAGCCACAGCTTGATTTTGTGACGCTGCGCGGAACGTGAGTTTTTCACTCGCGGCTTCCAGCCAGGTCGCCGGGTCGCTGGGTTTGCCCTTGAACTGGAGTGTGGACGAGGGATCCTGCTTCTCTTCCGACCTGAAGTCACGGTACCACTTCTCGCGGGGTTCTTCTTCGAAGCGTGCGGCCAATACGAGCGGCCCGTACATAGCTGCCTGAAGACTTTCCTTGTCGGGCATGGGAGCCGCGTGCAAGTGCATGGGAAGGCTGAGTTCGATGCGGTCGCCGTTTTTCCAAGGCCCGCGCAGAACAAGGTAGCTGCCGGGATCTGCGAAAGCCGGTATGTGATGCCCGTTCACCTTAACGCTGCCGCTTTTCGCCCAGTACGGAACGCGCAGCTTCAGATCAATGTCAACGGACTTTTCGGCCAACACAAGCAAGGTGGTTCCTTGCTCTTCCGGGAAAGAGGTTTGTTGAACTATGCGAATGCCTTTCTCTGTCCATTTCACCTCAGAAGCAATGTAGAGGTTCACGAATATCGAACTGTCGTCATGGAAATAAATCGTGTCCGTCAGCTTGGCAAATTCCTCCACGCCCGTGCCGTTGCAGCACCAGAAGGAGTCGAACGGCTCGGCATAGATTTTGGAATAACCGTTTCCAAGCGGCAGGTAGTAGACGGTTGTTCCGCTTTCAGGATCGATCGTGCCCATGCGGTGATTGAACAGCACGCGTTCGTAGTAGTCCATGTACTGCGCTTGCGGCGACCAGGCAAACAGATGCCTTGTCAGCTTCATCATGTTGTAGACGCAGCAATCTTCTGACGTCTCTGAGCTGAGCTGCGTCGAGAGCACGCCGGGATCTGATCTCCAAAGCTCGAAATTGCTTGTGCCACCTGTGCAGAATGAACGCTCGCTCGTAACTTCGTTCCAGAAGTAGTCGGCAATGTTCCAATAAAGCTTGTCCCCAGTGAGTTCGTATAGCCGGGCAGCCGCGATCACCTGCGGAACATGCGTATTCACGTGCAAGCCCTTAAGTTCGTCACGGTGCGTCGCAAGCGGATCGAAGAACCCTTTCTTGTCGAAGCGCTGTGCCAAGTTTAGATACTCGGCTTTTCCAGTCACGCCATAGAGGTTGGCGAGAATTTCACCCATCCCACCATACTCCACCAGGAGCACGCGCTGCAGTTGTTGTTCGCTGAGCGGATCGCACCAACTGCGTACCCACCTGGCCATCTTTTCAACTGTCTCCAGCGCCTGTTCATTGCCGGTGAGCGAGTACATGTCGAGATGACCAGCCATCACTTTGTGGATGGTGTAGAACGGAGCCCATACGTTCACTCCATCGCGGAGGCGGTCGAACAGTTCCTGAGGGAACGCGCTGAGATAGCCGCTTTTGTGTTGCGCCTGACACTTGGCAAGTTCGGCAACCATGAGATCGCCGTTTCGCTTGAGTTCCTCGTCTCCCGAACTGGCGAACGCCAGCGCGCAGGCCGAAAGGTAGTGCCCTCCGGCAAAATGTCCGCGCACTTCGCAATCGGGCTTTTCCCAATCACCCAACGGCTCCGCAGATGACGGCAGGTTGGCCGTCAGGCGAAACGTATGAAGCAGGCGGTCGGGAGGGAGCTTCTTCAAATACTTCCGATTGGCCTCCGCAGCCGCGCTGAATGCGCCCGGTTGAAGTCTGACGTTCTTCATGGGGAATGGACTCGCCTGCGGTACCACGACCTCGTGGCCCGCGGCTTTGGATGCACCATCGGAACCGGCGCCCGTGCTTTGGTTTCGCAATGCAAACGCGGGCACACGAAGCATTGCGCCCGCGCCGACGGCAGTAGCGGTCGAGACGAATTCACGGCGGCTCACGGTTTTCATGACGATCTCCTTTGAGTGAAGAAGCTCTGTCCTTGCACAGACATGTCGCCGGTGGCCCACAGGCCTTGGTAGCCGTCTCTCAACGCTTGAACGATCGCGTATTCAAGCTTGCCAATCATTTCCTCGACATTGAAGTTTCCCCCAGAAAGGTGGCCTTGCTCCGATGACAACCCGAGACTGGTTTTCGATACCTCATGAGCGACATCTGTGCCTTGGGCTGCAAGGTAGGAGGACATGCCAGCCACCATTGCTGGGCTGTTCAGATACAAGCATCGGTAGTTCGCACCCAACATTTGTCGCACAATGGCCGCGAGAGATGGCAGTTGTCGGGATGGTGCTCCTTGGTAAATCAGACACTGATGCCGGAATGGTCCAGCGGGAATTTCTTGAGCGCCGCTGCGTTCCTGAACGCCGCCTCTTTTGAGCGTGATCGTTGTATAACATTCTCCATGAACGGGCTTGCCTTGCTCGTCCGTCTTAACACTTTCCAGATGAACGGGCTGCTTGCAGATTACGCAATGAATATTTTGGAAGTCCACGACGGTCGGCCCTTCGGAGCCTCACAATCAGGGACGTAATGTTAGTACCAAAATAGAAACTCCCGCAAGTCATTGATCTATTTGTGCGATAGCGTAGGTAGGGCATCGTCCTGGGTCCGGTAGTAGGTTCGATGAATTGTCAACAATGGCCAAAAGTGGACAGATTGAACGGGAGTAGTTCTGCCACACTTTGGCCATGACAACGAAAACGATTCCGGAATACCTTGATGACGAGTGCCAAAAGAATAGAGACGCTCAGCAGAGTACGGAAGCAGAAGCGGCTCGCATCCAGCCGCTGAACCATGGCCACCATCGTACTGCGAAACCGTCGAAGCTGGAATTGCGCTCTTCTGATACAGCCCTACCTAAAGCAGGAAAAAAACCGGCGTCTCTGAAAAAACCACGCTTGGCGGGAAAGACGGCGACAAAAGGTCGCAAGGCGGCGTGAGTTTGAAGCTACCTCGCAGGGACGACAGGATGGATTCTATGGGCTTGCTGGAACGGACGTGAATGCCCGAATAGAATGGCGGGAGTTACGGGCCTTCAACCCGCGGGTAGTGTCCTCATCAGGACACTACCCAACTAAGGGACTGCATTCGCGGTCCTTCACAACGTCTGTCACTGCCATCCCCGGTTGCGCGCACGCTCAAAATTAACCGCAGCGCGCCAGATGGCAGTCCTTGTTGATTCGGATCAGCGACAATGGACGGGTTGAATAGCGCTGCAGATTCAACTGCGAATTCGGACAGGAAATACGATCCGACCAACAGTTGTCGCTGCTCGGACAGTTTGTGTTCAAGATCGGATCGCGTTCATGGGCAGTTGTTCGTCGGTGACGAGACTGCGGGTGGCTATCGGTTTTCGACATCTGCCCTTCTGTGCGTCCGCAGCAACTGTTCTCGATAGCGGTCGACCAACCTGGAATTTCGGAGGCCGGATCAATGATGCCCAACGAGGTCCTTCCGCTCCCGGCCGGGATCCTCGGTATGCCAATACCGCTCGCGTAGATAGTGACGATGCAACTCCTCTTCGTAATCGCGGGTGATGAGAGCGTCTTCGGTGTAGTCCGGAGATCCTCTGACCGCTTCTCGAGTGAGGTTAATGAAGACTTTCGACTCTTCCCAGCTGATTCGTTCAATCCATTGGGTTGAAATCAGGACCTTTTTGCCCGGCCACCAGTTACGCGTATCCACAATCAGGTAGCGAATCGCCCAATCCTCGTCATCCACCACAAAATCCGAGACGTGACCGACCTCTCCGTCCCGGGCCTGAATCGTACGGCCGGTTACATCCTTCGTGCTGCGCAGATGCGGGTCATCATCTTTCTTGTGACGGGGGGCTCCGGACCATCTCCCTTGTCGCTGCGGGTAAGCGGAATCGCCCCACATGTGAGGGCCGTCCCAGTATGCCGGCCAACCATAAAACGAGTAGTACAGAATCTCGTACTGTCGGGAGACCGGTTTGTGCGTGTCCAAGGATGGACTGTTCTCAATTTGCTTCTTGGTTAGATCGACCGGAATAACCTGGTCATTCTGACGCGCTGGGTCTAGTGCGTAAGGCGAAATCAGAACCTGTCGACCACCTAGCCAGCCACCCGTATCGGCAATGAGATATCGAACCGCCCAGCTTTGGTCATCAAAGTAGAAATCTTCAGCCTTGCCGATTTCTCCGTCGCGGGCAATCAATTTGTAGCCTCTTAGATCTCCAGCTAGTTGCAGCATGTGCATTTCTCCTTGGGTGCAAGACGGCGGCTGATTTTTTCAATAGGTGGAGTCGACCTGAACTGTCTGAGCATCAAGAGTGACTCGATTGCGGAAGAGCCTCACCCGAGACCGCCGGTCGACGCCTTGCGGCTGAAGACAAGCTGAAATGAGGGGACGGGCTCGTGTGAGAACCTCCGGCGAACAAGTTCGTTGCCCATTTGGTGAGCCAATGAATCGGCCTCAGCACTTTTGCCTTGCCGCAACTCTCACATCCGAAGAGCGGTCGCACATCTGACAGGATGGCGTAGGCCCCGTTGAGCATGAGTTGAAATGGCCGGAATCCGAAGATAGTGGTGGCAAAACTCCACGCAAACCATTTTGTATTGGGCAGATTCCTGAGCGTCTCTGCGACGGCTTCCCCTCCGAGCTTCATCGACCCATCTGGCATCAGGACGTGGATCGCCTGATAGGCATCCCAGATATCGAGACCGGGATTGAGCGACCGAAGCCTGCCGGGGTCGTCACCAATGGGCTGTACGAGGATGCTCGTGTCACCCGCCTTGCTCAGCGCTGATCTTTGCACCCAATGCCCAATATGACGACAGACAGTACACTCATCGTTGAATAGGAGAATCGGTTTAATCTGCTTCTGGATCGTCGTCAATTGGCCTCCGCTCCCGACTCAAAAGGGCGTGTCACCGCAGTCAGGACACTGGATACTGTCGGGGATGGCCCCTCGACTCGTCCAACTTCACTCCCGTCAAGAAACATGATCAGGCTCGGCGTGCCCTGGATTTGGTAGCTGCCTGCGAGTTCCTGCTCGACTGCAATGTTGACTCTGAAGATCTTTTCCTGGGTTTTCACCATCTCAGCTACCTGCTCCAGAACCGGCTCGATCGCTCGGCAGTGTGCACACCCGTAGGACATGAACTCAACTGCGATTGGTCCCTCTGCCTCCAGAACGAGTCGAGTAAACGTGCCGGAGGTAACTGTTTGTATTTTGTCCCTTGACAGAGGTTTCATTGATGCTTCTCGTGACGCCCGAGCGTCTCGTTATCCACGGATGCGTCCGTTACGATTCCACTTTTCGGCTGCAGCCGCGATGATTCGATTCTCAAACGCTTTCTTCTCTACTCGTTTTCTTTCGACTTGTTCTTGCACTTCTTCGCCGGCGGCTCCGGCATCGTCGACAGCTGCCATCTCTGCGCTGCCTCTCGCCATTGCGGGAATACCAATTGCATTTTTGTGTGCAGCCTTCTTCACGTTATCTTCCTCAATTTGCTCTTCAATCTCTTCCAAATTCGCAGCGTTATCATTCGTGGCGATCTGTGTGCTCGATCGAGACTCCGGAGTCATTGCCGACTCGGCGACGGTCTTCATAACTCGCGAACCTCCTCTGTCCTACTGTCGTACGGGGGCGATTTCCCAAGGATGAGTTTCGCGAAGAAGCTACCAAACAAACAGGCGAGCACCGGACCCACTGCAGTTCTTGCCATGTCGTCTCCTTTGCGCCTCTCATAAGAGTGGCCGAATAAGAGTGGCCGAACCTCGTTCGCAATACTGATCAGAATTGATCAGGCAATCTCAGGCATCGGGTCCGAAACTTGATTTGGCACACGAGAGGACGAAAACGTGCAATCAAATACGGCGACACTCCCGAATGCAAATGCAGAGACCCTTACCCCCGAACTGCTCTGGAAGATGGACGCCTATTGGCGCGCCGCAAATTACCTCGCTGTCGGGCAAATCTATCTCTACGACAACCCGCTGCTGAGGGAACCACTGAAACTCTCTCATGTGAAGCCACTTGTAGTCGGACACTGGGGAACAGTTCCAGGACAGAACTTCATCTACGTACATTTGAACCGGGTCATTAAAGAATATGACCTGAACATGATCTACATCTCGGGTCCGGGCCACGGTGGCGCGGCTCTGGTGGGCAATACGTATCTCGAAGGCACCTACAGCGAAGTCTATCCAAATGTCAGCGAGGATGAGGCGGGGCTCAAAAAGCTGTTCAAGCAGTTCTCATTCCCAGGGGGGATTTCCAGTCATGTTTCGCCAGAGACGCCCGGTTCGATCCACGAGGGTGGCGAACTTGGCTACTCGCTCAGTCATGCCTTCGGCGCCGCATTCGACAATCCCTCGCTGATCGTCGCCTGCGTCGTAGGAGATGGCGAAGCAGAAACTGGGCCGCTGGCAACCGCATGGCACTCGAACAAGTTTCTCGATCCTATTACTGACGGCGCAGTGTTGCCGATCCTGCATCTCAACGGCTACAAGATCAGCAATCCGACAGTCCTGGCGCGCATGGAGCACGATGAACTGGACCAATTCCTGCGCGGGTGTGGTTGGACGCCTTACTTCGTCGAAGGCCACGAGCCTGGCCTGATGCATGAGGCCATGGCTAAGACTTTGGACACAGCTATCGAGGACATACGGAATATTCAGAGCAACGCGCGGAGTCACAACGACACGACGCGACCGCGCTGGCCCATGATCGTCCTTAAGTCGCCCAAGGGTTGGACGGGCCCCGAGTTGGTCGATGGCCTACAAATTGAAGGAACGTTCCGGTCCCACCAAGTTCCGATCCTCATCGATGCAGCGCATCCAGAGCACGTGGCGCAGCTTGAGAGTTGGATGAAGAGCTACCGGCCGGAAGAGTTGTTCGATCTGACCGGTCGTCTCAAAACAGAATTGTCTGAACTCGCACCGAAGGGTGATCGCCGCATGGGCGCCAATCCCCACGCCAACGGGGGAGGCTTGCTGCGGGACTTGCGCATGCCGGACTTCCGGGATCATGCCGTATCGGTGACCGTCCCAGGAGCTGTTGAGGCGCAAGATACGCAAGTGTTGGGCGGGTTTCTCCGCGATGTCGCTAAGCTCAATCAGGAACAGCGGAATTTTCGGATCTTTGGTCCCGATGAAACTGTGTCTAATCTGTTGGGCGCGGTCTTTGAAGTGACGGATCGCCAGTGGGATGCTAGGCGGCAAAGCAATGACGAATTTCTTGCGCCCGCTGGACGTGTGCTCGACTCGATGCTCAGCGAGCATCAGTGCGAGGGTTGGCTTGAAGGCTATCTGCTCACCGGGCGGCACGGGCTATTCAACAGTTACGAGGCTTTCATTCGGATCGTCGACTCGATGTTCAGCCAGCACGCGAAGTGGCTGAAGGTAACTCAGCAACTGCCGTGGCGGCGCAAGATTGCGTCTCTGAATTACCTGTTGGCCTCACACGTCTGGCAGCAGGATCACAATGGCTTTACCCACCAGGATCCCGGCTTTATCGACCACGTCGTCAACAAGAAAGCCAGCATCGCGCGCGTTTATCTCCCGCCCGACGCCAACTGCCTGTTGTCCGTCATGGATCACTGCCTGCGCAGCCGGCATTACGTCAATGTTGTGATTGCTGGGAAGCACGCGCTACCACAGTGGTTAACTATCGACGCCGCGGTCCTGCATTGCACCGAAGGTGTTGGCATCTGGCAGTGGGCCAGCAATGATCAGGGTAGCGAGCCGGATGTCGTGATGGCCTGCTGTGGAGACACTCCGACTCTGGAGGTCTTGGCAGCCGTGTCCATCTTACGAAAGTTTCTACCCGCGCTGAAGATCAGGGTGGTCAATGTCGTCGATCTGATGAAGCTTCAACCCAAGAGCGAGCACCCGCACGGGCTGAGCGAGACCGACTACGACGCTCTTTTCACCAAGGACAAGCACATCATCTTTGCCTTCCACGGCTACCCCTGGTTGATCCACCGGTTGACGTATCGCCGGACCAACCAGAATCTACATGTACGGGGATATATAGAGGAAGGCACCATCACAACCGCGTTTGACATGAGAGTTCAGAACAAGTTGGACAGGTTTCATCTTGTCCAAGATGTCATCGATCGTCTGCCGCAGGTGGATATACAGGGAAATTATCTCAAGCAGCAGATGCAAGACAAACTTATCGAGCACAAGCAATACATCGATCGCCATGGCCAGGATCTACCGGAGATTCGCAACTGGAAATGGGGCAACACGAAGTGACTGAGCGTTATTGATCAGACGGCCTACTTGGCACTCCTTATCTTTAGTCTTTAGTGGTGGCAAGCTAAACGATCTGTCTCTCGACGATCGCGATCTTCATATCCAACATTTGAAAGGAAACTAATCATGATTCGTACGACAGCGCCAAGCAATCCGAGCAACTCCGTGGCGGCAGTGTTCGCACAGCATTCTGGTGCCGAAAAAGCGGTGAAGGAATTGAAAGACGGCGGATTTGACATCAAGAAGCTGTCCATCATCGGAAGCGATTACCATTCAGAAGAAAATGTAGTTGGTTTCTACAACACGGGCGACAGGATGATGTATTGGGGCAAGACGGGAGCTTTCTGGGGCGGACTCTGGGGCCTGCTGTTCGGGTCGGCGTTCTTCCTGATCCCCGGGTTAGGCCCTATCCTCGCGGCCGGTCCCGTAGTCACCTGGATTATCGCCGCTCTGGAAGGAGCAGTGGTGGTTGGCGGAGTGAGCGCGCTGGGAGCCGGGCTGTTCAGTCTGGGCATTCCGAAGGACAGCATTTTGAAGTATGAAGCTTCGGTCAAGGCCGGGAAGTTCTTGCTGATTGCCCACGGCACCGCGGATGAAGTCCAGCATGCGCGGAATATCCTCCACACTTCCGGCGCCGAGCAGATCAACCTACATCAACCAACAGCGGAACCTGCTCTCGTTGCCTGAACACAAGGGCGAGGGCAGAGCATCAAAGGAGCGCTGGCAATACCGAACCGGTACATCCATACCACCCAGCCACGCGCATCTTCGGCGGCTGGAGTGGTTTCTTTGGAGTAGTGATTATGAAAGAACATTTGAAATCGATCATCGAAGTACTGAGCAGAGACGCAAATCAGCTGGAACATCATGCCCAAAAGCTCAGACGAATCTCACCTGACCTTTCTGTCGATCTCAAGTCGGACGCCGAGCTCATCGATGACAGAGCCGCGTCTATCAGAAAGCAAGTCGAACTTCTGGAGCACTGGGAATAGCATCCAACGCCCGAAGGCGAGTTGCTCGACATCTATATCATAAGGGGGAACCATGCCTAACACCGGCGAGAGACGAGAAATCACCAAGCGAGTGAACGCAAAGGAAGCAGAAACGGTCCAGCAGTCCAAGAAGCTGGTATCCAGAACGAGAGAGATCACCGCCGACACAGACGAGAAGAACTTGGCGCGTACTACCAGAACGAACAAGCGAGATCCGCTTCGCGCAAACGGCTGTCTACGACCTACTCCGGCTGAACCGAAAGCCGCTGGCCGTCTATAAAGACGGCGCGACCCGGGGGTTCTGTACAAAGCGTGCACGACCCTGCGCGACATGAAGGCATGAGTCGAACAAGGAGGAACGATGAGAGAGAAAATGAGCCAATTTGTTACCGCGACAGCTAATGGAAGCCTACGCGAGGCCAACGTGCAGTCCGGTGACACGCAAGGTTTGTCAAACGCTGAGCAGGCGAATAGTGAAAGCGTCGAAGAATTGGCAACTGACGGGCAGTCTATCGAAGCTGCGGCCGTGAGCGGCGTGGAAGATGCTGACGATCCTGATGTTCATGAAGTGAAAACAAGAGAAGTGCTGCAGGACGATGTGCCCCGCGAGTACGACGAACGATGATGTGACAAACAAAGAACGGCAGTTCCAGCCCACGTCTTCATCACCGGGACGAGCAAGGTTCCCGCGACCACAAGGTCATCGACAATGCCGACAAGCAACAACGAACGACACCGCACATCACGCATCGGTTGGTTACGCGCGGCAGTGCTGGGCGCCAACGACGGGATTCTCTCAACATCTAGTCTGGTCTTGGGTGTCGCAGCTGCACACGCGACTCACAGCAGCGTGGTGGTCGCAGGCGTCGCAGGCCTTGTAGCCGGGGCCATGTCAATGGCAGCGGGCGAGTACGTGTCTGTCCACTCACAGGCAGACACCGAAAAGGCCGACCTCAAGCTTGAGCGTGCGGAACTCAAAACAGACGACAAGGGCGAACACAAGGAACTGGCGGCAATCTACGTCGCTCGCGGACTCGACCCTGGCACTCGCGAAACAGGTCGCCCAACAGTTGATGACCCACGATGCGATCGGCGCACATGCCCGCGACGAACTCGGCATCTCCGAAGCTTTCCGTGCGCGTCCGATTCAGGCCGCGCTGGCATCGGCTGGCAGCTTCGCCGTAGGGGCGGTCATGCCTCTTCTGGTCGCCACTATAGCCTCGCCAGCCAGGGTTATACCGATTGTCGCCGGAAGTTCGTTGATGTTCCTGGCGCTTCTCGGTGGCTTGGCGGCACGCGCGGGTGGGGCAGGAGTGATAGTCGGCGCCTTGCGCGTCACATTCTGGGGAGCTCTCGCGATGGCGGTGACCGCGGGAGTAGGGTCGCTATTCGGAACACGTGCGTGAGACTTGCCTACACGAAGCTGCGATACCTCACGAACTCCAACGCGGTGCAATGCGCGGTGGTCAATCTTGATCAGTTTCGTGTCACTACCCGGACCATACTCAGTAAAGAACATTTTTCGGATTGGGCTAGTTCGTCCCTGTCCTCGAAAGACCAAAACGAATGAGGCTTAAGCGAGCACACACGGTGTTCCTACAGATCTCAGAACGATCCGCTTATTAGCTTCCGTGCCTGGTCCCATCTCTCGATCACAACTTGAACAAAAAGGAGTTTGGCAATTATGGCAACGAAATTTACTCCACTGCATGACCGCATCCTGGTGCGCCGCGAAGAAGAAGCGGGAACTACGCGGGGAGGCCTCATCATCCCCGATTCCGCAAAAGATAAACCGCAGGAGGGCACGATCATCTCTGTGGGGAGGGGCAAGACCAACGAGGAAGGCAAATTGTTCCCACTCGCTGTGAAGGAAGGCGACAGCATTCTCTTCGGCAAGTACTCCGGCACCGAAATCAAACTCGATGGAGAAGATTTCCTCATCATGAAAGAAGAAGAAGTGCTGGGCATCGTTACGGGTACGGCCAAGAAAGAGAGCGTCACCGCTCGCGAGACCGTCGGTGCTCGCAAGTAAGGATTGCTGTCTCCTGTTCTTGCGCGATGGCGCAGTCTCGTTTGCGCGTGCTCATAAGAGCAGCCGCCTGCAGCAGAACAAACTCGGGGCCTCAAGCAAATTCTAACGACATTATTTTAAGGAGAAAGAATCATGGCAAAGCAAATCGTACACGGAGAAGAGTCGCGGCAGGCGATCTTGCGCGGCGTGAACTTGTTGGCGGACGCTGTGAAGGTAACTCTCGGCCCCAGAGGTCGCAACGTAGTCATCGAGAAGAAATTCGGATCTCCCACGATCACCAAGGACGGCGTCACCGTTGCGAAAGAGATCGAACTCCAGGACGGCCTTGAGAACATCGGCGCGCAGATGGTCCGCGAAGTCGCCAGCAAAACGTCCGACGTTGCCGGTGACGGTACGACAACTGCGACCGTCTTGGCTCAGGCCATCTACCGTGAAGGCGTCAGGACCGTCGCGGCCGGCGCGAATCCCATGGCCATGAAACGCGGGATTGAGAAAGCTGTCGACGCGATTTGCGGCAACATCGATCCGAAGACCGGCGAACGCAAGAACGGCGAACTGGACAAGTTCTCGAAGCCAGTCACCGGTGACATGATCGCACAGGTCGGCAGTATCTCCGCCAACAACGACGAGACCATTGGCCACATCATCGCTGACGCCATGAAGAAGGTCGGCAAGGACGGCGTCATTACCGTGGAAGAGTCGAAGACTCTCGAGACTCAGCTCGAAGTTGTGGAAGGCATGCAGTTCGACCGCGGCTATCTTTCTCCTTATTTCGTCACAGATCCCGAGCGTATGGAAGTTGCATTCGAGAATGCCTACGTCCTCATCAACGAAAAGAAGATCAGTTCGATGAAGGACATCCTCCCGTTGCTGGAGCAGATTTCCAAGAGTGGCAAGCCGCTGGTCATCATCGCCGAAGACATAGAGGGGGAGGCACTGGCGACTTTAGTCGTCAACAAGCTGCGAGGCACGTTGCAGGTCGCAGCCGTCAAGGCTCCCGGCTTCGGTGACCGGCGTAAGGCGATGTTGCAGGACATCGCAACCCTCACCGGAGGGAAAGCCATCACCGAGGATCTCGGCATCAAGCTGGAAAACGTGAAGATTGAGGATCTCGGACAGGCGAAAAAGATCACCATCGACAAGGACAACACCACGATCATCGAAGGCAAAGGCAAGAAGGGTGACGTCGAGGGCCGCGTGAAGGAAATTCGCGGCCAGATCGAAAAGACGACGAGTGACTACGACCGCGAGAAACTGCAGGAGCGATTAGCGAAGCTCGTGGGTGGCGTGGCTGTGATCAAGGTGGGCGCGGCCACCGAAACCGAAATGAAAGAGACGAAGGCTCGCGTCGAAGACGCCATGCACGCGACTCGCGCTGCGGTGGAGGAAGGTATTGTCCCCGGCGGCGGAGTCGCTCTCGCGCGGTGTGCGACGGCTCTCAACAAGTTGAAACTGGAAGGGGACGAGCAGATTGGTGTCAACATTGTGAAGCGCGCTCTGCAGGAACCGCTCCGCCAGATTGCCGAAAACGCCGGCGAAGAGGGCGCCATCGTGCTCGGCAAGGTGCTCGAATCGAAGGACCAGAACTTCGGCTACAACGCCTTGACGGCAGAGTATGAAGACCTAGTCAAAGCCGGGGTCCTCGATCCGACCAAAGTCGTGCGCACCGCTCTCACCAATGCCGGATCCATCGCCGCGCTCATGCTGACTACCGAAGCTCTAGTCGCCGACATCAAGGAAGAAACAACAGGCGCCCCGGCGGGTGGCCGTGGCGGCATGGGAGATGGGTACTAACAAGGCGATCCAGACATCCACAATCGTTTAGCAGTTCTCCAGGTCCCCAATTTTAGAGTCTTTATAACTTCAGGAGATCGCAATCATGGGAAAAACTATCGGCATTGATCTCGGCACTACGAATTCGGTTGTAGCGGTTATGGATGGCGGCGAAGCTAAGGTCATCCCCAACGAAGAAGGCAGCCGTACGACTCCATCGGTCGTGGCTTTTACGAAGAGTGGCGAGATACTCGTCGGACAGATTGCAAGACGGCAAGCCACTACCAATCCCGAAAATACGATTTATTCGATCAAGCGTTTCATGGGACGCCGCCACAACGAAGTTGGCGAAGAGCTGAAAATGGTCCCCTACAAAGTCGAGCCCGACGGCGACCACGTAGTGATTGTCGCCCAGGGCAAGAAATACACTCCACCGCAGATCTCCGCCATGATTCTCCAGAAACTGAAAAAGGCGGCGGAAGACTACTTGGGTGAGAAAGTCACCGAAGCGGTCATCACGGTCCCTGCCTATTTCAATGACGCACAACGTCAGGCAACCAAAGACGCCGGGAAGATTGCCGGACTCGACGTGAAGCGCATTATCAACGAGCCTACGGCAGCTGCTCTTGCTTACGGCCTGGATAAGAAGAAAGACGAGACCATAGCGGTTTACGACTTCGGCGGCGGGACCTTTGATATTTCGATTCTGCACGTCGGCGAAGGTCTTATCGAGGTTGCAGCTACGAATGGGGACACCCATCTTGGCGGCGACAATATCGACCAGCGCCTGGTCGATTGGCTGATTGACGAGTTCAGAAAAGATGAAGGTCTCGACTTGCGAGCCAAGGGCAATGAGATGGCGCTGCAGCGCCTCCGGGATGCAGCCGAACGGGCCAAAATCGAACTGTCTTCCACCATGGAGACTGAAATCAACCTGCCGTTCGTCACGGCCGATGCGAATGGACCGAAGCATCTGGTAAAGAAGATGACGCGCGCAAAACTGGAATCGATGGTCGAGGATCTGGTGCAGCGATCCGTACCACCGTGCAACCAGTGCATGAAGGATGGCACTGTAGATACCGGGAAGATCAATGAGGTCGTTCTTGTTGGTGGACAGACCCGCATGCCACGTATTCAGCGACTGGTCAAGGAACTGTTCGGCAAAGAAGGCGACAAGAGCGTGAACCCCGATGAAGTGGTCGCGGTTGGGGCCGCTCTTCAGGGAGGGGTGCTTCGAGGCGAAGTGAAGGATCTTCTACTTCTCGATGTTACCCCGCTTACCCTGTCGATCGAGACGCAGGGCTCCGTATCGACGCCCATGATCCCACGCAATACCACTATTCCGACGCGCAAGACGGAGAAGTTTTCGACTGCTGCGGATAATCAATCCTCGGTAGAAGTTCACGTTCTTCAAGGCGAGCGCACCATGGCGGACCAAAACCGCACGCTTGGCAAGTTCCAACTGACCGGGATTCCGCCCGCTCCACGTGGTATACCGCAGATCGAGGTCACATTCGATGTCGATGCCAACGGCATTCTGAACGTAGCCGCGAAAGACATGGCGACCGGCAAAGACCAGAAGATCACCATCACCTCGTCGTCGGGTCTGAGCAAGGAAGACATCGAGCGGATGGCGAAGGAAGCCGAGTCGCACGCAACGGATGACAAAATCAGACGCGAACAGATCGAGGCGAAAAATCAGTTGGACTCCATGGTTTACACCGTGGAGAAGATGCTGCGCGATCACGGCGACAAGATTTCAGGATCGGAACGCGGCGAGGTTGAAAACTCGCTAGCCGATGCCAAGAGGGTCATGGAGTCCGCCGACAAGCATCAAATGGACGAGGCTCGAGAGCGTCTGACGCAGGTATCGCACAAGCTTGCAGGGCAGATGTACAGCAAAGCACAGCCTCAAAGCGCGTCTGGCGCTGGTCCGAGTGGCGGCGTCAATTCCGCAGCCGGTGGCGGGCCCAGTCGAGACGAGGGCGTGATTGATGCTGAGTACACAGACGTTGAGCAAAAGAAATCCGCCTAGTCCCGCGCCAGCATTGTCGCAGAGCACGGCCCCGGAGCGGGCCGTGCGAGACTACAACTTCGTTGTCACGTACAACAGATGCTTGCCGCTCTCAACACAATCAGCGAACTCAGAGAGTAGGAAGAACGATGATGCGCCGCCCGAGCCCATCCAAACCTTTGGCCACCCCGCATAGACGATCGAACAAGATCCGTAGCCTCTTTGTACCTGGTACCTGCGAACACCAACCTGAGAACCAATCCTGGGTTGTGGAGGACAATATGACAACAACAGCCACCAGCTTCTCTGAGAATCGAGATTCCACCGGTGATCTCGTTCGTGATCTTGAGGACAGCGGTTACCCTGTAGATGGGGCGACGGGGCAGTTTGTCCCGCAACTAGACGGTCTGGCGCTGGCGTCAGGGAAACCAGGATTCCCCCCTGTACAACCCGACAGTGCGCACAAGACGACTGCCCCGACCGGAAACAAGAGCACGTGCCGTGGCCGACGTCGACGACCAGGGCGGCGTTGCAAACATCACCTGAGCGAGTTACCACAGCGGTGATTTGCCGATTTGCCGCTGACTCGCGGGCTCATGATCTTCCACGCGCCGACCATCAGAAGTGTGCAGTTTGGATCAGCCAAACCATTCTCCGTAGGTCATTCTGTATGTACGTAGGAGATGAACTGTCGAAGCGAACGGCAGATCATGGCTCTTGGCGAGAAAGGCGTGGACATGCCTCATATCTACAATAAATCGACACCCAAACTGCGTAACGCTCCCCAACCACCCTTGTCACACCCCGGAGCAACCCCTGATTCAGACCGTGCCAAGAAGCCACCGCTGGTCGAACCCTCCGCCACTGATCAAGTATTGAGTCCCGGAGATCGCGTCGAGGGCTTGGGCAACTTCGGAATGTCGACTGGAGAATTCGGCACCGTTCGGCAAGTAAACGACGATGACGCGGTCGTCAAATGGGATGACGACGGTCGCATAAGAGTTGAGCAAACGTGGCTCAAGAAGGTGTAGTCAGCAGCCACACAAAGGATGAAAGCAATGAACGAACCTCATCCCGAACCAGTCCGGATTGCCATCATCGGAGTTGGAAACGTGGGGGCTACCACCGCGTACGCCCTGCTCTTGAGCGGTCTAGCCGCGGAAATCGTGTTGATCGACGTGGAGAGATCTAAAGCAGAGGGTCAGGCAATGGATTTGAACCACGCCCAGCCCTTTGCTCATCCGACTCGCATCTGGGCCGGAGACTGTGCGGACTGCGCGGGTGCGACCATCGTCATTGTCGCAGCCGGAGCCAACCAGAAGGCTGGTGAGAACCGCCTAGACCTGATCAAGAAGAATGCTTCCATCTTCCAGAAGATCATTCCTGAAGTGGTTCGCCATGCCCCGAACGCGATTCTCCTGATAGCAACCAATCCTGTCGACGTTCTCACGTACGCGAGCTGGAAACTTTCGGGGTTCCCGCCGAGCCGGGTCGTCGGTTCTGGAACGATTCTTGATACCGCTCGGTTTCGTTATCTGCTAGGACAACACTTTGGGATCGATCCGCAGAGCGTGCACGCCTACATCATCGGCGAGCACGGAGACAGTGAAGTGCCGGTATGGTCGCTCGCAAACATCGCTGGGATCCGATTGCGAGAGTTTTGTCAGCATGAAGATCTCCCCTACGATGAGAAGGCAATGCAATCAATTTCGCGCCAGACGCGGACCGCAGGTTATGACATCGTTCGGCTCAAGGGAGCAACCGATTACGGAGTGGCAACGGGCGTTGTGCGCATTGTTGAAGCCATCTTGCGGGATGAGAACACCCTCCTCACGATTTCCAGCCCAACGCAATATTACGGAATTAGCGAGGTCTGCCTCAGCCTGCCCACCAAAGTGAACCGCAACGGAGCAGACCATATTTTGCATCTTCCCTTGAACGAGGATGAACTCAGCGGTCTGGTGACTTCCGCCGGGAATGTCAAAGCAGCCATTGCGGCGCTGAACCTGGATTCCAAGCACGAAGCAGCTGCTTAGCCAGTCCGGGAGGAACACCTCGAACCCCAAGCGCGATCAACACACACCACCCCCGACCCACAAAATGGCTTCCAGAATGGGAGTCAAGAAAGTGAACCATGACACACAAGGCTAGGCACGCGGAATCGACGGTCCTGTCTTTCCACGACAACATCAAAAAAGCCGCAAAGAAGAACCTGGCTTTTCGCCAGACAGTCTGTAAAGGAGCCTTCAGCGAATTGGTCGTGATTAGCATTCCGCCCACAGGAGAGCTGGGCGAAGGAGCACACGACGACACCGATGTGATTTTGTTTATTGTCGAAGGCAAAGGAGAAGTGTCCTTTGGCGATCGGAAAGAAATCGCCCACAAGCATGATGCGATCCTGGTTCCTGCCGGACGACTCCACAATCTAAGAAACATCGGTCGTCATGATCTGAAGCTCTTTGCTGTTTTCTCGCCTCCACCCTCCGGCGCGGAGGCGAGCGTTCACCGAATCGGTGCCGCGGCGGCGGAAGAACAACTCAGGTATGCATGGGAACAGTAGAAGCCCGGGGTTTTCGAATCTCTGACCGATACTGGAACGGAGTTTGAGTCGATCCGGGCGGAGGCCTTTACCCGCGAGGTCCGAAGTCGACTTCTGAACCTGTGCTGCAGCCGTGAGAACCGCGGACTGGGCCGAGCCCAGTGCTGCTTGGGCCTGATCGACCTGAGTTTGGAATACTGCGGGGTCAATCAGGGCAACCAGTTGGCCTTTGGTGACCTTGGTATTGAAATCAGCGTACAGCGCTTTGATGTTGCCGGATACTTGACTGCCTACCTGAACGTCCACAACCGCGTTGACTGCGCCGGTTGCGGTGACGCTCGCCTGGACCACTCCACGTTCGAGCGGTACTGTCTCGTAGGTGATTGCGTTCTGAGAATGCGTTCGCCACAGTTGGCCGGCTATCGCGAGAGCAACGACCAGGCCAATCGCTACCGCCCACCTCGTCCAGTGATATTGACGATGCACTCGGACCGGAATTGGAGGCGCAGCGACGGGCGGAAAGGCAATCGGTTCTGCGCGGACTGGATCCACTGCTGTAGCCATAAGTCATGAGTCCTTTTTCTACCCGAAGACCCTTCCGATACAGCTCAAGAGGATGACCCGCCGGGGCCCCGCCGATCACGATAAGTCTCCGCTTTCCGAAACGGTCGTAAGCCGCTCGCGTAGACGAAAAGACTGCTTCTATCGGATATCTTCGAGACTCACTCATTTGCGTTGGCAATACTGAGCACAATGGCTCATATCTTTTGCCGAGATGGGGATCGGGCGAGGGTGGTTGCGAGCTAACTTTAGTTCATCATCGCGTCCCTGGCGATCGTTACACTGCCGCCATTGATCTGGGAACTGCGAGCGGGCCCACCACGACAGGCGCAGTTGGGATCGCGTCAGCCGGTAGCAATACCTTGAAGATCCCAAGCGCAGCGGCTGTAATCGGCGCGGCGAGCGCCACCCCGAGCGGGCCAGCAATCACTGCAAGCAGGAGTTGCACGATCAAGGTCAGAGCGGGCGGAAGACGCACGATTTGCCGCTGAATCAGTGGCGTGATGATGTTGCCCTCTAGAAAATGCACGAGGACAAACAGGAGGACGGTGAGCAGACCCTTCCCGGGACTAATGGCGACTGCCAGCAAGGCCGCAGGGACCACGGAGAGGATGGGGCCCACGTTCGGTATGAACGTCATAAGCGCCGCGATGATGCCGAGGGTTCCGGCGAGTGGCACTCCGAGGGCCCATAGCCCGAGTGTCACGAGAGCGCCAACTGCTGCCATGGAAAACATCTGCGCCAGCAGCCACCAGCGCAGGTTGCGGACGGCGCTGACGGCGCATGCATCAAGGGTGGCTAGATAGCGTCTGGGCGTGGCGCGGCGGATTCCAGAGAAGTAGACGCTGGGCTCCGCCGCTAGATAGAGGCCGAGAAACGCCACGATGATGAGTCCGGCGAGCAGAGTGGCGGTACTGACGACGATCCCACCGATACGCGTGAGCGCATAGCTGAAGCTGTCAGCCAATTGGGAGTAACCCGACCATTGGGCGAGAAGCCAGCGGCCCCAACTCTGTCCCTTCACACGCTCAACCAAGTTTTGTGCAGCTTGGGGAAGGTCAGTCTGAAGCTTGGCGAATTGTTCGATGATGTTAGGACCGCTGATCCATAGGGTCAAAAGGGCAAGTGCGGAGGCCGTGAACAGAATGAGAGCGAGTGCCCACCCCTGATTGAGCTTTAGCTTTGCCTTGATCCAATCGACGATGGCCGTTAGAAAGACTGCAACCACAATCGCGGCAAACAGCAGTAAGAGTATGACGCGGCCAAGCCAGGCCAGGGTGATCACCAGGGACAAGCCGACCGCGAGAAGCACAACGAAGACCGCGAGAGTCTTGGGCGCGCCGTCAGCCGAAGATATCTTGGTTTCAACCATGCGCTCTGAGCTTATCTCCGCAACTTAAGTGGCGCCTGTTTCAAAGTGCTCACTTTTGCGGCGAAAGGATTGGTAGGATTCGTGAGGGGAGTTCTTTTCTGAAAGAAACCGGATCATTTACGAAGTGGCTCAGCGGTCCAGCAGCACAGATCGCTACCGCCTCATTCATTGCGACAGGGATGGCCGCGGCGCTGACGGTGAAGTTGCTGCTGCACGATCCGCACGTCGTCAACATTGTACTGTGCGTGGCCATCGCCGGAGCCAGTGTGCCACTGCTGATCTCGCTTGTGCAGCAGGTGATCAAGAAGAATTTCAGTGTCGATATTCTGGCGCTGCTCTCCATCGTGACTGCACTCATTCTCGGACAGTATTGGGTGGCCGCGATTGTCGTGTTGATGCTTTCCGGCGGAAAAGCTCTGGAAAGCTATGCGACAGAGCGTGCGAACTCAGTATTGAGCGCACTCGCGAAACGGATGCCACAGACGGCCCATCGCGTGGGTGCAGTTGTCTCCGATGTCTCCATTGATACGATCGCCGTGGACGACGTCTTGATGGTCTATCCACACGAGATATGCCCGGTGGATGGGATGGTAGTCAACGGTCAAGGGAGAATGGACGAGTCGTACTTAACCGGTGAGCCGTTTCAGATTGCGAAGGCTCCGGGAACGTTCGTGCTGTCGGGATCGATCAACGGCGACGCGGCGCTGACGATCCGCGCGACGAAGGTGGCGATCGATTCACGCTACGCAAAGATTGTCGAAGTGCTGCATGCCTCGGAGGAGAACCGTCCGCAGATACAAAGGCTGGGCGACCGCCTCGGATCCTGGTATACCCCGATCGCAATTGCAATTGCGCTTGCAAGCTGGTTATTGAGCGGAGACTCCTCACGCTTTCTTGCCGTGCTGGTAATTGCAACACCCTGCCCACTCTTGATTTCCATACCAGTAGCGATCATCGGCGCGATTTCGGTTGGCGCGCGCTTTGGGATCATCATCAAAGACCCGTCGATCCTGGAGAAGATGGAGACCTGCCATGTCCTCATCGTCGACAAGACCGGCACTCTGACCTATGGCAAGCCGAGCTTGAGCAGCGTCGATTGCCTTGGCGGCATGACTCAGGAAACAGCGCTGCAATACGCCGCCAGCCTGGAGCGATACTCGAAACATCCGCTCGCGAGCGCGGTGTTGGCGGCCGCTGAAACGCAGCATCTGCCGCTGCTGGCAGTCAAGGATGTCTCCGAAGCTCCGGGTGCGGGCTTAGTTGGGCACGTCGAAGGACATCTGGTGACTGTGACCGGGCGCGGAAAGCTCTCCGCAAACCTGGCCTCGAAAATGCCCCGCGTGGCTCCTGGGCTCGAGTGCGTATTGCTTCTGGATGGCAACCTGGCTGGCGTGTTCCACTTTCAAGATGAACCACGGCGGGAGAGCAAGTCCTTCCTGAAGCATGTCGGGACAAACCACTCGATCAACAAGGTAATTCTGCTTTCCGGTGATCGCCCGGCCGAGGTGGCGCTGTTTGCCGCCGGAATGGGAATTACGGAGCCGCACGGAGGCAAGACTCCGGAGCAAAAAGTGGAGTTTGTCCGGGAGATGACCGCGAAATCAAACACACTTTACCTGGGTGATGGAATCAATGACGCCCCCGCGATGATGGCTGCCACAGCCGGAATCGCGCTGGGCGTCAATAGCGATATCACGTCGGAGGCGGCGGGGGCGGTGATCCTGCAATCTTCGCTCAAGAGTGTGGACGAACTGATGCACATTGGACGAAGGATGCGGGGAATCGCACTTACCAGTGCCATCGGCGGAATGGGCCTGAGCTTGATTGGGATGGGGGCCGCATCGTTTGGGTTAATCAGTCCGATTCAGGGAGCCATCGCGCAGGAAGTGATTGACCTGTTGTCGATTCTCAATTCCTTGCGAATGATTCTGCCGGTGGGTTCACTGAGCGACTTTCAAGCACCGGTGGAGCGTGTGCATGCACTCGGAACTGAATTCTCCGCCAAGCGAGCCGCGTAGGTGGTTAGAGCAGAAAGTTGTCAGTGGCGGAGCATTCTAGTCGTGAAGAACGACGTTGAGAAGTGAACTGTGCACCTGCATACCGCCCTCGCCGTAGTTTAAGAAGCCTAGGTTTCTGAACCTATTCATGAAGAAGCTGACCCGTGACCGAGTTGTTCCGATCATTTCGGCGAGAGTCTCCTGACTCATCTTCGGGATCACTGTCTGAGGCACGTCTTCCTTGCCGAAGTGAGCCAGTAGAAGCAAAATCCGCGCCAGTCTCTTTTCGCTGGAATTAAAGAGTTGGTCAACTAGGTCCTCTTCGTATCGGATATTCCGGGCCAGCAGATACGCCACGAACATTTCCGAAAGCGCGGTTTCTCGGTGGAGGGCAAGGATCATCGCCTTCTTGTCAATCCGAAGAAGGTCGCAGTCTGTCATCGCGGTTGCGGACCCCATGCGTACAGGCTGTCCAGCCAAGCCGCCCTCTCCGAAGAAATCGCCCGGGCTCAATATGCCCAGCGTCGCTTCCTTGCCATCCTTCGACACGACTGTAAGTCGGATCTTGCCTCCCCGGATATAGAACACTGCGTCCGCCGGGTCTCCCTGAGTGAAGGCCGCTTGCTTATTGGACAAGGCAACGGTCTTTCTCCCGTCGCCCAAGGTAGAGAGAAACTTCTGGGGGTCGAAGTCGCGCTTGGCGGATTTGATTTGAGGCACCACGAGTTGTCCCGTAATCGACAACTACACTCCCCAGTATTTTGGCGCAATCGTGATCGTGAAAAATGTTCACTTTTGCACACAATTGCCTAAAAATGCATGCGTTCCCCAAGGACAGCATTTGGTCCTTTTGTTTGGCTGTTGCTTGCAGAATGAGCATTGTTGAGCATTCTCCAAGCGGTGAACGACTGCATCATGGGTAGTAGAGTCTAAAAAGCTGATCCCGAAGCACCGAAAAGAGGATGACAACCCCAATCGAGAGTAGCAGCGCTGCGACGTTGGTTGGCGAGACTGGAATTGGAGTGTATCGTATCGCCGCGCCACTGGTTCGCCCGAGCGAAGCGCCAATTCAGGTCAAGCCGAAGAATCAGAATATTCGGGTCTCGCCTGCCGTCCTCGATGCCGCCCGGAAGGATAGAATTCTTCTTTTCGGCTTCCATCTGGCCCGCGGTGTGAATCCCATCACAGGTGGGGGCTATCGGTCCCGGGACCATCGCTAGTTCGCAACATTGCCGGGTTCGGCCCGGTATCGGGCTACTCGTTCGCCCATCATTAACCGGTACAATTGCTCCTTTAACGGTAGAACTTTTTCGACACGAACTGCGACAGGGCATGCTTAAGCAGCGCGCGATTCGGATCACCCACAAAACCCTCAGCAAAGAGGTAGCATCGCCCCGCCTCTCAGATGGCGGAGAACACAGGTTTCTCGGGCAACAATTCCTCAAATGCGGAAGACGACAATCCGCCGCAGATCTTAGTGAATCTGGCGAAAAGAATGGGTTCGTTTACCGCCATTTCTTGCAAATCGCGGACAGCGGTATCCGTTTTTGATGGCGGAGAATGCCAAGTTCAGCCGCCGGAAAAGGCACTCGGAGGCGTCCGGCATCGCAATCCTACAGTTCGCAGAGTTCCGTCTTATTTCGTTTTCGCAGCCTGTTGCTGGCTAGTTGTAACGTACTTCTGGAGATTGAAGATCTCGAATAAGGTGCGCCCCGAGCGGATTTCGTACTTAACCTTGTTTTCTTTCCTTGCGACTTCGGAGGCCAAGCTCAATCGCTTCTTGCACGCGGATATGCGGAATACTCACTATGCCATTCGCATCAGCAAGCACGAGATCATTCGGGCCAATCGACAGCGTTCCGATCCGGATCGGGACGTTGATGCGCCCGTAGGTTTCCTTTGTCGCCCGGCGTGGGTTGAAATGCCGACAAAATACCGGGTAGCCGAGCGTTCGGATTTCCAGCGGATCCCGGACGGCTCCGTCGACGATCGTTCCCGCCACGCCTTTTGATTGAGCTGAGATCGACATCAGCTCGCCCCATAGCGCGCCGTCGCAATTTGGTGAACCGCCGACAATCAGTACGTCGCCGGGGTGAGCAAGATGCAATGCGTGGTGGACGGTGAGGTTGTCTCCCGGCGCACATTCAACCGTCAAAGCGGGTCCGCAAATGCGAAATTGAGGATCGATTGGAAGAATCGAGGTCTCGATAGAACACGAAGGTCCCAGCGCGTCCGAAAGCTGGCACACGGTGAACTGCCGCAATTCTGCGATCGCGTCAGATGCCCGCATACCAGGCATAACCTTGTTCTGGAGATATGGACCCCAGTCCCTTACCGAACTTCTTTACGTCGTCGGTGACCGTCAGTCGGTTGAGAAATTTCACGCTCTTGTAGCCGAGTTGACGCGGCAGCCGCATGCGAAGCGGTCCGCCGTTGCCGACGGGAAGATCATCGCCATTCATTCCGTAAGTGAGAAAAGTCTGAGGGTGCAGCGCATCGGCCATGTCCATGCTTTCCCACCAGTCAGGCTCGATTGAAAAGTAGAAAACATACTTGGCCTGCGGATGCGCTCCGACGAGATTCAGGATGTACGAGAGAGGCACGCCGTTCCATTCGGCAATGTAGGACCAGCCCTCTTCGCAGACCACTTCCGTGATCTGGCTCTGCGATGGATAGCTCTTCAATTGGTCGACCGAAAATGTGGTTGGGCGCTCGACCATGCCGTCGACCGTGAGCCGCCAGTCGACGAATCTTCCCGCCTGAAAGCGTTTGAATTCTTCACTGAAAGGCGCAACTTCATTCTGCAGCGGACGCTTCGAGATTTGACTGCGAGAGAATTCACGCGCTAGCGAGTGCCTCGTGAGCAGACGCATGGACGCATACGTAAGAGTTTCACCGGGACCGTAAAGTCCGCCGTGATCGGGCGGCACCAATCCGTACTTTTGTGCCAAGTGTGCAGCCACGCCGAGACCCGCAACACCTGCTGTCGCGGCGAGTCCGGTGACGATCAGTTTTCGGCGTGAGAGGTCGGTCATGTGCGCTCCCTGAGCTTTTACTCGTCTGGCCAGTGATCATCGCTCGCATGCGGCTCCAGAATCCTGCACGCCAAACCAGAATGACGTGAACAAACAGGAAGAGTACGAGAGCCACGGAGACGAAGAAGTGAATCGTACGCGCGGATTGCCGGCCACCCAACAGCGTGACCGTCGCCGGAATCGCGGAGTCGAAGGCGGGAGACATCGCCAAGCCCGTCCAGATCACCAAGGGGAAACAGAATGAAGATGACGCGACAGATAGGTAAGGCGCTGCAGCACATTGTAGGACTCGGCGCTGCACGTCACTGGAAGGTTCGAATCCCAGCATGGTGCGCAATTACGCTCGCGAAGTCTCGCCATGATAAGTCGGCCCTTGCAGGGGAGCAAGTCTCTTCCGGAAATGCCCTGTGATCACAGTCCAGAGATCACGTACAGTAAGCCAGTCAACACCAAGACCCATGCGGTTTGAAAGTGGAGTGCCCGGCTCCATCCGTTCTGATCCGGCAAGACGTAGCCGTAGCCGGTGGGAACTAGATTTCTCGACGCAGGAATCGGCAGCTTGAATAACGGCTCGGTCAATACATTGCCGGTCTCCCCCCAGTAAAAGCGGGGATGAGAGATAACGATTTCAGCTCCCGAGACGACTAGAGCAAAAAAGCACAAAGTAACGATCCAATGAGTGACCCGGACGAGGACCGAGTGCCGAGAACGTACTTGTGGCTGACAGGTGCTGGCGGCGATGAACTCGCGACAGGGGCTTCGAGCGGCACTTGCGCGGATGGCAACGTCGACATTCCTCCCTCCTCTTCTGTCCGGACTGCTGCTCGATTACATTTGCGGCGCAACGATCATCATGTGAAACGTTCCCGGCGTGAATTCGGGAAGGTCCCCCGGATCGGGAGGTTTCGACCCAGGTTTGATTTGCTCAGATGGCAGGAAGAGTTTGTGGCTGACCGGATCGAGAGCCATCGTTCGCGCCTCCTTTTCGGTTTTCAGAGTCTGCACCACCGTGTACTTGTCGGGGCTCTCCTGCCTCACCACCGTGAGCGTGCCGTCGCAATTGGAAGAGAATACCAGTTTCTTTTCGACATCGTAGATCGCCGCATCCGGTTCTACGCCCACCGGAATCTGGGCGATCTGTTTCCCTGTGTCTGCATCGGTGACAATCATGAACTTGTTGTCGCACACGGAAAATAGACGTCGCCCCTTGAGTGTCCATCGCTAATCCGGATGGTCCTTTGCACGGCGCTAGCGACCATTCGTTTTGCACCTTCGTTCCGTCCGCGTCAAAGCGAACCAGGGTGCTCTTGTTTTCGATGTTTACAAAAACATTTCCTTTGCCGTCGGTCGCGGCAAACTCGGGAATGCCACTCAGTGGAACTGTCGCAACAATCTTTTCCGTCTCGGCATCAATCACGCTTACACTGTGGCTGTGGGCATTGAATGCATACACCCGCTTCTTCGTCGGCTCGTACAGAACCGCATCGGGAGCGTCACCGACTTTGATCTTTTTGCGTCACTGCGTTCGACTTCAGATCGAACACGACGATGGCATTGTCTCCACCGTCGCTAATGAATCCTTTGTTGAGTTCATGCGCCAGCGCGACTCCGTGAACGCGCTTCAGGTTCGCGATGTGAGCCACTTGCTTCCCGGAGCCGAGGTCCAGGATCAGCACCTCGTTGCCGCGAGTTACATACAGGTGGTGAGCTCGAGGCATCGGCGAGTCAGATAGTCCCAGTACGTTTGATCACCGCTGAATGGGATGCGATCGATCACGGCGTATTGTCTGCGCGTTCACAGCGAGTGAAATCGACAACCAACCCAGAAGCATAGGAAACCGCGAGATCCGCATCAGATCTCCTCCACCCGGAACACACCAGCAGCGGTACGGTTGGCGCACGGCACTCGAGCTAGGCGCCTAACGGCGCAGGCGGTGCGAGATTCGTTGTTTTGCCATCTTTTCGATGAGCGCGAAGTGCTCCATCATCATCTTGGCGGCGGCTGACGGGATCTCTGCTTCTCGATTTCCACATAAATGTTTTCGTGGGAGCGATAAGAACTCGTGTAGTCGGTCAGGAGCCGGACCGTTTCTTTTCTGCTCTCCATCAACATTTGCGAAAGCATTTCGATGATGGTGGTCATGACTCCATTGCGTGCCGCCTGCACGATGCAAGCGTGGAACTCGAGGTTCGGTCCGGCACCACGCTTCTGGATCGCCCATGGCCTTCTCCATCTCGCCGAGCGCGTGGCGCATCGCCTCGTAGGTCGTCGTTGGTCCGCCGCTGCGCAGCCAGGCTCGCCAGCTCGACTTCGAGCGTCCGGCGCGTTTCAAATAAATCGGTCTTGGCCACATTCTTGAGAGCCAAGGCGAATTCCAATGGAACTCGCATGATGTCGCTGGCGGAATCCGCCAGATACGAACCGGAGCCCTGGCGGGCTTTAATGACTCCCATGATCTGAAGAGCTCGCAGGCCTGGCGCAGGGTCGGACGGCTCACCGCAAGTGCCTCCGCCAGGTCGCGTTCCGGCGGCAGTCTGTTGCCCGGGAACAAAAACTTTCCGCTCGATCAACTCCTTGAATCGGGCGATCAGCTCATCCGAGATAGCCACCTTATTGATCCGAGGACCGATATCAAGCGACAGAGGCATACGAGTACTCCTTTCACTCAAATGACCGCAAATTTATATCGCTGAGCTCAGAACTTGTCAATTGGTAAATTGGTCAAATGGTAAGAATAAAAATTAGTTGACAACCTGACCAATTACCAGTTATACATTCGTCCGCTTTCCCGCCTGAACAAGAACCTCGTTACCGGAGAAGCGGATGCGAATCGGAAAACTAGCTGCCTGCTCACCTTGACGTACTCTGGCAGCGCCAGTTTGTGGGCTCAGACCGCCAGCACTTCGTTGAACGGCACCGTGACCGATCCCAAGGGATCGGTCATTCCGGGCGCAACCTTGACGCTGTCGAACCCCCAGACACGGATTTCTCCGGAGCACCAAGACGAATGACCAGGGCGATTTATCAATTCCTGCAGGTCCCGCCCGCGACTTACGAACTGACCGTCAGCGGCCTCCGGCTTTGCCACGAAGAAACAGACAACGTCGTGATCCTGATGGTCAATACGCCGGCCACGCTGGATGTCGCCCATGCAAGTTGGCGGGAACCGCAGACCGTCGTCGAAGTCGTGAGGACGGCTCCGCTCGTCAACACGCAGGATGCCAGCCTGGGACACGCCTTCAACAGCGATCAAATTTCGTATCTTGCCGTTTGAAGGACGAGAAGCGACCAGCATTTTGAGTTTGCAACCCGGCGTCACTTTCACCGGCAACGGCAGCAATATCAGTGCCGCCTCTGACAGCCGCAGTGGATCGGTCAACGGTGCGCGCAGCGACCAGACCAACGTCACCCTCGACGGCGATTGATGACAACGACCAGACGCAGGGACTCGCCTTCACCGGAGCCTTGCGTGCCACGCTCGACTCGCTGCAGGAATTTCGCGTCACCACGAGCAATGCCACGGCCGACGCAGGCCGCTCTTCGGGCGGACAGGTGGCGCTGGTCACCAAGAGCGGCACCAACAACATTCACGGCAGCGCTTATTGGTACTACCGTCCGCCATTTGGAGCCGCCAACGATTGGTTCAACGAAAATGCGGAGGTCTCTCAAGGGCTGCCGAACAAACCGCCATTTTTGCTGCGCAACACATTCGGCGCCACCTTCGGCGGTCCGATCAAAAAGAACCGCCTGTTCTATTTCCTCGCCTACGAAGGCCAGCGCACTCGCGAAAATCTGCAGGTCACGCGAGTCGTTCCGAGCGATGCGGTCTGCGCAATGGATCGATCAGCTACCCTTGCACGCAAGATCCAACTGTGCCCGTCGTCCGGCACGTTCACCTTGACTGCGGCCAATCTGGCTACGATGGATCCCCAATTGCACCGGCTTGGGAACTTGTCCGCTCGGCCCCGGCGCGAATCCTGCCGTCATGCAACTCTTCCAGCAATATCCTGAGCCCAACACGACTCCGCTAGGCGACGGTATCGACTTTCAAGGCTTCACGTTCTCCTCGCCGCTGCCGTCCAAACTCGATACCTATGTCGCCAAGATCGACTACAACCTGACGGCGAATGGTAGCTCACCAGGTATTCGTACGCGGCGGCCTGATGAGCGATCGAGGCGCGTCTCGCTCCGATGCCACTTCGATTACCGGTACGGGCGGATCGGAGTTCCCCGGTCAGTCCGCGAACATCACTCATCTCAACAGCTCGAAGGGCCTCATCGTCGGCTATACGGCGGTTCTGCGCACAAATCTGTTGAACAATCTTCGTTACGGCTATATCCGGCAGGGTCTGACGGATCTTGGCCAGCAGGCGCAGCACTACATCAACTTTCGTGGTCTCGACAATCTGACAGCGCAGACGCCTACCACCAACACCAGGGTTCCGGTCCACAATCTCGTGGACGACATCACTTGGACCAGAGGTGCGCACACCATGCAGTTCGGCGGCAATCTGCGCAGTCATTAACAACATTCGGGACTCCAACGCCACTTCGTTTTTTACCGCCCAGACCGACTCTGTCTGGCTGACGGGCTCGTGCATCTCGGGATGTCCTGGAAATCCCGGTAGCCTCAATCCCGCGGGCTTCGGCTTCCCGGCGGTGGACCCGAGCTTCGGCCCAAGCTATGACTATGCGGTCACCGCGCTGACCGGACTGATTACGGTGGTGGATCGAATTACAATCTCACGAAAAACCTGACACCGCTGGCGGAGGGATCGGCCGTCAGTCGGCACTTCCGCAATCATGAAGTTGAGTTCTACGCGCAGGACACCTAGCACCTGAAATCCAATCTGACCGTCACATACGGCTTGCGCTACACCTTCTTGCAGCCGCCGTACGAAACCACCGGAACACAGGTCGCTCCAGATCAGAGTCTCGACGGATGGTTCAAGCAGCGCAGCGCCGCCATGCTTCAAGGCCAGGCCTACGAGCCGCTCATCAGCTTCAGCCCTGTCCGGACAAGCGAATGGCAAGAAGCCTTACTGGAGTTGGGATCACAGGGATATCGCGCCTCGCATCGCGATTGCGTATTCGCCCAAAGCGGAAGACGGACTGTCGAAGCGGCTTTGGGGCGGCCCGGGTAAGAGTTCGATCCGGGCCGGCTACGGGATGTACTACGATCACTTCGGCGAGGGCATCGTGAACAGCTTCGATCAGCTGGGCTCGTTCGGGTTGACCACTGCACTCAGCAATCCGCCGGGTGTGCAGACCGTCGATGGTTCGGCTCGATTCTCCGACCATCAATACCATTCCCACGACCAGCGCCAGCACCAGCGGCATTTGCCCCACCGCGCCTTGCCCGCTGGTGGAACCTGCGCCGTCCGGCTCGTTCCCCGTGATTCCGCCAGCCGGGCTGGCATCCGGCTATGCCATTACTTGGGGACTCGATGATCGTCTTAAAACTCCGTATTCGCACTTGATCGACTTGTCGATTACACGTGAGTTACCCAAAGGATTCGTCTTCGAAGCCGCGTACGTCGGCCGCTTCGCGCACCGCTTGCTGCAGGAGGAAGACTTCGCGATGCCGGCGAATCTTCGAGATCCCAATTCAGGCATGGACTATTTCACCGCGGCCACGATGTTAGCGAAACAGTATCGAGCGGGCGTGCCGATCCAGAATGTTCAGCCGATTCCTTACTGGGAAGACATCTACCCCGCAGCTGCCGGCCCTTCTTCCACGCAGCTTGGTGGCGATTGCGGTTCGCCGGGTACCTCGTGCAGCGGTCTGACCAACGGTCCTCTTCCCGCCAACGTGACGGCCACGCAAGCCATGTATGACCTGTTTGCGTTCAATGGCGGAAACGAGACCACGGCACTGGAGTTTGCCGATGTACCGGGAATGGTCAGCGCTACGGGATGTTATCCGGCGTGTGCATCGATCAACGGACAGCAGACACCGTATACGTTCTACTCGCCGCAATACTCGTCGTTGTACGGCTGGAACAGCATCGGCAACAGCGCGTACAACGCAGGCCAGTTCAGCCTGCGCCGCCGCATGAGCGATGGCCTGCAGTTCGACCTGAACTACACCTATTCCAAGTCGATCGACATCGGCTCGAATGCCGAAAGGATCAATCACTTCCAGGGTAGCGGCTTTGCCAGCCAGGTGCTGAATTCGTGGTTTCCGAACCAGTTGCGTGGGCCCTCCGACTTTGACCTCACCCATCAAATCAATGCGAACTGGGTGTACCAGCTGCCTTTCGGACGAGGCAAGCGCTTTGGCACGGGCATGAATCGTTTGCTGGATGCGATGGCTGGTGGCTGGACTGTGTCGGGTTTGTGGCGGTGGAGTAGCGGCTATCCGTTCTCGATCAGCAGTGGTCAGGGTTGGGCGACCAACTTTGATGAGCAATCTCTGGCAGTTTTGAACGGAAAGAAGCCACGCACGGGCACATTTGTCACGAACGGCCAGCCCAATGTATTCAGCAATCCCGCCAACCCGGGCCTTCCAACGGATCCCAGCACGGCATTCGCGCAGTTCCGCACTGCGCTCCCCGGCGAATCGGGAGAACGGAACAATCTGCGTGGCCCCGGGACATTCAATATTGATTTCTCCGCGAGCAAGAGCTGGCTAATCACGGAGCGGCAATCCCTGAGGTTCAGCGCCGAGGCCTTCAACCTCACCAACACGCCGCGCTTCGACGTCGGGACGATGCAACTCAACCTGGCCGGCAACAGCCTAACCAACATAAGCTCGTTTGGAAACTTCACCTCGACCTTGTCGAATCCGCGGGTGCTCGAATTCGCTTTGCGGTACACCTTCTGACCTTGTTGTTGCGCCCGCAGTGCGGAGAATATTGTCGATCTATGGGGAAGGCCCGAATGCTCGCGACGTCGCGGAGGAGTCTGGGGATGACTGCGTGCGGCTCGTGATCCACGCTTTCCGCCATTGCGCATTGGTTGTGCTTTGTCTGGCCGGCTCTGCTTGGCTGTGCGCACAAAACCAGCCTCAATCCTCGCTACCGAAGCCGCAATCCAAGGAGAACGTTTCTCCAGAACTCATCGAGCAACTCGAGGCGATCAAGATTGCCGCTCTGAGCGATGACTACGCCTACCAGCAACTCGCGCATTTGACGGAAAACATAGGACCACGCCCCAGCGGATCAGCTGGCGCGAAGGCAGCCGTCGAGTACATCGCCGGGCAAATGCGCGATCTTGGTCTCGAGGTTCATCTGGAAGAAGTCAAAGTGCGGCACTGGGTGCGCGGTGTCGAAACTGCCGCGCTCGTCCAGTATCCCGAGCGAGTTCCCGGAACCGAGCAGAAGATCGTGCTGACGGCTCTGGGTGGAAGCACCTCGACCGGCGCCGGCGGCATCACAGGCGAACTGATCGTCGTGCAAGATTTCGATCAGCTGAAGTCACTTGGACGCGACCAGGTCGCCGGTAAGATCGTCCTGTTCAACCAGAAGTTCGACAAGCGTAAGGCCGAGGCGGGCTGGGCCCCTACCGTTTACCGCGAAGGGGTTCGCTACCGTGAAACTAGGTCCGCCGGTTGCGGCCGAGCTCGGAGCGGTGGCTGCGCTTGTCCGGTCGGTTGGGAGCGCCGATTACCGTCTGCCGCACACGGGAGACAGCGATCCCGCGGGAATTCCCTCCGCAGCGGTCAGCGCCGAAGATGCCGACCTGATCGCTCATCTCGCCACAGAAGGTTCGGTCCGCATGCACCTCACGCTGACGCCTCAGCGATTGCCTGACGAGACCAGCTACAACGTCATCGGCGACTTGAAAGGAAGCGAGCATCCCGAACAGATCGTGATTGTCTCCGGCCATCTCGACTCGTGGGATCTAGGTACCGGCGCGATCGACGACGCGGCCGGTGTCGTCATGTCGATGGAAACGGTGGAATTACTACAACATTTGCGTTTACATCCCAAGCGTACTCTGCGCGTAATTGCCTGGATGGACGAAGAAACGGACGGGGCCGGCAGCATTCAGTATGCGAAGGATCACAACAGCGACATCACAAACCACATCGCCGCCATCGAGAGTGACGTTGGAGCCGCGCACCCGCTCGGCTTCTCTGCAAGAATGAGTAAAGCCGCTGTTGACGCGTTGACTCCGGTGCAAACGGTTCTCGCCAGCATCGGAGCAAGCGTGCTACAGGAGGCTTCGCATCCGCCCGGGATTACCGATATCGCTCTAATGTCCGAAGAAGGCGTGCCCGTCCTCGGCATCATGCAGGATATGCGCGACTACTACGGCTATCATCACAGCGCGGCAGACACTCTCGACAAGGTTGTCCCTGGCGAGTTGCGCGAGAATGCCGCCGCCATGGCTGTGATGGCATACGCCCTCGCGGAAATGAGGACTCCTTTACCTCGCTGAAGGCAGTGTTGCGTACAGTTCAGGAAAGTGTCAGGAGAGTTGAATGGCCGGTCTCTTCGCAACGAAGCCGTTAGACAAGATCCTCGCAGAAGCGAATGAGACGGGCGAGCACAGCCTGCGGCGCGCATTGGGTCCATTTCACCTAATCTCCATTGGTATCGGCTCCATTATTGGAACCGGCATCTTTGTTCTGACCGGAACGGCTGCCGCCCATCACGCCGGACCCGCCATCCTTCTCTCTTTTGTTCTTGCCGCCGTGGCGTGCCTCTTCTCCGGGCTTTGCTACGCCGAATTCGCATCGATGATCCCGGTGGCGGGCTCAGCCTATACCTACGGTTACGCGACCTTGGGAGAATTCATTGCCTGGATCATCGGTTGGGATCTGATTCTCGAATATGCTTTGGGCGCTGCCACGGTGGCAAGCGGATGGAGCGGCTACGTTCTCAGTTTTCTGCAAGACTTCGGGATTCTGCTTCCGCCTAAGCTAGCGGGCGCTCCCGGAACGGCGTTCGTTCTCTATCGGGGCCACTGGGAACGCTTGACCGCGCAATTGCAGAAGGCGCTGGCGCTTGCCCACGTCGATCCCGCCAGCCTTCCGCATCAGTACTCCTCCTTTAATCTGTTCGGTTTCTTGGGGATTCTGTTCGTCACCGCGATTCTCGTCATCGGCATCAAGGAGTCGGTGACTCTCACGTCTGTGGTTGTGATTGTGAAAATCTGCGTCCTTCTGGTTTTCGTCGGCCTCGGCGCAAACTACATTCTGGGCCATCGCGCCGAAGCTATCGCGAACTGGACTCCGTTCTTTCCCTCCAACACTGGCCATTACGGCGATTTCGGATGGTCAGGCGTTGCGACGGCTGCGGGTGTGATCTTCTTCGCTTACATCGGCTTTGACCAGGTATCGACGGCGGCTCAGGAATCCAAGAATCCGGTCCGGGATCTGCCCGTCGGCATCCTCGGCTCGCTGGGGATCTGCACAGTCATCTACATTCTGGTTGCGGGCATTCTGACTGGACTGGTGAAATACACATCCCTTGATGCTCCTGCTCCCATCGCGACGGGCATCGAAATCACGGGTGTCAGCTGGGGCAGCACTCTTGTCAAACTTGGGGCGATTTGCGGACTCAGTTCCGCAATGGTGGTGACCTTGCTCGGTCAATCGCGCATCTTCTTCTCTATGTCACGAGATGGGTTACTTCCCAGTTGGGCGAGTGCCGTTCATCCGCGCTTCCGCACGCCGTACATTTCGACAATTCTCGTTGGCGTGTGCGTGGCTTTGGTCGCATCACTCAGTCCCATCAATGTGATGAGCGAATTAGTTTCGATTGGGACGCTCCTAGCCTTCGTGATCGTCTGCGGCGGTGTTTGGATTCTGAGGAGAAGACGAACGGAGGTTCCCCGTGCATTCGTGGCGCCATGGATTCCGTTCACCCCCATCATGGGCATCGCCGTATCGCTTCTGATGATGCTAAGTCTGGGATGGAAAACCTGTGCCCGACTGATCATTTGGCTGGTAGTCGGAGTAATTGTTTATTTCTCCTACGGCCGCAAGCACAGCAAAGTACAGAAAGTTAGCGCCACCGAACGCAGCCCAAACTGATGGCATCTAGACCATACGGACTGTCGCAGGTGCGCTCGCTGCAAATAATCTGGCTGCATGGAGACTCCGCCATAGCTTCGCAGTTAGGACAACTTCTGCTACGTCCTCTGTCGTCGGGTGATGAGTGGCGTGCGGTTCCTCGACGAAGATCTTCGCGATCGATTCCTCGGAGAAGTTCCGGCGGTTGGACCACGCTTTCTTTCTGGGACACGCGATTGATGAAATGGCACATGTGGACTTAAAAGAATAGGCGTCCACTGTTATGTCAGAGGTCAGCACGCCGCTACGTAGAAGTTTGTCCGGCCAAACGCTGCGGAGACGCAAGTCAGCAATAATAGAGAGGATTGACAACTTCATGCTTATAACTCCAGGGCACCGACTCGCGCCTCGTGTCGGATGATAGATATCGCTTTTCTTTTGTTTGTTCAGCACGAGACCCACGCCATCACACCAGCGGCTGATCGGGTTTGTAATTGTGGCGCAATGTTAACGAGCCATCGGAGTTGATCTTCTGCCGGCATGCCCATCGGACCGGATAACGCACGCCCTTCACTTCGAGTTCAGCTTTCAGCCGCAGCCCCTCCCAGGGGACACCCGCAGGCAGCATCAGCATGGCTTGATGGACGCCGGTTGGTTTCGGATAGCCAGCGTCGACGCAGCCCGACACTCGGATTTTGTTGTCTTCGCTGAATACGGTAAGGCGCAGCACTCCCGGAACTGGAGCGATTCCGTCGTTCGTCAATCCCAGAACCAGGCCGTTCGCTCCGTCACGCTTGAAGGTCCATATAAACGACGGCCGGACGCGATAGCCGATCTGACGGGCCATCTCATCGATCGGCCCGGGAAATTTCTCGTAGTAGCTCGTAATGCTGCGGGCCGATTGATTGTGCCAGCTCCAAACCGATAGATAGTTGACGCCGACGTCGGCTGCGTGAGAAATGATTTGCTCGTTGTATGTAATTCCATCTTCGTCGATCTGAAGATCCTTCGGGTTACCGGTGGTGAAACCGACCTCGCAGATCGTCGCTGCCCAGGGCGGACGGTAACTCAATGCCTCGATCTGAGTGTTCTCAATGAAGATCGTATCCGTGCGCAGCCAGTTGCCAGTGCGCATCGTGCGATCAACTAGATCCGCGTTGCCCACATTGCTGAAGTCGGGCTGAGTGTTGGTCGCCAGAGGTACCTTGGTCCAATGTTCGAGTTGCATCTCGAACATGGCGGCCCAGGTCTGTTCCGCGATCAATTGACTAGGGAAGGGATTGCCCTCGTAGGGCCAGGTGTGTCCTTCGCCCCAAAAGCCGTACATCATCGTATCCATGAACTCGATCTGCGGATGACCGTTGAGCTCAGCGGCCAGTAATTCATTCAATTCGCGAAACGCTGCCTGATAGGCCGGATGATCGTAGCGAGGTACGCGATTATCTTTCTTGTAGCGCATTTCCGCGGGGTTGCCCTTCCACTCGCCTTTGAGCTTCACATAGGGAACCTTATTGAGCAGAAAGTCCGGCATCCCAGGATCAGGAACATCGGGATTCTCCAGTTGAACCCGGAAGCCGATGCGCTTGTCGTAGCGGCGAGCGAGATCAAACGCAATCTTCCACCACGACGGGAAGTCGAGCCGGCCTGGTTGCTTCTGGACCTCGCGCCAGTTGGGACGTAGGTAGACCTTCTGTACAAAGGGCAGCTTGACCAGATCCTCCAGAGTTTGTTCCTGGGTCTGACCGGGGACATTGAGGGGCCCAGTATCGTCGGAAAGATAAACAATGAGACCCATTCCATAATTGCTGACGATCTCCCTGGACGGCGAAGTGATCATCGAGACATCGCTATCGGGAATAACAGCGCATGGACCGTACTGAGGGAAAGGCCCCTGATAAAGTCGGTCGAGAATTGGAGGCCCCGATCCCCAATCGTACTTATCCCAGTTGTGTTCCGGGATGGAAGCGTTGGCCCGTGCGTTAAACATACCGACAGCGAGTCCTGTTGCGGTCGCGGACTTCAAGAAACTGCGTCGATCCATGAGCGGCTCCAGTAGAGGCGAAGGTCTTATCAAATAGCGCGGTACCGGAGATGGTACATCAGCCGCGTTTGCCCGCCACCACACGGATGATCATCCGTTGACTATCAATGTCGCCGACCTTGAGATGGGCCAGTTCGGAGCGACGCATGCCGGTGCCTCGTCGGGTATCCTCCGATCAGTTCGAGAGATCCCCGCCAACCAAAGCTGAACAGGGCCGCCTGCAATCACCGAGTTGATCGGCATTATCTGCCAAGTCGAGCGAGAACCTGCGAAGCATCCGCAACGCCAGCATCAATAGCGAGTGATTCGTAGAGTTCAAGCTGACCGTTCTGTTCAACGATCCCGCGGACCCGGAATGATGGGGAAGGGGTAAGGTGGGCTCGTGAAGAGGCTTTCCACGCTGAACGCCCATCACCGATTTATGTCGTTAGTGGCTATGGGAGCCTTGCCGCTTGGAAAATTAACCCCATAATCACGCCTCCCGCTAATCCAAGCAGCACAAACCAAGCCAGCAAATTGACCTGACTGCGGCTTGCCCATGTGTGAACAATTCGCCAGATTGCATAGATGAAGAGCAGTAGAGCGAGAATGGGAATAACCCAGTAGATAACCCAATACATGAGGACGCTTTGTCAGTCGTTGGCTAGGCGCACTTGAGGCGGAACTGCACAACCATCGAACCTAGGAAATTCTTGGAGAAGTGCACGGCGTGTTCTGAATCTCGAAATCGTTTCTCGGACGTAGCACTGCTCGTGAACAAGGTTTCCACGCTCATCGGTGTTGCACAGGTCGAGTGAAATGGGTGAAGTGCAGATGCAGCAGAGAAACCCCTGTTGCGATGCGGGTCGGGAAGAGCCTGTCATTACTATGGTCCTCCTTGCGGACTATGAATTATCAACAGGCGATAATACGGATATCCACTCTGCAATTCTGCAACCAATCGACGCTCTTCACGTAAAATCAATTCTGAACAGGAGTTAGCGGAATTGTGGAAAGGACGCTTCCCTGCGAAGCCAATGGAAAAAGGTCATGGGTGTGGAAGGTTCGTAAGAGTTCGTCCTCAAGGTCATGGCGCATCTTGGCGTTCCTTATTTCTTCTCATGTCGCCTTAGCATTGTATGGAAATGCCCTTAACCAGCAGGTCCGTTTCAAAACCCGCGATAGTCACAGAGGTGGAGAATCTTTTCGACGCTCTGATTGCCCACCCTCGGCAGGCCCGATTATGTGAAACCTGCGGCTCCCAAATGGTTGATGTTGATACTGCCTTCTTTCTCTCCGAGGGTGAACGAAGCTGGACAATCCCGCTGCCTATCTGCCCAAAGTGTCAAAAGGAATCGCAACATCTGCCAGTCTCGCCTCAGGCGTAGACGGTGGGCGGAACCTAGCTCGCCAATCTTTATTGGCCGTGAGATTTCAAAAGCGACCCGACTCTCGGTATGAGGTGGCTTGCGGCTTTATCTTTCGAGATGACCTCCGTCACGCCCGCAGCGACAGCTACTTTAGCGAATGCATCGCTTGAGAACATCGTGAACATGATGATCGGGGTCTCGGGAAACTTCTTTTTGAACAGTGGAGCGGCCTCAAGTCCATTCATCACTGGCATCGAAAAATCTAGCAACGATCAGATTGGGCCGCAATCGCTCTGCTAGCTCCAAGCCCTGAGCACCGTTCCCTGCTTCCACACACACGAACCCTGCGCTTTCAAACAGTCCGCGTAGGCTTTTTCGTAACGTTGCATTGTCATCTACTAGCAGAATGGATTTGCCGTTGGTGTTCATTGTCGGTCCCCTTTGCGTGCGTAATTGTCTGCTCACAAGAGACCGTCGCCCTGACGGGGCGCGGCGGAGGGTTGTAATAGATTTGAGGATTCTACGACCTTTAGGGCTACAAAAGCTCTAGATCGTTCACTGGACAACGGCGACTTAATCAGAGGCAGGAAATATCTGGCAGTTCGGCGCTGTACACAACAGGTACGACTAGACCATAGTGCGCCTTGAACCCTATGGCGCTGATCAAGGTGCTCACATTGACTGGAATAATTGAGAAGCGTAGCGTTCTTATCTCAAACAGGAGGATGCTATGCCTCACTTTGTAACCCTAGTCCGATACACTCCGCAAGGAATCTCAAAGATCAAGGAAAGTCCATCGCGGCTCGATGCTGCTCGGAAAGCTGCTGAAGCGGTAGGTGGCAAGATTCCAGGCATGGTTCTTGACCATGGGGCACTACGATGCCGTTTTAATTTCTGAGTTTCCTAGCGACGAGGCAGAGGTGTGCAAGTTCACCTTGTCGGCGGGAGCACTCGGGAACATTTCCACCGAGACCTTGAAGGCATTCCCTGAAGCGGATTACCGCAAGATTTGCGGTCTCCCCTGACGCTCCCAACAGTCGGAGAGCCGGAAGCCGAATTTCGAGTGGAACCAGCGAAGAGATTGAAGCATCCTTTGTGATTTGCGAACCTACACCGCGAGAATGTAATGACCATTTTCAACGGCCATGGTGAGCCTTGTGGCAAGTCGAACATAGATCGGAGTAGGGATCGCGATTGCTCGCGACCCCCTCCTCGGACCCGGACGGGCGCTTATTAGCGCATCCGGTTCTTATCGCGGATGATTGGCGGCGAAGCGCATCGCGGGGTAAGGATGGAGCACTCGCGGTTGAGGAAACCATCGGTCGGCCAAAGCGAGAGTACGCGTCCAGGAGATCGGGTGTTTCTGGCCGCGGCGGCGAAGGGTATGCCACCACTGCCCGATTAACCGATCCCGGAATACGCCGAGACTGTCGAGGTTTCCCGGTACCGCGTAGTAGTTGAAGTGACCCTGCACAATCGACTTGAGCCATTGGCCGGTCTGACGCACGGGATCGTGCATGCGCTTGCGGATCTGCTGCTTAATGTCGCGCAGCTTCGCCCGCATGCGTTTGCGGATCGTCTTACGCCTCACCGTGAACCGCCCTAACCTATTCTTCCCGCTGATGTGCGTGAAGCCTAGAAAGTCGAACGTTTCGGGCTTACCTTCCCCTCTACGTCTCCGGTTCTCTTCGGCAAACCTGCCGAATTCGATCCGGCGCGTCTTATCTGGATGTAATTCCAATCCAAACATTCCCAATCGTTCCTGTAAGTTCTCCAGGAATCGATCCGCGTCCGCTTGGTGTTGGAATCCCAAGATGATGTCGTCAGCGTAGCGGACGACCACCACCTCGCCGTGTGCCCACTTCTCGCGCCACATGTTCACCCAGAGATCGAAAGCGTAGTGCAGGTAGATGTTCGCAAGCAACGGTGAAACCACCGAACCTTGCGGGCTGCCTGTCGTCGTGTCCGACCATTTGCCTTCCTCCATCACTCCCGCGTTGAGCCATTTCTGGATCAGCCGCAGGATGCGGGGGTCAGCGACGCGATGCTCCACGAACTTGATCAGCCAACTCTTGTCGAGGTTATCGAAAAATCCCCGGATGTCGGCATCAAGCACATAGTTCACCTTCTTCTTCAGGAGCGCGTATGACAACGCATCCAGCGCTTGATGCTGGCTGCGTCCCGGACGAAACCCATACGAAAAGCCGAGAAAATCTTCCTCGTAGACCTGGTTGAGGATGGTGACCACGGCATGTTGGACTAGTTTGTCCTCGATAGCCGGCACCGCAAGTGGACGTTGCCGTCCATCTGCTTTCTCTATGTACACTCTTCGCGAGGGCGTCGCTCGATAGGCTCCGCGATGTACCCGGCCATGAAGATCGGTTAGCCGATCCTCTAGTCCGTCTTCATACTCCTGCCACGTGACTCCGTCCACTCCCGGTGCGGCTTTCCTCTTCAACGAGTAAAAGCTTTCCCGCAGTAGATCGACAGTCAGGTGGTGGAGCAAGGCGGTGAACTTCATCTCCTTATTGTTCCCTGCTGCTTTCCGCACGCCCGCCAACCCCTGGGACACGCGCTCCCTGCTCTGCGTCGGGGACGTGTTAGGTTGACCAACGTTTTCCTTGATCAACGGCCTTCCCTCCCCACTCTCCGCCGACGCGTTCCCGTCTTTGTTCGAATGGTTCATCGGTACTATTCCGCTGTGTGACTCCTCGGTGACGTGCATGCGAGCCGTGCGGCCTAAGCCTTCGCCCGCCGACCTACAGCCTGGTTGAGCCGCAGGTGTCTCCGAGGTCTCCCGGTTCTCGTGCTTGAAGCTTCTAGGCGTGTCTGGGGTCTTCGACTACGCCGGACTGAGCAGGAGCTCGCGCTATCGCGCCTGTCCATGTTGCCTTCCGCACATTACGAGGGCGTCGGCGTCCGGATTGCATCTTTTCGGAGCTGAATACCCACCCCGCCTATCCTCTGTCTACGCTTCGCTGTGTCCCTCGCGGTAACAGCGCAAGACTCGAGGCCGAGTGGTTCGCTACTCCTTTCTCGTAAGGCTCTTGCATCCTCTACTTCAAGCCGGTTTAGCCCGGCGCACCGTAATCAGATTTTGCTCTGTATCAGAGCCAGCTTGGCTCCGGAACAGTTGATGGTGAATTTCCAGGTTCGACATGGAACCACAGCACTGGCATCGCCAACTATCCCGGTTCAGCACCTGATTTCTCAGAGTCGTGTACGCGTTCCCATCGAGCCGCAATCGCGAGAGTTTTGCGCGGATTTGTTTCATACAGTCTGAGGAGTGAGGTCTTGCAGGAAAGCAAGCTTCTGCTCTTTCGGCAGGAGGTTGAAGAAGCGAGTCATCGAGAACAGCAGCGTCTCAGGATTTCCGTTGTCCAGGTTTGCTCCCGCGAGGAAGTCGGCACAGATCATCTCCAGGCAGTAGCCCGCGAGACCGATCCGAACCCAGCATCAATGCTGCTGTTTCGAGAGCCTGCTCAATCACTGGGATCTGGCTTTTGTAGAACTTGAAATAGATGATTTCCCAAGGCTCGGTTTCTTTGCCGGTTAATTCTTTCTCCACTTCCCTTTTGAACTGCTCTTTCGGCATCTCCCGGGCTTTGTGCAACCAGGTTGCACAATCGAAGGCCTCCCGGTCCCTCCGCGCCACCTTCGCCAACTCCAGCCCCTTCGTCCATCCGACGTCCTTCAGTTCCCTTCTGGCCTTCGGCGGCAAGTGCTCGTGGATTGACATCAGGTAGTACGCCTTCCTTCGCGACTCCGGGAATCGTCTCTCCAGGAATTCGTCGAACGATTTCAGATTCTCGACACGCCAATACTGTCCCGCCCGAACTTCACACAGGTGGCGCCCCAGTTCCACGAACTTTGTGTCCCGTTCCGACTCCTTACGCTGCTCCCAGGCCAGAATCTGGTCGATCTGACCCAGCACGAACAGGGCGCGCCGGCGATTGAGCTTGGGCAACATGGGCGGATTCTTAGTAATTAAGCTCGTCAAGCCAACCAAGGTCTTCGGCTCCAGGTCGACGGATTAGCGTCACGTCGGCCATATCGTGCCGTCCCAGACAAAGCCCCACGTAGGGACAGCTAGTACAAGGATTCTGCGGGAATCGGATCCCGCTGTGTGGGAGGAACTCTGCGGACTCAATGCGACGGATCGTACCCTCGACCAAGTGGCCGAACTCCGCACGCTGTTCATCCGTTATGGTGGTGTGCAGGTACTGAACTTCGACCAGGCTCTTGCGCACGAAAACCACCTGCGCTACCTCTGCAATACCCGTTAACCATGAGTAGCAGACGAGTTGTGGATCAAGTGCCAGCATTCCATCGATTTCGTCAGGGTAGCGAGCCGAACTGGTCTTCCACTCCAGGAGACAACGCTTGCCGTCCAGTTCCCCGATCGCATCGATATAGGCGACGAAATCGTTAGCTCCTCCCATTTGCCTCACTACCTTGACCTGAAGGTTGTGGACAACGTTGGGAACCCGAACGCGGTCCTCCTGGCAGAAGCGGATCAGGAGTTGCAGCCCCTGCTGCAACATCCGATCCCAGGAATCGCGCTGGAGTATTGCAGGTTTTGGCTCTGGCAAGCCGCCCACTCCTGGAATAGAGCCGCGCCCGGGTCGTCACGCCGAAAATAGGCTGCCAGAGCCTGCTCGAAGGCTCGACCGAAGAGCATGGCAGCGCGGGTGTCTTTTTCTTTCCAGCCGTCGAGATAGCGGTATCGGTAGCGGCGCGGACATGCCAGGTATTGACTGAGTTGGGTGTAGCTGTAGGTCATCAGGCGACCTCCGGGTCTCGAACCCTCATCGAAGATCCAGTCGAGAGTTCCTCCCATCGGCTCGCCGGCGCGAAGCCCTCGAAATTGGTCAGAGAGACGCCGTTGACTACGACATGGCTGATTTTGATGACACCGGTCAACCCGACCAGATTCTTATCGTCCACTTCATCCCGGCCGAAGGAGTTCGCTGTCGTAGCCGAAATCGCGCAGAAACCAGGTGAGCTTCCACAGCGCTTTCGTCGTGCAATAAAGGCGTCCTACAATGTCCTTTCCCGCCGAGCACCTGGGCTCGAGGACGGTAAAGCGAAAGTGGTAGTAAGGCTTCTGAGCATGCCAGCGATACTGGGCTCGCTGCACGCGCACGAGAAATAATCCATCCGGAATTTCTGCGCCCGTAGACGGATCAGATTGGTGCAGACCTTGGAATCGGCGGATCATGCGGCACCTTCTTTTACCGGCATGAAGCTGTTGAGCTGGCAGAGTAGAGCGTTGCGGTCCTTCGACGCCCAATCGGCCAGATGCGTGACGAAGTTTTCGACTTGCTCGCGCGTGGCTTCGCGGACTGCATTCACCCCGCAGAAATCGGCAGCATAGGCCTTGACCAGATTGGGATCGAGTTGCTGTTTTCGCGCCGGCTTGACTCCCGTTACGCAACTACAATGGTGGTTCATTCTTTCGTCCGAAAAAGAATTTGCGATAGGTCTGAGAGGAATTAGAACAACTCATTCATTGGAATTCTCCCATCTCTATTCCGCCCACCACTCACAATTGGCTAGCCTAAAACGGGATTTGGAACCAGCCGGCACATTGGAAGCCGTGACTGGTGGAGAAGATCGACCAAGAATACTGGGCGGCTGGGAGCGACGGCATGGCACGAAGAGAAACGTGTAGCAGAGAAAACGGAGGCCAACAAGTCGCGAGTTCTCAACAAGAAGTCAAATCGGTTTGCGGGTGCGCAATTGTTCGCTCTCGGAATTATTGGTGAATATCTTGCGCGCATGCACTTCCGCATGATGGACCGCCCCAGTTACGCCATCCGCGAAACCATTAGTTCTCAGCAGGACGAAGGAAAAGGCTGATGGGTATTCGCATTCCGTTCAACCGTCCCTGCCTTACGGGAAACGAATACAAATATATTGCGGAAGCGATCGCTTCGGCCACGCCTCGGGAGATGGTCCGTTCACTCGACGCTGTCACGAACTGCTCGAACGGGAGTTGGAAGCGCCCAAAGTTCTCCTTACCACATCGTGCACCCACGCGTTGGAGAGATAGCGGCGATCCTACTCGATTGCGGACCGGGCGATGAGATCATCGTTCCTTCGTTTACATTTGTTTCGACAGCGAATGCGTTCGCGTTGCGCGGGGCCACACTCGTTTTCGCAGACATTCGCCCAGACACGCTGAACCTCGACGAAACCCTGTTGCCGTCTCTCATCACCAAGCGCACCAAGGCCATCGTTCCTGTGCACTACGGCGGCGTAGCCTGCGAAATGGACTCCATCTGCAAAATTGCCCGCGAACACGGAATCAAAATCGTGGAAGACAATGCCCACGGCCTATTCGCCCGTTACAAGAAGAAATTCACCGGAACCTTCGGCTGTCTGAGCACGCAGAGCTTTCACGAGACCAAGAACATCAGCTGCGGCGAAGGCGGGGCCTGGTGGTGAATGATCCGAAATCTGGTTGAGCGCGCCATGATCGTCCGCGAAAAGGGAACGAACCGTAGCCAGTTTTTCCGCGGGCAGGTGGATAAATATACGTGGGTGGATATCGGTTCGAGCTACCTGCCATCCGATCTGCTCGCCGCTTTTCTGCTGGCCCAACTCGAAGCTCGGGAGGAAATCCAGAAGAAACGTCGCCGAGTGTGGAACTCATTACTGGGACGAACCTGCAAGCGCTTAACGAAAAGAACGCACGACTTCCCTACGTCCCGGCGGAATGCGAGCAAGCTTTCCACATGTTCTACCTCATCCTGCCTTCGATGGAATGCCGGCAAGCATTGATCGCGCATCTGAAGGAGCAAGGGATTCTAAGCGTATTCCACTACGTTCCTCTGCATTCGTCGCCCATGGGGGTGAAGTTTGGCGCACGAGATTGTCCCGTGACGGAGGACATCAGCAGGCGACTACTGCAACTTCCCTTCTACAACGACCTGACGGAGGGAGACCAGGCGCAGATCGTGGAGTTGATCAACGACTTCTTCAACCGCAAAGAGACTTCATGGCGATCGTAAGGGCAACGAAGTACCAAGTTGGCGCGCACGTAAAGGAAGAGGACCTACTCCCTGAAGCTTCAGCATGCCCCATTTGCGCTAGCGCGGACGCGCGTACGAAAGTGCTGCACTTGCAAGCGAATCCTGATGTGTACCTGCTTCGATGCGGGCGTTGCCGCGGCAACTCCGCGTCCCGAATGCCTACCGATGAAACAGGCTTCGGCGGATACTACAGCGACTACTACGAACATGCGGACTGCGCTGTCACTTCCGACGACCCCGAAGGATTCGCGCGGCACGTCATGGCGACAATCGCGCCATATTTGAAGCTGCCATCAGTCTCGATTCTCGATTTCGGCGGAGGTGGAGGTGATCTTTCCAGGGCAATTGCACACTCGCTCTTGGCTAATGGAAGCGCCGAGATTGAGATCGACCTCGTGGACTACAACAGTAATCTCAACCGAACGACAGCTGCGAACACTGTGACGAGAGCCCATCAGACTTTGGCTGAGGTCACGGAAAATAACTTCAACCTCGTGCTCGCTAGTGCGATTTTGGAGCACATCCCGTCACCGCGATCGGCCCTCGTTGAACTGCTATCACGCCTCGCTCCAGGAGGAGTTTTTTATGCGCGCACGCCGAGCGTGGCGGAGGTTCTCTCCTTATTTAGGTTTCTTGGACTCACTTATGATTTCACGTTTCCTGGCCACGTCCACGATCTCGGTCAAGCGTTTTGGGAAGAGGTACCGCTGTTGGTAAAAGCAGAGACAGGGACTCTGAAGATCATTTCCTCCCGGCCGTCAGTAGTGGAGACGTCATTTTCCAAAGATCCTCTGCGCACAATGGCAGCGTACGCCCTCAAGGCCCCTTGGTATCTGTTGGGATCGAGATATCGCTTGGTGGGTGGATGGGAAGTGGTCATGCAGCGATCGCCAGCCCTCTGACCGCTTCAGATCGATGGTGGGATCTCAGGATCGTCTCCATTCAAAGCTTGTCCATGCCAATGAAAAATCATCTCCGGCATGGAGAAGGCAAAACCTAACTTGGCATAGACGTTGACAACCGCGGTGTTGGTCGCGGAAATGCTAGTTATCACTTTCCGGACGCCGAGTTCTCTTAGCGATTTGAGTACCGACACGTAAAGATCAAATCCAAAGAGCGTTCCCTTCAGACGCGGTTCTACCGCGGCAAGGCGTAGGTCCGACACATCATCCTCGACCGTGACGTGAAAGAACCCTTTCACCGAACCGGGAGAACCCATCACAAACACACGATCAATCGGGTTCTCCCCGGACAGCGCGTTTTTCACCCATTCACAATATCTTTTGTCAGCCAGTTCCTTAGGAAAGAGCGAATCGGAGTGATAGCGGCCGTGGTGAAATGATTGAGCAGATATTGCCTCGATCTTCGCATAATCGTCCGAACAAGCCAGGCGCAACTCCGTGCGAGGCTTTGGGAATGAAGCTGTTTGCAAACCGACAAGTGTCGCTTGAACACTCAAGTCTACAAATCGAAACCCTGCGTCTTCAAGATTCCTCTTCCATAGGGATTGCGATGGATTTGCTGGTATGGTGGAGGCGCAAAGGCTAACCCTCCTTTCAGCCGCCCATCGCTGAAATCGGTTTACGAACTTTCTTCGCGCCGACGGGGAAAGGGTTTCCGTTCCCACCCGGTAGGTGGCCACGGGAAATCCAAAGATCGCTGCGTCCCACGGCAGCATTGAAATCGAGCCCAGCTCCGGCTTGCCGGGGCTGATGTCCTCGAAATTTAGCCGGTATCCAGTCCTGGCGAGGGGCATTGAAATTGACCTGATCGGTCGCGATCGGGCGTCTGGCCAATCGTCGCACAGCAGATTCTAACAAAGACTAAGGGATCAAACTCCGTTCACCTGCCTGTCCGCCGTTAATGAACGAAAGCGAAATGTTCAAACATGAAAAGGGGATTCCTTTTGCGGGGAATTTCAAAAGTGTAGAATGAACCACACTGGCGGCAAAATGCCCTAGATAGTCCAAGATCACGACGCATCGCCGATTCCCCGACTAGACTCGATGAAGGCTCTCTCGCATGGAATCAGGCCTATTATTTGAATGCAATACTCTGGCCGCGAACGGAGTGTGTGATGAAGCTCGCGACCTTGTCCCTCGTCCTTGCAACCGCCATCCTGTTGGGTCTTGGAATTCTGTCCCGTGGGCAAGCGACTCCACAGCCGACGGAAGCTCTTACGGGGTTCGACGACCAGAGCAACGGCTTTTCCGATCCCGCCCGCCGCCTGGCCGACCAGCAATTCTTCGAGGAAGTCGAACACGTCGCCCCTGATGGACTAGGCCCTCTTTACAATGCCCAGTCGTGCCGCGAATGTCACCAGACTCCAGTTTCCGGTGCAGCCAGCCAGATCACCGAACTGAGAGTCGGACACCTCGACGCTCATGGACTATTTCAGAATCCCGAGATTCCCATCAATCATGGCGCTGAGGTGATCAAGGACCGGACCTTGATAAACGATCGCGCCATCTGTCCTGAAATCCAGGAGCACGTTCCGGCCACAGAAACCGTGCGCACCACCCGCCTTGCAACCAGCACCTTGGGCGATGGCTACGTGGAAGCTATCTCCGATGAGACCCTATTACAAATCCGCCGGCAGCAGTGCAAGGCTACGCACCGAAAAATCTGTGGCCAAGCCGTGAAGGTCCCCGTGCCGGAGAGCGAGGGGATAGACCGTATTGGACGCTTCGGGTGGAAGGACCAGCACGCCAGCCTGCTGGCGTTCGCCGCTGACGCCTATCTGAACGAGATGGGGATCACCAGCGGTCTGCAGAAAAGCGAGGTGACCACAACCTGCAATCCTGCGGTAACCACGACGATTCCCAACAACGATCCCACGAAAATTACCGAACCGAATAGCGTGCCCGGTCCGAGCGACAGCAATTTGGAAGATATCGATCACTTCGCCAGCTTCATGCGTTCGCTGAAAGCGCCCGCCCGTGACGAATTGATTGCGGCCAATTCGGATGCAAAACGTGGAGAGCAGCTATTCAACAAAATCGGCTGCTCCATCTGTCACGTGGAAACGATTGTGACGGGCAAAAGCCCTGCCTCAGTCGGTGGCCCGGGATTGCATCCCGAAGCCCTGGAGAACCGGACCATTCATCCCTTTAGCGACTTTCTGCTGCACGACATCGGTACCGGAGACGGAATCTCGGTCGCATTAGTCGAACATTTCGGCCGTCACCTGCTCGAAAAACGTTTTCGTGAGGAAGGCAAAGCGGAAGGCAGCGAGCCAGGCGGTAATTTCGAAGAAGAATGCAGTGAGAGCTACCAGGAAGCTGTCGCGGAAGGCGAAAAGCACCCCAAACTGCTGCGCGATACTCTCTGCGCTCGCAACAAGATCAGAACCTCTCCCCTGTGGGGACTGCGCCTGCGCTCGCGTTTTATGCACGACGGCAGCTCCATCCAATTGGACGACGCGGTCCGCCGGCATTCAAGGGAATCCTCAAAGGTCATTGAGCACTATCTAAAGCTGAAGCCGGCGGAACAAAAAGTGCTGGTGACCTTTCTGCAATCCTTATAGCGTTCCTCGAGAAGTCGGGCGGAACTTCACAACGATTACTCCGACGACGTACTCGTCTCATTAGGGATCTTATTTGCTAGCTCACTGTGCCCATCGCACGGTAAGGCAGCCTTTGAGTAGCTTCCCATGCCCTGCATGGTCTCCTACCCTTGCCGCCGGCAAAGCGGACACATCACTTGCTATGTCAACCGGACACATCATGTGCTAACGACAGGACCAATTCTTTGTGTTGCCTCGGGGAGGCTTTTCCTGTAACCTACCGCCCCATTGGGTTCATGGGGTGAAAACTAAGAACTAGCTCCCATTTCCACCTATGCCGGCGGATCCATTCGACGCGTCCCTGCTGTCCGCGCTCGCTTCCGCGGATCGACAGTCGGCGTGGTGCGCATTTCTTGACCGGTACAGCGGTTTGATCTATCACGTTGTCCGTACCTTTGATCGCGATCCTGACCGCAGCGGCAACTGTTTCCTGTTTGTTTGCGAGCAGCTTTCGGCCAATGAGTTTCGCCGCTTGCGTAAGTTTGACCTTGCCGGACGGGCGAGTTTCTCGACGTGGTTGTGCGCGGTCGTGCGCAACCTTTGTCTCGATTGGCACCGCAAGGAGCACGGCCGTCAGCGCGTATTCGGGTCAGTCGCGCGGCGGAGCGCATCGGACCAACTCCTGTTCGAGCTTGTGTTCAGGCGCGGCTTGTCCGCGGAGGAGGCCCGCGACGAACTAAGCCCGCCGCGGTGTCGAGCTGAGCTTCGCTGCGGCGGAAGAGAGAGTCTGCGAGCTGCGCCGGTGCCTGAGTTCGCGCCAATTGTGGCTGCTTAGCTCCGGCAAGACAGTGCTGGATTCACATCGACGACGAAGAAGAAGGAACTTTTGTGAGTGAACCGGCCGATCCTGCTCCTGATCCCGAGGCACTAGTGGCGCTGCGCGAAACACACGAGCACGTGTCGGCGGCGCTTGCTTCATTGAACGATTCCGACCGGCTCCTGGTTCGGCTGCGCTACCAGGAAGGTCTCACGTTGCAGCAAGTCGCCAAGCTTGTTGGGCTCAAGAACGCGCAAACTGCAGATCGGCGTCTACGCGAGATCATCGACCATCTCCGGCAGGCGCTCGGCGTCGAGGCTCCTGTCCGCGGAAAACCAAAACCGGCGTCCGTGTAACTACGGTGAGCGCGAAATCGCGCGGAAGCGGACTCTCCATGTTGAACCGAATTTTCGCCCCGAACTCATCGGTTCCGTTGTCCAGACGAACAATCAGTTGGCTGCTTACGTCGATCAGCAACTGATCGGCGCGGAGCGCGAGCGCGTAGAAACCCACATCGCAAGGTGCGACTCCTGCCTTCAGCAGGTGGGATTTCTGATCAAAACAGTCCCAGGTCGTGACACAGCCTGCGCCCGCATCGTTGTTCCACCGCGCCGAACAACTCAAGACTGCGGCACACGAAAATGCCCCCCTCGCTTGGAAGTGGATGACCGTGGCCGCAGCAATTGGCATTGTGGCAATCGGGCTAGCTCGTCTCGCGCGAGGAGCGACCCCCTATTCGAAGAGCACTCATTGATCGTTGCGACAGCCCAGCAGCACCTGGCACCGGATCATTCGCGACAACCCTGAACTCGGGGACAGAAATGGCTGTTCGGAGCCTATCACCGAACGCTTCACTGCCAGTCGTTCTGTCTCCGCAGCCGGGCGCGATCGTTCATGCCTCCGATTTCACCATTCGCTGGGAGACCGTCGCCGAACGCGACCGCGTACGAGGTACGCGTCGTCACGGCCGATGGCGACCTGGTATGGCGCAAACGGGTCCACGAAAACTCAGTAAGTCCTCCTAAACAAACTCTTGCGACCTGGCGTCGAAATATTTCGTCTGGGTTCGTGCCTTGGCTCGCGGACGGCAAGACACAACAGTCGGCGGCGGTAGGGTTCATCGGTGGATAGACGATGCTGACGCTTCACGTGCGGCTCGATATTTCGCACAGTACGGCACTGGTCGTGCTGGCTTTTCGTGCTGCCAGCGGCAGCGCAGAACGGTACAACTGCCGACGAACTCCTTGCACACGCCAAGAGCAGTCTATTCCTCTACTGGACCATCGGCTGCGTTGCCCGGAGTATGAAAAGGCGCTCGCGGCTTATCGAGCAGTCGACAACCGTCATGGCGAAGCGATCACACTCGGGCTCATCGGCAACTGTTACAAGCACCTGGGAGATCGGAACTCGCGCGCTCGATTTTCTCGAGTCGTGCGCTGAAGATAAAACAGGAGTTGGGCGACCGACTCGAAGAAGGCAAGACCATCAGCAACATCGGCCTGGTCTACTGGGAGGCCGGCGATTACCCAAAGGCAATCGATCATTTCAATCGCGCCATCGCCATCGCCCGGGAAGTCCATGACGCGCATCTCGAGGGCGCACGCGCTGAACAACTTGAGCCTCGTTTATGACGAGAAGGGAGAGTACAAACGGTCTTTGGAGCAGTACCAGAAGGCGCTGGCGCTCCATCGCGCAGCAACTATCGGGAGGGCGAGAGTGATGCGCTGGGAAACATTGGGGGCGTGTACCTCCTGCTCGGCCATTACAGCGACGCCAAGGACTACTACCAGCAGGCTCTTGCTTTAGACGAAGAGCTGGACCGTAAGCCCGCCGAGAGTCAGGACCTGGGCAATCTAGCCATTTGCCAAGCCGCAATTGGCCAACTGGATGAATCCATCAAAACGTTTGACCGCGCTTTGACGCTGGCGAGTTCGGCTGGTCTGAAGAAAGAAGAAGCGGACTGGCGAAAAGGAAGAGCGTCGACGCTGCTGCGGCTGGGAAAATTAGACGAAGCGCTGCAGGAATATCGGACAGCATTAGCGTCATACGAAAGAGCCGGTCTGAAACGAGAACTCGTTGAGGCGCTCTACGATGACGGGTACGTGCACCTCATGTTGGGCGATCGCCATTCGGCGGAGCACTCGTTCCAGCGTGCCATCCAGGTCTCGAAGACAAATTTCGTTTCCCACATGGAGTGCTGATCAATACGCTCGCGTTGGCCGACGTTGCCTGGCGCAGCGGCGATCTTGCCAAAGCAGTCGCGTCAGCGAACGACGCTGTCGAACGCGCGCGCAAGCTCGAGGACCGGGTTAATACTGTTTCCGGCTTGCTCGTATTGTCATTGTCACTGCGCGACGAAGGGAACACGAAGAAAGCCCTTGGCCCAAGCCCGCGAAGCCGTTTCAGTCGCGCAGCAAAGCGGTGCAAAGCTCCTCGAAGCCCAGGCTCTCGATACACAAGGCGAGATCCTGCTGAAGTTGGGCAAGGCCGAAGATGCGTTGCGATCCTTGTCTTCCGCAGGGGATCTCCTTGCCAATACCGGAGACACCGCGCTGCCGTGGCACGTCGATTATTTACAGGGGACAGGCGCTTGAATCCGTGAAGCGCGACGAAGAGGCCGTCGCGGCGTACCGCAGATCGATCACCTCCATCGAGAGCATTCGCGGCTCGATTTCCGAAGATCGCTTTCGTACCGGTTTTTTGCAGGACAAGGAGAAGGTCTATGTTGCGCTGGTCCGTCTCTTGTTGCGCATGGGCAGGGTTGGCGAGGCATTCCAATACTCGGAGCGGCTGCGAGCACGCGGATATCTCGACCTCCTCAACCGCTCAGCGCTGCCGCCATCCGAATCCGCATATCGCGGAGCTGCAGGCACGCATTCGCCGCCTGCAGCGCGCCATAGAGGAGGAAAACTCGAAGGCTCCCTCTGAGCAACGAAGCAGCGCGGCAAGCACATTTTCGAGTGAGCTAGCAGATGCGGAACGCGAGTACTCGGAACTGATCGGGCTTCATGCCGGCGTGGGAGTTCTCATCGCGGCCGTGCCGGAACCGACCGACGTGGAGCGCGAACTTCCCGCTGACAGGGCGCTTGATCGAATACGTCGTCGGACCGCGGCAGATTGCTATTTTCGTACTGCGTCACGATGGCCTTCACGCAATGCTTGAACCGGTACGCTCCGTGGATCTGGAATCGAAAATTACGCTGCTGCGCGACCTGATACGGCGGCCCGATTCGACTGATTGGCAGTTGCCTGCCGCGGAGCTTGCGTCACCTGCTGGTCGAACCGATCGAAAAAGCCGGATGGCTGCGAGGAGCCAGCGAGATCACAATCGTCCCCCACGGTTTCCTCCATTATCTTACCGTTTGCGACGCTGGTACGGCCTACTCGCGCGGGTGATCGATTCCTTATCGAAGACTACGTGGTTTCCTACCTGCCAATGGCCGGCGGCGCTGGCGATGTCATCACCGCCGCAACGGCATCAGGCGAGCGCCTTGTGGCGCTTGCTCCATCAGTTTCCAACCTGCAATTCACGTCCGGCGAGGTACGAGCTGTTGCCGCTGCCTTTGGGCGCCATGCGACTGCCATCGTTGGTCCGAAGGCGACTGAGACGTGGTTCAAGCGTACGGGCAGGAGATTACGACGTAATTCACTTTGCAACACATGGCTTCTTCAATAAGGCCAATCCTCTCTTCTCGGGCGTGCAATTGGAACCGGATACGCAAAATGACGGGCGGCTCGAAGTGTACGAGATTCTCGGCCTTCATTTGCGGGCGCAACTCGTTACCCTCAGCGCGTGCGAAACCGCGTTGGGCAGCGGGTATTTCACTGAAATTCCCGCCGGGAGATGAGTTCGTCGGCCTGACACGAGCATTCTTGTCTGCCGGCGCTTCGACGGTCGTCGCCACTCTGTGGGAAGTGAACGACAGTTCTACCGCCCAGCTGATGCGAAGCTTTTATCGGCAAGGTTTCCGAGCACTCGCCGGCTCCATCGCTTGCAATAGCGCAAAGGTCGATGCTGCATGGCAATAGCGATCACCGACATCCGTATTATTGGTCCGCTTTCGTGCGTAGTCGGGAGTGGCCAAGCACCAATTCCGGCGGGCTTGACGGAAAACCGTTAGCCCCGTCCGTGTAACTGAAGATATAGGGGTTCGATCGGTTCGCTTTGGGGTGAGGAAATGAACGGTCTGCGCGCTATCTGTCGTCTTGCCGCAATCTGGCTGTTCCTGATCGTTGCACGCGTCTTAATGGCCAATCCGGCCTCGGCGCAGATTTCGGTGACCAGTGCCCTGCCCAACTCTGCCGTCCAAGGAACTATTAATCTCAACGTCACCGTTGGCGGCAAGGGCTTCAAGGCAGGCGCCAAGGCGCAGTGGTTTGTCAGCGGAACCACGAATCCCGGCGGTGTCACGGTGAATTCAACCGCATTCGTGAACCCCAATACCTTGACGGCCAACATTACGGTCTCGGGCACAGCGAATGTTGGCGGCTTCGACATCGTGGTGAAAAATACCGATGGCCGCACCGGCAAAGGCAGCGAATTGTTCGCCGTGCAGTCGCCTCCAGGACAGTGTACCGACATTCCGTTGCAGTTGATCGTGGCGCCACAGACGCCCGGCCAAGGAGGTATCTCCGGCGATGGTGCGTCTATCTATAACAATCCCAACAACGCAAATGACCCATTCAACGGCGGCACGCTGTATCAGGACGGGGTCGGTGGCGTGTACGTAAAGTTCCAGGTCTGCAACGGAACGAACGACTTCATCCTCAACCTGCGCAACACCTCGCCTGTGCGCTACGTGAGCCTCGACTTCTCCGTGCAACTGGCTTCCCCGGATACCGCCGATAGTGCGATAAATCTGACCGGCCAGCAATTCCACCAGCAGGGACAGCAGGTCAATGAAATGGCCGATGCCGCGCTGTATTCCAACGGACAGTTCGTTGACTGTTCGGGCTTCGGTCTGAATGCCTTGAGCAAAACGGTAACGGGGGGCAATTTCTGGTTTCATCCATCAACGCTGTACGATCCGGTCGTTCCGGGCTGCAATGGAGGCGCTGCACAAGACCTTGCCAACCAGCCAATCAACACATCTGCCGTACTAGTGCAACAAGTCAATACCTGTACGTGGACGGTTTCGCCAATGCTGGACAGCACCGGCTTGTGGCATCGCATCGGTGTTGCCGAGACTGTGAAAAAGGGTGGTACAAGCACGTCGGTGGCCGGTGGTCAATTCCAAATGCCGTTCAGCTACGAAGTCAAAAAGCTCAATTGCACGCCCTAAGGCTGATGATCCGTTGCATGGGCGTGGCCTCCCCGGGAGATGCCGTGATTTGTGACCGTATGAGCGAACACAACGGGAAAGTCGTCCAGGTCATTTCGAAGGAGTGGGCGCGGTTGATCCAGTTTTGCCACGAGCTCGGGCACGGGGAGATCGAGAAACTGAAGATTCAAGATGGGGTTCCGGTTATCGCAGACGTTGTGCGAGAGAAAGTGAAGTTCACGTAGTCAACAGTTCCATCGATAAAGGCTGACCGAAGCACTCGGAGGCCGCTGGTCCGGAATGGACCCGCGGCCTTTTTCGTTATCTGGACAACAAATAAGGAGAGAACAATGACTCGCAAAAGCATATTAGTGACCTTGGTAGTCGCAACTCTGATCGCTCTGCCCGCCTGGGCCGCCCCGCCCTCGGCGAATCGTGGAACCTGCAACGACGTTCCATTGAGGTTGATCGTGGCCCCGCAGTCGGTCGGGCAAGGTGGAATTTCCGGTGACGGCCTATCCATTTACAACAACCCAAACAATGCTAACGACCGGTTTAACGGCGGTACGCAGTATCAGGACGGTGTCGGCGGTGTATACGTGAAGTTCCAGGTCTGCAACGGCACCAACGACTTCATCGTCAACCTGCGCGGCACTTCACCGGTACGTTATCTGAACCTCGACTTCTCCGTGCAACTGGCCCCGCCGGACGCAGCCGACGGTGCAGTGGACTTGACGGGACAGCAAGTCCACCAGCAGGGCGAGCAAGTGAACGAAATGGCCAATACTTCGCTGTATACGAATGGACAGTTTCTCACCTGTTCCGGATTTGCCCTGAATGCCTTGAGCAAAACGGTGACTGGAGGCAACGCGTGGTTCCATCCGACCACGCTCTACGATCCGATTGTTCCGGGGTGCGAGGGAGGCGGGTCACAAGACCTTGCCAACCAGCCGCTCAACACCTCTCCGGTGCTGGTGCAGCAGCTGGATGCCTGCACCTGGACGGTTTCGCCCACCTTGGACACTACCGGCCTCTGGTACCGCATCGGGCTTGCAGAAACTGTGAAGAAGAAAGCCACTAGCACGTCAGCAACTGGTGGACAGTTCCAGATGCCGTTCAGCTATCAGATCCAAAAGCTCAATTGCACACCGTAGATGGGAGTTCAACTGCGCTGCATTGCGACAACTTGGCCTACGCTTGAGTAACAGAACGACCACTATTTAAGGAGCGATTTATGAGAAGCATCAACCGTCTAACCTTCGTTGTCGTTGCCTGCGTTCTGTCAGCCCCGCTGTTGCAAGCACAAGGCGAGTTCATCACCTTCGATGCACCGGGTGCTGGAACGGGCCCCGGGCAGGGCACCTTACCCCAACAAATTACCGCCTCAGGAAGCATTGTCGGATACTACCGAGACGCGAATAGAGTGAACCACGCCTTCCTGAGGAGTGCCCAGGGCACGTTCACTACCTTCGATGTTCCGGGCGCGGGAACAGACAGCGGCGAGGGTACGCAAGCCCAGGGAATGACTCAATCGAGAATTGTTGGGACTTACATTGATTCCAGTCGCGTCAGGCATGGCTACGTGCGTGGTCCCAATGGAGATTTTGCAACGTTCGACGTGCCTGGCGCAGGGACAGGACGTGGTCAGGGTACTTTTCCGGCTGCCATCAATGCCGCGGGTACGGTCTCCGGAGCGTACGTGGATGCAAACGGTGGAAGTCACGGTTTTGCGCGTGCCGCCGACGGAACCATCACGAGCTTCGACCCCGTTGGCAGCGTTTCCACATCCGCAGATACATTGGGCATCAATTCGGCAGGTACAGTCGTTGTGCCGTATCTTGATTCCAACCTGGTGTGGCACGGCGCCTTGCGGTCCGCTGACGGCGCGATTACCACTTTCGACGTCGCGGCAGCGGGAACAGGACAATTCCAGGGGACGTTTCCCGAGGCGATTAACGTGACGGGCGTGGCATCCGGGAACTACATCGATTCGAATAACGTAAATCACGGTTTTCTGCGTGCCCCCGATGGCGCGATTATGACATTTGACGTTCCGGAGGCGGCGACCGCCCCCTTTCTGGGCACGATTCCTGGTGGTCTCAATCCGCGCGGACTTACGTCGGGAGAGTATCTCGACTCGAATTTTCTGTCTCACGGTTTCTTACGTGCCGCCGACGGCACGATAGTCACCTTCGATGTGCCAGGAGCGAGTCAGGGGACAAACCCGTTCAGCATATCTCCGTCGGGTGAGACGATGGGATGGTATTTAGATTCCAACTTTACGTTTCATGGCTTCGTGGGTAAACCATAGCGGGATCGTCACAAATTCAGGCCGCGCGACCTTCGGCGGCCTTTTTTTTCGTCTTGCAAAGCGAAAAATTCACTTTTCGGACACCTACATCGCAATGAACGACGAATCAATGTTTTCGTGGGTTTACCGGGCCACATTCGAAAAGCAGGATCGGGAGTTTGTAGTGGACCAATGACCAACAGGCTGAAGCCGAAGCCTTAAGCGGAGAAAGGCTTGTCCGAGATTACCGCGATGGGCAAGATCCTGCGCTACCGGACGAGACTACTCCAGCTCCTTCCAGCAATGAACCAGATCGAGCGACTGCAACGTCTCCGCCGAGGGGATCCGTACCGGTGTCCATCAACACGTAGGTGTCGGAAGACACGACGACAATTTCGGACGAACAGAACATTGCGCAGTGAGTACCACTCGCGCTGTCCGAATCGCCACGGAGCGAATTCTAATGAAGACAAAATCACGGACTCCTGCCTTTAGCAGGTTCGATGGATGATCCTCGAACGAATCCGGTTCAAATCGCGATCTCACAACCCCAATCCATAGACTTGCAGTAACTCGGCAGTCTTTTGCATCTCTCGCGGTGTAACCGGATGTATTCATCGCCGCAGGCCAGCAAAAGCAAACGGGTTCTATCGCCTTCCCGAGTCTGGGGTATGGCAGCCCGCTTGCCCCGTGAACCAGGCTGGAGAACTTGAACCGCGTTCTACCCCTCCCTCTTTAATACGTCCCCCCTGATTGGCCTCGGGCAAATCACTGGCCTCCCCCGAAGGCAATTCCGTATCTGGAGATATATAAAATGCGCTCGCGCAAAAGCTTCTGGCTCTTGCCCCTGCTCGTCGTGTCCTGCGTCCTTTTGCTGACCGCCTCCATACCCAACGTCCCAACCGGGACGTGGCAAACATGGAATCCCATGGGAGACGTGCGTTCGGGTGCGGCCACCGTGCTGTTGCAGGATGGGCGAGTGCTCATTACTGGCGGCAACAACGCCAACGGGCCAGTTGCCAGCGCAGATCTGTTCGGGACCGATGGCAGCTTCTCCGCCGCTACCGCTATGCAGACACCGCGATCGGGACACACCGCGACGGTTCTTACTGACGGACGCGTCCTGGTTACGGGTGGCACGACCAGCGGCGGCGGCGCCGTCAACACGGCGGAAATTTACGATCTCAATGCGAACTCATGGAGCGCGCCTACCACCATGGTGACCGCTCGCGCCGGGCACACCGCTTCCCTGCTCTCCGACGGCCGCGTGCTGCTGGCCGGCGGACATGATTCCGCGGGCAATGCCCTCTCCAGTTTGGAAGTTTTCGATCCTACGAGTGGTGCGTTCTCGAGCGTGGGCGCGATGAGTTCGCCCAGAATGAAGCACGCGGCAGCAACGCTGGGCGATGGCCGCGTCTTACTGATTAGTGGTACAGCGGATGGTACAACCGCAATGGCGTCGATTGACACCTACGATCCCGCCGCGGGCACAGTCTCGGCCGGGCCAGCCCTCTCCACCCCGCGCATGTCGGCCACAGCCACGACTACGCTCGACGGCAAAGTTGCGGTGATCGGCGGAAACAACGGCTCTGCAAATGGATCGCAGGACCTTGTTTCCGCCGAAATTTATGATCCGTCGACCGGGCAGTTTGCACCCTCCGCTTCCAATCTCGTAACCGCACGCAGCGGACATCAGGCATTCTTGCTTCCCAAGAACAACTCCATTCTAATTTTGGGTGGGTCGTCAGCAGGACGCGATCTGAATTCGGCTGAACTCTATTACCCCTGGGCGGATACATTCCAGGCAACCGGAGCCATGAGCGTGGTGCGCCCCGGCTTTACTGGAAGCGCAATCAGTCAAGACGGCATGTTCCTGGCCGCAGGTGGAACGAATCTCTCGAGCACGGAGTTGTACGGATTTGCCACGGTGAAAACGGACGCAGCGGATTATCCTCCGGGCTCAACGGTCACGATTACCGGTAGCGGCTGGCAACCAGGAGAGACAGTAACGCTGACGCTGGTTGAATCGCCGCTGCTTGATACCCACGGACCGTATACGACGGTTGCGGATGCGAATGGAAATATTTCCAACAGCTCTTTCGCCACGGACGACCACGATCTGAGCATTCGCTTTTACTTAACCGCGGTGGGATCGCAATCGGGGACGCAGGCGCAGAATTCGTTCACGGATTCCAAGCCCAACACGGTTACGGTCGCAACTCAATCTCCCAATTCGGTCGCGCCCACAGGCAGTGCTCAGTACGCCGTCACTGTCGGCTTTAACGGCAATGGCAACGCATGCACCTCTCCGCTGAGCGTGACTACCGTACTCCCTGCCGGTGCAACCGCTTCATTCAATCCAACTTCTGTCACAAACACAAGCCCGGCGTCGACTCTAACCATCACCACTACAAACGCAACGCCGCCAGGCTCGACCACCTTCACTGTGCAGGCGGCCAACGGCACCGGTTGCCAGAGCGGTAGTGCCGTGACAAACACTGGTACGCTGACCGTCGTCGAGAACACCACGGCCACGCTAACCAGTTCAGTCAATCCCACAGTCTTCGGCCAATCGACCACGCTGACTGCAACCGTCGCACAGGTAACCGGTCCAACCACTCCGACTGGCGGCACGGTGACCTTCAAAGACGGCGCGACAACTCTGGGTGCGGCAACTCTCGTGAACGGCACAGCCACGCTCCCGGTTTCAAACTTGACGGTTGCCGGCAGCCCGCACAGCCTGACCGCGTCTTACGCTGGAGTCGCCAATACATTCGGCGCGAGCACTTCCAACACAGTTTCACAGACCGTAAACCCGGCCAGTACGACCACGACAGTAGCGCTCACCATCGGCACCAACCCCTCGGTCTTTGGCCAGTCGCTCACTTTCACCGCGACCGTGGTTGCAGTCGCCCCCGGAGCGGGTACGCCGACCGGAACTGTGACGTTTAAGGATGGCCGGGTCCACCCTGGCCACGGTCGCGCCTGACGGGAAACACAGCAGCTCTCCCCATTACGACATTGGCAGTCGGTGCACACTTAATCACCGCGGTCTATAACGCAGACACCAACTTCACGGGCAGCACTTCCTCGGCGTTGGCGCAAACCGTCAACCAGGCGAGCACAACCACAACGATCACCGCGCATACCCCCAGCCCATCCGTGGTGGGTCAACCGGTAACCATCAATTTCAATGTGGCGCCAGTTGCGCCTGGCAGCGGTACACCCACCGGAACGGTCACGGTTAGCGATAGCGCAGGCGACGCCTGCTCGGCGAGCGTAGCCACCGGCACCTGCTCGATCACATTCAACACTACGGGGACGAAGTCTCTGACGGCCAGTTATCCGGGCGATACGAATTTCACGAGCAGCGCCTCGAGCCCGGCCACAACGCATACCGTCAATGCTGCCAGCACCACGACCACAATCACCGCGCACACGCCGAATCCGTCCGTCATCGGACAGCCCATCACGGTGAACTTTACCGTAACGGTGAATTCGCCCGGCACCGGAACCATTCCAGGGTCAGACACTGTCACGGTAAGCGACGGCACGGGCGATAGCTGCAGCGGCACGGTTACCGCGGGCACCTGCCAGTTGACTCCGGCCACCTCGGGCGCCAAGACACTGACCGCAACCTTCGCCGGCGATACGAATTTCGCCACGAGCGCATCGGCCGGGGTCGCGCACACAGTCAACAAGCGGGCCACTATTACCAGCGTGAACATGTCACTTTCCACGGTGGTCGTAGGCCAGCCCAGCAGCGCAACCGTGACCGTGACTGACACTGACACGGGAACGCAAACCAATCCGACCGGCACCGTAACCTTCAGCTCATCCGATGCCGGCGACACCTTCGGAATCTGCACTCTGGCTCCAAGCGGCCCCAATGCAGCCACCTGCACGGCTTCAGTCACGCCTTCGAAGGTGGGAACAAGCCCGCACAGCGTCACGGCAACTTTCCCTGCAGACTCCACTCACGCCACGAGCAACGGTAACGCCAACTTGACCGTGAGCAGGGCGAGCACAACAACGGCCATCCCCACAAATACGCCGAATCCTTCGACCGTCGGACAGGGGGTGACGATCAACTATTCGGTGAGCGTGAGTTCGCCGGGCGCGGGCACTCCGACCGGAACCGTCACGGTGAGTGACGGCTTGGGTGATACTTGCACCGCCAGTTTTGGGGCGGGAAATTGCCAGATCACGTTCAACACAGCGGGAACAAAAAACCTGATCGCAACTTATGCAGGCGACGCCAACTTCAGCACGAGTGCCTCAGGCGGGACCAGCCAGACGGTGAACCCCAAGCTGGTCGTCACCAGCACTGCATTCGCGATTCTCACGGGAACCTGTTCTTCGCAGGTTACGGTGCAGACGCAGAATAATGACGGCACCGGGGCAACCGGCGCGAGAACTCTGAATCTGTCCAGCAGTTCCGGGAGCGGCACGTTCTATAACGACGCAGCGTGCAGCAGTCCAACTTCGACGGCCAACATCGGCGTCAGCGCAAGCACCGCTGGCTTCTTCTATAAGGACAGTAGCATCGGCAGCCCGGTGATCACGGTAGCTTCCCCCGGCCTGACTTCGACCACGCAGACAGAAGCCATCACCGGCTTGCGCTTCAACACAACCGCCTTCAGCGTGCAAATTAACTCTTGCTCATCGGCGATCACGCTACAGTCGGCGAATGCGCAGAGCGGCGGTCCGACCAGTTTGACCCAGGCCGCTACCATCAACCTGAGCAGTTCGTCGGCGAATGGAAAGTTCTACAGCAACCCAACTTGCACTACGCAGATTACGAGCACGGTCATCGGTAACGGCTTTGACGCGAACCACGACTCGCCCAACTTCTACTACGAAGATACGAGCGCGGGCGGCCCGACGATTACCGCCTCGGCTGGCACGGCTTCAGCGCAACAGACAGAATCGGTAGTGACGCCGCCCAGCATCAGCAAGGCGTTCGGCGCGGCTGCCATCCCAGTGAACGGCACGACCAGCCTGACTCTCACTATCACCAACCCGGCGGCGAATACAGTTGCACTGACAGGCGTGGCCTTTACCGACAATCTGCCGGCGGGCCTGGTAGTCTCTACTCCGAGCGGACTGAGCAATACGTGCACTGGCACAGCGACGGCCACCGCGGGCAGCGGGAGTGTCGGCCTGAGTGGTGGATCAGTCGCCGTCAACAACTCGTGTAAAGTCGTCGTTAACATCACAGGTACGACCTCAGGCGTGAAGAACAACACGACCGGGGCAGTGACTTCGACCAACGGTGGCACGGGCAATACGGCATCGGCCAGCACAACGGTCGCCACGCCACCGACGATCAGCAAGGCGTTTGGCGCGGCTTCGCTTCCGCTGAATGCCAGCACTAGCCTGACGTTCACCATCAATAATCCCAACACCATCGGCCTGACGGGCCTAGCCTTCACTGACGGTTTACCGGCAGGGTTGGTGGTAGCAACTCCGAACAACCTGAGCAGTTCCTGCGGAACGGCGACCGCGCTGGCTGGTTCCAGCTCAGTCAGCTTGAGCGGCGGCACAGTTGCTGCCAGCAGCTCGTGCAGCATTTCGGTCAACGTGACCGGCACGATCACGGGAGTGAAAAACAATACTACGGGGGCAATCAGCGCGACCGAAAGCGGCCCCGGTGCAGTGAGCAACACGGCTTCCCTGACGGTGAATGCGCGCAGCAGCTCGACTACGATTGCTCCGCTCACCGCGACTGCGGCGATCGGACAAGGGACCAACTTCACGGTTACGGTAACCGACACCGATAGCGGTCCAGCTTCGACGCCGACCGGCAACGTAGGGGTGAGCTCCAGCAACGGCACGGACAGCATCGGAGCCTGCACCTTGGCGCAGACCGTGGCGGGTACCGCTGCGTGCAGTGTGACTATCACACCCGCGGCCCCCACCGGCACACACAACATCAGCGCGAGCTTCACGGCGAACGACAGCGTTCATGCCAACAGCAGCACCACCACGAGCGCCGCACTCACGGTGACCAATCCGGCGACCAGCACAGCGGTGATGTCGTCACCAAATCCGTCCACGTTCGGCCAGTCGGTGAGTTTCACGGCGACCGTGAGCAGCACCGCCGGAACACCCACCGGCAGCATGACGTTCTATGAAGGCTCTTGCGGCGGCACTCTGCTCGCCGGTCCGGTCGCTCTGGACGTGAATGGCCAGGCGCCCTTCAGCAAGTCGGATTTCAACGCCGGCTCGCACACCGTTTTCGCCTGCTACACACCCACTGGCGTCTACTTGGCGAGCAGCGGCAGCGTCAGCCAGCAGGTCAACCAGGCACAGGCCACTTTGAGCTTCGGCACACTCACTTTTGTATACGACGGAAACCTTAAACCGACCACGGTAACGACGAATCCAGCAAACCTAACCGGTGTGAGCATTCTCTACAACGGTTCCTCGACTCCGCCGATGAACGCGGGAAGCACCCCGGTAACTGCTTCTCTGAGCAATACGAACTACGTCGCCACACCAATCAGTGACACGGAAGTGATTCAGCAGGCGCCGATTGTGATTTCGGTGACCGATCCCAATGTGACCTACGATGGCAATCCGCACACGGCCACCATTGGAGTGTTCCCGAACGTTCCGGTGATGGTGACCTATAACGGATCGGCGACCGCGCCTACCAGCGCGGGTGTGTATACCGTCATGGTTACGGTGACCGATTCCAACTACTCCGGAACCGGCAGCGGCACGCTGACCATCAATAAAGCCACGCCCACTATCAACTGGGCAAATCCTGCCGACATCAGCTACGGCACTGCCCTCAATGGCACGCAACTGAATGCCACCGCGACGTTCAACAGCAATCCTGTGCCGGGAACGTTTACCTATACCCCGGCGACAGGCACGGTCCTGCCGGCTGGCAACGGGCAGACACTCTCAGTCGCTTTCGCACCCACGGATAGCACGGACTTCAACTCCGTGCCATTCACAACCGTACTGATTAATGTCAAAGCCGATCCGTTGTATGTGATCTCACCCGACAATAGCCGTCCATTCGGTGCGTCGGACTCCCCGCTTACGCCGACGCTGTCACCGACGCTCGTCAATGGCGATACCGCTCAATCTATAGGCGGTCCGATGTGTAACGCGGCAACGACCACGTCGAGCGCGCCCGGCACCTATGCCATCGTCTGCTCCGGTGTGACTTCTAACAATTACAGCGTCACTTACATCAACGGGACGCTGAGCATCACCAATCCCCTGACCGCAATCACTGCGGTGACCGATACCCAGGGCGGGACGATCCAGATAGGTCAGACTGACCAGTTGACTGCCACGGGGCAGTTTGCGGATAACCACCCCCGCACGCTGGCGAGCGCAGGCGGCTTGTCATTCAGCAGAGCAAATCTGGCTACGCCAGTGTTTGGCGCAGCAGTAGCTGAAGCCGGAGGGGTGTTGTATGCCATCGGCGGCTCTGACGGAACGAACACGCTAGGTGCGATCCAGGCTTACAACCCGAAGACCAACACTTGGAATACGATCAGCGCGGCCCTCGCGACTGCCAGAAGCAATGCGGCAGCAGCATCAGTGGCCGGCCGCATCTATATAATCGGCGGCAGCGACGGAAGCAAGCAACTCGCCAGTATCGAAGTGCTGGACACCACTAGCGGGACCCCGACGATCTCAACTTTCAGCGGAACAGCTAGCGTTGCGCGCAGCGATGCGGCAGCAGTTGTGTGGGACCAGAAGCTGTACGTGATCGGGGGCAGCAATGGCGGCAGTCCGCAATCGACAGTCGACATTTTCGACCTGGTGCTCGGAACCGCTTTGACAGCTGACGCTGGCATCGCGTTGGATGCCTCTGCGGCCGTTCTAAATAACAAGCTTTACGTGCTGGGAACAAGCGGCAGCTCGGTCCAAGCAGTCAACTTCGACGGCTCAAATTGGAGTGCGCCTTCCGCGACCCCGCTAGACGCCACTCAAGGTATCGGCGTAACTGCCTATAACAACCTTCTGTACATCGTGAACGGCACGAGTGTGTGGTCGTACGACGGCACGAACTTCACTCAAGAAAGCAATCCTCTCGGCCACGCACACAACGGCGCGCAGCCGGTCGCAATCGGTTCCCGGATTTACGTTGCGTCTGCGGGTTCCGGTTCGGCGAACTCGAACCTCGACGCGTTCGCTCCGCCGGAGGTAACGTGGGCGCCTACAGGCACAAATCATGCTGACGCGAACATCGACCAGTCGGGGAACGTCACGGCGCTTGCGCGGACGGATAATGCCAATCCGAATTATGTAACTCTGACTGCAACGTCTATTGCCAACAACAGCCTCACTGGTGATTTCCAGCTGACGATTGACCGCAAGAGTCAAACGATTACCTTCGGTCCGCTTGCAGACAAGACCTACGGCGACGCCGACTTCAGCGTTTCAGCAACTGCCAGTTCGACTCTCTCGGTCACCTTCGGGGCGAGCGGCAACTGCAATGTTTCAGGTACGACAGTACACATCATCGGCGCGGGTAGCTGCTCGATCACTTCATCGCAGGGCGGAGACGACGAGTGGCAACCAGCAACTGATGTGATGCGGTCGTTCAATATCAATAAAGCGGATGCCGCAATCGCGGTTACTGGGTACACCGTAACCTATGATGGCAATGCCCATACCGCAACCGGAACGGCAACAGGAGCCTTCAACGAACGCCTGGCCGGACTTGACCTCAGCGGGACATCGCACACGGATGCGGGCACATACACCGATAACTGGGCTTTCACAGATTCGACCGGCAACTACAACAATGCCAGCGGTACCGTCAGCGACTGTATTAAGAAGGCGACAGCGACGGTCGTGGTCACGCCCTACACCGTGACCTATGACGGCAATCCGCACACGGCAACCGTCACTTCAATCACCGGTGTGAACGGCGAGACGGGAGCCACCGTCGGCACGGTCACCCTGAACACGACGCACACCGCCGCCGGGACGTATGCCAGCGACTCATGGAGCTTCACCGGCACTGCGAACTACAACATCATCGCCAGCACTCCGATCACTGACACGATCAACAAAGCGACCGCAGTGGTCGTAGTCACACCCTACACCGTGACCTACGACGGCAGCTCGCATACGGCGACCGTCACTTCGATCACCGGGGTGAACGGCGAGACGGGAGCCACCGTCGGCACGGTCGACGTGAGCAACACGGCGCACACCCCCGCCGGGACATACAGCAGCGACTCGTGGAGCTTCACGGGCACTGCGAACTACAACAACATCGCCAGCACCACCATCTCCGACACGATCAACAAGGCAACGGCCGTGGTCGTGGTCACCCCTTACACCGTGACCTACGACGGCAGCCCGCATACGGCGACCGTCACTTCGATCACCGGGGTGAACGGCGAGACGGGAGCCACCGTCGGCACGGTCGACGTGGGCAACACGACGCACACCCCCGCCGGGACGTACAGCAGCGACTCCTGGAGCTTCACAGGCACTGCGAACTACAACAATATCGCCAGCACCACGATCACCGACACCATCAACAAGGCGACTGCTGTGGTCGTCGTCACGCCCTATAGTGTGACCTACGACGGCAACGCGCACACGGCCACCGTCACTTCAATCACCGGTGTGAACGGCGAGACGGGAGCCACCGTCGGCACGGTCACCCTGAACACGACGCACACCGCCGCCGGGACGTATGCCAGCGACTCATGGAGCTTCACCGGCACTGCGAACTACAACATCATCGCCAGCACTCCGATCACTGACACGATCAACAAAGCGACCGCAGTGGTCGTAGTCACGCCCTACACCGTGACCTACGACGGCAGCCCGCATACGGCGACCGTCACTTCGATCACCGGGGTGAACGGCGAGATGGGAGCCACCGTCGGCACGGTCGACGTGAGCAGCACGGCGCACATCCCCGCCGGGACATACAGCAGCGACTCGTGGAGCTTCACGGGCACTGCGAACTACAACAACATCGCCAGCACTCCGATCACCGACAGCATCGCCCAAGCGCCGTTAACCATCACGGCCAGCAGCGCAGCGATGTTCTACGGTGGCCCCGTGCCCGCGGTGATGCCTGGTTACAGCGGGTTTGTGAACGGAGAGGGACCTTCAAACCTCATGACTCAGCCGTCGTGCGGCACGTATGCGACCAGTTCGAGCTTTGTGGGGACGTACGCTAGCCTCTGCGTGGGAGCGGTGGCCAGTAATTACGACATCAGCTACACGCCCGGTGCTGTAATTGTCAGCCCGGCGACCACGACAACCACGGTAATTTCCTCCGTGAACCCGTCGAATTGGGGTCAGGTGGTAACCTTGACGGCCACTGTGAGCGCACCGGGCAGTATCGGGACGCCCACCGGCACGGTGAGCTTTTATAATGCCGCCAGCGGGGCGACCTGCGCATCGCCAGGAACCAGCACTCTTCTGGACAAAGAGCCTCTGGCTACGATAGGCCCTAACCAGCAGGCGTCGACCAGCACCCCCACGCTGCCGGTGGGTCCCGGGAATACGGTGGGTAACGACACGATCCTCGCCTGCTACAACGGCGACAGCACGGATCCCATCTTTAATCCGAACTTCGCTCCGAGCAGCGGCGCGCTCACTCAGACGGTAAATCCGGCGCCGATAGCTAGTCTGAGTCCGACGAGCCTGTCATTCGGCAACCAGCAAGGGGGCACCACGAGCGGTCCGCAGTACGTCTACGTTTCGAATCCTACCGGGACAGCGTCGCTGAGCATCGCCTCGATCACCCTCACCGGGACGAACCCCACCTACTTCACTGAGACGAACAACTGCACGAGTGTGGCGATCGGGGGCAGTTGCACGATCACTGTAAAGTTCGCACCGCCGGCGAGCGCCACAGGCGTTGCTACCGCCAACCTCGTGGTTACCGACAACAGCGGGAACGTCAATGGAAGTAGGCAATCCAGCTTGCTGACCGGCGCTGGAACCAGCTCCATTTCAAGCGTCGGTTCGCTCTCTACTTATGCCATTTTCGCGACGGCCAATGGCTGTAGCAGCCTCAACGTGAGTGGTAACGGGACCGTGGACAGCTTCAATTCCAGCTTTGGTTCATATGGCTCCTCGCATCAGAATAGCGGCGGAAACGTGGGAACCGACGGAAACGTCACTCTCAGCGGAAACCCTGTGGTCTACGGCACCGCGGCCTCGCCCTTCGGCGGCAGCGGCAATTGCAGCACCAAGTCGATGACAGGGTACAGCACCAGCGGGAAGGCTCAGGCCACCGGTGGGCAGGTAGTACTCCCGCAGGCTCTAACCTACCCCGCGCCGTCAGCGCCAAATCCGACGCCGCCCACCACGACCCAGAACATATCAGGTTCCTGCGGATCCATAGCCGGTTGCGTCAGCAATGGAAGTAAGAACGTGATCCTCGCCCCCGGAGTCTACGGTAACCTCAGCGTCAGCGGGGGGACAACGGTGAACGTCAGCGGAGGCACCTACAACATGAACAGCCTCACGCTCAGCGGCAACAGCACTCTGGTTGTGACTTCCGGCACCGGAGCGGTCGTGGTCAACTTAGCCGGCAAGTCGGTCAGCGGCGGCAACACAGCACTCGACTTGAGCGGCGGAGTGATGTCGAACGCCAGCGGGTTGGCCAGCAATCTGCAGTTCTATTACGCCGGTGCCCAGCCCATAAAGCTCTCCGGGGGCGCCGGAAGTTACGCCGTCGTCTACGCGCCTAATGCGCCGATCAACGTCTCCGGCGGGGCGCATTTTTACGGAGCGATGGTAGGAAGCACGATCAACTCCAGCGGCGGCACTGCATTTCACTACGACGGCAACCTTCCCAACATTCAGGCGGGAAACTTTGTTTGGTTCAACAGTGCCGCCCTGAACGTGCAAGGGCTCCCCACCAACGGGAGCGTTAAAGTGTACGTGACCAACGCCAGCATCTCGTTCCCGTCCACTTCGAGCCAGTGCACAGGCACATTCAGTTCAGGGCAGTGCACGCTGCCCGTGCCGAACGCAGTCGTCACCTTCTCGTCGACGGCTAGCACTGCAAGCACAACCTGGGATGCGGCGAACTCCAGATGGTCCACGTTGGTGCCCACGAACGGGAGCACTACGATCCAGACGCATACCTTCCTCGACGGCCTCGCGTACTTGGTGCCAAACGGCGGTTTCCCAAGCGGCATCCAGAACGTGACCTGGTCGGCAGCATTCTCGACCAGTACCACGGGGATCAGCTTCAACTGGCAATGGGGAGCAGCGGTTTATAACTCTTTTACGAACAACTACTCCTCACTGACTGTTAACCCAGTGGACGGCTCAGACCCTGCCGGCACGCCGCAAAACTATAAGGCGAATCTGATCTTCGGCGCTACCGGCCCTGGCTACACCGGCCTGTACGTGGGCACAGCCGGCGTCGTCCCGACCATCGCCGAGGCGAGCGCGGCGCCGAGCAGCCTGGACTTTGGCTCAATCAGCCAAACGATTGGAACCGGCAGCAGCACCTTGACGGCGACGCTTAACAATAACCAGAGCGGCTCCTTGACTATTTCCAGCATCACGGTGACCGGGACCAATCCCAGCGACTTCGGTCAGACCAACAATTGTCCGATCAGTCCGGCAACCTTGGCCGGCGGCAGCTCTTGCACCATCACGGTGACGTTTACTCCTACCACTGCAGGTAAGCGAACGGCAAAGATCGCGGTCAACGATAGCGCCAATAACAGTCCCCAGACGGTTTTTCTGAAGGGGACGGGACAATAGGAGCTTTGACCCACAGCTGAGATCACGACCGGGAGTTCTGGGCGTCTTGAGTCCTGAACAGCAGCAGGTGATTGCCCAGGAGGCAATCCGTGCCCGCTGATCTGACGCGAAAAAGATAATTCAAGTTAGCTTTCGTCCCTCAGCTCTCGAGAGTCGAAGTTTGGTGAGTACCGGCGTCGTCAGAGGCAGGGGCAGATTTAAAGGTTCCAGCAATCACGCTTCGAAGCATCTTCTCGCCCACCACGAACATTAATGTTGGAAGTTTGAATATTCGGGGGACGCAAGCCTCAGCGCGGACCGCATTAGGAGCCTCTGAACCCAATTTCCATCAGCTTTTATCTCTGTGACGTGCCCTGCAGGAAACCATTCTCAAAGATTGTGACCCGTGCGGAGTACAAACAGCACACCGTGAGGTGCCCTCACAGCCGAAGTGACCAGATAGAACAGGATTGGCTGTCCTCCGAAAGATGGCGTCGCAGAGAAGTGCCTTAGCAAACCCTCGGATCATGAAAACGGTTTGGCGGAAGGCCTGGTTTTTCCAAGGTTAATCCCCTTCCGGCGAATGCATTATGAAAGAACGCCCTGCTTCAGAAGGTTGAAGCAGCATGGAGCGGGATGAGAGTAATCCTTTTCCCATTGGCGGAAAGGTGAGGATTCGACCGCGGCTCTGGAGCGAGGACTTCGTACCGTCAGACACGTTTGGCTTGAGCCTCGCCTAAGCTATCGAAGAACCGGAAAAATTGCTCCACATGGGACAGTTCCAACGCCGTACGTACCCGGTGGTTTACACCCACCAGAGAAACGCCATTTTCGTCTCTCTGGTGCCTGACGTAGATCCCGACCAACACTCCGATTCCGGCCGAGTCTACATAGAGAACGTTGGTAAAGTCGAAGATCAGGTAGTGCGACAGGACTGCCCGCACTTTGGTTTGAAATTCAGCCACCGTGGTTAGAGTGAGTGGCCCGCTGAGACGAAAAATGTGCGGTCCATTTTCGAGCTCCGGCACTTCTTCGATTGCGAGAGATCTGGGTTGCATTGGCGGGATATTAGCACAGGAAGCCTCGAAAAGGGAGGGCTGGGGGACCTGGGGCCGTCAAATCTCAATCAGCGTCGGGACGTATACTTAACTCCCGAGTAAATCCATTACGGACGCGGTCGAACTGTGAGATAGTTTCCGTCCCTTCCCCCAATCGAGCCGGATGGTTTCATCACTCTCGACGAGATGGGTGATATCAAGGTGGAAGATAAAACGCTTCCCGAACTGACCGAGGCCAACCGGCGGGCATACCAAGGTATTCTCGACGAACCGCCGCTCCTCCAACATCCTCCGCGATGATGAGCAGGGGTTTGCCACTCTTCTTGATTTGCTCAAGTAAGGGATCAGGTCGCTCTTGGAGCTGAGTCTCTTTTCGTGAATGAGAATGTAGACTTCTTCGAGGACAACTTCCATGCGTCCGGGGTCGGTGACGAAATGGGGCGCGACGTACCCGCGGTCAAATTGCGAGCACCCAACCTGTGACTTGTCACTCGCGCTGTGCAGAATGGTGCTTCCGTCGACGAGAGCATCAGACTCTTCGACACCAGCCAAAATGCGGGCGTCACGTGTAGTAAGTTTCGCGGTCACGCGTACAGTACCCTCGGTTCTACCTTTCTTGTCGCACTTTGACGGCATAATTATCTGTTAAGGCTCATTTAAAAATTTCCCCCAGGATTGCCCGCCAGACAAGGGATTTCGCGACTTCTTATTTTCCCGAAGTTGTTGACAGGAATGGAGACAAAGTGGAGAATTCTTGCGCTGGGGAAGACACAAAAACGCCTAGGTTTAGGGTCGCGGTCAAAAGCACCGTAAGCCGGGCGCTCTGCTCACCTCAGCTTCCCCCAACCAGTAGATCCGGCCACGCAGTAAAGTCACTAAGTCCTGACTGTAGTTTTTTGGGATTGCTGACCAACCTTTGTTCAGGAGTTGTGTATGCGAACCATTGTGTGGACCATCGTGCGTGTTGCTGCCACACTTCGTGGTCGTCGGGAACGAAACTCGAAAAATCTCTCTCTGCACAGTGAGGAACTGGCCATGGCGCGTAAGTCGCGTTTGCTTTGCCTTCTTGTTCTCGTGAGCTTCGTTTCGGCGCTGACGCAATTCACGTTCGCGCAGGCTGGGAGTAATCCGCTCAATTTCGCCAACAATCTCTTCGTCACCGGCGACTACATCGTCGCCGGCGCGCAGGGCATGACCAGTACATTTCAAAACGGCTACGCTGTCGGAACCATCTTCATCCCCGACCCCAACCCTGGCATCACGGGTGTGAAGCAGGTGCCGGCCGGAGCGCAGATTGTGGATGCCATCCTATACTGGCAAACCGTCGAGAAGGTCGGCATCACTCCAGGCGGCCCCGGATCCGGCCAGAACGGGTTCTTCCGGCCGCTGGGGATCACTGGCGGACCCGCCGCGCCAGGCTATGCGATCAGCGGCGTCAATGTCTCCAACCACAACAGCGTCAGTTGGAGCAGCGGCGGTTGCAGCGGCACCTCCACCGGAAAGGTTCTTCAAACCTATCGCACCGATGTTGTTGGCTTACTCCCGCAAGATGCGAGCGGTAATGTTCTGGTGAACGGCCAGTTCGAAGTTCGTCTGCCGAGTGTCGGCAAAAGCACGCCCCTTACCATGGGCGCATCTCTCGTCATCATTTATCGCGTGGTCACGACTGTCCCAGGAAAAGCCGCTCCGCTGAATGCAGTAGTCATCTACGAGGGAGCCTACGCTCCCACTCCGGGCAGCTTAAACACGAAGCAATCGATCTCCGGCTTTTATCAGGCTGGAAACGACCAAGGCGGAGCAGTCATCAGCCGCCTGACCCACATCGTCAGCAGCGGCCAGAGCAATAAATATCAGAATGTTTTCTTGAACGGCCAGATGCTCCCCTCTCTGTACGGGAAATCGAAACCACCGTTCCCTGGGTATTACGGCATGTGGGATAACCCGACCTGGACTTTCCCAGCCGTGGCAGCCAATCCGATCGGTCCTAACGCGTCGAGTGTCACGACCGAGGTCGACCCTACGCCAAGCAATTCCGGATGCGTGTCGTGGGGTGCAATTATTGTCGGCACTACGGTTCAGGATAGTGATCAAGACGCCATTCTCGACATCTGGAAAAAGAATCAAGGCTACACCGATGTTGGAACGGGCCTACCGGTCAGCCTGGCAGACGTCCCACTCAACCCGGCAAATCCCGACCCCCCCCAGAAGGGCCACCAAGACGTTTTCATCCAATTGGATTACACGACGGAACTGGGCGGCATTTCCTTCCAACCCAGTACCCAGGTTTTACAGAACGTGCATGACGCGTTCTTAGCGCACAACGTCCACCTGCACTTCAGCGGCTTCAACGAGATTCCAGAAGGAGAGTGCACGGATACAAACAATCAGCCGACTTGCGCTTATCCCAATCAGACCGGCGTCACCACATGGCGAGGCGGCCTTGAGTACGTGAAGAACTACCTCATCTCTAACATCAATGCGGACCCGAACTACTGCGCCCAAGTCCCGACCCCTCCTTCTTGCGTTCCACGCTTCTCGCCCGCGCAAAAGGATAGCTACCACTACGTAGTTTTCGGAGACTCGGTTGGCGATGCCACCTGGAGTCTGTCCGATGGATCGCTCACCCAAGTCGCAGTCTCCGGAACGACCGCCACCTTCACAACCTCGAATTCGTTCCCCACCACAGGCCTCTTCACCTCGGATCCCATCTGTCCGTCGAACGGGCGCGTGTCCATTGCGGACGCTGTGAGCAATCCCAACCTCAACGGAACATTCTGTGTCCAGAGTTTCACCACAAACACTTTCACCATAAAGATCCCGAGTTTCCCTACTGCGAAATATACTCACGCCAATGACCCGAACATCGCCGTGGCCACCGGACAAGCGCTCAGCCGTTCCGGCACATCCGATTTAGGCGGAGCGGTTTCGCTGATTACTCTGGGCCTGTGGGGCGCAGATGGCCAGACCCTGCCAGTACAGGCCGGAACGCTCATGCATGAGTTGGGGCACACGTTCTACCTGCCCCATGGCGGCGTCTACTACAACAACGCGTCTCCGTATCTGCCCATCTTCGAAGCAAACTGCAAACCGAATTATCAGAGTGTGATGAGCTATTTGTTCCAGGTGGATCTGCTGGATAAATACGATCCCGGGAACAACCAATTCAAGGGCGGCTTCCTCGATTTTTCCGAGGACAATTTGATCCCGCTGACCATCGGGAGCATTGGCAACGTGACGCAATTAACGAAACTCGGTGGCGGAGCGCCGACCTATGGCGGCACGAGTTGGTACGCGCCAGGCACCCCGGTTGGCACTCCATCGACCCGTTATTGCGATGGCACTCCGCTTCCTGCCAACAACCCTCCGCAGTTCGTGCGCCTCGACGGGAACGCGTCGGCGATTAGCCCCAAGTGGGTCAACAATCAGAACATCAATTTCGGCCCAAGCACGGGACCGGTGACGGTGCTCGATGGATTCAATGACTGGGCCAGTCTCGACCTGCGACAGGTTGGCGCAACCGGCAGTGCCTATGTTCTCGGCGGCGCATTCCCCAGAGGTGGCGGCGCTTTCCCCAGAGGCGGAGGCGCATTCCCCAGAGGCGGTGGCGACTTCCCAAGTGGAGGCGGAGCTTACCCGAGGGGCGGCGGAGCGTATCCACGCGGCGGCGGCCTGAGCGGCGGAGACGTCAATCATCAGACTGCCAATTCGGTGACTCGTCCGGCGCGCAACCTGACAGCCACAGAAGCCGTATCGTCGCGCACCATCACGCTGAACTGGACCGCGCCCACATTCGGCCAGATCAGCCAGTACAACATCTACCGGTCTTTGGATGGGGGCACAACTTTCCCATTGCTTACTTCCGTTTCCGGTAGCGATTTGACGTACCAGGATAATGCTGCATGCAACACACCAAAAGGCTATCAGTATTACGTAACAGCCGTACTGGTGGACCCGGCGGGGCAGGAGAGCGTGCCTTCCAATACCGTGACCGTATCCGCCAACAACAATAAGCTGACGGCGTGCTACACCAATACACCGCCGGCGGTTGCGCTGAACAACCTCTCCTTCGGGAACACAAATCCAGCCGTGCAAGGAACAATTGTTCCCATCACCTGGACTCTGCAGGTCGATAACACCAGCGACTACCCCAATTCCAACGTGACCAACCTGGCAGCGAATTCGCTGTACGCGATCGGTCCTGTTTCCACCGATAACTGCCAAACCGTGACACAGGGCCGCACCCCGCTAGTGTTGAACGGAGCCGCACAAACCGGCGTTGGCACGTTTGGACTCGCCGGCAACACGTTCACGTTCAACTGGAATACCGACGCATTCTGTGCCGGTTCGTACACCTTCGAACTGGATTTGGACAGCGGTCAGAAGGAAACGACAACCGCCTTGACGCTGAACATCGACATCAACGATGCGGACGCTCCGGTCATCACCACACCGGCTCTTCCCAATGGCACTGTGGCGTCTCGCCTACAGCAACACACTCTCGGAAGACGGTGGGACCGCACCATTCACGTGGACCGTCACCGGCCTCCCGAGCTGGCATCTCGCAGAGCTCTGCGGATACTCGCCTACACTTCTCCGGCACACCGTGTGTGGCTGGCACCTACAACCTGTCACCGCGAGCGTCACTGACTCCAAATCGAACTCTGGTTCGCAAGCGGGTTCACGTTGCAGATATCAAAGGGAGTACCACGACGGGCGTAGCGTCGAATGCGAACCCGTCGGTGTTTCAGCAGATGGTTACATTCACCGTGACTGTCACGCACCGCAATATGGTTGCGTGCCGACTGGAACCGTAACCCTGTATGGACGGAGGGTCTCCGATCGCTTCCAACTTGGCGCTCAGCAGCGGAATGGCGACGTTTACGACATCCACTCTGTCGGTTGGCATCCACTCCATCACCGCCAGTTACGGCGGCGATGGGAATTTCAATTCCAGCAATGCAGCCTTCACCGTCGTCGACAGACTGTAAACCAGGCCCAGACCGCGACTCACCCTCAGCTCCGTGTCGCCTTCTCCGGTGTTCGTGGGCCAGCCCGATCACCGTCTCTTACACTTTCGGGGTCGTCGCACCAGGCGCAGGTTCGCCAATTCGCGCCGTCCGGCAACATCACTGTGGCAGCCAGCGACGGATCCTGCTGCGTGGCTAGCGCCCAGCTCTCCGGCGGTGGAGTGTGCACGCTTTCGCCAGCACCAACCACAGCCGGGAACGTGACGTTCACAATCACATTACCCCGGTGACAGCAACTTCGTCGCGAGCGGAGCGAACGGCGACTACACCGTGTACCAACTCGTATTCACGACGCAGCCGAGCAATACCGGAGTCGGCCTTACCATGACGCCCGCAGTCCAGGTCACGGCGCAGGACAGCAGCAATGTCACGCTACGCTTTCACAGGCGGCATCACGCTGGCTATCGGCTCGAATCCGGGGACGGGAACCCTCTCCGGCACGGCTACGCAACCGGCAGTGGCCGGCGTTGCCACCTTCGGCGACCTGAGCATCAACAAAATTGCGAACGGATACACTCTGACGGCGTCGCCCGCTGGAGGTGTTTTCCGCCGCCAACCTCAAATGCGTTTAACATTGACACGTTCTATGTCGACGGCAACGGACAATTTCGGGACATTGGATTTGCCCACCGGTACCGTCACCCAGATAGGCGCGGCGACGGTACCCGGCAGCACTGGAATAGACCTGACACCTGGCCTTCAGGTTTACGAATACAACACGTCGAACCAGTTGTTGCAGGTAACCCCATCACCCCAGGCGCGCAACCCAGGTCGGTATCGGCACGACCGGATCGATTCCCGATCAGGCGGTTCATGACCACTGGAGCTCTGACCGACGGCACGTACTTCGGGATCGACATGGTGAACGGGAATTTGTATTCCATTAACCTGCAGTCCGGCGCAACAACGCTGGTCGGAGCTACCGGCATCCCGAACATCGGCACAAACTGCGGCTACAATACAAGCTTGGCGGGATCTGCAACCGTGCTCTACTACACCGTTGCGTACACCGGGGCGAGTTGTACTTCGCCTCAGCCTGACACGTTGTACCAAATCAATCCCCAGAACGGAACACCAACCACGGCGGACGTTCCAACCAGCATGACTGGCTTTGTTGGTTCTGCGTTCGTTAACGGCACGCTGTACGGATTCACCGGCGACGGAAAGGAATACGCCATTGACCCTGCAAGCGGCGAACGCAACGTTCCTGGTCAACACCAATCCACTCACACCAATTATCGCCGCAGGTCCAGTCAATGAACGATGTCCTCAGGGAAGAACGAAAATGCCCGGCCAAGTGCCGGGCATTTTGCTTGTGATTCCTGACCGCGAATCAGATCGCGCCTGCTCCAGGTGAGGGCACGTCACTGTCATCCTGAGCGAAGTCGCTGATCCGCGAAGCGGAGCAGCTACGCAGTCGAAGGATCCCTACTTGCCCTCGGCGCTTGCGCGACGTTCTACTGTCCCAGGTTCTTGTGAACTTCCGGCAGCAGAGGATCTTCGCCGGCTTGCCCGCGGATGCCCAGATACGTTCGGTACGACTCCGCAAAGCTCGGACTCTTGATACCTTCCCGCACACGTCCCTGCAAATAATAGACGGGCGGAACATAACTGAAGGTCGGAACATTGTCGAGGAACAGTTCGAGGGTCTCGCCGCGCCGCTGGATGCAGCGATCAAACTCGGAATCGGCCTCCACGAAGTGCCCGGATTGCAGATAAATCGCGGCCCAGTTCGAAATGCCCAAGCCACGTGTCCAGCAGCGTATTCGCGTCGGACGCTTCCTTAATCGCCGCCCGTGCATCTCCTCGCTGCGCTGCCAGATCTGCCGGAAACTATTTTGGCGTAAGCCTGCGGCTCGGTTTCCAACTCGGAAGCTAAGCCGCTCGCCAGGCTCTGCGCTTTAGCGCTTTGGCCCGTTTCCCCGAACACCTCTGCGGCCAGAAATCTTATCTTCACGGAATTGTTATCCGCCAGCGCTTTGGTTGCGCTCGCCACCGCCGCATCTTTTTTCTTGAGCAGAAGCTGAATGTTCGCCAGTGCGATGAGCTTGTCGCCGGCATTCTCAGCATTCTTGGCGGAGAGATCGGCGGTGATGCCCTGCTCCAGAGTTTTCGTGGCTTCCGTATAGCGGCCCTCGTACATATATATGTCGGCAAGGCCGGACGCCGCGATCGAAGCTCCCGCATCGCCCTGCTTTTGCAGAGTCCCGTAGGTTTCGGCAGCATCCGACAACTTGCCCTGTCCGACCTGAGCCTCGGCCAGAGCAAGATATGCCTCAGGAGAAGGATTGATGGCCAAAGCCGCACGCGCATGGCTTTCGCCAGTCTGAAAATCTCCGCTATACGATGTGTAGAACCCCAGATAGAGCCGTTCGATCGCGTCCTTGGGAGCGGCTTCCACTGCGTGCGCCTCGGCCTCGACCGCTTTGGGGAAGTTGCGCAATCGCGCATAGCAGGCAGCGAGATTCCCTTGGCCGATGTTGTCCGCCGGATACCGAGTCACCAACGCGCTGTACTCTTCAATACACTTTGAAAAATTCCCCGCCACGAAGTAGTACAAGCCGCGAACGCGATAGCGCTCGCGCTCGGTCATGCGATCCTCGTGTTGCATCGCCAGCTTGATGTACTTCTCGGCGTCCTGAACTTTCCCCAGGGGAAGCGCCGACGCGGCCATTCCCGAGTACGCCCGCGCGAATCCCGGATCAAGTTCCGCAGCTTTCTGGAATGAAGCCAGCGCTTCTTCCCTCTTCCCTGCGGATTGTTGCTCCATCGCGACGCCGTACTGGTGGACCGCCTCCAGAGATGCTGCTGTCATCGATCCCCTGAGGGATTCCAGTTGCGTTGCCTGGGACGTGTTATCGCCAAGAGCCTTGCGAATAGGCGCAATGAGATCTGGGATTGTTCTGACGACATCATTTTTATTCGTGGTTGAAGCGTCGCTCGTCGCCAGCACATTCCCTGTCGCGGCATCCAACGCCATCGTAGACACACTGTAAGCATTGCCGCGAAGGGTGATCTCGCTGGTAATAATGGCGCTGATTCCCTGGCTGAGCGCCACCAGGCGTGCGGATTGTTCGTCGAGCTTGTCCGTGGGATTGGGAAGCTTCTCGGCAAGTTTCCGAGCCGTCCCGCGGTTATACGCTCGGATGAAACTCGCGCCTTCCATGGCCACGTTAAACATCGGTTCCAGGGTGCCATCGAACACCGGATCGCCGGTGTGATTGGTAAAGTCTGCCACCAGCACGCTGATCGGCTTCAAGTTCGACGGAACAGGTTTGGGAAAGAGTTTGCCGCGCAGCAACCAACCCGTGATCGCAACGATAATCACCGCCGTAACAGTGCCGATCAATGGCCACGGCACGTTGCTTCGTCCCCACGGACCAACATTGGCGTGGAACGTCAGCCCAACGCCGGCACGGTTTCCCTGCCAAGCATCGAGATCGGTGAGCAGTTCGGAAGTTTTCTGGTAGCGCAGGTTGAGGTCGCGCTCCAGGCACTTGCTCACGATATTGCTCACCGAAATCGGAATCTCCTGGTCGCTCTCGATCACCGGAGTTGCCCGCTCTTGCGTACGCTTGATCAGGCTGGCGAGCGCGCTCTCTGCCGCGAACGGCATCTTCCCCGTGAGCAGTTCGTAAAAAATCAGACCAATCGTGTAGATATCAGAGCGTTGATCCAGCGGCTTCGCCAGCGCCTGCTCGGGCGACATGTAGTCCATCGTCCCAACCAGCGCTCCGGATTGCGTCATCCCATCGCCTTCGACCATTCGGGCCAGACCGAAATCCATCACCAGAATCCGGCCCGTTTTATCGCGCATCACGTTCTGCGGTTTCAGATCGCGGTGGATGATTCCAACGCTATGCACTGCTTCCAGCGCATGGCAGATCTGCTGCACAATCGAGACAGCTTCTTCCGGTGAGAGCTTGCCATTGCTCACCAGGAGCGAGCGCAGATCTTCACCCTCGACGTACTCCATCGTGATGAATTTCAGGCGGTCCGCTTCGCCGAGATCGTAGATGCGGATTACATTACGGTGGGTAACGTCGCGGGCAAGCAGCAACTCCTGCTTGAAGCGGTCGATGATGCTTTTGTTTCTGGCTAGCTCGGGTCGGATGACTTTGAGGGCAATGGGTCGGTTGAGTTCGCGGTCGATGGCTTTGTATACGGCACCCATTCCCCCTTCGCCGAGCATCTTCACGATCTCATAACGCCCGCCAAGCACTGTGCCAGGCTGAAGCTCGAGAGGGTTGGAATGCGGCGCAGGAGAAACAGGAAGCGGACGGCGCGGCCCCGCATCCAAGATCGTTGCCTGATCGGCTGGACTGACCGGCACCATGGTCGAGATGTCAGCGGGATCGTCGGGGACTAATGTCGCCATACCCGCATCCACCATGGTGGGCGCATCCGAGGGCCTACTCTGCAAAGGCACACTGCTCGGTGGTGGGGTCAATACCCCTGTCGCATCCCGATCTTCTTGATCGGCTCCCCGTGCCGTGCCTTTATCTTTCTCAGGGTCGGGAAGCCGCTCGCGTGCTCTCGACATGAACCCCATCCGCAAAATCCGCAGTTAGGTCAGAAGTATATACCTCCCGAACTCCGCAGGGAACGGCATTGTTCGGGCGCGGGCGGTTCCACCGACGCCGCTAACCGTTCAAACGCCTTCACTGCCGAGGATTTCAAACAGTCAGCGGGTCCAGATGAGGTCTCGAAAATCAGCTGATTTCCGGCCAACCGGGGTTCACTAGACTCGCTTTGAATGTGTGTCAGCTGCTCTTACACCAGTTCCTACCGCGGGGAGAGGAGAGACAAGCAGATATCTTCACGCTACATCAGTCCTTCAATGTTAGCCCTACTGCTGAACAGGTGCTGATGTGCCGACTTGCACAACACGATTGAGTTATCTGACCGATTACTGAAAAGCTACCGCGATGCGGGCCGGTGATTGGCGAATCGGACATGAAGTTCCTGCTTCGCTGACAGTTCAGCGTTGCTTTTCCGGGCAGAGTGCCGGATAATTTTTGGCATTCGTTCGATTTTCCCCTCGAACTCTTTCGGCAACGTAATCCCAAATTTAGGTCTTACAAGCTATTCCTGCGGCAGGCGAATACCTATCGCTAATGCGCCTCTGAGCGAGGGGCATGCGAATCTCCAAGTACCGTGTCTTCAGTGCCAGCCGAGACCGATACTGACCTCGGTTTCTTTATACACGGGGAGACGACAGGAAACGATTCTTCTTGCACCGTTGGGGTGACGCATCGTGCCTTAGTCCTTGACTCTCCAGTCAAAATGCGAGAGTCTGTCGCATCTCGACTTTGGGCGAGGAGGGGCTTTTGACGCCGGCACCCTCAATCTCTTCATTGATTTCTGCGGCTGAGCAAGGGGATCGCGCCGCCTCCGAGAAACCTTTTCAGCGTCCTCTATGCGGAGTTGCACCGTCTGGCCAAGCGCGAATTAGCGCGGCGGGGAGTTCCGGTCAGCTTAAGCGCGACGACCCTGCTGCATCAAGCCTATATCGAGATGGCTGGACAGGAAAAAGCCTCTTTCCCGGATCAGGCGCAATTTATGGGCTACGCCGCGCGCGTGATGCGCGGCCTGATCATTGACCACGCGCGCAGCCGCCACGCTCAGAAACGCGGTGGTCGATTCGAGATTACCTCAATGGGCAGCGAAGTGGAGAATGTCGCCGACGTTGGCGAGTTGACGCAGCTGAGCGAGGCCTTGGATGAGCTGGCGAATAGCGAAGCTGTGCTCTCCGGAATTGTCGATCTGAAATTCTTCTGCGGGTTCACCTTCGCGGAAATCGCCGCCATAAAAGGAATTTCAGAACGCACCGTGCAGCGCCAATGGGAGAAAGCACGGATTTATTTGCACCGCAAGATCAGCGCGGATCTGGAGTAATCGTATGCCTACATTGACTCCGGAACGATGGCAACAAATCAGCCCCTACCTGGATGAGGTCCTTGGAAATCCCCGAAGGCCAGCGCGGGAAATGGCTCGACTCCTTTCGAGTCCAGAAACCCGAATTGGCGGACTTGCTGCAAGAACTTCTAGACGGAACACAGCGCACTCGAGTCGGAAACACTTCCTCGAGGGCACCCCCTTTACGATGCGATGCCATCGTTTCTAACGGGAAAGAGCATTGGAGCCTACACCTTGATCTCTCAGATCGGACAGGGAGGCATGGGAAGCGTGTGGCTGGCAGAACGCACCGATGGTCGCTTCGAGCGGCGCGTCGCCGTGAAGTTTCTGCGTTTTTCCGTCGCCTCTCAAGGCGGGACGGAACGTTTCAAGCGCGAAGGCATGATTCTCGGGCCAGCTTGCTCATCCTCACATAGCGGAACTGATCGATGCCGGCATTACGACCTGATGGTGAACCTTACCTGATTCTCGAGCATGTGAATGGAGAACACATCGATGAGTATTGCGATAATCGCCGCCTGGGATTGACTGCACGGATTCGGCTCTTTCTGGATGTGCTCAGTGCCGTCGCACACGCCCATGCAAATCTCATCGTACATCGCGACCTGAAACCCTCGAATGTTCTAGTCCGAAATGACGGCCAGGTAAAGCTGCTGGATTTCGGCATCGCCAAACTGCTGGCGCCGGCTGGAAAGCCGCCAGCGACACTACTTACGCAAGAAGCTGGAGGTGCCCTGACTCCGCTATTTGCTGCGCCCGAGCAGGTGACCGGCGCTGTGATCACCACCGCAACCGACGTTTACGCTTTGGGTGTGTTGCTGTACCTGCTTTTGACGGGACAGCATCCGGCAGGTTCGGGCCAGAACGTCTCCCGCCGATTTGGTAAAAGCGATTGTGGAAACAGAAGCACCGCGGGCTTCTGAACGTCGTCCCGCCAGGTGAAAGTAAGGACGTGCTCGGAGAATCGCAGCACCACGGCCGACAGGCTTCGGCGCGACCTTACGTGGCGATCTGGATACGATTCTCGGCAAAGCGCTAAAAAAGAATCCCGCTGAACGCTACAGCTCGGTGACGGCGCTCGCGGACGATCTACAGAGATATCTCAAGTATGAGACCGATCAGCGCCCGGCCTGACACGGTACGTTATCGCGCCATGAAGTTCGCTATCCGCAATCGGACTGCCGTGACACTGGGCTGTGTTGCACTGATCGCTGCAATCGGGGGAATCACTGGAACGCTGCTGCAAGCTCGAAGAGCACGCAGCGAGCGTGACTATGCGCTCCGGCAAGTGGATCGGGCGGAAGCGGTTAATGAGTTCAATGAATTCATTCTTTCTGATGCATTCCCATCCGGAAAACCCTTCACCACGAAACAACTCCTCGATTATACGAATGACATCCTGAAGCGACAACGTGGAGCAAGCGTTGACCGTGTGGAGTTAATGGCCGAAGTGGGAACTCAATACAGCCTTTTGGGCGATCAGGCAACGGCTCTCGGGATGCTTGAAGAGGCTTACAGGCTGTCGCGCGATGTCACGGACCCGGGAATTCGTGCAACCACGGCTTGTGACTTGGCGAGCGCTCTGGTTCAGTCGGGTGACCTGTTGCGGGCAGAGTCGTTGTTTCAGGAGGCCATGCGCGCACTCCCGCTTGGAGCCCAGTACGCTCCATATCGGATCGACTGCCTGCGCAAGGGAACTGAAGTGGCGCAGGAACGCGGTGACGTGAAGGAAGGAGTTCTCCGGATGGAGGCGGCGAAGAAGTCACTCGACGAATCGAACCTCACGTCCGAATGGATCAAAGCTGAGCTTCTGATGGACCTAGGCGAGGCCTATAGAACGGCTGGAAAGAACTACCAGGCCCAATCGAGCTTCGAAAACGCTTACGCGTTACTGGTATCCCTCGGACGCGACGAGACTCGAACTGCCGGGGACCTGTACAACGATTGGGCACTGGCCCTCCAGCGACTCGGCAGGCCCCTCGAAGCCGAGAAATTACTTCGGCGGTCGATCGAGATACAGGGAGATGGGATGGAACCAATCCTTTTCAACAATTATGCAATTACCTTACGGTCATTAGCTCGTTTTGAGGAGGCCGTGAACTATTCGGAAAGTGCATATCAGAAGGCTCAGCGTAGCGGCGACCAGTTTACCGGTTATCGAACCCTGTATCTGCGAGCCCAGATCTATCTGGATCAGCATGATCTCGAGCGAGCGTCGGAGATGCTCCGTCAATTGGAGCCAGTCCTGCGTCAAAAATTTCCAGAGGATAACGTGTGGTTCGGCCTGCTGGCAGCCGTACAAGGATCGCTTGGCGTCTGCGAGCGGAAATTTGCCTGAGGCTCAGGCCCTTGCGAATAAGGCAGTAACCATCGTTGAGAGCGCCACGCAGGCAGGTAAGGCCCCAATCGATCTTCTTGCTGACATGCTATTGCGCAGAGCGAACGTTCGAACTCGCGGCCTCTCGTCCCATTCAGGCCGAGGTGGATTCTGCCCGTGCCCTGAGTATCCTCCAGGATCTCGTTCCGCGCGGGGCATTTTCCAGTTACATCGGCACTGCTTATCTCAAACTGGGCAACGCTCTTGATGCTGAGGGAAAAAGGCAGGAAGCCCATGCGGCATTTGTTTCCGCTGCAGAGCACCTGGAAAAGACGCTAGGTCCGGATCACCCCGATATCCGCACCGCTCGGCAGCTCGCTGGACTTGAAACCCGGTAAGTTTCTTTGGTTCCTCCTGTCGTCTTTTGCCTGCCGATTTCGATTCCATAAGTAGAGCCGCGAGAAGCTTCAACCTTTCGCGGCCAGGCGCCGGAGGTCAGTGCTCTGGCAAGCAATCCTCAGGAGCCAAGTGGCGCTGACATGGAGGTTGTATGACATATCCCAGGCAACGAGGAAAGCAGGCGGTCCGATCCCAAACGCGACAGAAGCCTAAGCTGATGAGGAGCGCATCACTTGTCATGGCCTTGTGCGGCGTGGCCATCGGTATTTTTGCCGGCACTAAGCTGCCCAACCCGCTGAACTCCAGAGACGCGACGGGTACGCTGAGCACCTACAGCACCGCCGGGGGCGTCGATCAGTCAAACCCGTTTTTTCAAAGTCTGGGCACAAACGGGCGTAGCTGCGGCACCTGCCACGTCGCCAAAGACGGGACGATCATCCCTGCCGATCTGCAGGCCCGTTTCAATTCAAGCCAGGGTTTGGACCCGGTGTTTCGGCCGGTGGACGGAGCTAATTGCCCCAGTGCCGATGTTTCAACCATCACCGCCCGGCAGGAAGCCTATAGTTTGCTCCTGAGCAAAGGTCTGATTCGTATTTCGCTGGCGATGCCTTCGGGGGCGGATTTCACGATTCAGCAGATTTCAGATCCTTACAACTGCCCGGAAACCACGGCCGCCCAGCCGGCAATGTATCGCCGTCCCCTGCCGAGCACGAATATAGATTTCCTAAGCGCCGTGATGTGGGATGGCCGTGAAACCGTATTCGGAGCGGTTGCCGGAAAGTCGATTGACCTCACGGCAAGTCTGACCAACCAGGCTGTGGATGCGACCATGGGACACGCTCAAGGCACATTGCGGCCCAGCGACCAGCAACTTGCACAGATTGTCGGCTTCGAGAGCGCCCTCTACACCGCTCAGACCAACGACGGAAACGCAGGCAGTCTCAATGCTCAAGGTGGAGCGGGAGGACCTGAGCAGCTTTCCGCGCAATCTTTCTATATCGGCATCAACGATGCTCTGGGGGGGACCCGAAGGGTTCGTCGTTCAATTCAAACGCGTTTACTCTTTATGACAAATGGGCCAGCCTCCCGGGCCAACCGAACCGGCATTCCGTCGCGCGGGGCCAAGCACTGTTCAACACCTTCCCCATCGCGATCACTGGTGTGGGTGGATTGAATGATGCATTGGGTCAGCCCGTTATCAATGGGAATTGCACCACGTGCCACGACAGCCCGAACGTAGGAGATCATTCGTTCTCCGTGCCGTTGAGCATTGGCACAACGGCATATCCGGCTCTTTCAGCGCTTGACGTTGCTGGTCTACCCGTGTACACGGTGCAATGCACCGACGGAACCGTCTTGCAAGTCACCGACATCGGTCGAGCCATGAAATCCGGACATTGTGCGGACGTCGGAAAAGTGAAGGGACCGGTTCTCCGCGGTCTCGCAGCACGAGCACCTTATTTCCATAACGGTGCCGCAGCCACTCTCAACGATGTTGTGGATTTTTACGACCAACGCTTCAGCCTAAATCTGAGCGAGCAGCAAAAACGGGATTTGGTGGCGTTTCTGCAAACGCTCTAGATTGCTTCGGCACCCTCCGCCCTCAACCATCCAAACATCTGCACCATCTACGACGGCGGCTAACAAGATGAGTAGGCATTCATCGCGATGAAGTTCTGGATGGTCAGAAACGAAGAATCTTAACCGCAACGGTGCGGTCTAGCCGCGTATCCCGAGCACGATAGACCTCGCTCATGCCGCCCGCGCCGATCGGAAGGAGAATTTCATAGGGACCGAGTTTCGTCCCCGAGGTTAAGCGCCATAGGTGCGCGCAATTTTAGCCTGCGCGACAGGTGGAAGCGGATGCGACGATTCTGAGGGGATGGTCGGCAACCCAGAAGTTATCTACAAACGGGCTTCTACGCACTTTGATGTCGATCCGCGACCCTGCGCTCGGTGTACACTCGGGAGCGAATAGCGAGGTCACGCAAGAATGTCACACATTCATCATCCTAGGAGTTCTTTCTCGGGGGATGAAACCCTGGGTATGGAGACGAGCATTACCCGGCGTGATTTTCTCGGCACTGCTCTATTGGCTTCCGGATCCGCGTTGTTCGCAGGCATGCCCCCTGCGGAGCTGCTAGCAGCACAAGAGAATGACTTCACTGGTTATGGCGGCGTCGGCGAATACAGCAACGCCAATGGCAACACTTGGGATGTTTTGCAAGCTGGTCATGCGATTCGTGACCGCTTGTACGATCCTCTTCCCGCGGGAGTCATTGACACGGGAGAGATCTATGACTGCGTAATTATCGGCGGAGGAATCAGCGGGCTTGCCGGAGCCCTGTTTTTCCAGCGTGAAGCCGGTCCCGGCATGAAATGTCTGATCCTCGAAAACCATCCCATTTTCGGCGGCGAGGCGAAGCAGAATGAGTTTTTGGTCGAAGGCAAGCCACTGCTCGCGCACCAAGGCTCAGCGATCTATCAAGTTCCATACCCTCATAGCTTTCTCGCACAGTTCTATGAATCCATCGGATTACAGACTCCGCGATTGACTTATCAAAAGTGGACTGGATCAGACCCGGAGTTTCCCCTCTCCAATACACCCTATCAAGCATTGGGCCTGCAACATGGAAAATACGGGTTTTGGTTTGGAGCAAGATTCAATCAGAGGCCGGGAATGTGGCTGATGGATCCGATTGGCAAAAGCCTACACGGAGCTCCCGTTTCAGACGCAATGCGACTCGAGTGGCTGCGCTGGCTGAAAGGCGAATCCGCGACATCGACGAAGTTCGAACATCCCAAAGTAGAAGGCGACGCGACTTCCCGATACCTCGACTCAATCACGCTGGAGCAGCACTACATGGAACGTTTCGGCCTGAGCCGCGAAACGGTTCGCAGTTTTCTCTCGCCCGTGGAAGGAGGCGGTGCTGGTTTAGGCCCCGATGCTTTATCGGCATACTCAGATTACGCGTTTGAAATGCTGCACCCTTTACCGGAAGAGAATGGTGGTTCGGATCAGATGTTTCCGGGTGGCAACGCGACAATCGCGAGACTGATGATGAAGAGTCTGATCCCTAACGCAATCGACGGTCCGCACAGCGTGGAAGGAGTTTGCCGGAACGACGTCAACTTTGCGGCACTGGACCTCGCCGGGGCCCCCGCAAGAATTCGCCTGTCATCCACCGTCTTCCATGTCGAGCACGATGGGGAAGCGGGCAAAGCCGGCTCAGTTTCGATCGTGTACTCAAAGAAAGGCAAACTATATCAAGTTAAGGGGCGGTCGGCGGTAATGGCAGGCGGATGTTGGACTACGAAGCACATCGTAAAGGATCTCCCCGAGACACTGCGCGTGGCTTACGGGCAGTTCTACCGCTCGCCCTGCATGATGATCAATGTAGCCGTGAGAAATTGGCGTTTTCTATACAAGATGGGAATGAGCGGTTGCCGTTGGTTTGAAGGGTTGGGAAATTATATGGAAGTTCGGAAGCTGGCGTTGACCGGCGTTGAAGATGTAACCATCGGTCCGGACTCCCCCGTCGTGCTCAGCTTGAAAGTTTTGTATTCATATCCCGGAGCTCCAACCGAAGAGCAGGGGAATCGCGGCCGCGGAGAGATGCTGAGCACATCTTTTAGAGATTATGAACGGCAAGTCCGCGAACAATTCACCGAGATGTTCGCAAGCGGCGGATTCGACGCGCGGCGTGACATCGCTGGAATCATTTTGAATCGCTGGGGGCACGCCTATCTGAGTCCTCAACCCGGGTTCTTCTTTGGGCGCGATGGTCAACCTGCGCCTCGTGAGATCCTGCGGCGGGCGCCAAATGGGCGGATTGCATTTGCTAACACCGACCTGGCCGGAGCGATGGACCATCGTTATTCCATACTCGAAGCAAAAAGAGCAGTGGGACAACTCCTCGATCAAGTGTTGAGCTGAGACGAGAACAGTCATTTCTGCTCGGTTAGTTAGAGATGCGATTATCCGAAAATCGGCATTGAGCAACATGCTTGTCGGTACCGACATTCAACCTTGTTGTCAGAAAACGGGCTTGTGGGAAGAGCAAACGGAGGCTCTTAATTACACTTGGCCCAAACAATAAGGCCAGTATACGCAAGGCGTGCTGCCCACATAATCGCTGCACACCACCGGGGAAGACACGGGTCGACCCGTGCCCTCGCTCTTTAGAAATTGAACTTGAACCCTAGCTGCACCTCGCGAGGTCCCACGGACGTGTAGTTGATCGTTCCAAACGTATCATCGCCGACCGCGGTGTCGGGTGTGCCGAAGACCGGATGGTTGAACGCATTCCTGGCCTCAACCCGGAACTCGAAATTCATCTCCTCGGGTATCCGGAATTCTCGGGATCTCAAAACCCCGACCTGGTACAACTTTCGTGGGATTCTTTGCGGGCCGGATGTGTGCAAACATTCTCAAGACAGAAGTGCCGCGCCCGTCGACCGCTTCAGGGGAGAGCGGCGGGATTTTTGTTTTCCTCGTTCGACCAATGATGCTCGGAAAGACAATTTCCCACTACCGGGTAATTGATAAGTTGGGCTCCGGTGGCATGGGGGTGGTGTATCGAGTCGAAGACACCCGCCTAGGGCGCGAGGCTGCCCTCAAGTGTCTGCCGCCGGAGGTCGCCGCCGACCCTCTGATGGTGGCGCGGCTGGTGGCCGAGGCGCGAGCTGCATCCTCGCTGAACCATCCGAATATCTGCACGATCTACGAAGTTGATCAGGCCGACGGCTATCACTTCATCACCATGGAGCTATTGCACGGCCAGACGCTGCGGGACCGGATTGCGGCCGGCCCAAGTTCCACGATCGAGATCATTCGCACCGGCATCCAGGTGGCCGATGCGCTCGAAGCGGCGCATAAGAAAGGCATCATTCATCGCGACATCAAGCCCACAAACGTGTTTATCAACAAACGCGGAGAAGCCAAGGTCCTGGATTTTGGTTTGGCGAAGGTGGAAGAGCCGTCGGATGCGGCCACCGCGGCCGAGCTGACTGCGTTGACCAGTTCGGGCCAGACCGTAGGAACGATTACCTATATGTCACCGGAGCAGGCGCGCGGGCAGAAGCTAGACCCCAGGAGCGACCTGTTCTCGTTTGGCATCGTGTTGTACGAGATGGCAACCGGAGAGCTGCCATTTTCCGGCCCGACGACGGCGATGGTGTTCGATTCGATTCTGAACCGCAGGCCTGTTCCCGTTTCCCAGTTGAAACCGGGTATTCCAAGCACACTTGAAAAGATCATCGGAAAGCTGCTGGAGAAGGACTGCAGGCAGCGCTATCAGAGTGCGTCTGAGGTTCTGGCGGACTTGCGGCGGATGCAGCCGGACGGAAGATCGTTCCGGTCGGCCTCGACGAAAATCGCCACACCACGAAAACCGGGGAAGATCATCGATTCGCTCGCCGTGCTGCCTTTTAAGAATGCAACTGGCAACGCGGGACTCGATTACCTGAGCGAGGTGGTTGCTGAAGGGGTCCTCGACGGGCTTTCGCATTTGCCCAAGCTACGGGTTGTGCCGCGCAGCAAGGCGTTCCGACACCGTGACGGGGCGGATGACCCATACTTAGTAGGTCGGGAACTGGAAGTAAGAGCTGTGCTCAGCGGCCGCATCAGCATGAATGGTGACGAGCTCTCCATTCGAGCGGAACTGATTGACGTGGGCAAAGACACACAACTTTGGGGCTCGCAGCTCAGTTGCACCCTAAATGACGTTCGGAGTGCTCAAGAGGAGATTGTCCGGGGAGTCAGCGACAGGCTCCGCGCACCGTCGTCAGAGACACGCAAAAGAACTCAGCGAGTGCCGGTGCCCCTGGCAGCCCTCGATCCCACCGCAAGCGACGCCTATAAACTCTTCCTGCTGGGGAACGATCAGGCCATCCTGTGGACTCCGGAGGGATTGCAGGGCGCGATCGATCTTTACCGGCAGGCGATCGAAATCGACCCGCAGTTCGCTCCGGCCCATGCATGCATGGCGGTGGCATTTGTGATGCTGACGGTCGTGAGCCGAGTCGATCCAGGAGAAGCGTTTGGCCAAGCCAAAACCGCTGCCCGGCGGGCGATCGAACTGGATGAAGCACTTCCGGAAGCGCATGCGGCCTTAAGCATCACGGACGCTCTATCGGACTTCAATCTCTCCAACGCGCTGATCGAGGCAGACCGAGCGCTTGTGCTCAACCCTGACTCGGCGATCACGCGCTATGCGGTAGCGCAGGCACTTTCTGCCTCCGGCCGGCTCGACGAAGCGTCCGAACACGCCAGAGACGGTTGCGCAATCGATCCGCTGATGGCGCCAATCAATTATTTCTACGGGCTGGTTTTGTACTACCAAAGACAATGGGACGATGCGGCGGCGCAGCTTCAAAATACGCTGGAGATCAACTCGGGCTTTTTAATGGCGCGGGCGATGCGCGGAATCGTACTGGCACGGGCAGAACGTTTTCCGGAGGCGATGGCCACGGTCAACGAGTTGCTGAATGAGGCGCCCGACATTGTGTCGGACCTGGTGATGGCTTACGTGGCCGCCTTGGCGGGAAAGAGGGCGATAGCGGAGGGCGTCCTCGCCGAGGCGAATACAGCGGCTATTGCCGAGGGCGCGTATCTTGCCGCTACCATCTATGGCGTGTTGGGCGATCTGGATCGTGGATTTGCGGAACTGGAGCGAGCCCGGGACGTGGGATTTGGAGTATTGGCAACGGCTGCGGTAAATCCCGCACTTGATCCCTTTCGCGACGACCCACGCTGGGAACGGTTCCTACGAGGCATCGAGGAGTTGGCACAGACGATACGGGAATTGCAAGGAATACAGTAGAAACGGGGCGCTCCGCATACAGCGCGGCAGTAGTCACATCTGAGAAGGGCTGGTCACAGTTCGAGCCGGGACCGGGTCAGATCGATAGAGATCACGGGCACGGGTAAATTGCCCTGAACGATTGGCGTAAGCAGGAGGCACAAGTGGATCAACAGTCTAAGGACATTAGCGATTCTACGCGCAACCCCCTGCGCACTTCGGGATCTGCTCCCTCACAGGCAACACGTTCGGATTCCACCCCCTCGGCGAGGAGCATTGTCCCGCGCAGCCCCTTGCACACTTCGGGATCTGTTCCCTCACAGGCGACACGTTCGGATTCCAAGCCTGCGCTGAGGACCGATATCCCGCGTAATCCCCTGCACACTTCGGGATCTTTCGCGGCACGCCCGGACTCTTCGTCCAGGGTTCGGATCGATTCGCGGCGCGGATCCACAGGCTCATCAGCATCCGTCGCCACAACGTTGGCAAACACCGATTCGTCGCTCGCGGCGGAGAGCGTGTTATGGAAAGGACCCCGGTTCGCTCCCGAATCAGTCGTGGAAACGGGAGTTCGCCACAGCGTGCTCGAAGATCTGGCGCTGAAGATCCTGCACTTGTCCGGTCCCATGTCGATGCGCGACCTGTCGACCCAAACCCGGCTGAGCTTTTTGGTCGTCAATGAACTGCTTCGCCGGATGCGTTCCGAGCAGCTCTGCGAAATAACCGGCATGAGCGGGAACATCCCTCAGATCGCCATGACTTCCCGGGGTAGGGCTCGAGCGGCAGAATTGTCCCTGGTAAACCATTATGCCGGGCCTGCTCCGGTTTCTCTGGGAAGCTACACGCAACAGGTTCGCGACCAAAGCATCCGAGGATTGGAGGTACACTCCCCGGAGGTTGAGCGTGCCTTCGCCCATCTTGTTCTTGACGCCACGATTCTGGAAAAGCTTGGAACTGCCTTGAATTCGGGCACCTCGATTTTCTTGTACGGGCCCAGCGGCACGGGGAAAACAACGATCGCGATGGCATTGGCGCAAGTACTCGCCATCGATCGGGTCTGGATACCCTACGCGGTCGAGGTCGAAGGCCAGATCATTACGGTCTATGACCCTCATGTTCACCACAAAATTGATGATCTGGCTTCGCAAGGTGGTGACGAACGTTGGGTACTCTGCCATCGCCCGACGGTCTCGGTCGGCGGGGAATTCACCCTTGAAATGCTCGAGTTGCAATTCAGTCCGATTACAAAGTTCTACACGGCTCCGGTACAGATGAAGGCCAACAACGGCGTCCTGATCATCGACGACTTCGGGCGACAGCGATTCCGTCCTGAAGAACTGCTCAACCGGTGGGTTGTCCCGCTCGATCGCAGAATCGATTTCCTCAGTTTGGCGGGAGGGAAAAAGATTGAGATTCCGTTCGAACCGTGCGTTGTATTCGCGACCAATCTGAATCCGTCGACGCTAGCGGACGAGGCCTTCATGCGCAGAATTCAGACCAAGATCAAAGTTGGTGCGGTTTCGGAACAGCAATTTCATGCTATCTTCCATGCGGTTTGCGGCACGTGCGGACTTCAATGCGAGCCCGGCGTGATCGATGAGTTGATAGATATCATCCGGAGAGAATTGAACGAACCGCTGCGGGCCTGCCATGCGCGAGATCTGGTGAACCAAGTCTGTTGGAAGGCGCGCTACTTGGATACGGAGCCTTGCCTGGATCGAGACGCGTTGCTCGCCGCTGTCGACGCATATTTCGTTCGCGAGACCATGCCAGTATCCGATTGATGACGATCGTCGGCTACCGGGCGCATTCACATTCCCCGTCGCACGCAGTCCCTCGCCCGCTTTGTCTTCTTGACTTCGCACACTCCGTCACACTAATGTTTTCAACACAAAACTGGCCAGGGAGCTGTCGGTCTTTGCGGAAGACTCGACGTTAGAGTTCTCCTTCGGACCTCTGCTTCTGCCCGTTGAATTCCAGCGCAAATAATCGTACAGATTTGCGGAGGCGATGATGAGGTCCTCTATCAAGAATCGGCTTTTCTCCCTGTTCCTGATTTGCACCCTACTGCTCGGCTGCCTACGCCTGGGCGCAAACCGGAACAGCCTCACTTCATGGGAAAGTTCTTGACAGCACGAAAGCGGTGGTAGCGGGGGCTGCGATCACACTCGCCAACCAAGGGCAAGGGATCAGCCGTACCACTACTACTCCATCAAGCGGCGAATTCGAATTTCTGGCGCTTCCGCCGGGCAGCTACGTTCTGAGTGTAGAACGGGCTGGCTTCAAGAAATACGAACAGAGAGACCTCCAACTCCTGGTCAATGTGCCGTCTAGCGTAAACGTTGTCCTTCAGGTCGGCGCCCTCACTACGCAGATCGAAGTTTCCGGGGAAGCGCCCGTCATCAACACCGAAGACGCGACCATGGGTATAGCGTTTGGCGAGAATCAGGTCAAGGAACTCCCGCTGGAGGGCCGCAATGTACCCGAACTGCTTACGCTGCAGCCCGGAGTTGCCTACACCGGCAATCGAGGAGACACAAGCACCAGCGATACGCGAAGTGGCGCGGTGAATGGCGCGCGCAGCGACCAGGGCAATGTCAGTGTCGATGGCATTCGCGTCAACGACGAAGGCGGCCACGCTTTTACCTCCGTTTTGCCGGTGACGCTCGATTCCGTACAGGAGTTTCGCGTCACCACCTCCAATGCCAACGCCGACGAGGGAGGAACCAGCGGCGCCCAGGTGGCACTGGTGACCAAAAGCGGCACCAACAGCATTCACGGTTCGGTCTACGAATACCATCGCAACACCTACACCAGCGCCAACGATTACTTCAACAAACTGACCCAGAGTGCAGAACTGCACGCTGCCAAATCCAAATGACTGCAACAATCCCCCCAAGTTGATCCGCAATATCTTTGGCGCTTCCATCGGCGGACCTATAAAGAAGGATCGTCTCGTTTCTTTTCATGAATTACGAGGGGACGCGGCGGGCGGAAGAAACCGTGAGTTCTGGGGAGGAAGTCCCCAGCTTGGCAATGCGGGACGGTGTCCTTCAGTATCTGTGCACTCTGAACTCTGACGGCAGTCTGAATACCGCCCAATGCCCCGGCGGTTCGGGTTCTGCTGTCCAGGGGATGAGCGGTCAGTCTTACGTTCCTGCTCCGGGATACTCTGCGCTCGGTTTCTCCGCAATTGCAACAGTTGGATCCGATCCACGCGGGTCCCGACACGGCCGCGCTGGCATATTTCCAGACCTTGCCCGCTACCCAACAGCAATGTGACGGGCGACGGCCTGAACTACCAGGGATTCGTTTTCGCATCGCCGACCCACGAGACAGCAGAACGTCTACATTGCCCGCGCCGACTACAACATCACGCAAGACGGGAAGCAGCGTCTCTCCGTGATGGGAGCATCGAGAGATGACTCCAGTGATGCCTGCGGCGGCTGCCAGCCGTATTTCCCCGGCCAGGCTCCGCAAGGACAGACCGTCTACCACAACAAAGGGCTCATCGTAGGCTACTCGACCGTTATTCATCCAAACCTGATTGAGCAATTTCCACTACGGCTTTGTTCGAGAGAGTTTTGGAACGCTTGGGAACTCAAGCCAGCCGTGGATTACCTTCAATTTCAACCAGGGCATCACGCGAACCCAGAATTTTCAGCGCCCGATGCATAATTTTTCGGAGGATTTGTCCTGGATTCACGGCAAGCACACGCTGCAATTCGGCGGATATGTCCTGTTCATGCGCAACCCCAGGTTCAACTACAGTTCTTCCTTTGACAGCGGAAACACGAATTCGTCTTTCACCACTACCTCCGGGTTTGCCGACAAAAACAGCCCCTTGAACCCGGCGAACAACGGTCACCCCGGTGTGGATCCGAGTTTCGCACGTGAGTTATGACTACCCAATCACAGATCTGTTGGGAATGGTTACGCAAGCCACTACGGTCTTTAATTACAACCGGCAGCTCCAGTTGCTTCCGGCCAATTCCCCTATCTCACGGCGATATGCGCAGAACAGCTACGAGCCGTACGTGCAAGACATCTGGAAGGTCAAACCCAACCTGACGCTCACTCTGGGTTTGCGTTATTCGCTCTTCTCTCCGGTATGGGAGACCAGCGGTTTGCAGGTTTGCCCCAGCCCCAGTCTGGGACAGTGGTTTTCCGCCCGGGTAGCGGCAAACACCAGCGGGACGCCGTCGAGTCAGGATGCTCCATTGTCAATCGACTGGTGTGGCGCGGCCAACGGAAAGAGGGGGTATTGGAATTGGGACTACCGCAACCTTGGTCCTCGCGTCGCGTTTGCCTGGGCGCCCAACAGAACTCAGGGTTTCCTGAGCAAACTGCTGGGGAGCGGCAATAAGTCGTCGATCCGCGGCGGCTTCGGGATTGCTTACGACCGATTCGGACAAGGCATCGCGGACGAGTTCAACGGAAATTCCTTTGGTCTGACGACTTCTCTCTCCAACCCAATCCTGCCGCTGACCAGTTTGCCTCGATTGACAAGTGTCAATGTCATTCCGCCAAGCCTGCTCCAACCAACTCCTGGGGCGCCGACATTTCCCGAGACAGTACCGAGCATGCAGGCTCTCGGTGCGTCCAACTTCGGCAGCAGCCTCGATACTTCGCTGAAGACGCCCTACTCATACACTTTGGACCTTTCCGTGGAGCGCGATCTGGGAGCCGGATTCTCGCTGGATCTGGCGTATGTAGGCAGGCTCTCGCACCGCTTGTTAAGTTCACAGGATGTCGCTCAACCCCTCGATCTCAAGGATAAGAAATCCGGCCTGGATTACTTCTCCGCCATCCAGCCGCTCGCCAAACTGTACGAACTGCAGGGTGTGACTGACGCGACTTTCAATGATTCCATGGTCAGCCCGGCGGTAGTTCAATATTGGACCAACATGCTTCAGGCGCCCATCAACGGTGGGTCCTATGCGTTAGGCGCCCAGACCGGAGGTTGCGGGTCCGGCGGGCCGGCCTCGACCACCGACCCGGTTCTGGCTATCTTCGATCTTTTCTGTGGGGTAGCGGGCGTCGAGACCACTGCGCTTCAGGCTCTCGACGTACCTTTCGTATCCGGATTCGGAAACGGTGGAATACCCGATGCTACCGGCGATGCAAACTGCGGCCAGTCCGGACATCCGCTTTGCCAGTACTATCCGACTCCTGGGCCGAATTCGTTCTATAACCCGCAGTATGTCTCTCTCTCCACCTTGCGGTCGATCGGATTCTCGAATTACAACGCGCTTCAAATCACGCTCAGGCATCAAATGCGCCGCGGCTTTCAGTTCGACTTCAATTACACATATTCGAAGTCGATCGACCTGTGTTCGGACGCCGAACGACTGGGAAATTATGGTTCTCTCAACTTCAACGGCGGCTGTCAGATATTTAACGCCTGGTCGCCGAATCTGTTTCGCGCCGTTTCCGATTTTGATACCACGCACCAACTGAATGCGAACTGGATCGTCGATTTGCCGTTCGGCCGAGGCCGTACCATCGCCAATAACATTAACCGGGGCCTCGATGCCGTAATCGGTGGCTGGCAGCTTTCCGGCCTGTTCCGGTGGACTAGCGGCTTCCCCTACACCATCTATAACAACCCGGCCGACTACCCGACAGACTGGTACTGGGAAGGTGCCGCAATGCCGACCGTATCACATGTGAAAAGCGGTGCCTACCACCAAGCGAACGGCAACGTGAACCTCTTTCCCGACCCGGCTGCAGCCGAAAATCTATTCAATCCGGCCCTGCCCGGTCAGGTCGGCGTGCGTAATTTCGTGCGCGGCGACGGTTACTTCGGGATCGACCTCGGGCTCTCGAAACGCTGGACGATGCCCTGGAACGACAAGCATAATGTGGCCTTGCGCTGGGAAGTGTTCAACGTAACCAACTCGACCCGCTTCGACTTCAACGATCAGAATTCCTCGAGCGCGAGCGAGAGCAATAACTCGATTGCGGTTCCGAACTTCGGCAACTATACGCACCTGATGACCAACCCGCGGGTGATGCAGTTCGCGTTGCGCTACGAATTCTGATTTTCCAGATCCTCGGTACGTACATCTGTGGGCGGAGAAAACCGCGGGTTCGGCGATCTTATGCGGATCTAACACAACTAAGGAATTCATGAATCATCGAAATCGCTCCTTGTGGCTCCTGGCCCTTTTGTGCTGCGTCCTGTTACCGGTATGGAATCAGGCTCAATCCAGGCCGGCTGCCGATCTCATCATCACCAACGCCAAGATCTGGACGGTAGATAAGTCTTTGCCGACGGCTCAGGCTGTCGCCGTCCTCGGAGACCGCATCGTGGCGGTTGGTTCAAACGCTGAGGTTGATGCCTGGCGCGCTCCGCACACCCGCGTGATCGACGCCGGAGGCAAACTGCTGCTCCCTGGCTTCAATGACGCACACGTGCATTTCGTCTCCGGTGGCATGCAACTGGACAACATCCAGCTCAATGACGCTACGAGTCCGGAAGAGTTCGCGCGCCGCATCGGCGAACGAGCGAAGGTTACAGCGAAAGGCGAATGGATTGTCGGCGGCAACTGGGACGAAACCAAGTGGAACCCGCCCAATATGCCGACGAAAGAACTGATTGACGCTCTTACCTCGGATACTCCTGTGTTCGTGAGCCGCTACGACGGGCACATGGGGCTGGCCAATTCCGTCGCGCTGCGGCTCGCCGGGATTACTGCCAAAACTCCCGACCCCCCGGGGGGAACTGTGGTTCGCGACGCTCAGGGAAACCCCACAGGCGCACTGAAAGACGCAGCCACAGACTACATGTACAAGGTCATTCCGCCACTCACCCACGACCAGCGCTTGAAGATCGTTGAGCGAGCTCTGGCTTTTGCAGCATCGGTGGGCGTCACCAGCGTGCAGCACATGAGCGCCAGCGGTGAAGACATCACCGTTTACGCTGAGCTGCTACGCCGTGGCGAACTGACAACCCGGATCTATGCGGCTCCTTCGATCACCCAGGTGGACGACCTCGCCAAGCTCGGCGTCGGTCACGCCTTCGGCGGGCCATATCTCCGCATTGGTGCCCTCAAGGCCTTCGCTGACGGCTCGCTCGGTTCGGGAACGGCTTATTTCTACGAACCCTTCCTGAATCAAGGGAGCAATCGCGGTCTGTTATCCGATGAAATGCATCCGATTTCGCTCATGCGGGATCGCTACATGAGGGCTGATGACGCGGGATTGCAGATCTGCACCCACGCCATTGGTGACGAAGGTATTTCCACCATCCTTGACCTGTATTCCGAGGTAATCAAGGCGCACGGCGAAGCCGACCGGCGGCTGCGCATCGAGCACGCACAACACATGGCGGCCAAGGACTTCGAGCGTTTCGCGCAACTGCATGTGATTGCATCGGTCCAGCCCTACCACGCGATCGACGACGGCCGCTTTGCCGAGGCGCACATCGGTCACGATCGCGCCAGCCGCACTTATGCCTTCCGTACGTTTCTGAACCACGGTGTGCGCCTTGCGTTCGGCACCGACTGGGAGGTGGCTCCGCTTAACCCGCTTCTGACTGTCTACGCCGCCGTCACCCGCGCCACTCTGGATGGAAAGAACCCCAACGGCTGGTTCCCCGAACAGAAACTCTCGGTTGCAGAGGCGATCGAGGCCTACACCATAGGCTCCGCTTATGCCGAGTTTCAGGAGAACGAGAAGGGTTCGATCACTCCCGGGAAATTAGCCGATATGGTCCTTCTCAGCGATGACATATTCTCAATTGCGCCAGAGAAGATCCGCGACGTCCGAGCCCTGAAAACGTTCGTCGGAGGCAGGCTAATCTTTGATGCAACAACCGCGGGACACTAGTAGGCTCAGCCGCCGTTACCGCAGAGATCTTCTTCCTCTCCCCGCCCAGGCTCACTTCAAGCAGCGACTCGTTGCCAGTTGCGCCGGCTACTACTTCAGCGGCCTTCTTGGGTCCTCGTCAATTTGCATAGATCTCGCGTCCGCTTCGCCAACGGCTTGCTTGTGGCGGATTTTTCGAACCCTAGCGGAGTCGGATCCACTCGGGATCGCGCTTCCACTTCGCATTCGCGCTCTCTCTCCTCGAACGCTGCTACGATCAGTTTCGTTTGTGGATGAAGTTGCCCAGAAAGTCCTTGATGTGCTTCAGCACGTGTCTGCGTGAATACCGTGTGTCTTGCGGTACGCCAGCTGACGACTTTCATGCCGCGCTAATCGGCTGCAGAGAGGATCCGGTTCCCGCGGCCACCTTCAGGAACTTGGGGAATGCACGTCCAATTTCAACGGAATGCCCCTACTTTCTCTGGTAGCAGCCAATGTCTACGTTTCCGGACTTGGTTCGCGGTGAGCCTTCAAGATCCAGTTCTCCCACCGGCACTCCGTCAGCCGTGCCAGCAGCGATCGCCGGCGAATTGGATTGCAGGTGGAAGTCCTTCGTGGCACTGTCAACGAAATGCGGATCGAGAAACCGCGAATGACGATCATTCCCCGTGGACTCAACATAGTTGTCGAATCCTTTCTCGGTGGCTGCAGACTCGATCCATGTGCTTGCCTTTGCTCCCGAGGCGCAATAATAGAGGTTGTGATCGATGGTGGCGGGCCGCGGCTTTGTTTCGACCTGGGATTTGTTCAGCGCGATAAGACAGCGCGCCCCGGCGTAGACAATATTGTTCACGAAAATGTTGTCCGCCATGTTCCACTGCATCTGGAACTCCCCCGACCCTGTTCCCGATGTGTCGTCGTCGTAGAGCGTGTTGTTGACCACCGTGCAGTGCTCGGTACGTCCTCGCTCAGGCGCATAGCCACCGATGGAAACACCTGCGGTATGGCAGTGATAGATAAGGTTATTTCGCGCAGTGACGTAACTGGTGGCGCGGTTACGATGTTCACTCGCGAGCTCGATTCCGAAGTCCACATCATGAATGATGTTCTGTTCGATCAGGATTCTGGTGCCGCCGTCCACGTAAATACCATCGGAAGACTCATCATTGCGGTAGGCGGGATTGCCGCGCGAGGTAATGTTGTAAACGAGATTGCCGCTTACTACCCCGTCGCGAGCCTGGTCGACAGCCGGGTCAGGTGCCGTGCGCTCAAAACCAATGACGTCGATTCCGATGTTGTTGTTGTCGTGGACAACGTTGCGTGTGATGCGGAAATTCGTGACGTTCCCGTTCACCACTAGCGACTCGCTCGAACCGGTTTTGAGATGATGCACTTCATTGCCGTCTATCACCAGTTCACTGATAGGAGTCTTGGCGTCGGTACCGTATACAGCAATGCCAAAGCCATTGCCTCCTCGTCCGGGAGCATCGCGGCCGTCGAAATTCTGCTCAATATGATGGACGTTGTTCTTCAGCAGTTCGATATGGGAGCCGGCGCCCATAACGCTTATGCCCAATGGAGTCAGCCGATGTTCGGCGGTGCGGAAGTTGCGAATCTCAAGACCCTCGATTCGCACGTAACTCTGGTTGTGAATGGTAAATATGCCGGTTCTGTCATTGGGAGCTAAATGCTCTGCGTCCAGGACGGCCGTCTCGCCTGGATAGCTTCTAAGAGTAATGAATCCGTCATTCGCGTTGCCGGAAGCCTTGATGTTGACGAGTTCTTCGTAGATTCCACCCCGCACGTTGACGGTACTCCCGCGCGCACGGTGTCTGCGGCGTGTTGAACCGTGCGCCAGGGCGCAGATTGTGTGCCAGGATTCGAATCATTTCCAGTCGTCGCCACGTAGAAGGAGGAATTGGTCTGGCCAAAGGCCCCAGAGACGCACACAAATAGCAGAACAAGGGACAAACTTTTCACGCACAGCCTCCCACGAGAACACTTGCGAGCTTGTAAACACCGTTCACTGTGGCCGCACTTCCACAAGCAGATTTCCGTCGAACTCAACCGGCAGATGTGCATTGTGTCCTGACACTGTCCCCAGGCTCTTTCCCGTGACGTAGTCCACCACACTGTAGTTGCGGTCTTCGAGGCCGCGCAGTTCGACCGGCCCCTTCCACTGCTTTGCAAAAAAGGCGTAGTACATGGTCTGGCCCTTGCGGATTGCATGCGTCTCCGGCACATCGAAGCCGATGTCATAGAGCTGGCCGAGATATTGTCCTCTTGACAGCATCTTTTCCCGATAGATGCGAAGCCACTTTTCGAATTCCTTCTCCCGCTCCGGAGTCAGATCGGATTTGCCGTGTTTCGTAACTAGCGACGGAATAACAAACTGCGTTCCCACGACGCCTCCCACGCCCACTGTGGACGCAAAGTCGTTGCCACCATCGCTCAGTTCGACGTGATCGCCGAAGAATGGAATTGTGTCTCCCATCAGAGCTTTTAACGTTTTCGCCTTGGAACGAACTTGAAAGGAACCTCTCGGGTCGGAAGCCACCGACATATTGAAGTGCGGCATGGTGAAAAAGGAGAACGCCGTGCCGCAAGGGCAGAACTCCACCAGCGTCCCGGGCTTTACCGCCTGTGCGGTGTCGTAAATTGCCTTGAAGAAATCCGGCAGGGCCTCGACCGATTCCTCCGGCTGTGCGTGATGATGAGCAGGGTTGTAGCAGGCTGGAACTCCGTTCATGTCCTGGCCATCGAGTTTCAGCCCGTCAAATCCCCAATCCACCAAAATCTTTCGCACCAAGTGCCTTGTGGTACTCCACGACGCGGCGGTCCGCTGGGCACAAATAGTAGGAGTTCCACCAGGAAACTTTTCTCTTGGAGCCATCACGGTTCAGTAACTCGTAGTCGGGATGATCCCGGAGCAGGTCCGAGTCTGGCACGGCGCTGAGCGGTGACCACCAGAGCTGTGCCTTGAATCCTTCCTGGTGAATGCGGTCCACCAGGGCCTTCATGTCAGCGTCGCCGTGGGGAAACTTCTTGGGATCAAGCGCCCAATCGCCCACGTTGTTCTGCCAACCGTCGTCGAGCGTGACCCACACAAATCCCAGGTGTTTCGACCGTCGGAAGCGTGTCGTATACCTGCTGCGGCTGCACCGATCGGCCATATCCCCACGCGCACCAGATTGCACCGAAGGCGTCGTCGGGCGCGGTGGCCATTTGGAACCCTTGTTTCATCATGAAGCGTCGGTAATCAGAGAGCGTGCGGAAGTAGTCTCCCTGGTGGACGGCGACGAAGGTGCGAAAGGTGTGGAAACTTTCACCAGGGTTTAGTGAGATATCTTTGACGAAGCGTACGGCGATTTTGGCGTGTGCCGCATCCGGCATGGACACTGGGAGGGAAACCAGCTTCGGCCGCGGCTCGACGTGTCCCACAGCGATGCCAACGTCACGCCGCCAGATGTCGATAATCGGCGTACCGCCGCCATAGTCGTCGGCATTCATGCCTTGATAATTTTCCTGCTGAAAATTAGCGTGCAGCGGCAGGATCCAGTTGGGACGTTTTTCGTAGGAGCCACTCTGGTAAGACCAGAAAGCTGGCGGGCTCGCCCCGGTCTGTGCGTTCACCGTGTACGCGTTGTTGGTCCAACTTTTGACCGCGAGTTTCGTCTGTTCCGGTATTGGTGTATTGAACATCGAAGAACGCCATTGCGGGAAACGTCGTCATAGATGGTGACGGAGACTGTCTTCTTCAGCGTCTCCTGCCTTTCCTTCCACGGTGAGCCGCTCACCTTCTCCGAAAGCGTCTTTTGTGCGCTCGTGTTTTTGCGAGGTCAGGAGAAACCCGGTCCAGAGCTTGTCTGCGGTTGTCACAGTCTCAGAGGCAGTGAACGGCCCCATCACCGTCTCCGTCTTGTCGAAACGGGCGACCACCCGGCTCCGCAAACGGTTATCAAATTCAATGCGCAGATTGCCGCCCTGAATCTGAGGCTTGCTGGCCAGGATGTCCGCAGCCACTGCGAGTGAACAAGACGTAAACACAGTGGTGAGAATCCAGGAACTGATCGCGAGCCTGGCTGGCCGCTTTCGAAGGAGGCTGCTCTCAGGCCGTAAAACACTGGTTAAAAACATAGGACACCTCTTGAGCGGCGCGCGAAGGAAAATTGAATGAAATCGAACGCAAGCATTCGTAATACAAGGAAAGGGTTACAAAGTCAAATGATTTACGTTCTCAATCCTGGGCTTGATGAGCGCATTGGCGATTTGCCATAGATCGAACCGGACGCATGGCAAAATCGATCGCCATCTACAAAGTAAGCGATCAACAGGGACTCGCCGCTCACTCGCTCCGCAGAATCTCGGTGGGGTTTGTGCGCAGCGCGCGAACCACGGCAGGCAGTGTGGCTACGAGCGCACTGAGCAAAATGGCACACGTCGGCAGCGCAATCATATCCGCGTCGGTTGCTTTGACTTGGTAGAAAAGCGACTCGACATAGCGCGCCGCACCGAATCCGAGTGCGATGCCCGCGCAACCTCCGAGCGCGATCATGAGGAAGACATCGAAAGTGACGAGCTGTGCGATGCCAGCACGAGTCGAGCCAATCGCTATGCGGATACCGATCTCGCGGCGGCGCTGGAGGACGGAGTAATTGAGGACAGCGTAGAGTCCGATGCCGGCGAGGAGCAACGCGACGGCGGCAAAGAAAGCGGCGAGCATGGCGATCAGGCGCTCACGAACGGTCTGGTCACGGACCAGATCGAACTGCGTGGTGACGTTCGAGACGCGAAGGCCGTTGTGGCGTTGCCCGACTGAACTGGCGAGAGCACTCGGCGAGGGCGAGCGGGTTCTGGGCATCGGTGTGAATGGCGAAGGTGGCGAAGTCGACGACACTGGCGGATTTGTGGTCGATTTCGGTGAAGGGGACGTAGAAGACGGGACGGCTGGGCGCACGCAGATCGTCGTAAGGGACGTCGGGGGTGACGGCGACGATCTGGTTGACCGGTTGATCCGCGCCGCGTTCAAAGGTGTGGCCGATGGGGTCCTGGCCGGGGAAGAAGGTCCTGGCGAAGGTTTCGTTGACGATGGCGGCTCCCGGAGAGGTGTCTTCCGGGCGAAAGTCGCGCCCGGAAACAAGAGGGATCTTCATGGTCGAGAGCCAGCCCGGGGAAACGTTCAGAAACCAGGCGGGAGTAGGACTGGGAGGGGCGCCGTTGATGGAAATATCGCTATTTATGCGGATGCGTCCTAGCAACGGCCAGCCCGAGATGGCGACCGAATTAATGCCGGGAACAGCACGGAGCGCCTCGGCAGTTTGATTCCAGACGACAGGGAGCTGGCCTTTGCCGGCAACGGTTTCGAGCAGGAGCAAACGGTCGGTGGAGAACCCGAGAGGGCGGTTCTGCAGGCGCTGGAAGGACGCCACAAAGAGCGAAGACAGAAAAAGGACGAGGCAACAGAAAGCGACCTGAAGAGCGATGGCTCCACGCATCAGACGGCGTGGCGAGTGCGGATCTTCACCACCTTTGAGGGCGGCAACGGGCCGGACCGCGGAGGCACGAAGAGCAGGAAGCAAACCAAGCAATAGAACGACGAGGAAAATGAGACCGAAGCCGAAGAGAAGCACACGCCAGTCGGCGGGAAGGGCAAGGCGCGCAGGGTTGTCGGGCGGATTGATGAGGCCGAGCACAAAGGGCGCCGACCACGCCGCAAAGATTACGCCAAGAGCGGAAGCCAGGAGAGCGAGCAGGGCGCTTTGGCACAGGATGAGCTGGACGAGGCGACGCCGGCCGGCGCCGATCGAGATTCGGAGAGCCATCTCCTGGGCGCGGGCGGCAGCCTGGGCGGTCATCATGTTGGCGACGTTGACGCAGGCGATGAGCAGGACGAGAGCTGCTAGGAGACCGAGGACGCCGAGTAATCGGCGATAGTCCTTCTGGAGATCGGAGATGCCAGCTCCGGCCGGATTGAAGACGAGAGTCTTATTGAGATAGCGGTCGATGGTCGCCGGGGTCATGCCGCGGAGACACGTGGAGCACTCGAGCTCGAAGGCGCGGCTGACGGCGGAGAGATGCTGGCGGAGCGGATCGAGGGCGGTGGCCGGGCTGACGCCGGGTTTCAACATCAGGAAGGTGCGGTGCCACTGCCAACTTTCCTGGGTGGCAAGTCTGTTCATGCTAAGGGGCAGAAAGATGTCGGTGACAGTTCCCTTTTCGGTTCCAGTGAAGTCGCGAGGGCCGACACCGATGATTTCGAAGGTCTGATCGCCGATGTGGAGCGAGCGGCCAAGAACGTGGGGATCGCGGCCGAAGCGGTGATTCCAATAGTCCCAGGAGAGGACCGCATAGGGAGCAAGACCTGGACCGCGGTCATCAACGGGAGCGAGCAGGCGGCCGAGCGCGGGCTCAAGGCCGAAGAGCGGGAACATGTTGCCGGAGACATAAACGACGTGGGCCTTCTCCATGTCGTCGTCGGTGGACCAGGTGATGTCCGTGCGGTCGGCGTCGCTGATGGCGATGAGGTCGGCCTGTTCCTTCGCAGCCTCGCGCATGAGGTTGAAGTCCGGCGTGGCCCAGTAGCCGTCCTCGATAGGCTTGCCCTCGAGGCCGGTCAACTTGCGGGAGAGGACATAGAGCCTGCTGGAACCGGAGATGGGCAGCGGGCGCCAGAGCAGGGCGTCGATCAGACGGAAGGCGGCGACACAGGAGCCGATGCCAAGAGCCAGGGAAAGCACAGCGGCCACGGACGTGACCTTGTTGCGGCAGAGCTGCCGCCAGCCGAAACTTATATCGGCGAGAAGCGACTCGAGCCATCCGGCAGCACGAATGCTGTGGCTTGCCTCGCGGACATGCAGCGCGGAGCCGAATGCACGGTGCGCTTCCTTGGGATCGCGTCCTGAGGCAATGGCTTCTTCAATGTGGGACTGCAACTCTTCATCGATCTCGCGATTCAAGCGCTCGCCGTGCAAGGCATTCGAGATACGCGACCACAAAGACATGTCATGCCTCCCGGAGAACCCGATTGATTGCCAGGCTGACCGACTGCCAGCGCGACTCTTCCGCACCCAGTTGCTTTTTGCCCGCGGCGGTCAGTTCGTAGACGCGCGCGCGGCGACCGGAGTCTTTCTTGATCCACTCGGCGCGAATCCAGCCCGCTTCCTCCATCCGATACAGCGCTGGGTAGAGCGAACCTTCCTCTGCGCGCAGCACTTCGCCGGATGTACTGGCGATGGCAGCCATGATGGCGTAGCCGTGAAGTCGCGGGTGCCGCGACAATATCTTAAGCACCAGCAGATCGAGTGAACCTTGCAGAGCATCAGTCTTGGCCATATTAAGATGTCTTTATATAGATGTCTTAGTATGGATGTCAATGAGGCTCAGAGGGAATCGCAGGAACCGGGGTGGTGGCAATCCAATGCCACCTCCGTCACGGGCAATTACTTACTGAGGGCCGCCGGCTGCGTGCAGCAAGATGGTTAAGGGCGGGACGTGGTCCGGTTTCACGTACCGGTTTACCAGGAAGCGCTTTCCATCTTTAGCCACGTCATAGGTGAAAGTGTCGGTCGAGGAGATAGGTGCGCGCCCATGAATCTGGAAGAGCGGCACAGGTGCGCCGGTGGAAAAGCCGCTCCCGTCATTTACCGGCACCGCCATCAACATGCCGTTGGGCGCGATATAGAAAATCTCCTTGCCGTCGCCGCGCCAGCGTGGCTCGGTGCCGCCGCCGCGCGAGACCTGCCATTTTCCCGCAGCGCCGGGGAACGAACTGACATAAATATCCCACGCACCCGATTCGTCGGAGGCATAGGCTACCCACTTTCCATTGGGAGAAATCTGCCCGTTGGTCTGGTTGGCCTTGCTACTTAGCAAGGGGACCTTTTCCCCTCCCGCTGCGGGCACCGAAACCAGGTAAGTACGAGATGGAGCTTGATCAGTGGCGACAAGCAGTTGGCCGTCCGCGGACCAGGAGCTGGGAAGGATGTCATCGGTCACGCTGGGACCGTGATAGAGCACTTTTTCTTTTTCCAGCCCGCTGGCCCGTTTGGCCAGTATTTGGGACGTCTCCGAACCAACGGAACGGTACGCGACCATGCTCCCATCGCGCGACCAAATGGCACTGGTTTCTTCCGAGGGATCGAAGGTGAAGCGCGCATTGTCCGAGCCGTTAATATTCTCCAGCCACACATCCACGTTGCTTGCTTTCAGATCAGCGACGTCCACGGCAACCCTCTTGCCATCGGGCGAGAGAGTCGGGTTCGCCATGATGGCAGGTTCGCCGATCCGTCCCAGTTCCTTGCCGGTGCGGTCCTCCCAGGTGAGTTGCGACAAGGCCGCGCCAACGCCGGTGTTGTAGATCACCGTGCCGTTGAGAGAGACAGTGATGGCGGCCCAGAAAGTGGAGGGCTGATAACCGACGGCGCCGGCTATGGGCGTGCTGTTGCCTGAAGTCTGGCCGCTGGCGGGATCGAAATTCGCGCTGACCAACTGGTTCTGATCGCCGGCATAATAAAGATGCCCGGCATCGTAGCCGAAACTGGAATGACTGAGCTGAACCAGCTTCTGTCCTTTTTCATCGAGAGAACTCAGATAGATGCCGCTGACCTTGTCGTCTTTGGCGCCGGAGAAATTTCCTGCCCAATATAAGAACCGTTTTCCGTCGGGTAGAAAGACAGGCCAGCGGTGGGTTTGCTGATCTGGTTTGGCCTGCATAATCTCTTGGGTAAGGGGAGCCGCGTCGCTGCCGTCAGGATTAATTCGCCAGATGCCACTACTGGGATCGGGAGCGTAGACGATGACATTCTGCTTTCCCCAACTTCCGCCGCGACCGGCGGAGGTCCTGGCCAGAACCTGCGGTGCGCCGCCGGCAAACCCGACTTTCTGCAGCTTGTCATTGGCGAAAAATCCCAGGTATGCGCCATCCGGGGACCAGAAAGGAAAACTCACTCCCTGGGTTCCCGGCAAGGCCTTAACGGTGGGCAAGTCGATGCGCTGTATGTAAAGCACTGGCATCCCGGTGCTCTCCTCGGGCGATACGAACGCCAGTGTGGAGCCGTCGGGCGAGAGCGCCATCTGGCTGATACTCATTTCGTCGGATCCCGCCAGAGAGAACTGCATGCGAGTTATGGGTTCAGGACGCCGCGCCACAAACCACGTCGCGACTACAGCAGCCAACATGGCCAACGCCACAGTGGCCCACAGAAGGCGGCGTGTGCGCTCAGGCGCAGCTGCGACCGGAGCGCGTGCAGCCCCGGTCTCGCTTCCTGATAGAGCACTCAGCGCGAAGGAGAGATCGAGCGCCGACTGAAAACGTTCCTCCGGATTTTTCTCGAGACAGCGCCGCACGATGCGATCCAGCGTGGAGGAAACCGTGCGCACCGGACCGGACAACTCCGGCGGATCCTCCTTCAGCACCGCAGTCATGGTTTCCGCAGCGGTGTCACGGCGAAAGGCGCGCAAACCGGAAAGCATTTCATACAGCACGGCGCCAAATGCAAAAATGTCGGTGCGAGCGTCAACGGCGTCGCCCCGGACTTGCTCGGGCGCCATGTAGCTCGCCGTACCCATGATCACACCCGCCACCGTCTGCAAAGTGGTTAATGTAAGTTCGCTCGAACCTTGACTTGTGTTCTGAACGAGCTTCGCCAAGCCAAAATCCAGGATCTTGGTTCGTCCATCCTTGGTAAGGAAAATGTTCTCGGGTTTCAGGTCCCGATGGACGATTCCTTTTTCGTGCGCCGCTGCCAGCCCATGCGCGATTTGCACCCCATACTCGACAGTCTTGCGCAGGGGCACAGCTCCCCGGTCGAGTGCCGACCGCAGGCTTTCGCCCTCCAGCAACTCAGAAACGATGTAGGGCACCCCGGCCTGCGTCCCGAGGTCATGGATTGCCAGGATGTTGGGATGATTGAGTGCAGCAACGGCACGAGCTTCTTGCTCAAAGCGAAGCAAACGCTCGCTATCGCAGGCGAACGACTCCGGCAGAATCTTCACGGCAACGTCGCGCCCGAGCCGGCTATCGCGGGCGCGATACACCTCGCCCATTCCACCAGCGCCGAGCGGTGATTGAATTTCGTAAGGGCCGAGTTTCGTACCTGAGGACAGAGCCATGCGTGCGGGCAATTATAGCCTGCACCACAAATTGCCAGCGTTGCCCCCGATCGCGAAAGGTTGTCTAACGTGCATCGCACATGTCAACGAGGATGTTGCGTTGATAGTGAAATAGATACCATCCTCGATGGGTCCGCTCGGCATCTTTCAGACAGAACTTCAGCAGCTGGGATGTCCGGTGAATTCGGTTTCACGAAATGACGTCTGCGCGCTCCAGAGTTAAGCTTGTCCCGTAGTGAACGGATGGAGTTCGTAGTCTGGTAAGGGGCGATTGCAAATGGCGTTCCTGCGGAGCGCGGCTTATCCGCGAGATGGAAGGGGGTCGCCAGGCCTCGGCATTGGGTGGCGAACCGCACACAAAGCGTAAGGATGCGAGCGCCTCCTCAAGGAGATCAGATCGCCTGCGGTATGTCGACTCACGGTAAGGTCGGGACTACTCTCGTTCTCGAAAATGATATAGGGTGTTTCATTCGGATTTCGCTATGCCCTCCTTCTTGCAGGAACTGCCGCATCTTAGGACTCTGAACCCGGGGCGCGGCATCTACTCGGTCTGTTCCAGCCACCCGCTGGTGCTTCAAGCCTGTATGCGCCGGCACTCCACCGCCAGTGGGCCGCTTCTGATTGAAGCAACCTGCAACCAAGTGAATCAGTTCGGAGGTTATACCGGTTTAACGCCTCAGGATTTTCGTGCGCAGGTGCGTAGCATTGCACAGCAAGTCGGGTTTCCAACGGACCGGATCTTGCTGGGAGGAGATCATCTGGGCCCGTACCCGTGGCGGAACCTGCCTGCAGCTCAGGCAATGACGAACGCGCGTGAGATGGTGCGAGCTTTTGCCGGCGCGGGCTATGGAAAAATTCATCTGGACGCAAGTATGCCGTGCGCGGGCGATCCCAGCACCCTGCCCGACCATGTGATCGCTCAGCGTGCGGCGGATTTGTGCCGCGTAGCGGAAAGCACCGACCCGAGCGGTGGACTCACTTACGTCATTGGCACAGAGGTACCTACGCCGGGTGGGGCCGTCGATGCCATGAAGCTTTCAGCGACAACCCCGGGCGCCGCGGAGGAAGCACTACGGTTTCACCGCCAAGAGTTCCTGGCGTTAGGACTGGATCGGGCGTGGCCGAGAGTAGTGGCGCTTGTGGTCCAGCCCGGCGTCGAGTTCTCCGATGAATCTGTGGAAGACTATGACCCGGCCACGGCCGTACCGTTGTCCGCGTGGCTTCGTCAGAATTCGGGAATCGTCTTCGAGGCCCATTCAACCGACTATCAAAGGCGAGAAGCTCTGGCCGCTTTGGTTCGCGACGGCTTCGCGATCCTGAAAGTAGGACCCGCATTAAGTTATGCCATGCGGCAGGCACTGTTTGCTCTGGCCAGGATTGAAGACGAGTGTATCCAGGCCGCGAAGCGATCCCACCTGCGCGAGCGTATGGAGGAAGTTATGCTCCGGCATCCCGAACACTGGCAGACGCATTACCGAGGCACGCCGGAGGAGCAGCGTCGATTGCGCACCTCCAGTTACAGTGATCGCATTCGCTACTATTGGGGGTATCCGGAAGCCAAGAATGCGGTTCAGACATTGATCAGCAACCTGGAGCATGCCGGAATTCCTGAAACACTGGTGAGCGACTATCTTCCCATCCAGTACGTCAAGATTCGGGAAGGAAGTCTGCGCAATGACCCGTTATCACTCATCCTGGACGCGATTGAGCATTCGCTTGAACCTTATCTCGGTGCTTGCGGAGCCTAATTTCCGCCCCACTCCGTAACTGGCATCTACCTCAGAGAGTAAATTGGTCCTCCGTTTGCGATACAGTCAACTAGATACCGAAACGAAAGGTTTTGGCTATGAATCGGTCGCGCAAGGTGATTGTCCTAGTCCTGCTGATAGTGCTGGCCATCACCCTGGCAGGTACGTTCATGACTCGCGGGGTGATGGCATATCTCCCGTTCCTGCAAGCCAAGAAGGGGAACTGGACGGGAGCCTATGTGTCGCCTGGAATTGTCGATCAGCGGCCTTGGCAGACGGCGGCGACTCTGGCTGCCTTGGCACAGTCGGCTGAGGAGAGGAAACTCGCCAGGGACGCGGAGCGTGTTGCCGATCACGAAGTCGACCAGGCGTTCTCGCAGTCTCTGAGGCAGGCAAGCCTTGCTAAACCAACTCTAAGCGGTAAGGCATTGGCATTGCAGCAAAGGGTCACCGAGCTTCAGGAGACCATCAAGAACGACGAGGCTCGGATCGCGGCGCTCAGTGCGGGCGCGGGCACGAAATCAGCAGGTGCAATTTCTAACGCCAGCGACTTGGAGATCGCGAAGGCGCAACTTGGCCTTGACCAAGCCGAGTTGGCCGATTCGATCGAGGACCTCGCCCGCGAAAGCGGAGATCAGAGGGTCAAGCTTCAGCAGGAGCTGGCGGCGCGCCAAGCCGCCATGAAGCAGTATACGGAGCACACCTCCAAGGATGATGGGCAGGCTGCTGTCGCCTCAGCCGAACAGTACAAGACGTTCTCCGAGCAGCTATCAACGTGGCGATCCCTCCGCAACCGGCAGGAATTGATCGCACAGGCTCGGCAGTTGGCTAAGGCCGACGTGGCTGCGCTTACAGGGGACGAGGAAAGTCTGAAGGCAGAAGCTGCGGCTATTGCGAATAAGCCCGTTGGAGAGTCAAGTTCTGAGCGAATCGGTCGGCTGCAACAAATCAGCGCCCAGCAAAACATCCTGAGCATCCTTCGTGATCGCCTGGGAGCGCAGCAGCAGCTGGTAGATCTCTATGGGCGATGGGGAGAGCAAGTCAAGCTGCAGCAAAGAATTGTAATCCACCTGATCCTGCAGTCTCTGGCCTTGCTGACGGGCATCTGCATTTTGGTGATGTTGGCGAGCTGGGGCCTTCGCCTGGCGTTGGAGAGGATAGTCCACGACTCCCGGCAAAAGCAGACTTTGAACACAATCTTGAACCTGGGAATGCAACTCATCGGGCTCCTGCTCATTCTGCTGGTCATCTTCGGGGTGCCACGTCAGATGCCAACGATCCTGGGTCTGGTGACAGCAGGACTGACGGTGGTCTTTCAGGATTTCATCCTGGCATTCTGCGGTTGGTTTGTTCTCATGGGACCAAACGGAGTGAGGGTTAGGGACTGGGTAGAGATTGATGGAGTCGGCGGCGAAGTGGTACAGCTCGGGCTGTTCCGCACATGGCTGCTGGAGACGGGAAACTGGACTGCCCATGGCCATCCTACGGGAAGAAGAGTCTCGTTTTTGAACGGCTATGCCATACGCGGCAAGTATTTCAACTTTTCAATGGTAGGACAGTGGATGTGGGACGAGATTAAGGTAAGCGTTCCTCCAGGCACCGGAATTCATCCTCTTCTAAATGCAATCTACGAAGCGACGGTGAAGATAACGGAAGCGGATGCAAAAATGGCGGAAGCGGAATGGAAGCGGGTGACGCACGAAGAATCGCCTCAGTTTAGCGCCATGCCGTCGGTGAATCTTAGGCCCGCGGGAGCCGGTGTCGACATCGTCATTCGCTATATCACTCGGGCCGGCGTGAGAGTCGAAACCCGGAATCATCTGTTTGGGCTGATCGTTGATCTGATGCAGGGTGGGTCAAACGAGAATAGGAGTCTTCCCCCACTCTTGCCACAAGTGCGATGAAGGGATGACGACTGCTGCAGGTATCTAAACGCATGCCCTGCGTTATCGGGACAGTGACGACAGGAATTCGAGGACGCCGGCAGCGCCGGTGGTCCGTACCGCGCTCTCGACGGTCGTCTTTGATGCGAGTTCGCACTGCACAACAAACGCGGCAAGATTGGCCTTGAACCTGTCGTCATTTGTGTGCTACCTTCCGCCCCGATAGCCTCTGTGGGAGTAGATGAGCAGTGCCGCCTGAGTCACCTGAGAGGCCGGGTGGGCGGAGCAGTGACATGGGGCTTGGGGGAAACGGGATGTCACAGCTGTTCTCGACGGAACGGTTACCGGTGTCGGATCGCATCGACGCGTGGCAGTGGAATGCGCAGCAGATTTGCGGGGATTGCCGAATACAACTTCCCAGAGCGTCGTTTCACGGATCGATTGAGATCCGAGAGGTAGGCGCGCTGCGGCTCACGAAATTCTCTTCCAGTCCCCTCTCATTTTGGAAATGGCCGGCGGATGCGGTGTCTGCGGAAAATCGTTCTTGCATCGTGATCACACAGATAGCGGGGGCGCGGCGCTATCTGCAGAACGGAGCAGAGGTGCTACTGCAGGCCGGCGATAGTACGGTGATCGACACAGGAACTCCGTGGTCGTCGAGTTGCGGGATGGACTGTGTGCGGCTGTATCTCAGGGTACCGCGCTGGATGATGGAGAATCGGCTGCAAACCAGTGAGATTCCGATTGCGGAAAGGATCGCGGGCAGCAGCAGGATAGGGGCTGTGCTGGCCCGGATTTCACAATCGCTGTATGACGAAGCGGGGCGGATGGAAGAGGAAGAGAGAACGGCGGCGCTGAATGCCTATTTCCATACGCTGGGAGCGTGCCTGGGAGGAAGCGAGGCGGCGGTTGCGCGTAGTTCGGAATTGCTCGGACAGATTCTGCGCTATGTTGATAACCACCTGGGGGAAGCCATGACGCCGGTTGAAGTTGCGGCGGCGCTGGAAATTTCTCCACGGCATCTGCATCGTGTGTTCGCTTCTACGGGGAAGACTCTGGGAGATTATGTGCGGGCACGGAGATTGGAGCAGTGCCGGGCGGATTTGATGAATCCACGGTTGCAGGAAAAAACGATTACCGAAATCGCGTTTTTCTGGGGCTTCAGTGACGCGGCACATTTCAGCCATTCGTTCCGCAAGCAGTTCGGTGTGTCACCTCGGGCATTTCGCGCGACGGGAGACAAAAGGCGCGGCGGGGCGATGCTGGAGGAGTTTTTGGGTGAAGCTGTTTCGAGGAGCGGGTGTAGCGGGTTGAACTAGCGGGCGGGGACGTCATTATCGTGTGAATCGCCCGAGCGCTTGGCTCCGCCTCTTAGGCCGGTATTACGGTGCTGCTGTTCGCCTTGCCAACCCACTTCTCGCAAATGCGGCGAGAAGTGGGGCACCCCGTTTTTGTTCCTCCGGTCAGAAGAGGTCTGCTCAATTCTGCTTGGAATCCGGGAAGTCAAAATCCCCACCCTCAGGGGTCGTTAGTGGCGGCCTAAGTATTCGGCTACGAACGAATCTTTCGGTTTAGGCCTGTCTTGCTTACCCGCTTCATCAATCCTGAAAAATGCGTTCTGCATGTAGCGCACTGCCAGCCAGCGCAATGGTTCGTATTCCCAGAGAGGAGAGCGCCGTTGTGCAATTGGCAGAGTGCTGAAGGCGGTACGGACTCCGGAAATCAATTCCGAGACTACTCTGCCGAGGAGATTCGTGGTCGACACGCCTTGGCCCGTGTATCCGCGGGCGGTAGCAATTTTTGTGGCGGGATCGAAGTTTGTCATGGGCATCCAGTCGCGGGGCATACCGACGGGACCTCCCCATGAGTGCGTGAACTTGATGCCTTGCAACATAGGGAACCATTCCAAAACCAGACTTTGAATGCGGGCGTGAGTTTGGAGATGGCGGTCTTGTTCGTCGGTGATCCTGGAGCCAAGCCGGTAGGGAGCGCCGCGACTGCCGAAGAGAATCCTGCCATCGACGGTTCTGGTCAAGTAATCGACGGTGTAGTTGCAGGAGGCGAGGCTCTCTCGATTCTGCCAGCCGATCTGACTCCGCTGTGTTTCGGTGAGTGGTTCGGTCAAGGTGATCAGGGAATACACGGGGAGGACGACGCGGTGAAGTTTGGACAAACGAGTGAGATAGGATTCGCCGGCGAGCACAAGGGCTTGTTTGGCACGGACTTCTCCGGCGGGAGTAAGGAAGCGTGCGGAAGAGCCGCCCTCGAAGCCCGTGACTTCGGTGCGCTCGTAGATGGTGCCTCCGCGCTTTTCGATGGCGCGGGCCAGTCCGCGGACGAGGCGCGCGGGGTGAACGCTGGCATTTTCGGCAGCAGAGAGTCCACCGAGAACATTCGTCACTCGGACCCGATCGAGAGTTTGCTCTGCATTCAACAACTTATATTGTTTCGCGAGGCCTAGGCGCTCATAAGCGGCGAAGGAGGCGCGCAAGTACGGCAGATGATGCTGGCCACGCGCGAGCGTGAGGATTCCACCCTTGTGGAATTGCGCATCGATTTGCTCCTGAGCGCATATCCGAGCGATCTCGTCGACTGAGTCGCACATAGCAAGCATGAGAGCGCGGGCAGCGTCGATGCCGTAACGGTGCGTCAGCATGGACGGGGTTACAGGAAACTTGGAGGAGCACCATCCGCCGTTGCGGCCAGAGGCGCCGAATCCGACGATTTCCTTTTCAAGGACGGCGACTTTGAGCCGGGGATTGCCACGGAGCAAGTAATAGGCGGTCCAGAGTCCCGTATATCCTCCGCCGAGAATGGCTACATCGACATCAATCGATCTCTCGACTGCAGGGCGCGGAGTGAGGTCATCACCGCAAGTCTCAAGCCAGAAACTGTATTTGGAATAGTCGGTCATAGGTCTTCAAGTCTTGTAATCTGCTTGCTTTGAGTCGTGATGCTAGCCTTGGGCACGTACCATCTCAATCTCGGTTTCGGTTGTGGGAGTTCGCTGGCGCGTAGCCCGGATGGCGGCGCCGAGAATTCCCCACATTGCGAGGGCGACCCACTCATGCCAGGTGAAGTGTCCAGGCACCCACGGGAGCAGTTTCACTAAGATCATAACGGTCGTGACGAAGAGTCCGAAGACGGCGGCGGCGCGGCGCAGGCCACGCGGTTTCATTTTGTAATAGGAGGCGCAGGCGGCCATCCAGGCGATGGCGGCACTTATGGCACCGACTTCCAGGATCGGAACGAGCAGTGCCTCGCCCAGGAATATGGTTAGAGCGGTGGCGATCCCGACGGCTATCACGGCTGTGGATGGCGTCTGATTGCGCGGGTGGACACGGCTCATGCGCGGATTCAGGAGATTGCGGCGCGACATGGCGAAGAGCAGACGCGACGAGGCGACAACATTGGCGTTGAATGCCTGCACGAGTGCGACCAGCGCGGAGCTCATGATGAGAACGACTATCCAGTGGGCGTGCAATGCGCGCTCGAAGGCAACGGCCGTGGGAAATTGTTGATTGCTATGCAGGCTCTGCCAGGGAGCGACATAGGAGACTGCGGTGATCACCACCAGAAAAAAGATGAGTCCGGAAAAAATGGTCAGGAGAATCGCCACAGAAAAATTGCGGTCCGCGAAGCCGGGGCTCGCTTCTTCCGCTACTTTTCCGACTGACTCAAAGCCGGAGACCAGCCAGGGCACTACTTGCCACACCAGCAGAATTGAAAGCAGCGGCTTGTGGCTGAAGAGGGGGCGAAAGTTGGAAGGCGATCCGTGACTCGCGCCGGCCAGGGCGAAGACGACGACCAAGCTGAGAAACATGAAAGTGGTGGTCTTGCTCAGGCGCGCGCTGGCTTGAATGCCGCGGTAGTTGAGCCATGTCAACGCGATGGTGAGAGTCAATCCGAGAAGCATGTGGGGCAGATATACGGGGTATCCGCCGAGGCGGTAGAGTTCGATGGTATTCAGTGAGGGGAATAAATATCCGCTGATCCTTCCGGCCGCGAGGGCTTCGAACGGGCACGTCAAGAAGTAGCTGAGGAACATCATCCAGCCCGTACCGAAGCTCACGACTTCAGGAAAAAACTTGGCGACATAGGCGGCCTCACCGGCGGCGTCGGGAATTTCTTTGACGAGTTGTCCGTACACGTAGCCGATGGGGAGCAGGATGAGGGCGCCCGCAGTGAAGCCGAGAACGGCGCCGAGGGGGCCGCCGCGATTGAGGATGTCGTCCATGACGACGAGCCACGCGGTGCCGACCATCACGCCAAAGCCGAGCGCGAAGTAGTCCATCAGATTTAGTTTGCGGGCAAGATTCGTCATGAGATCGGGAAAAGCTTACAAGAACTGGCAGGAGCGGACGAATACGTCCGCTCCTACGTGAGCTGTCTAGAATTCGTAGCGCAGCGCGAACTGCATGACTCGATTCGAGGTCGAAAGTCCGGTGTAATCGCCGAAGGTAAATGGGTCTTGCATGGAAGCGATGCAGGCGCATGCGGCGCCGGACTGTATTCCCGAGTCCACGTTGAAGCGATGCAGGTTGGGAACGTTAAAGACTTCCCAGCGGAATTGCAGGCTTTGACCTTCGATAATAGTCCAACGCTTATTCAACGCCATGTCTAGACCGGCGAATCCGTCTCCACGGAGTACGTTACGGGAACCAGCCTGACCGGGATAGGGATTTTGGAAATCCGCCCAAGCGGCGCCCGGATTGGGAAAGACGCTGAAAGCTCCTCCCGGTTGCCGATAGCGCCCGGTTTTTGGCCGCGCGTTCATCTGGGCGATACCCTGCTCGTCCCAGTTGGTGGACCAGAAATTGCCGTTGTCGACGGAGAAGGGGAAACCGCTGGTCCAGCGGGCAACGCCGGAGAGTTCCCACCCTCCGATAATTGCGTTGGCTACGGGGCTGGCATTCGCGGCGAAGTGTCTGCCCCTGCCGAATGGTAATTCGGCAATCCAATTGGCATTGATCTGATGCGTGGTATCGAAATCTGAAACCGCGTAGCGTGAACCCGGAGAAAAGGCATTCGCCAATCGGCTTCCGGGAGCACCGACGTTGGTGCTGGAACTGAATCCCATGCGCGTAGCGCCAGAAGTGTAGTCGAGCGACTTGGAGTAGGTGTAGTTAAGATCGAACTGCAGCCCCTGGCTCATCTGTTTTCGCAGGCTAACCTGGAGGCCGTTGTAGTTCGATTTGCCGACAGAACTCCACGCAAACATGCTGGTGGCCTGGTTGTTCAACGAAGTGCCTGGACAGAAACCCACCCCCAGCGCATTGTTGCAAGCCGGGCCTTTGAAGCCGTAGTAGTTCGCGTAGGAGTCATCCGTGAGCCCGTAGTAGATGTCGGTGTAGCCGAGCCCCACGACCTCGTTGCCGAGATACGAGAGGAACGGATCGTAGTAGAGGTCATAGATGGCCTGGATCAGGCCGGACGAACCGGGCGAGGCGACAAACGGAGTGTAGAGGTTTGCATAGGATGAGTTGGGATCGACAAGCGGGGAAATCATGTTGTGCCAGAAAGCGGCGGTCTTCCCGACCATGGCGTCGTTGACCAAGGACGGGTTAATGCCTCCGCTGGCAATCTGTGCCTTGGCCACCTTTGCCAACGCGGTTGCCGCGGAGAAGTAGTCGACTCCGCTTTGAGGATCGTAGAGATCGATGGGCTGTCGCAAGTCACGCTGCGTAAGTAGATTGCGGCCCAGACGGTTCACATACGTCAACTGCAGTGAGAACCGCTTGGGGAGTTCGCGGCCGATGGAGAAGTCGAACGCGTAGGCATAGGGCGTCTTGATGGACTGATCGACTCCCCAGGTGATGGCTTGTCCAAAGGCCGGCGGCGCCTGTGGGAAAGCGCCATTTTGTGGATTCGGTTCCTTGAATACATTGCCGAAAATATTAGTGGAAGGAATCTGGTTGATGTTGGTTATTCGGGGCACGCCGTCCGCAGTATCGTAAGGAGTGCCAGATCCTGCGGGATCGACGGCATAGCAACACGGATTCTGCACCGTGGCAGCGAGGCCCCCGGGAGCATTCGCATCGAAAGTGCTTAGCAATTGCATTCCGGCGCGATCGTAGACTTTGCTGAATCCACCACGGATGACAGTCTTATCCGAGTCGCCGAACAAACCCTTAAGCCAGCCTCCGTGTGGCCGTGGGGAGTAGGCGAAGGATACGCGCGGGGAGAAATCGGATTTTTCAAAGCTATAAAAACCAGGGCCGGGATTTCCGGGGCCGCCCAGCATGAAGGAGACCAGCGGCGTGGCGTCATACCCGATCCCCTGTTTCATAGCTTGTGCGTTGTGCGCGAACTCGGTGCCCAAGTTATAAGACCATGATGGACATCCCACGCCGCCGATATTTGGGTCATTGACCGCGGGATCGCAGGTGGGGGATGCCTGAAAGCCGTTAACCTCCCATGGTGGCGGGAACAGGGACCAGCGGACGCCATACGTGATCGTCAGATTCGGTTTCGCGCGCCATGAATCCTGCCCATAGAACTCGTACCAATTCAGGCCATACTTGCGTTTCACTGCATCCCCGGGATTAAGCAGATTGTCGCTCTTGTCGTAGTTATAGTTGGCGACCACGTCAGAGACCATCCCGAACAAGGCCATAATTGGGTAGTCGAACTGCGGCGAAGAAACGGGCTCTAGAAAATTTCCGTGGCAGGGATCGAGCGGGCTTCCGGTGGAGCTTGCGCAGGATGCGGGGTTCAAGGGATCGCTGTGGATGGCGGTATTGGAGAAGCCGGTTGGAGACATCCAGTTGGTCGCGCCTTTACCGATGCTGAAAGAATGCTCGTAGCTGACGCGCGGATTGCGGGCGAAGCCGACATTGGCTCCGAGTTGCAGGGTGTGCGAGCCTTTAGTCCAGGAAAAGTCGTCTACGAGATTGTGTACCGGCGTTTGCGCATTGTGGGTGAAATTGATTCCTTGATCGAGTCCGTAGAAGACGTTCCAATCCTGGTTCGAGTTGCCCAAAAAGCCCTGGCTCTGGCGCGTGAAGCCCCAGCGAAAGTTATTGACCATTGAGGGATTCAGGACAGCTGTGTAACCGAGAGCAAATCCCTTGCTGTGATCGCTGAAAACGGTCATGGGAGGAGCTCCTGGCAGGAATGGCTCCTCGGGATTGTATTCGTTCTGTAATGCACCGCGCCAAAACAGAGTGTGCTTGCCATCTGCGGTGAGATGGTAGTCGAGGCGCGCGATGAAGGCATTGTTGTCGTCCTTGATGGGTGCCGCAAAACGGTAGCCGGAATAGTTAAGGCCATCTCCCACGGAGGTGTCGTTGGTGGTGAACTTCCCGTTGCAGAACGTGGTATCGAAATAGCCGGTCTTGCCCGCGTTTTCGATGGCAGAGTTGATGCCTGGAGTGGAGCCCGTCCAAGGGTCGAGACTCTGAAGTTGTGCAGCAGAAAGCGTCTGCGTGACGACCGGCTGGGATGGATCGTTGTTGGTGTAGGCGTAGTAGCTCAGGTTTCCGGCACAGAGAGACGGCGTTGGAATGCTGCGTACAGCGCTGGTTGCCTCGCGGCGCCGCGTGCCTTCGTAGTTAGCGAAGAAAAAGAGACGATCTTTCTGGATCGGGCCTCCGACCGACACACCAAAGATGTTCCGGATGAGCTTGAGCGGTTGTTGCAGCAGATAGTCGCTGGCGCTGGTGAATGTGTTGCGGTTGTACTCGTACAGCGATCCATGGAACTTGTTCGTGCCGCTTTTGGTGACGAGGGAAACTTGCGCTCCCGATCCTCCGCCTTGATCGGAGTTGTAATTCGAAGTCGTAACCCGGAACTCCTGAACCGAATCGAGCGTGACAGGCAGCACCGACGTGAAGGCGTAACCGTGGGATTGATCGTTCACATCTACGCCATCGAGCGTGATGTTGCTTTGATCGCTACGCGCGCCATTCACTGAACCGCTGCGAGAGTCCTGATCCTTTACCGCGGGGGTTTCATTATCGGAGCGGTTTCCCGTGTAAGCGACGCCCGCTTGCAGGCTGAGCAAGTCGGGCACGTTGCGACCTTCCAGGGGAATCTGCTTGACCTGAGTTTCATTGAAGGGATTGCCGATGGAGGCATCCACAAGATTCAAGGCCGGGGCTTCACTGCTAACGGTTACGCTCTCGGTTGTCGAGCCGATCTTGAGTTGGACATTGGACGTTGTCGGGGTATTGACAAGTAGTTGCAAGCTGGTTTGAACGTAGCGGTTGAACCCCTGCGCCGTGACGGTAAGCGAATAGGTTCCCGGGGGTAACGAGAGGAAGCGGTATTCGCCTTGGGCGTCTGTGGTTGCGGTGCGTTCAATTCTCGATTCGTGATTGGACAGGGTGAGTGCGGCATTGGGAATGGCGCTGCCGCTGGGATCGGTGACAGTGCCCTGCAACGAACTCGATGACGCTTGGGGAAACGCGGCGGTACTCAAGGCCAGAGATATCGTGATCATCAATGCACTGCGTCGAAAGCAATTCATGGTTCCTCCCGCCCGGAAGTGGTCTTGCACAAACATTGGTGGAATACCTCGGTTTCACGAGGTTATCGATTTGTGCGACACAGGGTACTCCGGGGGGACGGGGTGGACTTGTCTGGGAGTGACATTCGGGCTTGGCGGTGATGCTGCCAAGGAAATCGGTAGTTAGACGATGGACTGGTATTCACATTCCAAATCTCCGTTTCATAGCTTTGTGTATAAACCGCAGACGAATCGTTAAGAATCCAAGCCGCCTACTCTTGGGCGGCTTTCTTGTTACGCAACTGGTGGATATGATGGGCCAAATTCGAAGAGCAGGATCGGGAGTTTGTAGTGGACCAAGCCCCCTTGAGGTGATGCCAGACTGCGGATTTTCAACCTAATGTTACGGTCCGTAATGCGAGAGGACGTTAAAAGGGGAATCCCTCTGATGCTGCTGCCTTCATCCTTGACAAGCCTTGTCAGTATGCATAATCTTCCACGATTATTGAATGGCCATAGGCGGGCCACACGTGCGGTTTGGTCTGGAGCCTACGCAAGTACGAAGAGCAGTCCTGGTTTAATCCGTAGAAGTATCATCCCGCTTCTTAATTTTCAGTGAGGTAGCGTGGCGAAGCCGGCGCCACCGTTCTTTTTCAAGTTTCTTGGGGGGATTGTATGAGCGGCAAAACGAAAATCTGGGGAGTCGAGAATCGCGGAAGACTGTGCTTTCTGGTTTTGGTCAGTCTGATGGCTTGCCATTTCGCATGGGCGCAAACTGCCACCGGCCGAATCATCGGAAACGTAACGGACGCACAAGGCGCATCTATCGCGGAGGTCAAGATCCGCATCGCCAACACCGGTACGGGGGTGGTCTCTGACACGCTGACTAACGGCGACGGCTTTTATCAGGTTTTGCAGCTTCCCGTTGGCACCTACACGGTTACTGCGGAGCACTCGGGATTCGCCAAAGTGGTGACCTCGCCCACGCCGCTGGATATCAACCAGGCGCTACGAATCGACGTGCACTTGCAGATCGGATCCGTGGTCCAGACGGTCAACGTTGAGGCGCAGGCATCCCAGGTGGAAACAGTCAACGCGACGCTCTCGGCAACTGTTACGGGCGCACCGATTCAGAATCTCCCGCTCAATGGGCGCAATACGCTTGATCTGGCCCTAACGCAGCCCGGTGTGGTGCCGATCGCCGATGATATCGGAACGTACGGCACAAGCAATGGAGGATCCAATGGTTTCGGGGGAATCAGCGTGGCTGGAGGCCGCGGGGACTCGGTGACCTATCTCCTCGACGGCGGTCTCAATAATCGGACCACCAGCAACCAAGTCGTTTTCAATCCGAATCCCGAAGCTGTGGAAGAATTTCGGCTTCTGGAAAACAACTACACCGCTGAGTACGGACGGAATGGAGGTGGAACAATCAGCGTGGTGTTGAAGTCGGGTGCGAATCGGCTACATGGGAGCTTGTTCGATTACCTGCGAAACGACGCGATGAACGCCAATGATTTTTTTGACAATGCCCAGGGCAATCCGCGGCCGGTATTGAAGCGGAATCAATTTGGAGGCACGGTGGGTGGACCGATCACGATCCCCCATTTATTCGACGGCAAAGATCGCTTCTTTTTCTTCTTTGGTTATCAGGGCCAGCGACAGACCGCAACGGTAAACCAAGGCTTCATCACGACATACACTCCGACAGAACTGAATGGCGACTTCTCGAACTTCAACGGTGCCGGCCCGGACCCGGGCGTTGTGGCTTTCCTTCAGGATCATCCCTATTACCAGTCCAGCCCGAGTCTCGCGGCTCAAGGAATTATCGATCCGACGAAGATCGATCCAGTAGCACAGAAGTACATTGCTGCCGGGATGATTCCTACGTCGTCCACCGGGCTCGCGTTTCCTCAAGGCTCAGAGAAAGACGACGTAAATCAATACGTCGGCAAGTTCGATTTCTATGCCAGCCGAAGCGACCGCGTGTCCTTGTCCCTCGGCTATAACAAAGAACCGATCATCAATCCGTTCTTCGGGGCGAACGTACCCGGTTTCAGCTCTGCTGCTTCGACATGGGATTACTTCGCCAATATCGCCTACACTAAAACGATTTCGGCTTCCATGGTTAACGAGTTTCACGCAACAGGACAGCGTTGGTATCAGACAACTGTCCCGGCGAGCCATCCGCCCGCTCTTGCTCAATTGGGGATCAATGTGAATTCCGACGATCCTTTTGGACCGGCGTCCCTCTCCTTTGCCAGCGGGATGAACATCGGGTTCGATCCTAATGTGCACTGGAAGGCAGACAACAATTACGCGTTGTCCGATACCTTGACCTGGATTCGAGGGCGCCATACCTGGAAGTTCGGCGGCCGTTTCGGAATTTCGCAGGAAAACACGGTTTATGCCTACCAGACCAATGGGATCTTCTATTTCTCGGGTCCGGACGGAATCGCTTCGGGGAACGACTTAGCGGACTTCTTATTTGGGGCCGCCGACGAGTTCGACGAATTTTCTAAGGCTCCAAGCAACGAACACCAAAAGGCCTACGCACTGTTCGGCCAGGATGAATGGAAAGTAACGCCACGGCTGAACTTAACCATCGGACTCCGTTACGAGTACACCAGTCCGGAAACCGACACGCACGGATACAGCTTCAGCATTCTCCCCGGCGTTCAGTCTGTAAAGTTTCCCGGGGCGCCTCTTGGCTTCGTTGTCCCCGGCGATCCTGGCGCGCCACGCGGTTGGTATTTCCCGGATCGAACCAATTTCTCTCCGCGCCTCGGTTTTGCTTGGGACCCATTTGGAAATGGAAAAACGAGCATTCGCGGGGGCTTCGGAATGTTCTTCGACACGCTGAATGGATGGATGTCCGATTGGGCAACAGATGAGGCGCCGTGGGCCGGGGGCGCAGTGCTCACGCCCGATCCCACTGATGTCGTCAACAATCCCCTTCCGGCAAATGGACCGAGCAAAATACTTTCGACTCCTTACCAGTCGGTAGGCCTGGTGGATCCTTTCCCTTCTCAAATACCGCCTCCATCGAACATCAACTTTGTCGACGCCGGGTTCGCGCCGTTTCTGGGATCAGGCAACAACTTCGTCAATGTTCATCTCAGGACACCTTACATCTATCAGTACAACCTCAGTCTCCAACGCCAGGTAGGCAACGGCCTCATGGCAGAAATTGGCTATGCGGGGAGCTCTTCGCACAAGTTGCTGACATGGGTTGACCAGAACCCGATGATTTTGGGAACGAGCACCCGCGTTTTGAATCAGCAACTATTGAATTCCGATCCCAGTGCCGACCCCAGCACCTTCGGCTATATGCCGACTTTTGACGGTCTGAACCGGGGCAATTACAACGGGCTACTGACCAGCCTGACAAAACGAACGACCGATGTCCCGATTCTAGGTAACGTATTTTTTACCGCCGCATACACTTGGTCGCACAATTTGGATAACGGATCGGGATTCAATTCACGCATCTCATCGATCCCGTACTATAACCACGATCGCTTTTATGGGAGTTCGGACTTCGACGTAAGGCAACGCTTCACGTTCAGCGGGGGTTGGGAATTGCCCTTCGCGAAGACCTGGACCCGCGGACCGAAACGCCTTACCGAGGGTTGGGGTCTATACCCGATCTTCTTTGTTCAATCGGGAATCCCGCTGGACTTTACGGCAGGCACGCGGCAGCGCTCGTCCCAACCCGGCCCATCGGGTGCTGGAGATGGTCAACTGGTGCGAGCCGACCAGATGGTCAGTTCCGTACAGACCTTTAATCCACGCCGCGTACAGACTTTCAACGGGGTCACCGGGAATTACTGGTTCGATCCGAATTCCTATCAGGCGGACCCTTGTATCGCTGCCGGCACATGTCCGCTCGGGTTTTATGGAACGTATGCTCGAAACTCGTTCCACGGACCGCGCCGAACCAATCTAGACTTGGCTCTGGAAAAGTCGACCAGCCTTTTCGGCGAATCAACGAAGCTCATTTTCCGAGCGGAAGCTTTTAATATCTTCAATCATGCAGAATTCAGGCCACCGGCCGACCGATCAGTTTCTTCCGGAACATTCGGGCAGATCACCGGGACCTATGATCCTCGAATTCTGCAGTTGGCTTTGCGGCTGGTTTTCTGATCTGAGCTTCTGATCTGAGCTGAAGCAGGTCACGACATCGTGCAGAGGATAATCGATCGAATACACCTGTTCTCCCAACAAGCCGGTGTTTTCAGTGGCCGCGCCTCTGGGTGAAGACCGTTTCTTGGCGTGAGGAGAAAATGAGCAAGCATTGGGATCAAAGTATAGGGATGGATCGCACCATAACCCGGCGCGATTTTTTGAACGGGTGTGCCGTTGCGTTCGGGGCTTCTCTCACGGCCAGCAGCCCGGGATGGCTGGAGGCCATGTCGTTTGATGCGGCTCCCGAAAAGGATCCCAGTTACTATCCTCCCGCCAAGACTGGGCTGCGGGGCAGCCACGACGGATCCTGGGAAGTAGCGCATGCGCTGCGCGACGGCCAGCATTGGCCGGACGCCGTCTCGGATAACGAAACCTATGACTTGATTGTTGTGGGAGGCGGCATCAGCGGGCTCGCGTCTGCGTTCTTCTTTCGCAAGTTGAACGGGCCGCAATCGAAGATCCTCATTCTTGACAATCACGACGACTTTGGCGGCCACGCGAAGCGCAACGAATTCAAAGCGGGCGACCGTTTGCTCTTGGGCTACGGCGGCACACAGTCGCTGGAGGCGCCCCATCACTACAGCAAAGAAGCCTTTGGATTGTTGCAGGAGCTGGGCATCGACGTAGACCGATTTTCCAAGTACTTCGACCAGAAGCTTTACAAGTCGATGAACCTGAAACGGGCGACTTTCTTCGACGAAGAAACCTTTGGCAGTGACGTTTTGTTACCCGGATTTGGCACGCACTACCTTGGGCTGGAATATCCCCCGGAAATCCTGGCCAAGATTCCGATCTCGGAGCCTGCCCGTCACGATCTCACTCGCTTGCAGACAACGAATGTCGACTATCTGGCGGGCCTCAGCGTAGAGGACAAGAGACGCAAACTCACGCAGACAAGCTATAAAGACTATCTGCTGAGTTACGTCAAAGTTCATCCCGACGTCATTAAGGTTTTTCAATCGGCACCGCATGGCTTGTACGGAGTCGGCATTGATGCGGTATCGGCCATCGACTGCCTGGAAATGAATTATCCAGGGTTCAAGGGAATCCAGCTTGAAAGTCATGAAGACTCGCCGGAACAAGCCGAGCCTTATATTTTCCACTTTCCCGACGGGAATTCCTCGGTTGCGCGGCTTCTTGTGCGGTCGCTCGTGCCGGGGTCAGCTCCCGGCAGCACGATGGAAGATATCATCACCGCCCGAATGAACTATGCTCGGCTGGATAGTGGGGATTCAGCGGTTCGAATTCGTCTCAACAGTACAGTGATCAGGGCTAAGCATCTTGGAGATCCGCAAAATGCTCGCGAAGTCGAGGTCACTTACGTTCGCGGCGGCAAGGCGCGCAAAATAAAGGCCGCTCATTGCGTATTGGCCTGCTACAACATGGTCGTTCCCTACCTGTGCCCGGAGATGTCCGAAAAGCAAAAGGAAGCATTGGCGTACGCGGTCAAGATTCCACTGGTTTACACCAACGTGCAGATCGCAAGTTGGAAGGCATTGGAAAGCTTCGACTCAATAGCATCTATGCCCCCGGCGGCTACTTCAGTTCTGTCTCGCTCGATTTCCCGGTTTCTATGGGGGACTATCACTTTCCTGACCGTCCCGAGCAGTCTTGCCTGCTCCACCTGATGCGGACGCCCTGCAAACCTGGCCTTCCCTGTAAGGAGCAGTACAAAGCGGGCAGATGGGATTTGTTTACTACCAAGTTTGATACGTTCGAGCGCAACATCCGGGACGAACTCGGTCGCATGCTCGGTGATGGCGGATTTGATCCCGCGCGTGACATCATGGCAATTACCGTTAACCGCTGGCCGCACGGTTATGCGTACGAATACAATCCGCTGTTTGAGCCGCTGGATCGTCCTGACTCCGAACGACCCTGCGTAGTCGGACGCCAACCCTTCGGGCGAATTCACATCGCCAATTCTGATTCAGACGGGCACGCATACACCAATATCGCGATTGATCAGGGCTATCGAGCGGTGCAGGAGATTGTCACCCAAAAGCAAGAAGTGAAAAGCTCCTAGTTGTTTCACCCAATCTACAACGGCTCGATGTTCACGAGGACTCATGTTCGAAACGTCTCGACGCAACTTCGTATTCGGGTTAGGCGCTTTAGCTCTATTTCCGCTGGAACAGACGGAGCCGGACCTCATCCTCTACAACGGCAACTTCTGGACCGTTGACTCGAAAATGCCTCGCGCGGAGGCTGTCGCCATCAGTCGCGGCCGATTTCTTGCCGTCGGTTCGAATGACGAAGTTTTGCGTCTTGCGGCGGGGGCAAGCCGGAAGGTCGACTTGGGAAAGAAAACTGTGGTGCCAGGATTCATCGATGCCCACTGCCATCCCGCCATGTCGGGTCGGATGCATCTGCGCCAGGTAGATTGTGATCTTCGGTCCATCTCTGCAATCCAGGCGGCCCTGCACGAACGCGCGGCCAAAACGCCCCCAGGACAATGGGTGCTTGGTTTCAAGTATGACGATACGAAGACCTCCGATGGCCGCATGCTGACAATCAAGGATCTGGATAATGCCGTCCCAGATCATCCTGTCTACGTCAGCCATCGCGGCGGCCACCTTGATTTTGCAAATACGTTGGCATTCAAGCAGGCCGGTGTTGGCCCGAGCACACCCGACCCTTCAGGAGGACGCTTCGAGCGTGATTCCTCCGGGCAATTCACCGGACACATTGTCGAACGTGCGGGAGATGCCTTTAACAAGGCAATTCCCTCTTCCTACACGCGCGACGATTACCGCGAAGGCGTGAAGCTGATTTCGAAGATGATGATCAAAACTGGGATCACTTCGGTTGGTGACACGCTCGGGACGCCTGAGGATCTGCAGGCTTATCAGGATGCCCATGACAACGGCGACCTGCCTATGCGCGTCTACTGCTTCATCGGTTGGATGGCGATCGATCGGATGATTTCAGCAGGCGTGCGGACCGGATTCGGTGACGAGTGGGTCAGAGTAGGGGGCATGAAGCAGATCGCAGACGGAGCAATCTCGGGCCGCACCGCACGTCTGTCGGAGCCCTATATTGGTCACCCGAATGACTACGGTACCTTCTCCGCCACGGAAGAGGAACTCTACCAGTACGGCCGCAAAGCCTATGCCGCAGGCTGGCAACTCGGAACCCACGCGAATGGAGACGTCGCGATCGAACGAGTGCTGGGGGTATACGAACGAATCAATCGCGAGATTCCGCGGAAGGATCCGCGCTTTCGCATCGAGCATTGCACGCTGATCAATGATTCGATCATTGGGCGCATGCGTGCTCTGAATGTAATACCCACGCCGTTTTCGACTTACGTCTACTACCATGGGGAAAAAATGCAATATTACGGGGATGAACGACTGAAGCGAATGTTCGCCCTGCGCACGTTCCTCGATGCCGGGCTTCGGCCGACGCAGGCATCGGACTACCCGCCCGGTGAGTTTCCAGCCATGATGGCGTTGCAATCTGAGGTCACGCGCACCGATATCAGAGGACATGTGTGGGGCGCAAATCAGCGCATCACCGTAGAAGAAGCGATCCGGGTGGGCACGATCAATGGAGCCTATGCCTCCTACGAGGAAAGCCTGAAGGGATCGATCGAACCGGGCAAGCTTGCGGATCTGGTAGTCCTCGGACGTGATCCGTTCAAAGAGGATCCCAGCACCTTGGTCTCGATACCGATCGAGCGGACGATGACGGGCGGTAAGTGGGTGTACGAGTCGTAGAGGATTCTGTCAAAGCGATGAGCTCAAAAACACGGGACCGCGAATTGGGGATGGGGCGCAGCATTACACGCCGGGACTTTCTAAACGGCATGGCCATCGGCGTAGGAGGAAGCCTCGCCAGCCCCTGGCTCGGCGGACTGCTTGCAGCCCAAACCTCTTCAGCGTCGGCTCAGGACCGTCCAGGCTATTATCCGCCGACTCTCACCGGCATGCGGGGAAGCCATCCGGGTGCGTTTGAAGTAGCACACGCCCTGCGCGACGGAACCTTCTGGGAGAAAGCCGGCAAGCCAGTCGATACCGGTGAGAGCTACGACCTGATAGTAGTTGGCGGCGGCATCAGCGGCCTGGCAGCAGCCTACTTTTATCGGAAGCAGGCTGGACCTTCGTCCCGCATTCTCATCCTCGACAATCACGACGACTTTGGCGGACACGCCAAGAGAAATGAGTTCCGCTCTGGCGGGCGATTGTTGCTGACCAACGGGGGCACCGTTTCGATAGAGTCACCGTTCCCTTACAGCAAAGAGGCTCGCGGACTCCTGACGGAACTGGGAATCGATCCTCCTGCGCTGCAAAAGAAATATTCTGCCGGCAAGGTTTTTGCGGGTCTTGGATTCGGCTATTTCTTCGATAAAGAGACTTTTGGGACCGATCGTCTGGTCACAAACGCACCCGCAGGTTTTCCCGGCCGGCAAAGTAGTTCAGGCAAATGGGCCGATTTCCTGGCTCGAACCCCTCTTTCAAACCAGGCTCAGCAGGACATTGTCCGTATTCAAGAAAAGCCAGTCGATTACATGGCGGGGGTTTCACAAGAAGAGAAGAAGGCGCGTCTTTCCCGCATGAGCTATAAAGACTTCCTGCTCAATGTGGTCAGAGCGCATCCGGACGTCATTCCTTTTTATCAGACGCGAACCCACGGACTCTATGGCATTGGCATCGACGCTGTCCCCGCGCTCGATTGCTGGGCCATTCGCTTCCCCGGATTTCAAGGTATGGGCTTGGACCGCGTGCCTTCAAAAGGTTTGACCTTCACCGCCCTGGGCGAGGTCACACCTAAAGAGGACTATCACTTCCACTTTCCGGATGGTAACGCGTCGATTGCGCGGATGTTGGTGCGATCGCTAATTCCCGATTCCGCTTCCGGAAACACGCCCGAAGACATTGTGACTGCGAAGGTTGACTACAGCCGCCTTGACGGCAAGGATTCTCCGGTCCGCATCCGTCTAAACAGCACTGCCGTTGCAGCCCGACATTTGGGCGATCCCTCGTCGGCCAAACAAGTGGAAGTTATTTATGGTCGCGATCAAAAAGCGTACATTGTGCGGGCCAAAGGCGCTGTGCTTGCCTGTTGGAATATGGCAATACCGTATATCTGCCCGGAACTTCCGGCGGAGCAAAAACAGGCATTGCACTATGGCGTCAAGGTACCGCTTGTCTACACCGTGGTCGAGCTGCGCGACTGGGAGGCATTTCATAAGCTCGGGATCCGGAATGTTTCCTGCCCTGGGATGTACCACTCCTCCGTAGGCCTTGATCAGGGTCCCAGCATCGGCGACTACAAGCCTCCACAACTGCCGACCGATCCGATTCTGGTACGCATGCTGCGCACTCCCTGCCAGCCCGGCTTGTCCGCACGAGAACAGCAACGAGCGGGGCACTATGATTTGCTTGCGACTTCATTCGAAGAATTTGAGCGAAATATAAGGGACCAACTCTTTCGGGTATTGGGAAGTGGCGGCTTTGACCCAGCGCGTGATATCGAGGCAGTCACCGTAAATCGGTGGCCCCATGGGTATGCGTACGAGTACAACCCTCTCTGGGATCCTGACTGGCCCGAGGGCAAGCGCCCCTGCGACATTGCCCGCCACCGGTTCGGGCGTATTACCGTAGCAAATTCCGACGCCGCCGCGGCGGCTTACACCGACCAGGCAATTGATCAGGGCTATCGCGCGGTGCAGGAGTTGCTGTCCTCTTAGACCAACTTCATCGACGAGATCCTCCTTTGTCGGATTTTGCACAAGGCATTTTCAGGCTGAATTAATTCTTGGGGGAGCCGCTTGAGGGGCCTGAGGTTTGCACGCGGGGACGCAGGCTAACTCGAGAGTGATCCGAATCACGGAAGCGGTCGAATCGTTGGGTCTTCTACCTTAAATTTGCACTGAGGACATAGAGGACGCTGCAGCAAAGAGTTGCGAGAGTGGCCGCGGCCAAGACTGGCCTGAATAAATGTCTCCGCTTGGGCGGATCCCAATTCACTATCGCGGCCCGGAACTCTTCGATTAACTCTTCTTCCTGAATATTCCGATAGAGCCCGGATTGAAATGCGGCCAACAGTCTGCCCTTGTCGTCCTCTTTAAGCTCGAGGAACCGAAACGGCTGCTCATTCCAGGAAAGAGGCGGCAACATTTCTGCTGTAGCAAAGATCAATCCCTTGTGCGTCCGGAACATCAACGTGGCGACGGAACCCTGATCCACCGCCTGGGCCAATGACAGGACCCCGCCGGTTCTGGAGATTGTCCGTAGTTCGCACGGAGCGGAGGAAGAGTCCTGGAATTGAAGCACGGCCGGAGTCGTCTCGGTGAGTCGGAATCGGGAGGCCCGTCTGCAGGCGTACATCTCGTAGGGGGGAGGAGCAATCATAATACTTGGCTCGAGTATGCCACTCCGCGCTTGAAGAATACGAGATTTTGGAAAATAGGAGATTACTGAAGTCACTGACATCGCAAAGTTACCGGCGGCTCGGCAATGCGAGGGACAAGGCACCTCAAACTAAATGTCAATCGTGATTGGAAATCCATCCAATGCCTACATCGGTATCCGGGGCATCCTTAAACCACCACATTCATACTGGGCCCGGAGAACGAGTGGGGCCGAGTCAGGGTCACCGGTCGTCTATTAGGGTCCCGCTAGGGCTGCGGATTTCGACTCCCTTTAACGTGCGGAATAATGGGTTTGATTTTCCTATATCACCAGTTACCAACGTCAGTTGCGAAGACGTACTAGCGGACAACTGGCCACCGATCCTTCCGATTTTCGGTTACAACCCAGCTAGGGGCTATGGTGGGAGATACATGGGGCCGGAGGCCGACCAGCCCCTAATTCCTCAAAACAACAAGGCAGGCCAACATGCACAGCGGCGACGCCCCCACAACCCTCCGGCGGAGTTCGAGAGTGCCGACCGGCGTACAAATCTTAGTTACCAGCCTTAACGGACCACACTTCTCTGATGTGTGTGAAACCTTGATGGTCAACGCTCATGGTTGTTCCATGCTGACGCGGGTCAAACTCGATACCGGCGTTCCGCTCCACTTCCACAGCAAGGATGGACGCGAGACGACCGCGCAGGTGGTCGATTGCCAGCCGATCGGCACGGACCATCGGCGCTGGAGGTTGGCCGCGCAGCTCGACCGACCCGAAAATTTCTGGGGAGTGAAGGACTGTCCCAAAGATTGGACGCTCCCAGTGTTGCCCGTAACGCCTACGACACAGGTTAAATCCACAAGGTTTCTCCCCTCATACCAGTTGAGCGGGTCCTCGGGATCAGCTCTCGACAGCGTACGGCAAGCAATGACGCAAGTGGAGAAGACGATTGCAGAATCCGTAGGCCCGCTGCAGGCGGAGATCGTGTCGCTCAAGGAAAAGCTGGCACAGCGAGAGGCAAATCCGAGCCGCTTTGAAGTGTCGCTCACGAGCATTCCTCCCGAGCTCGAACAGCAACTGGAGTTACGTTTGCGCAAGGATCTCGGGCCCAAAATTTTGGATGCAACTCGGCAGGAGTCGGCGCACTTGCTGGCAATGGCGAAGTCCACAATTGACCAGCAGATCAAGGAAGGCTGCGAAGAGTTTCTACGGCGCTCGGCTGAGGAACTTAGGGTCGTCGAAGAGCGCGCGCACGACGTTTCATCGCACATCTCCGAAAACGCTCGAGGGCATGTGCGTCGCGGTTTCGAAGAGTTTGACCAGAAATTACTGGACGGAGGCAACTCCCTCAAACGCCTGGGCGAAGAGCTTCTGGAATTCCTCCAACACAGCTTAAGCGTCGAACACGATGCGCGGCTTGAAAACCTGGAAAAGCTTCGAGCATCCGTTCTGTCAGAATCTTCGCGTTTGTTCGAACAAGTTGAATATCTGGATACGCGCATCGTGAAGTTGGACGAATCTGCACGCTCCCTGGAGTCAGGGCTGGACCAGCGCCTGAGCCGCATGTCCAGCGACACCGTGAAAGATGCTCGCAGCCAATTCGAGAGCGTGGCCAGTGAGATCCACGAGGAATTTACAACGCGCTGCGGCAAAGCTCTTGAGCTTCAACTAGAGCAGGCAAGCGGAGAAATGGGATCTGTACAGAATGCAACTGTAGCCTCGGTTTCAGAGTCACTTAAGATCCAGACAGCGGATGCCTTGCAGACTTTCGACCGTTCCATAGAGCAATTGGCAAGACTTTCCATCGAACGCTACCGGCTCAGTCTGGAAGGGGGCTTGAATGCTCTGGCAAGAAGTCTCCATGAACAGTTCGCGATACAAACCAAATCCGGTGACGATAGAAGTCAACAATGAGTTCGAACGTGGGGCCCGTAGCTCCGCAAAGGTCTACCCGCCCCACCGTCATTCCTACCCTGCCATCAATTCTCCCCTTCCCGGGTCTGGTGAGGGAAGGATGCGGGCCCCTACCAGTGAAACCGGGTATGACCTTAACCCGTTGGCAGGCCTTCGCTCCGAGTGCACGGATTCGTGTACGCTTGCAAAGTGCATCGACTTCTCGATCGTTGCAACTCAGTAGTGTTTCATAGCCTCGGCTCGCCAGCCTCGCACACCTTTTTACGCATACGCCACTGATCAATTCACGATCCGGTTCATTGCACCCTAACGTCTAGAGTCGGGCTGGCTGGAACATTCGCAGTTATCCACAGCTTGCATCCCCCATGATGCGTGCACAGGCATATACTTCGCCCAAGAAATCTTCTCTCAGGAGACTCCCCCATGAACAAGACAGTCGAGGTCGTGCTAACCGCATTGGCGTTGGCAGGGATGTATTGTGCAATTCCAAAGAGCGCTGCCACAGTCAGCAATCAGAGCATTGAAGCCGGACAAATCGTATTAGTTGCTGATGGTAGCGACCCTATGCCCTTGTGCCGCGGAAAACGCTGCAAGTAAGAAACACGAATAAATAGCAGGCAAGTAAGGACGGCCACGACAAAGTGCTTGCAGGGCCGCCGAGGGAGAAGTATGCTTCTGGACTCCGGGGGGACCGAAGCAATGGACGCGATAAATTACATGAGCTGGCTCGCGGGTCCGGTGCTGCAAATCACGCTTCTTATCTTCATGATTCAGCGCAAGCTGCACATGGTTTTTCCCCGATTCTTCTCCTATATCGTTTTTCAGATTGTAAAGTCTGTCATTCTGTACCTGACATACCGCTACTATCACGAGAACTACTTCGACGCTTATTGGACTGGCAACGCCATCAGCGTGTTGCTGTCCGTCACGGTGATGGATGAAATCCTGCACAACCTCTTTACACGATACGGAGGCATTCAGAACCTCGCATCCGTCATATTCAAATGGGCTTGTGGACTGATGCTGTTGCTTTCAATCGTGAATGCTTTTTCGAGCCAGCAGACCAATGCCGATAGAGTAGTCTCGGCTGTGTTGGCTTTCGATCGAAGTGTACGAGTGATGCAATGTGGGCTTTTCTTCCTTTTGATGATTCTTTGCCGGATTCTCAGAAATTGCTGGAAGCAACACGTTTTTGGAGTGGCGTTGGGTTTCGGGATCTTTGCCAGCATTGAACTGATACTGGTCAGCATCGTGATGCACTTCGGGGACGGCCCGGTGGCGATCGTCAGCTTGATTAAGAGCGTTGCCTACAATGCGGTTACTCTGCTCTGGGTTATGTACCTAAGGCGTCAAAACGAGCCGACACTGGAAATTGAAATGGCGCCCCAACTCAGCGCACTGAATGTGTCGTTAGCCGCGTCGACTCCAACAGACGGTGATGGCTTTATCGCGATGGTGGAGCAAGCCGTGGATCGCGTCTTATCTCGTAACTCCTGGCCGAGACCATCGGTAAAGAAGTCTCAAATTATCGGCCGCAAACCGGGACAAGAAGAGCGCAACTGAGAGTATCTCCGCCAAACGGATTAACCGATGAGACCTGCGACAAAGCGAGCAGACACTGGGGCAAGTTGGCCTCCGGAAGAGGGCCAAACCATCACCTTCAGATCACTCAGTGGGTTGACGGAGGGAGTCGTTAGAGAGGTGAGATGGGGACTGGTGTGGCGAGATTTCGTTCTTGAGGATGGCCGAGTGATACCGGAGCACAAGATTTTGGATCATCCGGAGCCGCCAGTTTGGCGTAAGGCCGAGGAAGTTACTCAGGATGAACGAGAGGCTTGGGAGAGACGGCTGGTTTCAATGGCCGAGGCCGGCTTGGATCCCCGTGATCACGAGCAGTCTTTCTGGGCTGAATTGAACCAGTATCTGGCGTACACGTATCTCAGGTTCAAGCGAGGTGGATCTAAACCACAAGATCCTGAGTAACGAGCCGAGTTTAAGCGCGGAGCCTGTTAGCCCAACCGAAAACGGAGTGTCAAGTCGTGAGCCGACCACATGAGGAGTCCGAGAAAGCAAGCGTTTGGAGAGTGCTTTCAGAGGCTGGTCTGATCGACATACCGGCCGATGAGTTTGCAGAGAGGGTCAAAGAGGCCAAGCATGTTGTCATCCGGCGGTTGAGCGAATTGCTCGAACTGACATCCGACACTCGGGAGCGCGAATCCGCAGCGTATTCCTTAGCCACACTAAAAAAATTGGAGACGACACTGTCGCGAGGTGGACGGCACGGTTCCGAGTGAGGACTCCGCGAACACATCCGGCTTGTTCATGTGGACTAGAAGGTTCTGGCTTGATCGAGAATTTCTCGAAAGTGGCCCGCGATCCATCTACTTGCTGCGCCGAAACAACGTCTGTAACCGCCGAAGATCAAATGGCGTTCGTTTCTGCTGCGCTGTGTGATGATTCATCGGTGGCCTTGAAACAGCGCATCCCTCGTGCACGGCCTCGCCGTAGTAGTCAATCTTGCAGGTTTCCGTGGGAATACGCTTCCCGCATCTCGCGCAGATGAGGACTAGTTGGAGTGACATCGGGGTTGTTCGCCGTTCCGTGAACAAATCGTAGCCCAGCGCTGAGTTTTGAGACAATCACCAGAAAGTTGTAGAGGATTCAGAGAAAGCGAAAACTCTCCAAGCCTCGAGGGTATTTCTGAATTTCCAATTCCTGGTCCATCGACTCCAATATCAGCGCGCTCGCAAGACGACACCTCCGTTCAATTTCTTGTAGATATTTATTTCAAATCGTCGATCATCAATCGGCTATCAACGAAGCCTCTTCGGGCAGTGGCGCACCCTGCTGCTGGACAATGTGTTGTAGCGATGAACCGCAGCATTTGAACTGCCTCCAGGCACATCGCGGCTCGGATGCCGCATCACTTGGGCGGGGGCGACCACAGGCTCCAGTGAAATCGTTTCGAGACTTGGGCGTTCATAGATCGCTTCATCAAGGCTTAGTCCTTGACTCTCGGCTCAAAATGCGAGAGCCTGTCGCATCTTGAATTAGGGCCAGGACGGATCTTGGGGCCGATACCCTCAATCTCTTCATTGCTTTCGGCGGCTGAGCAAGGGAATCGCGCTGCCTCCGAGAGCCTCTTCAGCATTCTGTATGCGGAGTTGCACCGTCTGGCCAAGCGAGAATTGGCGCGACGGGGCGTTCCAGTGAGCATCAGCGCTACCACGTTGCTACATAACACCTTTATCGAGATGGCCGCGAAGGAGGAGACGTCCTTTCCGGACCGCGCCCGATTCATGGGGTATGCCGCACGCGTCATGCGCGGATTGATCATCGACCACGCCCGCAACCGGTGCGCCCAAAAACGCGGTGGGCAATTTGAGATAACTTCTCTAGGCGATGAAATTGAAAATCCCGCGGATGATCGCGAACTCACTCAGATAAGTGAGGCCCTAGACGAGCTCTCCAAAGCCGAGCCATTACTTTCGGAAATTGTCGACTTGAAATTCTTCTGCGGCTTTACCTTCTCCGAAATCGGAGCCATGAAGGGAATCTCCGAACGGACGGCTCAACGGCAGTGGGAGAAGGCCCGCATTTACCTGCATCATAAGATTTGCACGGACTTGGAGGTCTGATCTGCATGCAGACATTGGGCCCGGAGCTCTGGCAAAAAATCAGCCCCTTCCTCGATGAGGCGCTTGAATTGCCTCAGGCTGATCGCGCTGCCTGGCTTGAGTCGTTTCGACAGCAGCGACCAGAGTTGGGGGATCTGCTGCAAGACCTGCTGAAGGAACACGTCACACTCGAGCAGGAACGGTTCCTCGGAGGCCCCTCCCCACATCAGGTCTTCGATTCTTCTTTAGCAGGGCAAAGGATTGGTGCATACACGTTGATCTCCCGCATCGGCGAAGGTGGAATGGGAAGCGTATGGCTGGCCGAGCGTAGCGACGGGCGATTTAATCGCCGAGTGGCTGTGAAATTGGTCAATGGGGCCGTGCTTGGACGTGGAGGGGAAGAGCGATTCAAGCGCGAGGGCTCTATTCTAGGGCGACTCGCGCACGAGCACATCGCGGAATTGGTCGATGCCGGAGTTTCGGGGGCGGGGCAGGCTTATCTGGTACTGGAATACGTCGAAGGCGAGCAGATCGACCAGTACTTTGACGGCCACTCGCTCGATGTTCAAGAGCGTGTCCGTCTTTTTCTGGACGTGCTCGACGCGATCGCCCATGCGCACTCCAACCTGATTGTCCATCGCGACATCAAGCCTTCAAATGTGCTCATTCGAAAGGACGGGCAGGTAAAGCTGCTCGATTTCGGCATTGCCAAGCTGCTAGAAGGAGACGGACGGGACGGCGCCGCGACCATGCTTACCGCCGAAGCCGGACGCGCGATGACACTTGAATATGCCGCTCCCGAACAGGTTACCGGCGCCCCGGTTACAACGGCCACCGACGTCTATGCCCTCGGCGTGCTTCTCTACGTCTTGCTTACCGGGCGGCACCCGGCAAGAGCACTCCTGCGCTCTCCCGGTATGCCGTCGGCGGCACAGCTGGTGAAGATCATAGTCGAGACCGATCCGACGCGACCCTCAGACATCGTCAACTCGACAAGAGAGCCTTTCGAGGAAACGACAAGCATCGCGAGCAAGCGCATGGCGACACCAGAGAAACTGAGCCGCCTGCTTCGCGGAGACCTGGACACGATCGTCTTAAAGACGTTGAAGAAAAATCCTCGGGAGCGCTATGGATCGGTAACCGCTTTAGCGGACGACCTTTCGGTATTTGAGGCACGAACCGATCGGTGCCCGGCCAGATACGTTCGCTTATCGAGCTGCCAAATTTGTGCGCCGCAACCGTACGGTGGCGGCTCTCAGTTCGTTGGCCGTTTTGTTAACCGTGGCTGGCATCAGCGGGATTCTGCTTCAGACTCGTGCCGCGCGCGCGCAACGCGACTTCGCCTTCCGTCAAGTCACTCGCGCTGAGGCCATCAACGACTTAGACAACTTTATATTGACCGACGCGGCTCCCTCCGGAAAACCCTTGCGGCTGAATGAACTACTGGAGCGAGCCGAGCGCGTGGTGCGGCGTGAGCACGATCTCACTGACGTGAACCATATTCAACTTCTGGTGTCGATTGGCAGGAAATATCAGTCTCAGGATCAGGACGCCAGCGCGCTGCGAGTTCTCGAGGAGGCATACAAGCTTTCGCGGGGCGTGACTGACCGATCCACCCGCGCACAAGCTGCCTGCGCCCTGGGAAACGCGGCCTCCGGTTCAGGGGATTCCAAGCGAGCCGAGGCGCTCATCCAAGAGGGATTTCAGGGGCTTACGAACGAGCCTCAATTTGTACTCGACCGAATCTATTGCCTTGAGCGCGGCAGCCGGGTCTCCATCGAGAATGGTGAAGCTAGTAAAGCCGTGGCGCGGGCGCTCACCGCGGAACAACTGCTGCAAGGCTCGCCGCTTCGGTCAGACGTGCTGGAAGCCGACACTCTGATGGGACTGGCTGAGGCGTACCGCTCTGCCGGACAGTTTGTCGAAGCGAACAACACTTTTGATCGGGCGTCAAAGGCACTAGCCACGCTCGGCCGCGACGATACGCAAGAAGCCGGCACGTTGTTCAACAATTGGGGCCTTATGTTGTTACACTCTGGACGAATACTGGAGGCGGAAAGAGCTCTTCGGCGTGCGATCAATATCAGCCAGGAAAACCAGGCCGAGGAAGGGGTTTCGCCGCAGCTCCTCAACAACTACGCCGCGACGCTGATCGATCTCGATCGCTTTGACGAAGCCAGCAATTATGCAGACCGAGCATTCGCTGACGCCCAGAAGGCTGGGGATGAAATATTGATCGAGCAAACACTCCTGATGCGAGCCAGAGTCTACCGCGGCCAGCATGATCTCGTACGTTCCGACGCGAATGTTGGCCTTGGTCGAACCTCGAATGCGGAAGAGCCTTCCCGTCGGACATTACGCATTCGCGTCACTCGCCTCGGAACGGTCGTTAAACTCATTGGCGAAGGGAGACATTACCGAAGGGATTCGACTCGCGAACGAGGCGGTAGCTATCACAGAAACGTCCATCAAGAACGGAGGTGCGGGCGCGATTCTGCTGCCAGTGATGCTGGTCCGGCGATCCAACGTCGAGCTTGGCCGCCCATCGTACCGAGGATGCAAGAGCTGACGCGGAACGGGCAGTGAGTCTCCTGCAAGCTTCCGCAGTGCCCGGAACGTTCTCCAGCGCGACTGGACGCGCCTACTTGGCGCTTGCGAACGACCTCAATGCTGAGAGCAAGACTGACGAAGCCCGTGCCGCCGCCCGTTCCGCTGCAGAACAATTGGAGAGTGCCGATGGCCCGACCACCCCTTAACCCGCACTGCCCGGCAACTAGCTGGGCTTGAGCCGAAATAATTCTTTTCTTTCCTGTCGTCTTTTCCCTGCCATTTCCGATTATCCCAGTAGAAGCCGAGAAATCGCATCCCCCTTGCGGGTATTCGTTCTTCAGTTCTCGGCTGGGGCAAAGTAAGCACCACACGAGTAAGCAGAGAACATAAGGAGTTCGACTATGTCCGCTCATGGATACCGTCCAAAGATACGCCCAGGAATGAATTCGTCGTGGAAGTGGCAGCTGCTAATGTTTAGTGGTGTTTTGACTGCGCTGATCACTTTGCAGATGGGCTCGCTAGCCGGCACAAAGGGACCCAACCCGATCCATTCGACGGATTCAACGGGGACGTTGGCAACCTACAGCACGGCGGGCGGAATCGACGTTTCTAACCCCTTCTTTCAGAGCCTGGGCACAAACGGGCGTAGCTGCGCCACCTGCCACGTGGCGAAGGACGGCTGGACTGTCACCCCTCCTGATCTGCAGGCCCGTTTCAATTCGAGCCAAGGCTTGGACCCTGTATTCCGCACCGTGGACGGCGCCAATTGCCCCAGCGCCGATGTTTCAACCGTCGCTGCTCGGCAGGGAGCCTATAGTCTTCTCCTGAACAGGGGCCTGATCCGCATTTCACTGTCGATGCCTTCCGGCGCTGATTTCGCGATTCAGCAGATTTCCGATCCCTATGATTGTCCGGAAACCACGGCCGCCCAGCCGGCAATGTATCGCCGCCCCCTGCCGAGCACGAATATAGATTTCCTAAGCGCCGTGATGTGGGATGGCCGTGAAACCGTATTCGGAGCGGTCGCCGGAAAGTCGATTGACCTTACGGCAAGTCTGACCAACCAGGCTGTGGATGCAACCATGGGGCATGCTCAAGGCACAAAGCGGCCCAGCGACCAGCAACTTGCGCAGATTGTCGGCTTCGAGAGCGCCCTCTACACCGCTCAGACCAACGACGGAAACGCAGGCAGTCTCAATGCTCAAGGTGGAGCGGGAGGACCTGAGCAGCTTTCCGCGCAATCTTTCTATATCGGCATCAACGATGCTCTGGGGGGGGACCCGAAGGGTTCGTCGTTCAATTCAAACGCGTTTACTCTTTATGACAAATGGGCCAGCCTCCCGGGCCAACCGAACCGGCATTCCGTCGCGCGGGGCCAAGCACTGTTCAACACCTTCCCCATCGCGATCACTGGTGTGGGTGGATTGAATGATGCATTGGGTCAGCCCGTTATCAATGGGAATTGCACCACGTGCCACGACAGCCCGAACGTGGGAGATCATTCGTTCTCCGTGCCGTTGAGCATTGGCACAACGGCATATCCGGCTCTTTCAGCGCTGGACGTTGCTGGTCTACCCGTGTACACGGTGCAATGCACCGACGGAACCGTCTTGCAAGTCACCGACATCGGTCGAGCCATGAAGTCCGGACACTGTGCGGACGTCGGAAAAGTGAAGGGACCGGTTCTCCGCGGTCTCGCAGCACGAGCACCTTACTTTCACAATGGTGCAGCAGCCACTCTCCCCGATGTAGTGGATTTCTATAACCAACGCTTTAACCTCGACCTGACAGAACAACAAAAGCAGGATTTGGTGGCGTTTCTCCAAACCCTCTAGATTGATCCGGCACTGTCGCACAAAAAAAGTGCGCCGCAACAGTAACTTCATTCGGAGTGAAAGACTCCATGAAACTCGAGAAACCAGAGTCGCCGAATCTAATCGAGAAAACACTGGAACGGAACGGCCAATTGCAGAGCAACCCCGCTCGGAAACCTGTTGCCAATAGACTTGCTTCCCCAGAGCGAAGTGTTCAGCGCTACTCTTTCATAATTCCGTACTGGAAGCGAGGGGACAGTCTGGCTCCAACCCGTTCGGCGATGGCCAATGTAAGTGCCTGAGGAACCAGGACAGACGTGAGGCCTTCCCATGGTTCCGGAACGGCGTCGATCTTTATCGTCAAAAGTCTCTCGGAGCGGAGATGATCCTCGGTGGCCACGAGGATGACTCTTCCTCCACGCTGTAAGCAATCATGCGCGAGAGTAACTCCCAGGCTTGCGGTTCTGCCCACGGCTAAGATAATAGCGACGTGAGAGCCGTCGACGTCGAGGATTGGGCCGTGGCGAAAACCTCCACCGGAGTGAGGAGCCGCGCGCTGGCCGGTCATTTCGCGGATACACAGTGCGCCCATGATCGCGCCGCCATACGCGGGGCCCCGGCCAATCACCTCGATGTTGGCCGCTCCGCGACAGAATTCTTCTATTTCGTTTCGCAGGCCGAATACGTGATCCAGAATACTTGGGTATAACCGAATTAGGCGCTCTCCGTCTTCCTGCCATGGGCGGCCTAATATGTGGGAAGCAATGACGATGCATGCCGCGGTCGCGTTGGTATAGGTCTTAGTAGCATTGCCGTACTCTGGCCCGGCCATGATCGGGAGTTTGTTCTGGACCAATGACCAACATGCGCTCTTCTCGTTGTTGCAAAGCAGCGCAATCGGTTGGCCTGCGCCCTTTCGGCACAACTGCACTAGTTCCGCGCTTTCTCCGGAAGTAGTCACCAACAACGACAGTGCCGCTTGCTCCCAGGAACTTGAATAATGCAACCACTCTCCTGCATCGACGGTAAACGAGGACCGCCGACCTGACTGTAGATACGAAGATCCCGTGATTGAAGAACAATACGAGGCCCCCATTCCGATAAAAAGGATCGGGCCTGCGGACGACGACATCCGTCGTAAGTGAATCGAGTTCCCTTCTGATTTCTGGACCTTCCTGGTAAGCATTCAGCAAAGATGCGAGACGTTTCGGCTGCTCACGACACTCCATCTCATAGATCGAGTTCATGCTTTGTGTCAGGAGGTCGCCTTGGGGCGCTGCCCCGGCAATCCAGCGTGACCCGCTGCTGTTCTTGTCTTCCATTGTTCTCCGTCCCGATGTCACAGTATGGCAGAGGTTTTTAATGAATCATTATAAACTTGGCGATATGATGGGGGACGAGGTAACTCTGTGGCCGACATCCGCTCATCATCAGCGCCGCACGTGAATCACCGCTTTATCCTGCGCGTCTCTTCGATCGCCGCCCTGGGCGGTGTGTTGTACGGCTACGACATGGGTATCATCGCCGCCGCCGAGATCTTCGTCAAACGCAGCTTCGCCCTCACCACCGTAGTCGAGGAACTGGTTGTCAGCGTCGTCCTAATCGGAGCCATGATCGGCGCGATTGTGGGCGGAGCGGTTGCCGACCAGAATCGGGCGCCGGGCGACCTTGGTATGGGCCGCGGGTATCTTTATCGTCGGTTCGCTGCTGGCTCCTCTGGCTACGAACGCCGCGGTGCTGATTTTGGCGCGCGCCATTATTGGCCTGGGAATCGGTTTTACATCGGTCACAGCGCCAGTGTACGTCTCCGAGCTGGCTCCTCCGCAGTCGCGCGGCATGCTCATCGGGCTGTACCAGTTCACCTTGACCGTCGGGATTGCTCTGGCAGATCTCGTCGGCTACCTGTTGGCCTCACAACAGGCCTGGAGATTGATGTTCGGCCTCGCCGTGGTGCCGACCGTGTTCTTCCTGCTTGTGATTCTCACCGTGCCGGAAAGTCCGCGCTGGCTTTTCGCGCATGCGACGTCAGAATGATGCTGAGGCTGTGCTGCTCAGCTATACGGACGGGCAAGGCGCACAACAGTTTCTGGCAGACATTCAAGAAGGACTTAAGGATGCCGGTAGAACAAAGATGGAGCGCGCTCTGGAGTCCGGCGGTACGTGGTTCGCTGTTCGTCGCGGTCGGATTGACGGTGCTGCAACAAGTCACCGGTATTAACACGATTATCTACTACGGCCCCCGGATATTTGCGCTGGCGGGGAGCGCATCCCACAGCAGTGCCATCTTTGCGACATTGCTGGTCGCGCTCGTGAATGTGATTGCGACGGTAGTGGGAATTACATTGGTCGACCGCGTCGGCAGGAAGCCGCTCCTCTATCTTGGGGTAAGCGGCATGACCGTCGCGCTGTTCTCCCTTACATATGCCTTCAGTCACAGCGCAACCCTGGGTTCCTCGATGGGTGCAGTTGCGATTGGCTGTCTTATGGTCTACATCGCCTGTTTCGCATTCAGCCTCGGGGCGATCGCATGGATACTGGTGGCAGAAGTTTTCCCCTTGCGCGTCCGCGGACGAGGTGTTGCCGCCGCTACTTTGGGTTCTGGCATCTCCAACTTTGCAGTCTCGTTTACATTCCTGTCTCTCATCAATGCAATCGGCAGCGCTCGCACATTTGCGATTTATGGAACGCTCTGTATTGTGACGCTGATATTCGTTCGCTTTGTCGTGCCGGAAACCTGCGGGCGGGATTTGGAGAGTATCAGTCTGAGCCAAGATGCGTAGCCCCAGTCTTGCGCAAGACGAGATCCAGCTTGTGAACCCAGGCGTCGCCGCTAAGATCTGGGTTTCAGTCCGGTATGCGCTTCCGTCGTATCCAGCGCGAGCCGAATCGCTCCCATCAACTGAGCATCCTGGCCAAGACTGCTGATGATGAGTTTGGGGAGGGCAGGCTCGCTATATCGGCTCAGGATGATCTCGGTGGCCTCGCGCAAAGGTTCGCTCATGCCGACACCTCCGCCCAGGACGAACAATGAAGGATTCAGCACGAGGGAGATGTTGTATACGGCATAAGCCAGCAGTTGCGCGGAATGCTCCAGAATACTGGTTGCCTGCGCATCTCCCGTTCCGGCGAGATCGAAGATTTCTGTAGCGGTAAGGTCGCGCGAAGGCGTGCCCGCCGTTTCCGGCCGTCCAGCCAATGGCGCCGGATGCCTTCGCCGCCAATGGCGATCTCCAGCGAACCGGGTGTGCCGCGTTGGGCGATCGCCTCCGAAGCGCCGGGAACGTACATATATCCGACCTCGCCGGCAGTGCAATTGGAGCCTCGGAGGAGTGTGCCGTTAGCAAAGATGCCGGCAGCGATTCCCGTTCCAATTGCGAGAAAGACAAAATTGGGAATTCCGCGCGCGGCGCCCATCCAATGCTCCCCGAGAGCCGCCATTCTAACGTCATTCTCCACCGCGGCGGGAATGTGGAACGCCGACTCAAGCAGGCTCTGAAAGGGAACATCCATCCATCCTCTTAAATAGGACGTGGCTACAACTACTCCCGCCTCTCTGTCTGTGATGCCGGGAGCCCCAGCGGCAATGGCTAGCTAGCGAGTCGCGCGATGGTTGAAGATTCGTTCAGGAGAGAATCAATGCCCTCTCCAATCTGCGTGATGACCATCTCAGGAGAGGATGTTTCCTTGGTGGATGTTGACCATTTGCCCAGAACTGTTCCGCTCAGAGCCGCGAGCGCAACTCGTAGATTGCTTCCTCCGATGTCCACGCCGATGACGAATCCGTCTTCGCCATCAAGGCTCCCGGTTCCCGCTCGTCGGCCGATCGTGGACCTTCCCTGCGGAGTCTCTTGCACAATACCGGAGCCGGAGTGTTTACGAGTGGAGGTTTTCATTGATTGAGCGGTCATCTGTCGATCCACAGCGGACTGCGAGAAGGCCTTAGCTGCACTCGTCATTTGGGGGGAACGTGGCTCGTGTCTGGCACTACAGTCTGGGGCTGCGGAATCATCTCCATCGCCCATACCGCCGCGGGCCTCATATACATCGAGGCGCGGAAATTTCCGTCGATGTCCCAAGCTTCGGGAGTCCGGAACCAATATCCTTTGCTCTCATAGATGACGTGATATAGACCCCAGGCTGTGCGATACGCCTCCTCCTTCATTCCTTCGCTGAGCAACAGAGCGGCCAACCCAAAACTGGTTCCCACCCAGACTTCGGCGGCTTGTTCGTTCTCGCGAATGATCGAACCGTCATCTGCCATTCCGTTGGCCGCACCGATTTCACCGCCGCCGAACTTCATGACGTTCAGTTCGAAGATCTTCTTTGCTGCCGACTGCTGCATTTCGCGCGGCACCAGATCCCCCAGACCAGTCATGTTGGCATACCATTGTCCGGCCAGTTGGTCTGCTTGCACGCTGTTGCGGTACTCGCTCTCAGTGTCGTAGCGAAAATATTTTCCGTTCCACAAGCTGTCGATGTAACTCTTCTGGGCCTTCAGAAAGAGTTGGTGGTAACCATCCGCGGCTCCGTTCTCGCCAAGAATGCGTGCCATTTCCTCGGAGGCACGGACGGCCGCCAGCCACAATCCGCCGCAATACGCACTCACACCTCGGACAACCCACGAGTCGTAGGTCTGGTCAGGATATCCCGCATTTTCAGGAATTCCAGCGCCCCGATCGAACTGGCGCAGGTAGGTGATGGCGCTCTGCACAGCCGGAAACATCTCACGCAAGAACGCTGCATCCTTTCTGCCCGTCAATACATAATCGCGATAGACCATCAGGACAAACTTTGAGTTCAAGTCCTTCCAGTCGTTTGTGTCCTGCCATCCGGGTTCGTTTACCGAAAAGAAGGGATCGCCCTCAGGCACACCGAGATCGTGTGGAACTGCACCTTTCTTTTTCCGCATGTGCAAGCTGGGTTCTCCAGTCTGTTGAGACTTCCACACCCATTGCCCTTTTTCCGGCCATTCCCGGGGAACTGTGTCAGCGAACTGCCGCAGCACCTGCTTATCAATGTCGGGCCAGAATTTCAGCAATGGCATCGATCCATAGAAGCGCACATCCAGGGTTCCGTAGTAGGCGTAGTCAAAGCATTCGAGCAGCGCGAAAGACGGTTGGCTCTTTTTGCTCGGATCCAACCGGCCGGCCCCAGAATGTGCCTCCATCGGTCAATACATAGAGTTCGTTGAAGAGCATGCCTCGATACCAAAGAGGCTTGCTTTCATCGTTGATATAAGGGGACTGCCAGGCATCGATGGCGTCACTCCACGCAGTTACGTTCTGTAGTCCATCGCGCGCGATCGCCCAGGCGCTATTGCCGGATGTGCCATAGAAGTCGGTGTAGCGGCGGTTCCATTCACGCCCCTCGCCAAATTGCACGACCGGAAAGTCCCATGCGATCACCATCGGGATCACCTTCCTCTCGCCCGGTTGAAGCGTAAAGCGGACTGCGATCGCACCCGCCAGTTTCTCGCCGTCGCTCACCCACGAAGTATCGTTATTCGCCAAGCGACCGTCTTTCTCGAAACGGCTCCAAATCGCCTTTCCATCACCTTCCGCGGGAAATGTAGCGTGATAGCTTACCTCTACTCCTGGAGACTCGATCGCGGCAATCGCAAATTGGCCGTCGACCTCGCGCGGTTCCGCGCCAGCGCGGTTGCGATCAAAGGTGATCCCCTTCATGACTCCGGATCTCAGTTTCTCGCTGACAAATTCATTGTGATTGCCCTGGTTCGGCGCCCCTTGGAAATCTCGAGTGAAGGTGCGAAACCAGCCGACCATGTTGGTCCACGACAAGAGAACGGAAACGGTGACGGCTTTGTTGGTGGGATTCTCTGCGTGCCAGCGATACACCGCAACCGGATAGCTGGACTCGCGATAATTGTCGGGCAGCACCGGGGAGAATTGTTCAACCACAACGTGCACCGGAAACTGATCCCACTTGTAGTCGTACCAAGACTTCGGATAGAGCGCGGCATATTCGCCCGCACCTACCGGATAGTCCCATCGCCAGCTGCTTAGCGTCTTATCCGACGGATGATCGGTCATCAAAACACGAGCCGTGCCTTGTGGCTCACCCTCGGTCTGCTGAAACATTGCGAACTGATTGGCATAAACAGGAGCGTATTTATGAACCCCCGCCTTGATGTGCCAGCGGGAAAAGTCGCCTCGATAACTCCTCGAGAAGGTTCCGGATCCGAATCCCCCGACCGGCGCGCCCTGCCAATAGCCGTCGTCAATATTGCCTGGAACTCGTGTCACGCCCGGCTTGTCGAGAGGCAGGCCGAGCGGACGACGCCACGCGGCTTTTGGTATTGCATCGCCGGCCCAAGCCTGTGCTGCAATCAAGAGAACGAGCATGAAGAGTCGAGATGTATGAATGCCGTTTCATTTTCAGTCGCGAGACTCTGCATCTGTGTGCGACCAATACTGATTGAACCCTTCATAGTCCGAAGGAAGATTCGCCAGAATCGTCCTTCGCAGTTCCAGAATGTCGACGGAGCCTTGTTTCTGATAAAGGACTTTGCCCTCGGGAGAGATGAGCACCGTATAGGGCACAGCGGATTCCCACTTAGGATCGAAGGCGGCCTGCAATGCAGCCGTGTCGTTGGAGTTGAACAGGAGGTTACGGCTGGTCGCATGCATTTTCTCCAGTACCCGCATGACCGAACTTTTCTCGTCCGGCATGTTGGCCGCGACCGTAACCAACTCGAAATCGCGCACGCTGTACATCCGGTACGTGTCTTCGAACTCAGGAAACTCATGGATACAGGAACCGCACCATGTCGCCCAAAAACTCACCAGCAACATCTTCTTGCCCTGGGTTCGTTCGCAGCTTGCTCAAGTCGGCAGCGGAGGCCATATCCAGGTGAACCGGTTGCGACTCGATCTTGCGCAGTGCTTCTACCTGAGCTGCGTGTTTCTCCTTCCATTTCGTGGAACAACCAAAGACGCCGGTGTGCTTCACCGTGACTTCACGATGCGCCAGGAGTGCATCGATCGCATCGCGCACTTCGTGCGTCGTTACCAGTTCGGAACGGTAGCTGTTGTCGACACGGCCTTCATAACGAAGATGGCGACTGCTGTCGAAAACGAAGGCATGCGGAGTGGCCTGTGGCCCGTAGGCCTCTGTTACCGATTGCGTCTCTCCATCGTAGAGATATGGATAATTCAAGATGTTTGTACTGGGCGCGAATCTTCATCTCTTCGAGACTGTCGCTCATGTCCGATGAGTCCAGTTCGTCGATCGTGATTGCTCTTGGGATCATTCGGTTCGATTGCGACCACGCTCACGCCGCGGTCCGCGTAATCCGTTGCTAACTGGGCGATGCGCGCTCATACATTTGCGCGATGGGGCAGTGATTGCAATTGAAGATCACTACGAGAACGGGACTCGACGCGTAGTCGGAGAGCTTGTGAATTTTCCCGTCAACCCCTGGAAGTTCAAAATCCGGTGCCGCCGAACCAATGGCAAGAATGGGATGGGTCTGCTCGGCCCAAGCGGCCAGCGAAAGCAGCACAGTAAGGGCCATTCGACACCAAGTACTCGGATTGATCTTCACGACAATGTCCTCCTTCTTCATTCGTGTTCACTTCTTAAGCATGGGCGACGATACCGTCAGTGTTTTCCCATCGATCACCGACAATTGATCTCCCCCCAGGCTGCTCACGTACGCTTTGTGAGTCGTGTTGTCTACTACAATCGCGAAGGGCCAAGCGCCGGTGGGTAAAGTCGCGGCAATAGAGTTGTTCGCGCCGTCGATCACAGTTGTTGAGCCCGAGTGTGTGTTCGCCACATAGACCCTGTGGTCAATCGGAGTCCACGGCAAGCCCCTGCGGCCGGTCGCCCACCTCGATCGTGGCGACAACGGAGTCACTGCCGTACCGTCGATTACCGTGACGCTGTTGCTTGTGTGGTTGGCGACATAGACTCGTCCGGTGGAGGAATCAATGGCCAATTGCGCAGGGCGTCTCGCCCGTCTTCACAAGCTTCGAGCGGTTGGACTTTCCATCCACCACCGTCAAGTTCGAACTGCCCGCGTTCGTTGCGTAGTCTTGTTGCTCGCCGGATTCGTCGCGATCGCCCAAAGATGAGTTTCCGCCGGAATCTTGGAGATATGATCATCTGCTCCATCGATCACCGTCACTTCGGACTTTCGTAGCTAAGGAGGTAAAGTCTTGTTGCTGACAGGATTCACGGCGATTGCATCTGCCTGCACGCCCGCCTTCAGAGGGCTGGCGACATTCGTCTTCCCGTCGATCACTGTCATGACATTGCTGAATGTCCTCGACGACATAGACCTTGTCCATTCGCAGGATTAACCGCAACGACGTATGGCAGGTCTCCAACGGCCACGTTCGCGATCGGTACATCGGTTGTTCCATCGATCACCGTGACGCGTGCCGTCGCCGGAGTTCGCCACGTAAATTCGGTTCGTGTCCGGATTGACCGCAATGGACTTCGGGGTCGACGCCAACTTTCACGGTTGCAGAGAATTGTCCATCGCCGTCGAGCACCGTCACGGTGCCACGTCTGCGTATTTACCGCATAGATCTTGTGGGTTCGCGGGTTCAGCACGATGCCGCGCGGACTGATCTCGATTCCGCTTGCCTTCGGTCGCTGGCGCTTTGACTTGCACCGCCACCCAGCCAATTGATGGCGTTATCAATGAGTCGATTTTGCACGGCGACTCGTGAATATCTTGTCGCCGTGCCCCATATTCATGTACAGCATCTTGTATTTCGTGTTCGTCCATACGACGGGGAGGTCGCCGCTGGTAAGCACGTCTTTCAATCCGAGCGGATAGTTCGCCGCATCGAAGGTCGCGAGAACTCTCACATCCTGGTTGAGCCGCGGGCTCGGCTTCCAGACATACCACTCATTCGCGGGAGATTCGAAGTGCGTCGGGAATTCCGGCTGCGACCGGGTGGGCTCGGATCATCGATCACCAGTCTGGCCGGCAGCGGAGGCCAGCTGTTGATGTGAAATACGGCGCCTCCGAGGAAGTCGACGAACCACGGCCAGTTCGTGTCCTTGTCGTTGTAGCCGGCGGCATGGAAGCCTAGCCATGCTCCTCCACGCTGCATGTACCGCTCAAAAACATGTCTTTGCTCCGGGTTCGTGGGCGATTCGTTGAGCCAGACGATCAACTGGACATGTTTTCAGGTTTGTCATCGTTCAAGTCTTCCCATTTTGTCGTTGCCTCGAACGTGAAGTGTTCGTCTTGCAGCCCGCTCGTTCAGAAATTTCAATGCATCCAGCGCAAACTGCACGTGGTCCGGTTCGGCAGTCGCCGAATAGAACGCCAGCACTTTAAATCTCGATTGCTGGGCAAAACGCGCTGCCGACAACTGAGTCGCCAGCAACAGAAAGAGAAGGAATCGTGCGGACGTTCATCGCTGCGCCGCCCACATGATTGAATTGTGAAAGATGGTCGTGAAGGCGGGATTCTGAAATAGCTCGGGATGATGTCCCATAAAGATATAGACGTTGCGCGCTTTCACCTTCTCGTTCGTCCAGATCACCGGATGATCACCCATCTTCTTGCGGGTGTCTGGCGAATAGGTCGCTTCGTCAACGTGGGCCAGAACGTGAACATTGGGTCGGGGCGACTTGTCGTAGGTGTACCATTCCTCCTTTTCCACCACGAACGATGGGCCAACGCTTTTCATGACAGGATGAGAGGCGTCTTCCACCATGACGGTGGCGGTGGCAAACTCCGGAATGTAATCGGTGAATCGAATTCCACCCATGAATTGAGAGAACCATGGCCAGATACCGAATCCGTCAAACTCCCCAAGCAGCGTCGCGTGATGAAAGCCGATCCATCCTCCGCGGCCTTCCTCAATGTATCGAGTGAATGCGGCAGCAGCCTTGGGCGTCCACCCATAGGGCGGATAGTTCAGTTGAATAAAGACCTGGTATTGCGACAGGAATGCGTCGTCAATCTTGCCGGTATCCTCAATGTAATCGACCGAGAAATTGTTCTCGGCCGATTGCTTCTGCAGCCATACTTTGGCCGCATCGACGAAGGGCCGATGAATGCCACCCGCCTCGGCAAGAGCGATGACCTTGAATCGTGAGCTGGACGTTTGGGCTGGTCACATCAATGGCGAGCAACAAGAGAAGAAGGCAGAGAAGCCACCGCCACCGAGGAAAGTGGAACAAGGACATCAGACGGATACGACGCATTCGCAAACCATCCTTCGATAAACTTTCCAGAGCACTCGCCTGGCATCTGCGGCAGTTGTTGCTGCGATTTGAGCTCGCCAGTATTGTATGCCAAACATAGTTAATAATCATTAGAATGTCTGAAAGCGCAATACAGACGATTTACGGTGATCTTCCTATGGTGAAAAACCCCGTTGTGCTCGGCCGGCCTCCTCTGATCCGGCAAACCAATGCTCAGATCCTCTTACGCCTATTGAGAGACAACGGACCGTGCTCCAAAGCGGACTTGGTGCGCGCATCAGGCTTGAGTGCACCTTCTGTCACAAACGTGGTCGCAGACCCTCATTTCTACGGGCCTGGTCGAAACTGTCGGGGAGGGAGATTCCACTGGCGGCAGGCCTCCGGACATTCTGCGATTCAGGGCGGAGCATGGTTGTGTTGCTGGAGTGGAGATTACTCGTGACACTCTCCGTTTTCTGTTGGCGGACCTGAACGGACGGGAGTTGGCCCGCTCGGAGACCCTATTGAGAGATCACAGTCCACGCCGCTGGAAATCTGCCGAGCAAATCAGCAAAAAAGTACGGAAGTTACTTCGCACGAAGAATCTGATGGGATCCGAACTAGCCGGCTTGAATGTGGGCGTCCCTGCGATTGTGAATGTAGATGAAGGAACGGTGGTTGCTCTCAGCGCGTTACGGAATTGGAACGACGTGCCCCTGAGGTCGATGCTCACACGGGAGCTTAAGTGTCCGGGTGGTGATCGACAACGATACGAACTTGGCGGCGGAGGGCGAATTCTATCGCGGAGCAGCGCAGCGGGAGAGCGACTTTGTTTTTGTCACGATTGGCGAAGGAGTCGGGCGCCGGAATTTTTCTGGGCGGCAGCATTCATCGCGGCTCCCAATGGTCAGCGGGCGAGATTGGATATTTGCGAGTCCCTGACCATTTCCAGGGAGCGTCCCGACGATTCATACCTATGGCAAGCTCGAAAAAGCGCTCTCGGCGTCGGGCATTTTGAAGAGTTGGCGCGACAGCGGCCAAGTCGTCGAGAATTCGATCGCGAGTAGGTCAGGTCGCGGATGTCTGGGATCTGGCTGCTGCGGGTAATGCGAAAGCAAAACGGATACTCAAACAGCGCGCTATGCATTCTGGCAGACGTTATTCTGGACTTGGCCCTTATTCTGAATCCCAACCTCATTTTGCTCGGCGGAGAAGTTGGGAGCCACCCTGTTTTGTTGAACGAACTGAAAGGCCTCCTCGAGGATAGCGATTTTCCGATCGTTCGAGTGGCGTTAGGGACGCTGGGATCTTCTGCCGTACTGTGGGGAGCGGTCTCTACCGCCCTTGAACCTGCCATCCATCGCCTGCTGCAGGCTGCTCGGCGGGAGATCTAATCGGTCGCCGAGACTGGGATTTGGGCATGCCGTCGTGATGGCCTATTAACAGTGCGGCTGAACCAGCGTGTGAGACTCTGAAAGCGCCGCCTTTGTAGCTGAGCCGGCGTCCATCCACGCGGACGCGCTGTTTTCTGAATTCCCTCGTAGCGCTGAAGTCACAGCCCAGGAATCCAGCGGATGGCGTTCGTGCGAAGTATTTTCCGCAGCACCGGTTCCGGCAAACTCAAGCCTTTGACCTGCCTGCCAGCAACGCTGATTGTGTCTTTGGTGGCAAAAAACTTCCAGTCACGCAAGTATGTAGACTGCCAATCTTTCAATGTATCCGGGACCTTTGCGGTCGCGAGGAAATCAAGGTCAGTTCCGTAAATCACTCGATCCTGATACTTGATAAGGAACGCGCGGACTCTGTCCCGTGGGGCGATCATGAGATATTCCATTCGCGCCGCGGTATCGATAGCGAAGTTTGGATACTTGTCCAGATGCGTCGCGATGTTCCCTAGATCCCTCTCCATGCTGCCGAGGTGAACGCCTACCATGCGCAGTTTGGGATTGTTTGCAAGCACACGATCGCGCGCATCGAGAATCGTTTGCTTTGATGGGAACCCACGCCTATCACCAACGTACCATTGCGGATTTTCCTGGTAGTACGACCAGACCGGATCTGAAGGATCGGGCGGACCCCACGCCACGTCGGGCTCCGCCTGGTGCGATAAAAGAGTCTTGCCGCGCGCGGCGATGTCTTTGTAGATGGGATCGAATTTGGGATCGTCGGCCATAATGAACTTGCCGTTCCGATCCTTGATCTCCATCCCGATGTTTTTCCAGATTTTCACTGCGACTGCGCCTTCGGCGAAGTCCTGATCGATCTGCCTTATGGCGTCCGCATCAAACGATGGGCTATCAAATCTGTACGGATCAAATGTTGTGCATAGAGCCACATGACCGCGGCTTGAGCGAACGAGCGCCCGCGCATCGTCGCTCTGCGGCCGCAACTCCTTGCGGTAGGGCAGAGAGTCATCCATGACGAGAATATTGAGCAGTTTCAGGTTCAGGCGTTCGAGCATTGCCTGAAATGCAGGATCGGTCTGGAAGACGTGTACATGCGCATCGATAGGATTCATCGCCGCGAATGATCTGAGGGCAAGGTCGTCATCGCTCGGTGCGGCCGAAGTGGGCGCTGTTTGAGCTGGAGAGAATACACCCGTCAAAATGCCCAGGAGGAGCAAACCGATAGTTCTGACGAACCACTTCATAGCCAAGCTCCTTTTCAGGGCAAGATCGCCTTAATGCCTGTCAGTTCGCAGAAATCAATCAGGGTCGGAAAGATATCGCGACCGTATCCCAGGCACGCGTATTCATTCGTCCAATTCTGCAGAAGTGTAGCGATGTTGCAGTGAGCTGTGACAAAGCCGTGGGGCCAAAACGGAATGCCACACTCATTCAACCGGCCAGCGATCTGATCGCGAGGTGGTTCGAAAACCGTTGCGCGTGTAATCACCATCTGGAACTCCCCATTCACTCTTCCCAGTCGCGCCAGCACCCCTTCCCCGACTTTGCAGATCAATTTCACGGAAAGCCCACCCGCTTCCCCTTCAGTGGGGATTCCATGTTCGGCGAAGCCGGCGGGTCCGAGTGTCCCAGCCAGGGAAGGCGGACACGCACCGTCGCCGATAATCTTGATTTCTTTCGTCTTGACATCGATGTGCTGGAGATCCCCGTAGTACACGCGCTCCTTGCTCAGTTTTGTCAGCAGGAGAACGGTAAGGGCTGTGTTGAAGTCACCCAGAGTAGAGGTCCCGTGGCCATCCTCAAGCATCATGCTTTGCGCAAAACAAGTCGCGGAATAGTCATCGCCGAGGCCGGGAAACGACTGGATCGTGTAGAAATCAAATCTCTCTTTCTCGACGACTTTCTTCAAAGCCAGATAGAGGCGGATAGAGCGCTCATTCACGATGGTTGCATCTGGAGCCTTTCCAAACAGTTTCTGTAGACGCGGAGCGACTGCGTTGACTTCTGCTGGCGAAATTTTCTCCGCTGTTCGAAGCAGGTCGCTGGTATCGCGGGAATCGATGTCGACTCCGAACATGCGCATCCACTGTGATGGATCGGCTGCTCCGCAGGTCTGTCCCATGCCGCGTCCTCCGAATGTGCCAATCGTGGACAGATTCAGCCAATTCTTCATGTGCGCCGCACGGGTGTAGCTGGCGATCTGTTCCACGGTTTCGCCGTCATCGGCAGAGCCGTAGACAAACTTGTGGGGAACACCAATTTCCAGCAGGCCACCGTGCATGACCAGGCCTCCAACGGGACGCCATCCCTGCGAACCGGGATGAGTCCAGAGTAATAGTCCTTTGCCCGTGCTGGCGTAGTCGCGGATCGCTCCTACTAAGTGTGCTGCCCATACCCATGTACCAGAGAATAAAATGACGGCGTCGACGCTCTCCTCGTGCTTCATCTTGCGCATTGCGGTGACCGCTTCTTCTTTTGAAGCGATGACCACGGGGTACCGGAACAGCTTCAACCCGGCTTTGGTCAAGGCATCCTCAGCGCGAGCAACGAGGGTTTCGTCGATGAATGGCTGGCCCATGGGATCTTTTAGTCCGTCTTTGTGGACGCCATAAACTATGAATGCAACCTTGGGTTCAATCATTTCGTTCTCCTTTATTGCAAGTCGCGTGCGCACGTCTCAATGGGGCCAATCTCGCATAAAGTAATCGGTACTGTTCCATCTGAGCCTTGTAGGAATTGGCGATTGCGGCGTCTGGAACGATGGTTTCGGTAACCTGGACCATTTGCTGGACGGCCTGCGCCAAATTTGCGTATTTGCCTGCCGCAACACCTGCCAGGATTGCCGTTCCCAAGCAGACAGCTTCAGGACACCTCATCAAATGGAGCTCGCGCGCCGCCAGTGACGACCGCAGCGTTAAACCGAGCCTGGAGCGGGCCCCTCCGCCGCTGATATACACGTCCTTGAATCTGCCAGAGGCTTGCTCCAGCAGTTCTGCCATGCTGGCAAATTCGCATGCAATCCCCTCAAGAATGCCCTTATATAGATCGGACCGACTTGTGGTGGGACGAATTCCGCAGATTACTCCGGTTGCCGCGGGATCAAAGTCAGGGTTGCATGTGCCAAGCAGATGCGAAGTAATGCACAAGCCCGTGGAGCCGGACGAGACGCCTTCCTCCAATACGGCGCAGAGGCTCTCGAACGATGCCCGGGGGGTTGTCTCTGCTGAACAGGCCATGACGTGAAGGAACCACTCGATCATGATTCCGGAGGGAAAGTAGGCGAGGGTCACGTAGCGGCCAGGAACGACGTGACAATACGTGTTGAGGTTCGCGGCAAGCGAGGCATCGCTCAGGGCCGGCGCCTCCGAGGCGGAAACGAGGCACTCGTAGGTCCCCAGTGAGGCAGACACTCGACCCCGATCCAGAACTCCACTGCCGAGTGCTGCGCAAGGCTGATCGTGACCGCCCACAACGACAAGAGTCGACGGAGGCAGACCTAGCTCGTTCGCGACGCGTACCTCGAGTTCCCCTGCGATCGTGCCGGCAGGAACGGCCATTGGAAACTGACCGGCATTCAATTCGCAGTGAGCTAGAAGGTCCACCGACCATTTGAGATTGCGGATATCAAAAGCCAGGAAGCGGGATGCAAGCGAATAGTCAACGTAGGCCGGAAGACCCATCCTCGTGAGCAAGTACGTGGGCAGTGCCAGAAATTGAGCCGAGGAAGCATAAGCATCCGGCTCGTTCTTGCGCAACCAAAGTATCTTTGCCATGGGATACATCGAATGGACGGTAAGCCCGGTGATGTCGAAGATCTGCTTCTTGCCGATCTCCCTCGCCAGCCAGTCCGCTTCCTCGATCGCGCGATTATCGACGTTGAGAATGGCTGGTCTGGTGACGCGCGCTCGCGAATCAACCGGAACAATCGTCTCTCCGTGCGAGCTGACGGCAAGAACTTCGACGGGATCTCGCTTCACCTCCGCGGCGATTGCCTGGGTGACTGCGACGAGAGCCTGCCAAAACCTCTCGGGCGCGACTTCGGTCGAGGAGGAATGAGACGATTCCGCGCCGTAAGCGAACGTTTTCCGGGAAAGTGCATGCCCGTCTTCGGAGAACGCGATTGCCTTACAGTTCGTCGAACCCATGTCTACGGCGAGCAAACTCACGGGTCACTTCCCTCTTGCTGGCGGTCGGTCGGCGAGAGCGGTGCGGATGCGCAACAGGAGATCGGACATGTTGGCCGATTGAAAGATGTTGCGGCCGAAAAAGACTCCAACTGCTCCGGAGTGCATAATGTTGCGGACCGTATTGACGACCTCTTCGTCTGATCCGGCGCGGCTTCCGCCCAGGACAAGGATCGGAATCGGGCAGGCGCTGATCACTTTGCGCATGGTCTCCCCATCGTCGGCACTCTCTGTTTTGACTATGTCGGCGCCGAGTTCCGCGGCCATCCGCGTGTGCAGCAAAAGCCATTTCGGATCGCGGGGGTTCGGAACCCCGGCTCCGCGGGCCAATGATTCGACGACCAACGGCATTCCAATTCGTTCACATTCGCGGGCAAGGCTACCTACGCGTTGAACTTCTTTCTTCTCGAAGTCAGCATCGCCGCTGCCGACAAAAAGGAATGTGATGACAGCATCGGCCCCAAAACGCAACGCATCTTCGGGGTGGGCTACGAGGCAGGTCTGAAAACCGTTTGGCGAAGCCTTTGCCGATTCGTTGAAGGCGGTCGTCCAATCGAGGCGAGCGATCAGACCTGGCGGAACATGGGACGAAACAGCATCCGCGAAATAACGGATGTTGCCCAGGTTCAGAAGGACGGCATCTGCCTGTGCTTCCACCAGGCGTTTGATCTGCGCAGCGGGATCAGCCATACCCAGAATGGGGCCCAGGATCAGTGCGTGATCAAAGGCCACCGCCAACGTGCCACGTTCGCGCCGGAGGATTCGACTCAACCGGATTCGCTTGCCAAACTCTCCCAAGCTATTTCTCCTGGTGAAACGTTACAATACTGGGGAATGTAGACTTTCGACGGGCCTCTGTCAACCGTCGAAGGTTATGGCGATTAATCTGTGGTACAGTCGGGCCGGTTTTTATCGCGGCTGAGCTGTTCCTGCGCCACCGCCAACACCGCTGAACGAGGGGTTATGGTCACCATCCGAGACGTCGCGGGACAGAGTGGATTTTCAGTCACGACCGTGTCCATGGTGCTGAACCAAGGCAACTCGGCGAGCCGGATCTCCGCCCGCACCCGTACTCACATCTGGAGGGTGGCACGCCGGCTCGGATATCAACCCAACCTATTTGCGCGGTCGCTGCGCAGCCAGCGTAGCCATACCATTGGTGTGGTTGTATTCGATATTACCGACGCTTATTGCACCCAGATTTTGCGCGGGATCGAAACCTACTTGCGGCCCTCCGGTTACTTTCCGATCGCAGTGGACTTGCAGAACGACAAATCGCAGTTTCAGCGTTGCGTGGATCTTCTCCTGGGGCGGCGGGTCGAGGGATTTATCGCGGTAGCCAATCCTGTCCACTTGGACACGACGCTTCTGGGGGAATTCGCAAAGCGCAGCATTCCGGCAGTTGCAATCGGCCTCGAACTGCACCGCGGCCCTGTCAGCTCTATCGTAGTCGACAACGAGGCCGGAGCACGGCTGGCCATCCACCATCTTCGTGAACTTGGCCACAGCAAGATCGCATTCATTAAGGGTCCAAAGATCCTTGTGGACACCGTGCAACGCTGGCGCGGAGTCGAGAGTTTTGCCCGCGATGTCGGTATGAAGATCGATCGAAATCTGGTCGTTGAGATACAGGGACGAAATTCGTCTTACACCGAAGGGTGCGAGCTGACGGATGAGTTATTGAGACGAGGTGGCGAATTCAGCGCGCTGCTTGCATTCGACGATCTGAGTGCGTGCGCGGCGATTCGCGCTCTCACCAAAGCCGGGCGCCGCGTGCCTCGCGATTGTTCCGTCGTGGGTTTCGATGACATTCCCGGATCGGAATTCTACAATCCACCGCTGACGACGGTCCAGCAGCAACTCGAAACTCAAGGCTTGCTCGGAGCCGAGATTGTCGAGGAGATGATCCGGGCCACGATCGAAAAGCGCACGGTGCGGGCGAAACACCAAAAAGTTTCGCCCCGGTTAATCATTCGAGAGTCGACCGGTCCGCCGCCGCGCTCCTAGCGAATCTACAGAGAAGGCGCAACAGTCGAACGTAAGCCATCGCAGCGTCCAAACGGAGGGCTGTTTTTCCTTGACATCGAGTCTCGTCGGTAGTATCTAAATTTCCTTAGTGAAACGTTACACCTAACTATTTTCGTACGGGCATTCTGTTATCCGACAGAGAGGACAGAACAGTCATGTTGTTGAGCTGGCCAGATTCCCTCCGTCCTGGATCCGCCTTCCGATCGGCTCTCTTCGTGCTCACCTTCACACTTCTTTTATCGGTACAGGGATGTAGCCACTCGAAGACGACAGACTCGCCTATACAAGAGTCAGCAATCGCAGTTCGAACTAGCCCAGCTGCCCTTCTAGTGGAAACGTCAACTGCGCGCTTTCGATTGCTGCCGTCGGGCTACCTTCAAGCTAGTCTTGTGCGCGGGGGACAAGAACTGACACTAGATGATCCGCGGGCCACTACCGCCGCCGACCATGCTGTGATCGCCGGCCAGGAGATTGGCGATTTTGTCTTGGACCTCGATCATGCCAAGGTCACAGCTGCGTCGGGGCGACTCGGGAACAAGGGCAAGCGAATTGAATTTTCCAGCAAGAGTTCTTCGGCACCGTCACTGGAAAAACAACTTGTCATTGAGTTCTACGATGACTTCCCCAACCTCGCGCTCACCACTGTTTCCTACAAGAATGTCGGGGCAGCAGAAATCATCCTGGACAGAATCGTCATGCAGCAGCATGTTCTGAATGCTTCCCTTCAGAATCATGCGGTGTCGCCCTATGCGATGTGGTCATTCCATGGTTCGAGTGAGGCTTGGGGCAAGGATGACGTAATGCCGATTGGCCCGAAGTTCACGCGCGCCAATCCCATGCAGACGATGATGCACAACGACGAGAATCAGACTGGCGGCGGTATTCCCGTGGTTGCATTCTGGACGAAGTCGGTGGGAGAAGCCATTGGACACGCGGAGACCATACCTCTACAACTCAGCCTTCCGGTACGCACGCTGGCGAGCGGACAAGTCAATGCCAGCATAACGCTTGATGCGAAATCAACATTGCAGCCAGGCCAGGTATACACGACTCCGCTAACGTTCGTCGCCGTCTTTCATGGCGACTTCTATGAACCTCTCAGCCTGTATTCGAAGTTGCTGCAGGTCCGGGGCCTGAGTCTAGCCCATCCAAACGACGCAGACTACGAGGCGAACTGGTGCGGCTGGGGATATGAGTTGGATTTCACGCCCAAACAGATGCTTGGAACGATTCCGAAGCTGCAGCAACTCGGCTTGCGCTGGGCGACACTGGATGCAGGCTGGTTCAAGTCCCGGGGGGATTGGGAGCCTCGGAGCGATACTTTCTCCAATGTATCCATCCAGAAAGTTGTGCAGGCATATCACGATGCGGGAATCCACCTCACGTTGTGGTGGATACCTCTGGTAGTGGAAGACGGACGCGGCAGAGATATCCTCAACCATCGTCCGTACCAACTGTCGAATGTAGTCAAACAGCATCCGGACTGGCTGATCCTGGATGAAAAAGGGAATCCCGCGCGCGCCACCGCTGATCTTGGAGCTCTGTGCCCCGCCGTCCCGGAAGTGAAGCAGTACTACAAGCAGTTGACGGAACGATTTATTCGCGACTGGGGCTTCGACGGTCACAAGCTTGATTTTTCTTATACCGTCCCAGCTTGCTACAACCGCAAGCATCATCACAAATCGCCAAACGAATCCATAGAGGCAGTTGGGGATATCTACAAGATCATTTTGGAGACAACTCGCGCGCTCAAGCCGAACAGTGTTACTCAGGCGTGTCCTTGCGGGACGCCGCCCAGCTTGGCTTGGTTGCCTTACATCGATCAGGCAGTCACCGCCGATCCGGTTGAGTCCAGACAAGTCCGGCTGCGCACGAAGATGTACAAGGCTCTTCTCGGGCCGCAGGCGGCGGTTTATGGCGACCATGTCGAACTCACCGAAGTGGAACTCAGGAACACCGCTCAAGAAGTAGACAAAGGGAGAGACTTCGCGTCCGAAGTCGGGGTCGGCGCCGTGCTTGGGACAAAGTTCACGTGGCCTGACTACGGACCGAAATTCAAGATCGTCGAGCTCACACCTGAGAAAGAAGCCCACTGGAAAAAGTGGATCGATCTCTACCAGGCAAAGATGCTCTCGCGCGGGGAGTTCCTCGATCTCTACACCTACGGTTACGATTCACCTGAAGCCTATGCCATCAAGAAGGATGGTTGCATGTACTACGCCTTCTATGCTCCCGACAAATCAAAGGCGTGGAATGGGGAGATAGAGCTGCGCGGGCTGGCGCCTGGAAAATATCAGGTCACCGACTATGAAGCGGCAAAACAGATGGGAGTCGTAGATGCGCAGTCGCCGAAACTACATGTCGAATTTACTCAACATCTGTTGCTCGAGGTGAGCAGCGCGACGGAACCGAATCGCCGCTAGGATCCCGCTAGAACCATTTTGCCCGGAGGCGCAAGATGCTAATCGATTCTCATCATCTGTGCAGCTTCGGTCGGCTGCAATCGCTGTGACTGGACAGGTACATCCCTTGCCATAGAAATCGGAAGGCCAGGTTGGACCAATGCAAACCGCTCATGATGCGCGATTCGTCCAGTTTGCGATGAAGGTTTATTTCTAGCAACTCAGGCTTCCGGTGCATCGGAGCAAGTCCGAAGATCACTCCGACTTTTTTAGAACAAACAACAGCATGGCAGAATCTCAAGCTGCATCCGCCACCAGTGCACCTCGCCTCCGTCGAGCCCTTGGGTTGTGGGACCTGATTCTTTACGGGATGATTGTCATCCAGCCCACAGCTCCTATGCCGGTCTACGGAATCATGAGCCAGCGCGCTCACGGCCACGCGGTCACCACCGTCCTTATCGCGATGGTAGCCATGCTGTTCACGGCCATCAGCTATGGGCGCATGGCGCGAGCCTATCCCAGCGCGGGCTCTGCGTTTACTTATGTGGGGTCCGAGATTCATCCCGCACTCGGGTACGTCACCGGTTGGAGCATGGCGATGGATTACATGCTCAATCCGATCGTTTGCACGATTCTGTGCAGCAAGTTCGCGCTGAATTTCATGCCGGAGGTTCCCTACCCGGCATTGGTGATCTTATTTCTGGCGCTGTTTACCGGACTCAATCTGTTCGGGATCAGAACCTCAGCACGCATCAATGACACGCTCGCAGCTTCGATGGGGATAGTGATTCTCATATTCCTGGTTGCGGCTGCCCTCTACGTCTTGCATTCCCCGCACGAGGGCATCGATTTCTTTACCCGGCCGTTCTACGACCCACAGACATTTTCCGTCCCGGCCGTATTAGGCGGAACTTCCCTGGCAGTGTTGACCTACATCGGATTTGATGGGATCTCCACTCTGTCCGAGGAAGCTGAGAATCCCAAGCGCAACATTCTGCTGGCCACTGTGCTGGTCTGCCTGATCACGGGCATTTTGGCCTCAGTTGAGGTTTATGCCGCGCAACTGGTATGGCCCAGTTCGCAACCCTTTCCCGATGTGGACACTGCTTACGTATCGGTAGCAGGGCGAGCCGCGGGCCGCTGGCTGTTCAGCCTCATCAACGTGACTCTTCTGGTGGCAACAATCGGATCTGGCATGGGGTCGCAACTGGGAGCCGCGCGACTCCTCTACGGGATGGGACGGAGCAACGCGATTCCCAAATCATTTTTCGGAGCCATCGATCCGAAGCGGCGTATTCCGCGCAACAACGTTCTTTTCGTCGGTTCTTTAGCCCTGATCGGCACAACCTTCCTGACGTTCGAGCGGGCGGCTGAGTTGCTCAATTTTGGCGCTCTGCTCGCGTTCATGGGTGTCAACGCCGCTTCGTTCACGAGATATTTCCTGCGGGAGCGGAGGCGAGACCTAAGCAACTTCCTGGTTCCGATACTCGGATTCACCGTTTGCCTGCTCCTGTGGTTGAACCTGAGTCGTCCCGCCAAGATCGCCGGTGTGCTGTGGATGGCCCTGGGAATCGCCTACGGAGCAGTCCGCACCCGCGGCTTCAAAGCGGAACTGGTCTCCTTCGATATTCCTGAAGAAACTAACGAGGTGGAACCAGGAACCGATTAGCTGCTGGATGCAAGGCTTCACCGGGGCGTTCAGCCGATATCATTGTGCCGCTTGTGCCGAGTTGGCACCGCTGGCCGACCTCAGAATCTGCAATTGTCCAATTCGCGATGCAATTTAGCCCTCTTTCTTATTTCTTACATTTCTGGAAGAGCCCATGCGAACATCACGCCACCGCTGCTAGTCAGCACATATTGTCGGCCGTCAAGTTCATACGTGATCGGAGAACTTTCGATGTGCGAGCCTGAGCCCGCGTGCCAAAGCGTTTTACCGTCGGTCGAATCCAACGCCAGAAAGTTGCCCATCGCATCTCCCGTAAAGGTAAGACCCGAATCCGTTGTCAGCACTCCCGCTCCGGACCCTTGGGGCCCAACCTCATGGCTCCAACGGATCTTTCCGGTCTGGTAATCGATAGCCTCGATCACACCCTTGCCCCAAAGGTCGTAATCTGCGCCCGCCCAGCCGTAGACTCCGTCGGCAGGCTTGGCAAAGTAGAGGCTCCAACTGGGATGGGCATCTACGATAAACAAACCATTCTTAGGGTCGAAGCTGGGAGAACGGTAATTCGTGAGACCACCCTCGTCGGGCGCAATCAGGCGTCCATCGGGAGCCGGTTCCTTGGCAGGATTCGGAATCGGGCGACCTTTCTTATCGACGCCTAGCGACCAATTCACAGGCCCGTAAGGAACGGTCAGGAGATTCTTGCCATTTGTCCGATCCAGCACGAAGAAGTACCCGTTGCGCGACGTCTGCATGAGCATTTTCTTGGGCTCGCCGCGGAAGTCACCGTCGACCAACACTGGAGTCTCCACAGCGTCCCAGTCGTGAGTGTCGTGCGGCGATACCTGGAATGACCAAGCGAGCTTGCCGGTGTCCGGATTGAGCGCAACGATGGAACAGGTATAGAGATCATCACCCGGCCGTGTCGAACCGTTCAGCACGGGAGTAGGGTTTCCGGTGCCCCAGTAAACGAGATTGAGACCCGGATCATAAGTTCCCGTCATCCACGTCATGCCGCCGGTGGTTTGATTCGGTGTTCCGGGCGGAGGCGTGGAATCCCACTGCCACTGAGTCTTTCCCGTCTCCGGGTCGATCGATCGGATATAGCCGCTCAAGTTGTCAAAATCTCCGGAGACGCCAACCAACACATGATTTCCCACGATGAGGGGCGCCATGCTGGTCCAGTATCCCTTAGCCACATCCGCAACCTGCACCTTCCAGCGCTCGGTTCCGTCTTTTGCATTGAGCGATACGAGGTGTGCATCAGGAGCCGAAAAGAAGAGCCAGTCCTTGTACATTGCTACGCCGCGATTCCCGATGTGCTCTCCCTGGGTCGTGGGCTTGTTGTAATGCCAGATCTGGTGACCGGAGCGCGCATCCACAGCCCAGATATTGTCGGGAACAGTAAAGTACAGAATGCCATCGATCAGAAGTGGCGATGATTTGATCGCCGCAGTCTGGTTCGTCTGGAAGGCCCAAGCCAGAGTCAGATTCCTTACGTTCTGCGGCGCGATCTGCTTGAGCGAGCTATGACGCCTGCCAGAGTAGTCGCCGTGGTATCCGGGCCAACTGTCCGTTGACGGATGGAGGAGCAACTGCTCGTCTACTCCTTGCGCGAATACTACGCGGGAAGATGCGAGCACTAGCAGAACATTCACAAGTACAAAGGCACGCCTCGGAAGACTCATATCGATTGGGGACACTCCACAGCTTCCATGGGCCGACCACAAGACGCAGTCGAACCCTAGTGCAACGTTTGCAAATACGCCATCAGATTATGGATATCGTCGTCAGAGTACTTACTGAACAGTTCCACGTGGGCATTCAGCCCCACATCCACCTTGAACTGAACATCGCGGATCCGCCATGATCGGTACAAGCCCGTCGAATCGGTAACACCCACCGTAAACTCGTCCAAATATTCCAACTTACCGCTGACAGTTTGACCGGAGGCGAGGGTTACGGTCACTTTAGGTTTCGCGTGCTTGGGATAGAGCATCCGCTCTTCAAGCTCTAGACCGCTGTGCCGAGATGCGATTCCTGCGAGATCGCCGGTCGGAGAATGGCAAGTTGCACATCCGCCCGCTCCCTCGAAGTATTGTTTGCCGGCCTCGGTGTTTCCAGTTTGCAGATCGGATATGTCTACACCTTTGCGTCCGCCGGCCGCATTGCGTCCTCCAATCGCGTTGTTCTGCTGAGTGTGGATAAAGGCCACCAGACTGGCGATCTGCAGGTCCGAGCGATCAAACGGCGGCATGCCTTTGTCGGGACGTCCATTACGGACCACGGGGCCGATCTTGTCTCCATCTACGTCCGCAGTCACTAATTTTGAGCGAGTCAGATCCGGTCCGCTCTCTCCGCCGCCGGCATCGCGCCCATGGCAGAAAGAGCAGTCTTGCCGGAACAGGGCGCTTCCCTTCTGAACCAGATCCTGCGGATATGTTTTGGAGGCAACCGCGTTGTCTTGTTTGACCTCGGCTCCCGCCTGACTGCTCGGGGCAGTTTGTGCTGAGGCAGCGATGCTCACAAGCCAGAATCCAGCCAGGAACACGCTCCAATTGAAAGTTGAGCGAAATGCATTCATTGCCGTGGCCTTAGCGCGCGTCACTGGAGGTTTGCGGTCGCGAATGAGAAGCCGTACTGCCTTCGGTCATACCCAACGCCCATTTGATTGCTTCGAAATACATTTTTCGTATATCGGGATCACTCCAGGCTTCCTGAGTGTGACCCAGCGTTGAGTAGAAGACGCGCCCTTTGCCGTACATCTTGTCCCAAGCAACGGCGAAATCATGGTCCGCTCTGTGGATTCGCGGGTTGTTCGCGTAATCGAGTTTCGTGGCATCGAGACTGAGCAGCACGTTAACTTTTTCGCGTGCCCATTCCTTGGGTTGATAGATTTCGTCATACTTAACGAATGCCTTCGGTAAGTGGCGGACCGCGGGGAAATTCGGGGCCTCGTTGATAATCGGCGCATTGAACGTGGACCACGGATGCTGGTCAAACCAGCCGCCAATCATTTCGCCATATTCGGGCCATTTGTAATTGGTATCGAGCGCAGCATGTACGCCCACAAAACCCTTCCCATCGTCCTTAATGAACGACATCATATCTTTCTTCTGGCTATCATCGAGGTCAAGCTCGCCGGTTGTGCTCACAAAAACCAGGGCGTCAAAGTAGTCGAGATTCTTTGTATTTCTGCCCAGGTCCTTCTTCGTGACTAGTTCGACGTCGGTGCGCAGCGTGGCATCCCAAAGGCCACTGTCGCGGCCCATGTTGTAGATGGCAACCATGCCATCGGAGACCGAGTCATGCTCGAATCCCTTGGTCTGACCGATTACAAGAATGTGTTTGAGATGAACCTGTTTCTCGTGTGGCGGAACTGGAAGCGAGGAATCCACGACCGACTGACTCTGGGCGACCGTCCCGACCGTCAAGAGTATCGATACGAAAAGAAAGAACAAGGCGATTCGAGCGGAGCGCAAGAGATTTCCCCCAAACAGCTTCGGTTCCGTGACTTGGCATGCACGGACCCCCACAGTAGTAGTCCGAAGCTGCCGTCGCGCCATAATAAAGTACCACAGGCACATCGCAGACTTTGCCCTGTGATCCGATTGTCCGAAGTGACGGGTTCACCTATTATTATCGGTCTTCAACTTCGATCCTGGCTGGCACTGTCACTTGCAGTCAGGCGGGAGCACCCAAAACATGCTGGCAGCGTGGTTTTTTCAGGCGACGAATGCTCGTCTCTCTCTTGGACCCGTTGACCTCGTCATAATTGTTACGTATTTCGCGCTGGTCGTGGGTCTCGGGCTCTATTTGAAAAAGTTCACCCACACCGGTGAAGAGTTCTTCATGGCCGGACGCGAAATGACCGCATGGATTGCTGGCCTCAGCTTCATTTCTGCCAACCTCGGCTCCTTGGAAATGATGGGCTATGCGGCTGCCACCTACCAATACGGCATCCTCGTGGCGCACGCTTACTGGATCGCGGCCATCCCAGCCATTCTCTTTCTTGTCACTCGTAATGATGCCGTTCTATTACATCTGCAAGACGCACTCGGTCCCGGGATATTTGAAGTTGCGATACGGCGAAGGCGCGCGGTCGCTTTCCGCCATATCCTTTGCCGTCATGACGATTCTGATGAGTGGCATCAACATGTATTCCATGGCCATCATCATGAAGGTCATTCTGGGCTGGGACATCCATTTCAGCATCTGGGTCTCATCGATCACTGTGGCGCTTTATGTGTCAGCTGGTGGCCTGCTCTCGGCGATATTCAATGAGGTGCTGCAGTTCTTTTTGATTTGGATCGGCTGCGCTGTCATCCCCGTGGTGGGCCTGATCGAAACAGGCGGATGGACCGGGATGGTCCACCGCATTCAAACCAACTTTCCCGGGCAGGACTTCACTCACATGTGGAGCACGACCGGGTCGTTTACCGGCAACCCGATGGGCGTCCACTGGACGGGAATCGTTTTCGGATGGGGCCTGGCGATTTCGTTCGGATACTGGACCACCGACTTCCTGGTGGTGCAGCGCGTGATGGCGGCGAAGGACCTGCGCTCCGCTCAACTGGGCACTGTCATTGGCGCATTCTTCAAAATGATGGTGCCTCTCATCGTCATTCTCCCCGGCTTGCTCGCGCTTGCAGTGCTGCCTTTTCATCTGGTTCCGGAGAGTCAGGCGGGCCTGCCGGGCGTGCACACTTATAACGAAGCACTTCCCCTCATGCTGGCTCGATACTGCGGTCCCGGATTGCTTGGGCTCGGGGTAACGGCACTGGTGGCGGGCTTCATGTCCGGTATGGCCGGCAATGTAACGGCATTCACCACGGTCTGGACATACGACATCTACAAGCCTCTGCTACGGAAAAACGAAACTGATTCGCATTATGTTGCGATGGGTCGGTGGTGCTCTCTTCTTGGCGTGTTTGTCAGCATCGGTACCGCTTACCTGGTGATGAATTTCTCGAGCATCATCGTGTATGCCCAGGTCATTTTCGTATTCTTCATCGTTCCGATGTTCGGCACAGTCATTCTCGGTATGCTTTGGAAGCGGACCACGCCTGCCGCAGGTTTCTGGGGCCTCCTGGCCGGCATTGTGACGTCATTCGGTTTGTGGGTATGGGTAAAGCTTGACCCCACTGCTCTACAGCATGTCGCCTTTTCCGAACATGCCAAGGACATGGCAGAAAACGTCTATCGCGCGATGTGGTCATTAATCGCCAATGTTGTCGTGACCGTGGTGGTCAGTTTATTCACAAAGGCAAAGCCTGAGCACGAGCTCCAAGGGCTTGTCTATGGATTGACCGACCTGGCTCCAGAGGGTCATTTCTCATTCTTTCAACGCCCGATTACTTGGGCAGCCGCTGTGGCGGTGGTATTTGTAGCACTAAACATCTATTTCTGGTGAGGTGAGCCGTGGATAAACACTCAATATCGATCTGGTTCTTCATCGGATCGCTGCTTACATTTTACGGAGCCTTGATTCTCGCATCTGGAATCTACGCGCTGTTTGTGCCCACGACTCATCCGGTCACGATGTCCAATCTACATATAGAGATTTGGTGGGGCGCCGGCATGCTGCTGCTGGGCTTGGTATACATCCTGAGTTTTCCTGCCAAATCGCGAAGATAGATTTCTTCGTATCAAACGGGTCTCGCATGAGTTCTTTTGATCGACGCCAGAAATTGCCGGACAATTTTGGCACGACGCCCCTGTTGCCCGTGGCGACGTTCCCGTGCTTCTGTGATCTAATTGGGCGCTTGAAGCGGAAAGGCAACGTGTCGAAACTCCTTACGGTCGTTGTGTTGGTGTGTTTTGTGGCCTTCCCATGCTTTCCTGTTTCCGCCCAGCAACCGGGAAACGAAATCCTCATTGACGTAAAGGATTCCACCTCGTCTGCAGCAAGTCCTTCCGTCTCTTACCTAAGCGGCTACCGCTCATCGCCCCACGGTCAGACGATCGAATACCACTCCTCTGATCCAGACGTAGATTCAGCACTGCTGGTACGCGGGCAGCAAGTCGCTCATTCCATTTCATGGGAAACGGATCCCTTGTCTGATGTGGCGAACGGTTACGCGCAATTCATTTGGCTAGCTGGAATCGAATGCGCCGGCTTCGGGGGAGAAAAAGAGAGTCACGAGTTTGATTTTCTGATTAACGGGGAACGATGGTTCGTCTTTCAAAATGCGAAAGATCAAACCGCGAAAGATTGGACTATCAAAGGCAAAGACGGGGCGCAGTTGTCGTTTTCAGCGGTCATGACCGATAAGGCTGGGGACCTGTTCGGCTACATGACCTTGAAGGTTCCCGGCAAAGGCTTTGCAACCGGAAAACCTCTTACCCTCGAAGTACGCGGAGACGATTCGGGTAGTGCAGACTGGTTCATGACGTTCCAACATCCCTTCAATTTTGCTCCGCTTGTGCGGGCCGAACCCGCCTTGCTAAGGGACGGCCCGGACACGTTGCAAGTCCTGCGCCTGAGTCTCGACAATCTAGTGAATGGCAGAACGATTACCATCCACGCTCCACGCCAGAATGTGATCAGCGCCACTCTGAAGGTTGGCGGGAATGTCGTGCAAATTCCCATCCCGATGGCGAATTCTGCGACGACCTTGCCGGTCGTATTCAAACTGAACGATAAGCTGATTGAGAACACCAGCGTCACTGTTTCTCCGGTTCACAAGAGAGATATTTATCTTCTCTCCTATTCGCACAACGACATTGGCTATACGGACCTGCAGCGCGATGTAGAGCGCAAGCAGTGGAGCAATCTTGATCAAGCGATGCGGCTTATCCGCGAAACGCGGAGTTACCCGGCGGACGCGCGCTACAAGTGGAATCTGGAAACGATCTGGGCCCTGGAAAGTTATCTGAAGCAAGCTTCCGAGGGACAACGCGAGGAGTTTGTATCAGATGTGAGAGAAGGCAGCATCGGAGTTAGTGCCTTATACGCAAATATGTTGACGGGATTGGCGAATTCCGATGAGATGAGTTACTTCTTCGATTTCGCCCGCAGACTGCGGTCTGAATACAAGATCCCCATCGCCACTGCGGTGACCTCAGACGTCCCTGGGTTTAGCTGGGGCATCGTTTCCGCTTTGGCTCAAAGTGATGTGAAATATTTCGCCACCGCGCCCAATTCTGGCGACCGCATCGGATACACGCTACAAGCATGGGGTGACAGGCCTTTTTATTGGGTCTCTCAGTCAGGCAACGAGAGGGTTCTGACCTGGATGGCCGGCGCCAGCTACGCCAGCTTTCATGAGGGTACGTTGAGCCAACTCGGTGACGAGAAGATTATGAAGCTCGCCCGAAGACTGGACGAGGCTTCCTATCCCTATGACATCGTCCAGCTTCCTTATACCCTGGCCGACAACGGACCGCCGGATCCCACCCTTCCCGATTTTGTGCGACGGTGGAACGAACGCTACGTCACTCCGCGCCTAATTCTGTCAACACACGATCAGATGTTTCAGGAATTCGAACGCCGCTATGGCTCGAGTCTGCCCGTCGTAAAGGGTGACTTCACCCCTTACTGGGAAGATGGTGCGGCTTCCTCCGCTTTTGAGACGTCTCTAAATCGCACTGCGGTGGACAGACTGATTCAGGGGCAGGTCTTGTGGTCAATGCTTTCTCCTGGGGCCTATCCCGCGCGCGAATATGATTCCGCATGGCGCGATGTCGCTCTTTACGATGAGCACACTTGGGGAGCTCACAACAGCATCGAGGAACCGGACTTGCCCTTCGTGAAGGATCAGTGGGGGACAAAGCGGAAGTTTGCCTTGGATGCAGATCGTAGATCGTCGGAGTTGATATCGAAGGCGCTGACTTCCGCAACTCAACAGGCTGCAGCCAGTTCTTCCGTAGTTGTGTACAACACAGCATCATGGCCGCGTACGGACGTTGTTTATCTCAGCCACGAACTAAGCGCGGCGGGCGATCGTGTGCTGGACGGAGCCAAACCCTTACTGTCGCAGCGCCTTTCCACCGGAGAACTAGCTGTGCTGGTGGAAGAGATACCCCCGTTTTCCTCAAAACGACTGTTCGTGGAAAGGGGAGAATCCCACCATAGGGCCGGCGCGCGAATCGATAGAACCGAACTGGAAAACGAATTCATCACTCTGACCGTTAATCCGCAAACAGGGGCAATCGATAGCCTTAAATCGAAGAAGAATGGAAGCCAGCTGGCTGATGTGGTGCGAGGCGTCGGCTTAAATCAGTATCTCTATGTCTTGGGTACGGACGGGGAAAAGGCACAGAGACTTTCGAATGTTCACGTGGCGATCAAAGAACGTGGAGATCTGGTTGTGTCGTTGCTCGTTCAGGGCGATGCACCGGGGGCGAGAACCTATACAAGCGAGATCCGCCTTGTCGAAGGTATCAACCGCGTAGACTTGACCACGAATATTGATAAGAAGTCGGTCCGCGAAAAGGAAGGAGTACACATCGCGTTTCCGTTTCTCGTGCCTCAGGGTCAACTACGCTACGATGTTGCCAATGGCATAGTTCGTCCCGAGACTGACCAGTTAGAGGGGGCCTGCAAGAATTTCTTTTCCGTGGAGAGTTGGGTGGACATTTCCAACGACAATTACGGGTTAACATGGACATCGGCAAATGCACCGCTCTTCGAGATCGGCACCATCACAGCAGAGCAGCCATGGATGAAAACGATCCAACCGTCTGCCGTCGTTTACTCCTACGTGATGAACAACTATTGGCACACGAACTACAAAGCCGATCAGGAAGGGCCGGTCGTGTTCAGTTATTCCATTTTCCCCCATGGCCCGTTTCGAGCCTCCGAGGCCGCAAAATTCGGGACAGAGCGAAGGCAGCCCCTGATCGTGGCTCCATGGGATTCGTCGCCACACCAATTAGTTTCTCTCATGCAACTCTCGTCTTCCGAGATCCTCGTTTCTTCCCTTAAGCCGCTGGAAGAAAAACATGGCTGGCTCGCTTATCTCTACAATCCGAGCAATCAGCAGCAAAAAGCCATGCTGAAATGGAAAGACGATGTTCCGATATCACTCCGGAGAAGTGATGCGTCGGGATATCCTGGTAATCCGGTTGTGAACTTGGACCTCGCCCCGTTCGACAGTGCTTATTTCTTGATCTACCCAAGCGACGACCCGCCCAATGCAACGCAGCGTTGAGAATGGTAGGCTCTCCGTCATGGCTTTCTTCTCGCAACTGCGAAGCTTCGCTCTTATCGCACTAATGACCATCGCCTCCGTCGAGGCGCAGAATGCAGTCGACTTGAAACCCTCTCCGCAGCAGGTGGAATGGCAAGATCTGGAAATGGGCGCGATCATCCATTTTGGTCCAAACACCTTCCTCGATCAGGAATGGGGCGACGGCACTGCAGATCCGAAAGTATTCAATCCCACGCAGTTCGATCCGGAGCAATGGATGCAAGCTCTGCGGGCCGCTGGCATGAAATACGTGATCTTTGTTGCTAAACATCACGATGGATTCTGTCTCTGGCCGACCTCACAAACCGATTACAGCGTCAAAAGCACTGCCTGGGAAGGCGGCCATGGCGACATGGTGCGACGCGTAGAAGCGGCTGCAAGAAAATACGGCTTGAAGTTCGGTGTGTACCTGTCTCCCTGGGATCGTCACGAGCCCCGTTACAGCAACTCCGTTGAGTATGACAAGTATTATGCGTCCGAACTCGATGAACTCGCGCAAGGCTACGGAGACCTGGAGGAGTTCTGGCTTGATGGCGCGGGTAGCGCCGGTCATGTTTACAACTTCCCCCGTATTTTAGAAGAGCTTCGGACCTATCAGCCCAACACTCTTGTGTTCGCAGATGTCGGTCTCTTCGAATATGGAGACATCCGCTGGGTGGGGAACGAGGACGGAGTCATTCCGTACGAGAACTGGAACGTAATCGACCGTCACGGATTCTTGCGTTGGCGTCCGGTAGAAGCCGACACCCCGCTGCGCAAGGGCCACTGGTTCTGGCATCCAAATGATGAGTCGAGCCTCAAAACGGTCCCGGAACTTGTCTCGATTTATGAAAAGACGGTAGGGCGTGGCGGCCAGCTTGTAGTCGGAATTGCGCCCGATCGCCGCGGGCTCTTGCCGGATGCGGATGTACGGCGCTTGAAGGAATTTGGCGAAGCAATCAATCGGCGCTACTTTAAAAACCTCGCGGCAAAACATCTCAAGACAACGGCTGCCGAGGAACTCGCCCTCGACGGCGATGCTGACACGTTCTGGTCGGCGCCCCTCGGGTCCCATCATGCGATGCTCGAGCTGAATTTTCCTGCGCCAATCACATTCGATCACGCGCTGACTATGGAATGGCTCAACGATGGCCAGCATATCCAGGAATACGCAATCGAAGTTCTTAAAGATGGGAAGTGGAGAGAGGTCAGCCGCGGGCGTGCAATCGGTCACAAGCGGATTGATAGCTTTCCGCCTGCAACTTCATCTCGCGTGCGGCTGAAGATTCTGTCTACGACGGGCGAGGCTCACATCCGCGAGTTCCAACTATTTGACTCAAAGCAAGACCCTAATTAGCAGGTCGTCGATACTCCGCAGGGTACGGCACCCGCTGACTTCTCCCTCTTCAACCTTGTCCTGCGCCCATATCACTTTTCCGGCCAGGTTTAAGCAGACGCATGCTTCAAAACGTCTGCCAGAGCATGCATCCGCATTGCATCGTCAGGGGTCTTCGCGGTATCTGCGCTTTTTTCCAGTGAAGGCGCTATACCTTTCAATTTCGCTATTTTGCTCTTGCTCATGTGCGTCTTCTCGGCGCTTTGAATCGCCTTCTGCAACTCTGCAATTCGGTTTGGCGGCAGGGCCTGCGACCTGGACAATTGATCGATGTATGCTTTCGCTACGACCAGCTTTGCCGGCCACTCGATCTTTTGCTGACTTTGTACGTTCAAGTCAGCCAACTGAACCGTCTTCGCTGCATCGATCTCGTTCTGGGTAAGAAACTTGGTCGGCGTCAATTGAAATACATCCAAGCCGCGCGCAATCTCCGAACCGTAAATGTAGCCGTTGTACCAGTACGCGGACCAATCCCCTCCGAGCACCAGCATTTTCGGATCAATGGGCCCACGATCGAAGTAGGCGATCTCGAAAGGATGCGCAGGATCGGTAAAGTCCATTACCGAGACCCCACCCTGATACCAAGCCTGCACTTCAATATCTCGGCCGGGAACCGGAATCAGCGAACCATTGTGCGCCACGCAATTCTCGGTGTCCCCCTGCGCCGCTGGTAGTTTGTAGTAATTTGCGAACGTCAACTTGTCATCTTTGAGGCGGAAAATGGCATCCGCACCCCATTTGTTCGGATCGTTCGCACGGCAGCGTGCTCCCAGACCACCTCCCCACTCATCGGTGAACACTACTTTACTGCCATCGTTTGAGAACGAAGCCGAATGCCAGTACGAGTAGTTGGGTCATTCACGGCATCCACGCGCTTGGGATGTACTGGATCTTTGACATCCAACACAATTCCGTTTCCAGAGCACGCACCTGCTGCCAACCCGATCGCCGAGTACACAGTGATGTCATGGCATTGATCTGTGTCTGAGGGCTTCTCCGCACCCTTCTTGCCATGGGTGCCACCGTTGTTCAGGCCATTGATCGCGCCCGTGCGCGGATCAATAAATAGTCGCGGGCTCGAAACGACCTGCGCATCCTGCGGCGCAGCCACTGGAACCTTGATCACATCGATGCGGAAGAGCGCCGTATTCGGATCTTTGTCCGGCTTTTCTCCGGAACACCCGACAGTTCTTCCGGCTGACGCACAAACGAGGTCCCCGACACATAGATGTAAACATTCTCTTTGTCGTTGGGATCGATCACCAAGGTATGCGTGTGCGATCCGCGGCAGGTCTGCACCGCTGCGACCTGTTTTGGATTCTTAATGTCGGAAATGTCGAAGATTCTCACGCCTCGGAAACGTTCTTTTTGAGCCGCCGGGAGGTGGTGCTTTTTCTCTTTTTTCTTTGTCCTTGATCATCTTTGTTCTCGTCTGAGGGCGGAGGAGGTTCCACGGGAAATCCCTCAACTCCGCAATCCAGGCGGCCATTCGGCATCTCTACCGACATGAACATCAGATTCTTGTAGATCGACACATCGCCCTGCCCGCCCGGGCAGACCATCGACGTCAACAATTTTGTCTTGGCCGGATTAGAGATGTCGTAGATGCTCACACCATAGAAATTGCCCTGGAACAAGTGGCTTGCCCTGAAAAGCCAGGTCCGAGTTGGCGAAGGCAAGCTGTGCGATCAGCAAGTGCGCCGCCTTCGGAAGCTTCTTATTATTCCCCATGCCAAGCCGCCCTACGATCGTTTCCACCTTCGGATCATCCGGATCTGTGGCTCCGAGTTGAAACGTGTCCGGCTTCTTCAGCAGCAGAAGGTGTTCGATGCCCATCGAGGTTTCGCCCGCGTTATACAGTCCCGGAGTTAAGTTGGTTCGCGGGTCGTTCGCATCCGACCCGGTCATCCCAGGCGGCAGGGTTGGAGCAGGCTCCGGAGCGAAGATATCGTCCTCGCCGTCCTCCGCGTCTTTGTCGGACGGGTGGAGTGGCTGGCTTCTGCGCCTGTTCCGTCGACTGAGCCGCGGGCGGCGTTGCTTGTGCCTGCGTTCGCTTTACAGCCAAAGAACAAATGAGCGCGACCCACAGCGCGCACAGGGCAAGACTAGGCAATCGGTTCATCGTCTCTCCTCAGACCTCTCTTTTTTCAACATCGACTCCATGATTCGTATCTCCGCTCGTTGGCCATTGTCGACGTCAGTCGCGAAGTTAAACGTCTCGGCGTCCTGTCCAGCGCCGGCGGTGTCGAACAGATCCTGCACCATGATCAGGGCGCCGTTGTGATGCTGGATCATCCCCTTCAGAAATAGGCGGTCAAACTCAACGCCCTTCGCCTTCTGCAGCGCTTCCATCTGCTGTTCCGTCAGCATTCCGGGCATCAAAGCCATCGTGTCGTGCGACATATCCATGCCCGGCATTTTGGGCCCAGGTCCTAGCAACGGATTCGCCACGGGCGGTCAGCCAGCGTTTCATGAACTTAATCTCGTCCGATTGCGAGCTACTGATCCGTGCTCCCAATGCTCGCAGGTCTTTGCTTTGCGTATGCGATGTAATCAACGCCGTCATCTCAACCGCTTGCGCATGATGCAAGATCATGCCCTGCATGAACTCGACATCCGCTGGTGACCGTGGCGGCAGGGTTGCTCGCGTCGATGACGGCAGCGTTTTGCTCGATGCCCCCGGCGCACCCGGTTGCACCACCACAGACTTCTCCGAATCCGTCTGCTGGGCGCGCGCAGCCGGGAAGAATATCACTGTCAAAATGCTTGTAAGGAATAAGGCAAGCGTTACACCTGCTCCGAGCGCGGGTTTGCGCTCGCGGCGGAGGTGAATCTGCCTCCAATTGGGTAAACGAGAGAATATCTTCATCTGAACGAGGTAGGGAATCTTGTCACGAAATGAGATTTTTTTCAAAGCCCGCATCCCGGCTCGCGGTCAATGCCGGACGACATCGACAATTCTTCACCCTTTGTCGTCGAATGATTTGTACATTCTGCCTTCGCAAAACACCCACCTTTTGATGTAGAACTACTATGCACCTCGCAGAACATAATCGACTGGAGGTTGTTGACGTGCCCACTGATAAAGAACCTCAAGACATTTCACGGCGAAGTTTCATTAAACACTCTGCGATCGGCGGTGCAGGCCTTCTGATCGCTACGGACATTCTAGCTACGGACCTGAGTGCTGCCCCCCCCAAGAGTTCAAATGCGACCATGATCGGTGTCCCCTTTGCAGCAAAGGAAAGAGTGCGGCTGGGGATAATCGGCGTGGGCGGACGCGGCAGCAGCCTGCTCCAGGATCTGCTTGCAGTCGAAAAGGTAGAGGTAAAAGCGATCTGCGACCTGGTTCCCGAGAAAGTGGCAAAAGCGCAGAAAGCGGTCACGGACGCAGGTCAACCTCAGCCCACTGGGTTCAGTAAGGGCGAGTTGGATTTCAACAATTTGACGCAACTCGACCTGGATATCGTCTACATTGCGACTCCGTGGAACTGGCACGTTCCCATGGCAATCAGCGCGATGAAGAATGGTAAGCATGCCGCCGTGGAAGTTCCGGCCTGCACAACGTTGCAGGAGTGCTGGGATCTTGTGGATACCTCGGAGGCTACTCGCAAGCACTGCATGATTCTGGAGAACTGCTGTTATGGTGCTACCGAAATGATGGTCTTGGGTATGGTGCGGGATGGGCTCTTTGGCGAAATCACACATGGAGAAGCCGCATATCTCCACGATCTGCGCGGCATTTTGACCTCGAGTGAAGGCGAGGGCCTGTGGCGCCGGATTCCACATATGAAGCGTAATGGCAATCCTTATCCCACGCACGGACTGGGCCCCGTCGCGCATTACATGGACATTCATCGCGGCGATCGCTTTGACTACATGGTTTCGGTAAGTTCAGCGGAGGCCTCCCTGAGCGCTTATGTAAAAGCCAACTTCCCTGATGGGGATCCGAAGCGCTCGGAGAAGTACATTTGCGGCGACATGAACAGCAGCATCATAAAAACGGCAAAGGGACGGACGATTCTTCTGCAGCATGACGTAGTCAACCCGCGACCTTACAGTCGGCTCAACTCGATCTCGGGCACCAAAGGTATATTTGCCGACTACCCGCCGCGCATCTTCTTCGACGGCCCAAAGAAGGAGGATTGGGAGAATATCGATTCCTATCGCGAGAAGTATGAACATCCGCTTTGGAAGTCCACTGGCGATCTCGCACGCAAAATGGGTGGACACGGCGGAATGGACTACATCATGAACTACAGGCTGATGGATTGCCTCAAGAGGGGGCTAGTGCCCGATATCAATGTCTACGATGCCGCCGCGTGGAGCGCGCCGACTCCATTAAGTGAAGCGTCGGTGGCACAGAATGGCGCCCCTCAGAAATTCCCTGACTTCACCCGCGGCAAGTGGAGTGCTTCTTCCGACTCCCCGGGCTTTGCAGTTCAGACTTAGAAGAGGTTGTCGTTCCAGTTGAAGTCGAGGAACCTTGATGATCGAAAGCGCACAGGCCGATAGTCCCGTAAAAAGAGCATTCACAACAGCAACTGAACGAGATGAAGGCACGACTCGTCTGGTGTCGCTGGATGCATTCCGCGGACTGGTCATGGTCCTGATGCTGGCAGAAGTGATGCGTTTACCCCAGGTGGCCGGCGCATTTCCTCATAATCCGTTGTGGAGATTGATCGGCTTCAATACCGAGCACGTGGAGTGGCAAGGCTGCTCATTGCATGACCTGATTCAGCCTGCTTTTTCCTTCCTGGTAGGCGCGGCACTGCCGTTTTCCATCGCAAGCCGGATGAAGAAGGGCCAATCCTTTGGACCGATGCTTGGACACGCCGTCCGGCGGGCCTTCATCTTGATCTTTCTCGGAATCTTCCTTCGTTCCCAGTGGTCACATCAAACCTACTTTACGTTTGAGGACACACTGACCCAGATCGGATTGGGTTATGTATTCCTGTTTCTGCTCGGATTCACGCGCCCACGCACTCAATTGATCACTTTGGTGTTGATCTTGATTTGCTTTTGGGCAGCATTCGCGCTCTATCCTGCGCCGGGCCCCCAGTTTGACTACGCGAGGGTTGGAGTTCCGCCGAACTGGCCGCACAACTACACGGGTTTTTTCTCCCATTGGAATAAGAATTCCAATCTCTCGTGGGCCTTCGATGTCTGGTTCTTGAACCTCTTTCCGAGAGAGCAACCCTTTGTCTTCAATGAAGGCGGGTGGTCTACGCTCAGTTTCATTCCAACCCTTGGGACCATGATCCTCGGACTCTTGGCGGGAGAGTGGCTCAAGGCAAAAGGATCGAAGGAAAGGAAACTGCAAGGACTGGTAATCGCCGGAGCAGGATTATTGCTGCTCGGACTGATCTGTCAATGGGGGGGCATCTGCCCGATCGTCAAGAGAGTCTGGACCTCGTCGTACACCCTATATAGCGGAGGGTGGGTAGTACTGATCCTGGCGGCTTTTTACGCACTCGTTGAATGGAAAGGATGGCGGCGATGGGCGTTCCCTCTCGTTGTAGTCGGGATGAACTCAATTGCAATTTATGTGATGAGTTGGACGATGGAGAAATTCTTCAGCGCTGCCCTAGACCGCCACTTTGGTAGGCTGCTGTCAGTAATGGCGGGGCCCACCTTTCAGTCCATTGTTCACGGTTTTACAGTGATGGTACTGTTTTGGCTCATCCTGCTTTGGATGTACCGGCGGAAGATATTCTTGAGAATATGAGCGGTTTGCTTCCGGCATGCGCCCCAGGGCCCACTTCGCTTTAGTTTTTTTCCTAGCCCAGCGTACATGCTGCATATACTGATATGGCGATCATGCCCGAGGCTCACTCTCCATCCGGTCGACGACGTCTGTTCGTAGCGCTGGTTACGGTCATCCTGATCGGAGCCGCTGGGGCATGGTTCGCTCACAACGAATCTCGCAATCCGGTGAGCTTCAGCAACGACATTCAGCCCATTCTGAATCAGAACTGCGTGCAGTGCCATGGCGGCGTCCGTCAGAAAAATGGCGTGTCGTTCGTGTTCCGGGAGGAAGCCCTGGGCAAAGGCAAGTCTGGTCGCCGGACGATCGTGCCCGGTCATCCCGATGAGTCGGAACTGATCGTGCGCGTAACTTCCTCCGATCCCGAAGCGCGGATGCCCTATCACGCGCCTCCTCTTTCCCCTCAGCAAATTGGATTGCTTCGGCAATGGATTAAAGAAGGAGCCAAATGGGAGGATCATTGGGCTTTTGCGGCGCCCAGACCGCAGCCCTTGCCTGCTGTGAAACAGTCGGGCTGGGCTCGCCAGCCCTTGGACCGGTTCATTCTCGCTCGGCTCGAGAAAGAAGGACTCGCTCCGACGACTGAAGCAGATAAGGCCGCACTTTTGCGCCGGGTTTCCCTTGACCTTATTGGGCTCCCACCCACACTGGAGGAACAAGAATCGTTTCTGGCTGACTCTTCGCCCAATGCCTATGAGAAACAAGTGGATCGGTTGCTGGCCTCACCGCGCTACGGGGAGCGTTGGGCGGCACTGTGGCTGGATTTGGCGCGCTACGCGGACAGCAAAGGGTACGAAGCGGATCGTGAGCGCCCCGGTGTTTGGCCGTACCGTGATTGGGTCATTCAAGCCTTCAATCGCAATGTGCCCTATGACAAATTCGTGATTACGCAACTCGCGGGGGACCTGCTTCCCGACGCCACGTTCGACGATCTAATCGCGACTTCTTTTCACCGCCAGACTCCGGACAACGATGAAGGCGGCACCGACGATGAAGAGTTCCGCCTAATCGCAGCCATGGATCGTTCCGCGACCACGTGGTTCGTTTTGAATGGTCTCACCATGAACTGCGTGCAATGCCATTCCCATCCTTACGATCCCATTCGACACGCCGAATACTACAAATCCCTGGCTTTCTTCAACACGTCTCGCGATGCCGACCTGCCTGAAGACACGCCCATTTTGCATGTTCCAAAGGACAAGAACCGATACCAGGAAGCCTCGCGGCTGCAGGAGGAGATTGCAAAGCTGACCCATTCCCTGGTGAATTCGGGCCGGAGCCTGGAGAGCCAGTCAAAATGGACTCCGTTGTCCATTACCGCCGCCTCCGCGAGCGAAGCGCTCGCGCTTGAATGGGAGGCTGCGGATGCGGAACGACAGCTAGGGGCTTTAGACAACGAAAAATTGCGCCCCAAAGAGAGAAAAGACAAGCTGAAGTATTTGCTCGAAACCGTTACGGAAGACAGGAGGCTGGCGCGCTCGAAAGCGGCCAGTCCGCCCGTGGCCTTCCATCTGCAGGACGGCGAGATGCTGGCCGCCGCCAACACTCCAGGAAAAGCAACATACGAAATCGTTGCAAACACGGATGCGCCTGTCATCACGGCTTTGCGCATCGAGGTATTGCCCATCACCGGCGAAGCGGCCCGCCATAATCCAGAAGTCGGTTTTATCGTGGATCAGGTCGAGGCCTGGATAATCCAACCGAATGGGCGGCGGGATAAAATCCACTTTCATTCTTTCATCTCAGACACAGACGATGATCTGCAAACCGCCGTAGCCAGGTCCATCAAGTTCGGCCCGGCAGTTGAAATTGCAGGCAGCTTTGCTGCAAATCCCAGCCTCTTTCGCCCTCGTTGGACGATCGGGATCCCAGGTTCGCCACTCAGAGTGCCGCAGGGCAGCCACATAGAAGTGCAGCTGACGCAGACCCAGAACGTCAGCGATAAGCCAGCCCTTGTACGGCGGGCGCGATTGTCGGCCAGCGCCGACCCGTCCTGGACAAACATATTAGAGGAGCGGGACTATCGCACAAACCTGGCGCGGCTTTCAGCCCTCAGCCACGAACTTGAGAAGATCCCGAGTGTCGAAACTCCCGTCATGGCTGAGCAGCCAGACTACGACAAGCGAGAGACGTTGGAGTTCGAGCGCGGAAATTTTCTCACGAAGACAGGGCCCGCCCTCGAGCCTGACGTTCCCGGATTGTTTCCGCGACTGCCTGATGGCGCTCCTCACAATCGGCTGACTCTCGCAAAATGGTTCTTCAGTCCACAACAGCCGCTGACAGCACGCACGGCGGTGAACCGCTATTGGGAGCAACTATTCGGCACCGGAATTGTCGAAACCCTGGAAAATTTTGGAAGTGTCGGCGAACGGCCAAGCCATCCCGAACTATTAGATTGGCTCGCACTTCACTTCGAAAATGATCTCCATTGGGACATGAAGGCTTTGTTACGCGAACTGGTGACCAGCGCGACCTATCGCCAGAGCGCAAAATCGACTTCGATCCTGCACGCGAAGGATCCCCGCAATCGCTTACTGGCCCATGGGCCACAGCAAAGGCTCTCGGCCGAGATGGTCCGCGATCAGGCCTTGGTCGCGAGCGGCCTATTGACCGATACCATGGGCGGACCTCCCGTAATGCCTCCCCAGCCTGAGGGTGTATGGAACTCGGTGTATAACGACAGCAAGTGGGTCGATGCGAAAGGGCCTAACCGGTATCGGAGGGCGATTTATACATACATCAAGCGTACCAGCGGCTATCCAAGCTTTCTCCTCTTCGATGCCTCCGATCACGATGTGAGTCTGGCACGGCGTATCCCCACCAACACGCCCTTACAGGCCTTAGTAACGATGAATGATCCGGTTTATCAGGAAGCTTCGGAAGCGCTTGCCCGGCGCATGGTGAAGGCAACTGACTCGACAGACGGGCGACTGAGATACGGCGCGCGCTTGGTTTTGTCGCGCGAGCCGACTGATTCTGAGTTAGCAACTTTGCATACTTTGTTTGAAAGAACGCTCGGCGAGTCTGGAACCGGCCTGCTAAAAAGGGTCACGTATCGCAAGGAGGCATCCGTAGGCGAGCTGCGCGCGTTGACGGCCGTCGCCGGTGTTCTGTTCAATCTTGATGCCGCATTGACCAGGTAATCGTATGGCAAACTTCAAAGTTCGACAGAACGCTGAACCCACAGGCGATGCCGGGGCCGGATCACATCCCGAACTTCGCATGGTCGTACTCCAGGCGCAAACTCGTCGCCATTTCTTGCGCACCTTAGGCAGCGGACTTGGGACGCTCTTCGTGGGAACATCGCTCGCGCAATATGCCAATCTCGGCAAAGAAGCCGGGCGCTCCGGATCGTCTGCGCTTGATTTTGCCCGCGATCCCTCCAGCCCACTGTCGGAACTGCCGCCTCAGTTTGCGGCCAAAGTGCGGCGCGTCATCTATCTGCACATGGCCGGGGCGCCCAGCCAGTTGGAGCTCTTCGAGTACAAGCCGGACTTGAAGCGACTGGACGGGCAAGATTGTCCCGCATCGTTTCTGGCTGGTAAGCGCTTCGCCTTTATCAGCGGCGTGCCCAAACTCCTGGGATCGCAATATCCCTTTCACCAGGTCGGTCAAAGTGGTCATTGGATTTCCGACCGGTTGCCTCATATCGAACAGCACCTTGACGACATCTGCTTCGTCAAGTCGATGCGGACCGACCAGTTCAATCATGCGCCGGCGCAGTTGCTGGTTCACACCGGAAATGCGCGGCTCGGTTACCCTTCCCTGGGTTCCTGGGTTCTTTACGGTTTAGGGACGGAGAATCAGAATTTACCCGGATTTATCGTCCTGCTTTCGGGAGGCAAATCCCCCGACGGCGGTAAACAGTTGTGGAGTTCCGGTTTTCTACCGAGTGTCTACCAGGGCGTGCAATGCCGCTCCCATGGCGAACCGGTGCTGTATTTGGATAACCCGCCGGAAATCAGCCGCTCGCTGCGGCGCAGTATGTTAGACGCGATCGATCAAATCAACCAACAAACGTATGCTGAGTTCGGAAATCCGGAGACGCTTACCCGCATCGCGCAGTACGAGATGGCTTTCCGCATGCAAATGGATGCCACCGACGCCATGGATATTCATAAAGAACCTGATTCTGTTCGCGACCGCTATGGAGCGAAGCCGGGCGAAGCAAGTTTTGCGAATAACTGCCTGGTTGCGCGGCGGTTGGCGGAGCGTGGCGTACGGTTCATTCAGCTCTACCACTGGGGCTGGGACTCTCACGGAGCAGACGCGAAGGAGGCACTGAATCTGGGTTTTGCCGACCGTTGCCGCGAGGTGGATCAATCCACCGCGGCCCTGCTAGCGGATCTGAAGGAGCGTGGCATGCTTGAGGACACACTGGTCGTCTGGGGAGGTGAATTCGGCCGGACGCCGATGCGCGAAAACAGAAATGGCCAGGAGATGAAGTATGTAGGTAGGGACCATAACCCGGGCGCGTTCACGATTTGGCTCGCAGGTGGCGGCGTGAAGCCTGGAATCACATACGGCCAAACCGACGAGATGGGATACGAAATCGTGAAAGATCCGGTCGAGATCCGAGACATGCATGCGACCATGCTCTATTTGCTGGGCTTCGACCACCATAAACTCAATTATTCCTTTCAGGGGCTGGAACAGAAATTAACCAGCGTGAAGCCAGCCCGTGTTGTATCTGAGATCTTGGCGTAACCTGCAACTCCTGATGGCAATTTCTCTCATGAAGGTACTGAGTAGTCGCTTTTCAAGGAAACCAGGCCTGGCGGTTCTGCTGCTGTTACCCATTTTGACCGTAATGGCTCTGCTGGTCTCGCTTCCCCCAGACGGCAACGAACGTGCCGAGTGGTTGCAATTCATTGGGCGTTTTCATCCCTTGGCGGTTCACTTCCCCATAGCCCTCGTGCTGCTCGTACCCGTTCTGGAGTTGGCTGGTCGAAGCACACGATTTTCTTATCTGCGCCTCTCCGCGAGCTTCATTCTGGGGCTTGCAACTTTGGGAGCAACCGCAGCTGCGATTCTTGGCTGGTGCCTCGGTCGGAGCGGAGGATATTCCGGTCCGCTGATTACCCAACACATGTGGGGTGGGATCCTGCTGACATTGACCTGCTGGTTGTGTTGGCTCCTGCGAACACGGCTCAGCCAGCACGGAATGATTTTCGGATTTGCGCTGGCGGGCTGCGTCGCCCTGGTGGCTTGGACCGGATACCGCGGAGGACAGTTGTCGCTCGGTACGGATCACCTCACTGAGCATATGCCGCCCGACTTACGCCACGCACTAGGTATTCCGAATCGCAAGGCGGCGCTGTCAGCGACTGTCGACATGAGCACCTTTTACGGCGCTCGGGTTCAGCCGATCTTCGACGCGCGCTGTGTCAACTGCCACGGCCCCGACAAGCGCAAAGCAAACCTGAGGCTCGACACTTACAAGGGGTTAATGCAGGGGGGAAAGGACGGCCCGGCAATTCGGGCTGGGAATGCACAGGCTAGCGATCTTTTCCGTCGAATCACCTTGCCCGCCACCCATGATGACTTTATGCCGAAAGAAGGCAAGCGGCCCTTGTCAGCGGATGAGGTGAAGCTGATCGAGCTTTGGATTGCCGCTGGAGCGTCAGACAAGGTCCCGGTAGATGCCATCAAGAATGCTCCTGCCCGGTCTGCGGCGCAGACTGTCGTAGCTGAAGTAACGTTCCAAGAGATTGACACTGATACGGTTACCAGGCTTCGTTCAGCCATCGCGCCTGCGGTTGCTCAATTGCAAAAGCAATTTCCGAACATTTTGGATTACGAGTCTCGGGCCTCTGCCGGCCTGCACTTGAATGCTTCGCTTCTTGGAACCAGATTTGGCGACACCGATTTAGCAGCCTTTGCTACACTCGCCGACCACATCACCAGCGGCGACTTCTCCCGGACGGCAATCACTGACCGGTCCGCAATCACAATCGCAGCCATGAAACGGCTGCGCGTCCTACGGCTTACCAATACCGGCATCACCGACGCTACGGTGCAGCGACTAGGCACGTTAGATGAGCTCGAATCATTGAACCTCTTTGGTACGCCGGTTACATCCTCGGTGCTGCCGGCAATCTCGAGGCTTCCGAAGTTAGCGCATCTTTACGTGGGTCAAACTTCAATTCCCCAGGGAGTCTCGGTGCCGGAGACTCTGACAGGAAAGCTCGTGTTCTGAGCGCATCGGTCTCAGTTGTGTTTCCAACCGATCGACTCTGCTTCAGCCCGAGTTTCGATTGTCGCTGGCAGCAACATCTTTGTGCACACGTGGACTCAAAATGGCCTGCGGAGACATTTACGTCTTACGCAGAAGGGTGATGCGCCCTATCGGCAACCACTCAGCTACAAGAATGTCGCCATTGTGGAGGAAGATGGCATCGTGTGGCGTAATGAATTTTCCGGCCGTAAACTGCGGGCGGGACTGGTCGCGTCGAGATCCCACTTCGCCGTTTTCCGCCTTGCCGTCTCCCAGTTGCGCAACCACGTTGAACTCGCGATCAAGAATGCATACCTGGCTATCCAGGTCGGGGCACACCATCCACTCGCCCTGGGTGTGGAAATTGCAAGGCATGCGCAACCGTGCCTCGTCCTTGATTGTCTTCAAGTGAAGGCCGTCTAGGGTGAAAGTCTGAATGCGGCGGTTCCCCCGATCAGCCACGACCAACAGCGGCATCTCTCCACGCGGGTCGACCCATTGTCCATGTGGATTGTCGAGTTCTCCGTCGCCATGGCCAGGCTTACCGATCTCGCTCAGGAATTTCCCGGCAAGAGAAAAGCGCAGCATGTGGTTCGACCCGTATCCGTCGCCCACGTAGAAATCCCCATTGGGGGCGAATGCTACGTTCGTAGGCACGAAGTCAATAGGCCGCTCCGCATAACGCGCATCTTCTCGCGGATAACCGTGCACCCATATTTCTTCGCCGTTGCGCGTGGTCTTCACCACTCGGCAGCGATTGATATCGCAATGGTAGAGAAACTCTTCTTTCCCTTCTCGACGAAGCTTCAGCCCGTGAGCCCCTCCCCGGAAACCTTCGCCAAAAGCTCGAATGTAGCGGCCTTTTTCATCGAAGACAACGATCGCTTCGCCGCGCATGCTCGATTTGTGGACCGTATGCCCCACGTAGATATTTCCCTCTTCGTCCTGACAAAGGCCGTGCGTATCTCCCCACACCAGCCCTTCTGGCGGTACCAGCCAATCGTGGACACACTCGTAAACATGCGCTCCGGAGCCCACTACCGGCAGCCGAGAGCCGGACTTGTCGGAAGCCTGAAGGTAAAAACGCGACGGGACGGCCGCGCTTACTCCGACAGCTGAACACGAGACCAGGAACGACCTGCGAGTTTGCTTATTCATAGGCGGCATGCCCTCACCTAAAGAGGCGCAAACGATCTTATAGCAATATTCGTCAGTCTCAGCATGAGTAAATTTCCCGGCCCTCACGCCTCCCGTCAGCCGCACAGTAAAGGAGCACGGAGGACGATCCCGCCCCAGTCGGCTCTTGACGGACTTACAAGTGAAAGACTTCCTCCAACGGCTGCAGCGCGCGATCGGGCAACAAGCCGGCGGGATGAACAAAAAAGTCGGCCATCTCGCGCTGCCAGCGCTCGTTGACTTCGCGTCTGGACATCCCCGCCCGGGAGCGTTCAAAGTTTTCCGTCTCCAGATAGCCGACGAGAAGCCCGTCGTCCCGCAGGAACAACGAGTAGTTTCTCCATCCCGTTTCTCGCAATGCGGCCTGCATATCGGGCCAGACGCAACGATGACGCTCCCTGTATTCCTCGATTCTGTCGGGCTTAACCTGCAATATAAAACAGACACGCTGCATAATGGCTCCTTAACTGAGGAAATCCCTCCACAGAAATGACATTGCACAAGGCTTCCTGTAACGATCAACAGAATGCTCGCATCAGCGAGTGGAACCGTCAACCAGCCATTGCTAATGCGCTGAGCTCGAAGGCTTGTGGCCCAGGCCCCGCTGCGACTATGCTTGCCACGATTTCAGAAGGCGTTGCGGAGGGAACAATTGGGAAGACAAGTGATGGAGACCTCAGACGCTCAGCTCAAGGTTGGACTGTTCGGCATCGGGTTGGACACCTACTGGCCCCAGTTTGCCGGGTTGCGGGATACGTTGGCAGGATTCACCGCCCGGGTCGCGCAGAAGTTAGAAAGCTCGCGCGTGAAGGTAATCAACCTAGGCCTGATCGACACTCCTGAAAGATCTGTGGCGGCAGGACACGCTTTGCGAAGAGCGGACGTCGACCTGATTTTCCTTTATGTAACGACTTATGCTCTGTCTTCAACGGTACTTCCTGCGGTGCGCCGGGCGAAAGTCCCAGTGATCATTCTCAATCTGTCCCCTTCAGCTGCGATTGACTATGAAAACTTCAATCGCCTCGAAGACCGCACCAAGATGACTGGAGAATGGCTGGCATACTGCCAGGCTTGCCCGCTTCCCGAGATCGCGAACGTATTCAACCGGTGCCGGATTCCCTTTTTCCAGGTAACCGGCATGTTGGAAAACGATCCTGTGGCATGGAACGAAATTGGAGAGTGGATAGATGCCGCCCGCGTCGCTCATGTGATGGAGCACAATCGACTCGGGGTAATGGGCAATTATTACGGAGGAATGCTCGACATCTATTCGGATTTTACCCAGCAATGTGCCTATTTCGGAGGGCATATCGAAATTCTCGAGGTGGAAGAGTTGGCGGCGTTGCGGCGCGATGTAGGTGAGCCTGATCTGGACAGAAGGATCGAGGAATTTGCCGCCTCTTTCGCGATACAAGCGGACTGTTCTGCGGAAGAACTTCGGCGCGCCGCTCGCACCTCTGTAGCGCTAGACAGGCTGGTAGAACTGCACCACCTTGGTTCGCTGGCCTACTACCACAAAGGCGTGGGGATTCCCGAAAATGAGGATGCCATCAGTTCCATGACACTGGGAACGAGTTTGCTGACGGCAAGGGGAATTCCCGTCGCCGGCGAATACGAGATCAAGAACGCACAGGCCATGAAGATCATGGATACGTTTGGGGCTGGCGGTTCCTTCACCGAATACTATGCAATGGATTACAACGACGATGTTGTGCTGATGGGACATGACGGGCCTGGTCACATTGCAATTGCAGAGGGAAAGACCAAGGTTCGTCCGCTCGATGTTTACCACGGAAAAGTTGGTCGGGGACTATCGGTGGAGATGTCGGTGAAGCACGGGCCTGTAACCTTGCTGTCGGTAGTGCAAACGGTCGATGGAAAGCTAAAGCTGCTGGTCGCGGAGGGTGAATCCGTGCCCGGACCCATTCTCGAAATCGGAAACACCAATAGCCGGTACCGCTTCCCCATCGGCGCCCGAAACTTCGTGAACGACTGGAATGTGCATGGACCAGCGCATCATTGTGCGGTGGGCGTGGGTCACCTTTCAGGCAAACTCAAGAAATTCAGCGGCCTGCTAGGAATGGAGTGTATCCGCGTATGCTGATTTAGGCGCGTAAACCACCGGGACCATTCAGGACAGATCACTTCCACAAGGTCCTCCCTCTTGCGTGCCTCCCCAAGAAGCATTACGTTAATCGGGTGATCTTTCCCCGGTGCAGTGGAATCCTTCTCCACGTCACGTCTTTGCCCGGTGGCCACGGGATCGGCGATTTCGGAGACTCTGCTCATCAGTTCATCGAGTTCCTCGCCGAATCAGGGCAGAAAATCTGGCAGGTGTTGCCGTTAAGCCCAACTGGATACGGCGATTCCCCCTACCAATGCTTTTCGGCATTTGCTGGAAATCCCCTCTTCATCGACCTGACCGCTCTCTGCAAGCAAGGACTCTTGACCGAGCAGGACCTAGCCAGTGGACCGAATTTCCCATCCGATTGTGTCTCGTACGACCGCGTGATTGAGTTTAAGGAAGGCCTCCTTCACAAAGCCGCTCAAACTTTCTTTGCGGATAGATCTGAGACCGACGCCGGCGCCTTCGATATATTCTGCCAAAATGAGCGCCAGTGGCTGGAGGACTATGCTCTTTTCATGGCATGCAAGAGCATCTACAAGGACGTGGCCTGGATCCATTGGGATGCAGGGATACGCCAGCGAAACCCATCCGCTCTAGACCACTTTAGGCGTGAATTGTCTGCGGAAATACGGTTTCACAGGTTCGTGCAGTTCGAGTTCTTTCGACAGTGGGAGAAGATAAAAGAACATTGCAGTCGTCGTGGCATACGGATCATGGGCGACATTCCGATCTACGTCGCTCACGACAGCGCGGATGTGTGGGCTCATCCGGAATTGTTTCGTTTGGATGAGCAGGGTCGACCGATTGCTGTTGCGGGCGTTCCGCCTGATTATTTCAGCGCAACCGGCCAACTCTGGGGCAATCCAATTTATCGGTGGGATGCGTCCGCGGCTTCCGGTCATCGTTGGTGGATTGATCGTTGCCGGGCGTCGCTCGAATTGTTCGATCTGGTCCGACTGGATCACTTTCGCGGATTCGAAGCGTACTGGGAAGTTCCCGCTGCGGCCTCGACGGCCGCCGAGGGCAAGTGGGTGCAAGGCCCGGGTGCGGAGTTTTTCCGGGCTCTGCAGACTGAATTGAAAGAACTTCCGTTTGTTGCCGAAAATCTCGGTGTGATTACCCCGGGAGTAGAAGCTCTTCGCAAGGAGTTTGGGTTTCCGGGAATGAGCCTTCTCCAGTTTGCCTTCGGAAACGATCCGCAAGGTCCCAGCTTCCGCCCGCACAACTATTCTCGTGAACTCGTGGCCTACACGGGCGGACACGACAATGACACTACGGTGGGCTGGTGGACCAGTTCAGGGGTGGGGGAAAGCACTCGAACCGCGGAAGACATTCGCAAAGAACGTGATTTCACCCGGGCATACTTGGACTTTCAAAACGAACCGGTCAATTGGGTGTTTATTCGTGCCGTCCTGGCCTCGGTGGCGAACATCGCCATCATTCCCTTGCAGGACGTATTGGGCCTGGGCAGCGAAGCCCGAATGAATTTGCCTGGTACGGTGAGCGGAAACTGGAAGTGGCGCTACCAGGCAGGTACTCTGACGAAGGAAATCAAAGACAAAGTTCGAGCATTAACCGTCTATACGATCGTTGAAGTCCATGCGCATGGCCTTCCTAGAGGGGCGAAAGTTCGTCTTCGTCCTGCTCCTTCTTTCTGCGAACAAACTTCTCTTCCAGGAAACGCCGTGCCAAGTCTCTGCCGCCAATGCCAAATGCGATGGCCAAACCGAGCATCAGGGCTCCGAAGGCAATTCCGAAGGCGACCAGCATGGTCTGTTCTGCCAGACCCAGTTCTTCAAAGACGATCGACAATACGAAAACAATAATGATGCTGCGGACAGCAAGGCTCAAGACGCGGGGCGAAGGCACATTCGCATTCACCGCAGCCAGCAGAGCAGCGCGCGCGAAAAGAAGCCGGCGGCCAGCAGGCCGAAAAACAGGATCAATACCGCCACGAACAGATGCGGCAGGAACAGAAAGAATCTTGCGATTTGCTCCTGCAGACCCAGGATTCCGAGCACGCTCACTCCCAGCAGGATGAAGCCGAGCCATGTCACCCAAAAGACGAACCGGCTCAACATCTCCGTTGCCGAAGGCAGCGCGGCTTTGGTGAGCAGTTGAGAGGCGCCTGCATTCTCTGAAAGCCTGTCGAACTTGATGAGCCCAAGAATGCTGCGCAGAATCACTTTGACTAAGATACGCGATCAGCCATCCCACGAATGCGAGGATCAGCATCACGATGAGACGAGGAAGGTAGTGGGCGAAACCTCTGGCAAGTTCGTGCACCGCCTGAGTCAGTTCGCTGATAATCATTTCCCGCATAGTTGCCTCACTCTCTCGATTTCCACATCTCCAGCAGATATGGTTTCAATCGCTCGAACTCAAGGCATAAGCTTTCGATGTTGTTCGCGACGTCGTTCGCAGAACCGTTGCGGTTCTCGACCAGGAACGTGAACACTCTCCCGCGAAAGAGCGGCGCGAGCGCCTGAATAATGTGATCCCGGCTGATCACAGACTTCTGATAGGCCGCGGCAAACTCATAAACCGTCTTGACCCACAAGTTCCGCAGGGTAACGAAACTCCTCTTCTCCCAGTGCGGCGATTCGCTTGAGTTCCGCCAGGGTGGAAGGGGAAAGAATCGACTGAAAGACGGATTCCAATTCGGCAACTCCGGTCTGACGAACATCTCGCGCAGTCGTTTCCGATTGACCCGCAAGGGATCCAGGAGCAACTCCTGGTCCGCTCCCGGTGGTAGGAACCTCCTGGGAACCGGCGACTGCGCTCCACACGGGAAAGTCGGACTCTAATGCGGAGAACAGCACCCCGACGGTTTGTCGCAGCGCCGGAACCAGATCAGCGCCGCGCCGTTCGATGGGATCCTTTTCTCCGAGAAAGGACTGGCAGATACGGAATCCTCCTGTGATCGCAGCCAGGGTAAAGCGGAGCTTCAACCCCGTTTCCGCCGATTCCATCGTTCCAGCCATTCTGTCCCAAGGAATTGACTTCCCAGGCGACCGGAGAATCCGAACTCGGGCATGTACGCCTCGCGGATTCTCACGCCGTAGAGTGCGCGCACCATCGGGTACAGCAGATTCGTCATCAGCAGTCCATCAAACTTGTGCCTGCGATAGGTGGGGGACACCAGATCGAAGCCGTCGGATAGATTGGGACGCAGAAGATTTGAGATCCATTCGGGTTCAATATTCTCGGACTCGGGTGACATCACGATACAGGCCTTGGCGCGGAGCAGTTCGGCGGCGGCCAGAATCGTCCGCAACGCAACTCCGCTCTGCGGGGTGCTGGCATATTTCGTGCTGATCGAGTGCAGCGTGCGGAGCGCATACACATTGGAGGCCGGACGCACGTCATCGATGGAGACGCCCGTGACCAGTTCGGGAGTGCCGTCGCGCGATCCCCCGTCGGCATTGATGATGACCGCTCGCTCGCGAGGAAAGCTGCGCAGGATGCCAGCTCGAATCGTGTGGACGATTGAGCCAACAGTCTTGGCATTGTTGTGCGTGGGCAGGCCGACAAGGATGTCGACTTCGCCAACGTTGATCAGTTGGCGAAGAAAATCATCGGTAAGAAAGTTTCCGTCTTCCACTTCAGAATCCATGCGATCTTGGTGAAGCTCCGGCATGCGACAGTTCACCGTTCGCGTTGCCTAGACTCGTCGCAGCCGAAACCAGTAAAACTGGTATGGCCCCAGCGTTAGCAGATAGGGCAGTTCGCCCACGCGCGGAAATATATTCTTGCCGAACATCTCGATCAGGATATTTCCCTTGTAGCGCCGCAAATCCAGTTCGACAGCTTGCGCGGTGCTGGAAAGATTGTTGACCACCAGGACCGTCTCGTTGCCCAACCGCCGCACATAGGCCAGTATTCTGTGATTGGCTGGATAGAGAAACTCAATCGATCCCCTGCCGAACACCGCGGTCGATCTGCGGACCGCTATGATGCGTCGCATCCAATGGAGGAGCGAGTGTTCGCTCTCTCTTTGCGCATACGACATTCACGGCCGGATAACCATATACCGGATCCTGAATCAGGGGAGCATACAGGCGTTCCGGATCCGCGGTCGAAAAACCAGCATTCCATCCTCCGGTCCACTGCATCGGAGTTCGCACTCCGTTGCGGTCACCTAAGCTAATGTTGTCGCCCATTCCGATTTCATCGCCGTAATAGATGATGGGAGTGCCCGGCAACGACATCAGCATCCCGTTCATCAACTCGATGCGCCTGCGGTCATTATCCAGTAAAGGAGCGAGCCGCCTCCGAATTCCAAGGTTCAGCCGCATCGTCTTGTTTTGCGGCGTACGTGTCGTACATGTAGTCGCGTTCCATGTCGGTCACCATTTCCAGGGTCAACTCGTCATGGTTGCGCAGAAACAGGGACCACTGGCACGAGGGCGGGATTTCCGGAGTCTGCTGCAGAATTTCGGTGATGGGCTTGCGGTCTTCCAACTTCAGCCCCATGAACATCCGGGGCATCAGCGGAAAATGAAACGCCATGTGGAATTCATCGCCGTCCCCGAAATATGGACGAAGATCCGCGGGCCACTGATTGGCCTCCGCTAGAAGCATTCTGCCGGGAAATTGTTCGTCGAGTCTTCGCCGCAATTCCTTGAGGATCTCGTGGGTCTCCGGCAAGTTCTCGCAATTGGTGCCCTCCCGTTCCACCAGATACGGCACCGCGTCGAGCCGGAAGGCATCGACCCCCATCTCCAGCCAGAACTTCATCACGTTCCACATCTGCTCCCGAACGGCAGGATTGTCGTAGTTGAGATCGGGCTGGTGACTGAAGAAGCGATGCCAATAGAAGGATTTCGAAGTCGGGTCCCATGCCCAGTTGGACTTCTCGGTGTCGAGAAAGATGATGCGGGTTTCCTTATACCGGGTGTCGGTGTCGCTCCAGACGTACCAGTCGCGGCGCGGATTGTCCCGCGAACTTCGCGACTCCTGAAACCACGGATGCTGATCGGAGGTGTGGTTCAGCACCATTTCGATGATGACCCGGATTCCTCGCTCGTGCGCCGAGTCAAGAACCTTGCGGAAATCCTCCAGGGTTCCGTAGCTGGAATGGACCGAGTCGTAATCCGCGATGTCGTAGCCATCGTCGCGCAGGGGAGATGGGAAGAAATGGCATGAGCCATATCGCGTTGATCCCCAGTTCCTGAAGGTAATCGAGCTTCTGTTCAAGCCCTTGAAAATCACCGATCCCATCACCGTTGCTGTCGTGGAACGTGCGGACGTGGACTTGATAGATGATCGCGTCCTTGTACCAAAGCGAGTCTTGGTCCGCTGGCAACGGCATTCTCCTGGCGGCACTGTGTCACTTCGAGGATGACGCAGGCGCAATGAGTCAGTTTATATGAAGTGAAGGTCGCCGGGTCCTATGCGGACTCCCAACGCAACTAGAAGGTCAACGACGCCACTCGGGAGCCTCTTGGTAAATGGTTAGATTCATCTGCCCGGCGATATGTTGGGAGGTTGTTGGCATTATCGGCATAACCATCTGGGTACAAAGCCGCAAAGAGATGGGAGTTTCTGAAGGTTACTCGCATTCTTCGGGTCGACAACATCATAGCAGTGCTGCGGGCGCGGACTGCCCGGCCACAAGCGAGACCTCTCGTGAGTCCAAACTAAAACGTGTACTTCAATGCGAATTCGATCTGGCGATTGTCCGTCGACGTGTTCGTGATCGCGGAACCACCTGGCACGTCGACGTAAACGAGTGAACCGCCTCCCGGTAAGCCGAAGTTCGGATGATTGAGAAGATTGAAGAACTCTGAGCGAAATTCGACCTGTTGCGACTCCGCGATCTTGAAGCTCTTCTGCAACACCAGGTCGAAATCCACAAGGTTAGGTCCACGCAGATTTCCGATATGAGCACTACCGAAGCTGTGCGCGGATTGTTGCCCCGGAGCCAGGGCAGGCGCGACGAAGGCCGCCTGGTTGACCCAGCAGTCCAGAGTCTGATGTCCGGGGTTTGAGCAGCCATAGTCCTGGCCCTGCGAGGTCGTATTAAACGAGAAATTGTAGGGGTTGGCAATCTGGTCAGGACGGTAGCTGAAGCTGCTTGTATTGCTCAAATCGTTCGACATGACGGCATTCACCGCCTCGCCGGTTTGCGCGCTCGTGATGCCTGCAACCTGCCATCCACCCAGGATGGCCTGCGCGATCCCGTGTGCGTCGCCCATGAGGTGGCGACCGTGGCCAACTGGGATTTCGTAGAGGTAGCTCACAGACAACCGTTGTCGTAAGTCTGGCGCGACTGGCCCGTGCTCCAGGTTCGGAAAGTAGGCATTCTGCACATAACCGCCCACGTTGCCGTCCGCATTCCCCAAATTCTTGGCAAACGTGTAAGCCACCAACATGTTGAAACCGGCGGAGAAACGTTTATTCAGCGACGCCTGCAGCGAGTTGTAGAAAGACTGGAACTGGGGATAGTCCAGCGGCAAAACCTGCGTCATGTTAGGTTGCTGCGCATAGTAGCGGCGCCCGTAGTTAGGAATGCAATTCGTTGGATCGGTCCCGCAAAAGTTCGTGTCCAGGATTTGCGGCGCCTGGTTGAGGTCGCTGGCTTCGTGATTCCACAGGTCGGTGGAGCGGGTACCTACGTAGCCGATCTGCGCTACCCAGTTTTGGGCAAACTGGCGCTGTACGCTGAGATTCCACTCCTTAATTCGCGGTATCAGCCTGGTCGGTCCAGTCGTTTTGACTGGTCCACTGATGCTGGTAGCGCTACCCACAGGTAACGCGCTAGGGAAACCGCTGGAGACGAGCTGGCTTGCGGGTGGGATGGCGCTGGAACTGAAATTCGCGGCGTAGAAGCTGAGCTGTGGAGGGTTCAGGCCGAGGTCGTCGAAAATGTTCGCCTCCGAGGAATAGAACATCCCAAACGCCCCTCGGACGACGGTGTTTTTCGCGACGGACCAAGCCAATCCAATCCGAGGTCCCCAATCCTTCTTGTCGAACTGCACACCGGCGTGAGAAACCGCCCCCTGTCCATACGAAGTGACCACAATCGCACGATTGAGATCAAAGTTTCCAACCTGCCCGTTCGCCGGAGAAGTCAACTCGTAACGCAGCCCGAGGTTGATAGTCAGGTTGCTGCTCACCTTAAAGTCATCCTGGACAAATTCCGCGAGATCCCAGTACCGCGTGGGATAGAGGCCGCCCAGGAAATCCTGCTCGTTGCCGATTGGGACACCAAACAGAACATCTGCTAGAGCATTGCCCCCGTTGGCAGTGGTCAGGTCGTTGGTATATCCGCCATCAAAGTTGAAGTAGCCGCGCGGATTGGAAAGCTGGAAGAAATTCCGCTGCTGGCGCCGAAAGTCGACGCCGAATTTCAGCGAATGTCTTCCCCTGATCCACGTTAGGGTGTCCGCTACCTGGTAGATGTTCTCAAATACGTGTTCGGGCAGCCACTCCGAATCTCCCAAAGAGGTGAATCCTGCTATGTCGATGTTCGTCAGACCTGACGAGTTGGGATATCCGGGCCGATTCACGTTTGGAATACCGAGTTGCGCTCCTAAATCTTTTCCAAAATTGAAAGGCAGCGCATTCACCGCAAAGCGGAAAATGCCGCCGTGCAGATCGTTCAACAGACGCTCAGAAAAAGTATGGGTATACCCGATGCCCGCGTGCTGGGCTCGGGAATTGCTGATACTGGGACAGCAATCCGATCCGCCCCAGAGCGGCCCAAGCGGCCCCGGCTGCTGGCTGCGCACATCGCTGAAACTATATGATCCGAAGATCTGGTCCTGCTCGCGGAATCGGTGATCGAGGCGGATGTCGAAGGAATCCTGATCGTTCACCTGGTTCTGATTGGCGAGGTAGTTATCGGTGAGATCGGTGGGCGAGGTTGGCTGCGGATAGAAATTCGCAATGTTCTGTCCTACCGGATTGATCATGCCGGGCGGAATCACGTTGTCTTGGCCCAGATAACTGATCTTGTCACGCATTGAAACCACGGTGCCATCCGCACAGGAGTAGTCATGCGTGCTGTTGGGATCGAAGATTGCTCCGGTGTCAAAAAATGGATCGGGACCACCAGCAACAGCATTTGGACAAGGAGAGAAATGTGTATTTGTCAACCACTCGCTGAAATCGCCGCTTCGTTCTTTTGCAGTCGGTACTGTCGACAAGAATGGATTGCTCGCGCGCAACCGTGATCCCTGATAATCACCGAACAGAAACGTCTTGTTCTTCTTGATCGGGCCACCCAGAAACGCCCCGAACTGATTCCGTTTGAACGGCTGCTGGCCCTGGTTGAAGTAGTTGACCGCGTCCAGCTTGTCGTTCCGAATGAACTCGTACAGTCCGCCGTGAATCTTGTTGCCGCCTGACTTCAGCACAACGTTTACAGCCGCACCGCCACGTCCAAATTCGGCGCTCATGGAGTTCTCTTCGGTCTTGAATTCCTGGATGGCGTCCGGCGGCGGCAGCACGACCACTCCACCCAGGCCGAACTCATTATTGTCCACTCCATTCAGCAGGAAGTTGTTGTTCGAGACCCGCAACCCGTTCACCGATATGGCTTCGTTCGCTCGCTCGTTCTCAAACACGCCACCGCCTACATTGGTTCCGGTCTGACCGGCGTTCGCTCCCGGACCCAGATAAGCCAGTTGGATGAAGTCCCTGCCGTTAAGAGGCAATTCAGCAATCCTGCGCTCGGTCTCAATGGTGCCCAGCGACGAAGATTCGGTTTGCAGCAGGGGCGCTGCACCAGTTACTTCGACCGTCTGCGTAGCGGATCCGACTTTGAGAGCGAGATCCAGACGGACAATCTGATTCACGGCAACATCCACACTGGCCTGTACGGTCTTTTCAAAGCCTTCCTTTGTGGCCGAGACGGAATAAGTGCCGATCTTCAGGAGATTGGCCTTGTAATTCCCTTCCTCATCGGTTGTCAGGTGGACCGGCTGGGATGTGTCGAGGTTCGTGATGGTGACGTGCGCCCCCGCAAGCCTCGCTCCCGAAGGATCGGTGACGGTACCGACAATCGCGCCGCGATCAACCTGGGCAGCGGCAGGCACACTATTCGTCAAAAGGAAACTACAGAAGACCGCGAGCAGAACGACGGCATAGACACGGCGAAGCATAGGGCAGCCCCCAAGCAAATCCTCAGACCCGCCTGCACGTCCGAAGGTATTTTCGATTCGAACCATTGGTTACACCTCGGCATGCACTACGTCAAGCAAGAAACGGCGTGACCGCCGGTCAGGACGACTTTCCTTCGACTAAAGTTGGGATTTCCGTTACCTTAGACGGCTCGGCAGATGCAAACCAAATCTGGAGGTTCGCTGATGCGTACCGCTCTGCTCTTTTCTCTTTTCATCAGCTTCTTGATCGTCGGCGCTCAGGCGCAACAAACTCGCCTGGAAAATCTACAGAACAAAACAATCCTGGTATTCACTCCTCATCCGGATGACGACGTGTTCGGCGCCGGGGGCACGATCGCGCTCCTGAATCGTAATCACAACAAGGTTTATATCGTGGTGTACACCAACGATGACAAAGGGTCCTACGATCTGGAAATGAACTCGCAGCGCCTGGCGCGAATCCGCCGAGCCGAACAAGAAGTTTCCGAAGGACAACTGGGTACCGCAAAAGAAAACATTCAGTGGATGGGTTATGACGACGGCATGCTGGAGTATGCGCCCCAACCGAAGCTCACCGAGGAAGCAACCGCCATCATCCGCCGCATACGTCCGGATGTATTATTAAGCGTCGATCCGGGCGAGTGGTATGAGCGTTGGCATAAGACCGACCATCGCATGGCGGCTTTTAACACCATCGATGCCGTGCGCGCCGCCGAGTTCTGGCTTTATTTTCCCAATCAACGATTGCAGCAAGGGCTCGAGCCCTATCAGGTTCCGGAAATCTACTTCTTCTACCCTTCGCCGCAGGAGGCAAATTACTTCGTCAACATCGATGGCGTCGCCGAGTTGAAGTTCGATGCCGCTTGCAAACAAGTAAGCCAGTTCGAACCTGCAGTCCACAAATACCGGGCCGATTGGGACCCGAAAGACATGGAGAAGGCCAAAGAGGAAATGCGGCGGGAACAGCCGCGCAAGGATGGACATTACGTGGAGGCTTTCCGCTACTCCACCGGATTCAACCAGTACTAGGGCCACAAGGAGAAAAAACAAATGTCAGCGTTGGCACTGCTCGGAGGAAAGAAAGCAAAGAACAAGCCGTTTCCCGTGTGGCCGTATTACGATACGAAAGAAGAGCAGGCGCTCAAAGAGGTGTTAGAGAGCCGCATATGGTGGCGCACTCCGGGAACGAAAACGCTGGAGTTCGAACGCGCCTTTGCCGATTTTCACGGCGCCCGCCATGGGATCGCCGTGACCAATGGAACAGCTGCCCTGGAAGTGACTATGGCCGGCCTTGGCATCACCGCCGGGGATGAAGTCATTGTTCCGAACTTTACTTTTGTCGCCACTGCCAGTGCGGTTCTGTTTGCGAATGCTCTGCCTGTCCTGGTCGACGTCGATCCCGAGTCCTATTGCATTAATCCCGACCTGGTTGAAGCCGCCATCACCGAAAGGACGAAAGCCATTGTTGCGGTACATATGGGTGGGCATCCCGCTGACCTCGACCGGCTGAAAGAAATTGCCGGCAGCAAAGGCATCGCATTGATCGAGGACTCATCTCACGCTCATGCCAGTGAGTGGCGCGGTCAGCGCATTGGGACGTTCGGCGTCGCCGGTACATTCAGTTTTCAGGCAAGCAAGCTGATGACAGCGGGCGAAGGCGGGATGATCATATCCAACGATGACAAGTTCGAAGTGCAGGCTCGCTCTGTACACGATTGTGGCCGCATGCCCGGAAAATGGTTCTATAGCCACTTCATTTACGGATCGAACTACCGCCTCAGTGAATGGCAAGGCGCCGTTCTGAATGTGCAACTGGGCCGCCTCGACGAACAAACCAAGAAACGCCATCAGAACTCACGGCTGCTGGATCGATTGCTCAGTGAAATCCCCGGAATCACGCCACAGAAGTTTGACGAACGCTGCACGCGTAACGGACAGTACGCCTACATTTTTCATGTGAACAAGAAGAAGTTCAAAAAGATTTCCACCGAGCGTTTTATCGAAGCAATGAACGCCGAGGGCATTCCCAACCAGGCAAGCTATCCACCATTGCACGAATTGGATATGTTCACCAATGGCGAGTACCGTAAGCGACTCAGCGGAAAGCAGGCTAAACAGAAACATTCGTTCCTGAAGAAGAAATTTCCCGCGACGCAAAAAGCAGCCTGGGAAACAGTGTGGATTCCGCAGCCCGCTTTGCTGGGAGATGAAGAAGACATGCACGAAATCGCAGCTGCCCTGACCAAAATTCAGAAGAACGCGAAAGATCTTGGTTGACGCAACGGTCTTCGCAACCTTGATCAGCGGCGATTTAGTTAATTTTCGAAGGATTAGCGAAGTCAAGAACGGGGAAACTATGAATAACTGCTCGGGCGCACTGCCGATTCGGCGGCTCGTAATCGCTTCGTTTGTCTTTCTGTTTTTCATTCCGCTCAATTCGTGGGCGCAAGCCTCGCGAAAATTTCCAGACCACGTTCCCCCCAAGCGGTCGTCGCAAATCCACGACGGGTTTGGGATCAACTCCGACATGCCGCGCGATCCTTATCTTCCCTGGAATCGCTGGTGGTGGACGCGTATGTTCGACGCCGGTTTCAAGTGGATCTCGCATCGGGCAATACGAAAACAGCTCGGACCGCACCAGTTGGGACTGGATCGAGCAGAAGCGCGGTGTCTACGCCAGTTCGACCGAACTGGAAGATGTTGTGGATTCGCTGGTAGACAACGGAATTGAATATCCAGGTGCAGTTGATCTACGGCAACGTGATGTACACCTCGCGTAGCGGCAAACTGCCGGACGTCAGTGTTCCCGAGCCCGGCTCATTCCACAACGACGATCGCAGTTTCTATTCTGTGTTTGGCCACCCACTACGCCCGAGCAAATTGCTGCCTTCAACCGATACGTCGCGTGGATGGTGAATCATTTTTACGATCGCATTCATTACTGGGCTTTGTGGAATGAACAGGATATCGGCTACTGGAATCCCTGGGGCAATCCAGAACAGTTTGGGAGGCTCCTCGGTCCCTTCATCGAGACCGTACATAGAACCGATCCGCAAGCAAAAGTGATCTATGGCGGCCAGGCGGACCCCAGTCGCGAGTTCACTCAGCGCGCGTTCGACACGTGCAAGTGCGCCGCGGGAATCGATGTGTATGCCTATCACACTTACCCGGGCTACGGTCAGAACCTGAATCCGGAGACGATGGACTACGGCGCATATCAGAACGAGTCCCCACGTGCACTGCGAGACCTGGTCACTCATTATCCCGGGATCAAGCCTGACATTCCGTTTTTCGACGATGAATTCAATTCGATTCCCTCGTGGGTAGGTTCGGACGAATCGGTGCAGGCGAAGTATGTTCCGCGTGGATTCGTCTATAACCAGGCCGCGGGAGTGAAAACGTTCGTCTGGCTGCTGGCTGCAGGAAGCGACGGCAACGAGTACGACGATTTTGGAATCATCCACGGAATCACCAACCACGAAACGATTTCACACCGCGGCCGGTGTTTCTAGCACTTCAGAACACGAATGCGCTTTTCTCGGACACAAAGTTTGATCCGTCGATTGAAGTCAGTGGTCCCGACCTTCCCGCTCTGCGGCGCCAGGCTGGATTCCCTTTTATGGGCTACGGATTCCGCTCGGACAAGGGAAAGTCGATCGTTGCCTACTGGCTGGCGGCGCATAGTCTTCCGGGAAATGCATTTCCGCCGCTCTACGCAACGCTGTCGTTGAAAAACACTGGCATTTCGCATCCCGTTCTGATCGACGTCGTCTCCGGCGAAATCAAGCCGGTGTCTTGGAAAGCGGGAACGACCGACACGCTCGAAGCGCTGCCTGTGAAAGACAGCATTATGGCTGTAGCCGACGAAAGCTACTTTGATTGGCCGGTTCTTCCTGAGGCTCCAAGTTCATTGACTCTATCGGCAACAGCAACATCTGCGAAGTTAAACTGGCAGGTTCATGGCGGCGACCCTACAGGCATCGTTGTGGAACGTCGAATCGAAGAGGAGGACAAGGCAAAGCAGCCGTGGAATCGGATTGCGACTCTGCCCGCCTCGGCGACCGAGTACGTTGATGCGACTGTTAAGAAGAGTAAGCGATCCGCGTACCGAGTGCGGGCAACCAATGCCAACGGCGAGTCTGCGTATTCCAACATCGTTCACGGAGGAGCAACAGCGCCCTGACGAACGACTCTTGACAACGCCGTGCCACGGAGCAATATCTGGATTCAAGCCAGTTTCATGGAATCGGGATTCCACTTCACCACCGCGTCGCGCTCGATGCTGAGATTGCTGAGCAGCGCAGCTCCAGCCGCGCGAAAACCAAATACCGCATCTTCCACGACAGGTTTCCTCGAGCGAACCGCCGCGAAGAAATTCGCGAAGTGATCATAGCTGTCACTATAGCCGTGAGGAGCAACATACTTCTCATACTCAGTTGACGGTGGTCCTGAGGGATGTGAAGCCGGATATTTCTGCCGATAGTCCGCGAGCAGGCGCTTCTGCATCGCTTCCGTGAAGGTATCAATCGTGTAGCCTGGTTCCTTTTCACGGGGCGTGCGACTGATTGTGAGCGTGTTCCCTAAAATCTCTATCGTGCCTTCTGATCCTGTGAAGATTAAGCCTTCGCTCTCTTCGCCTCCATCCACAAAGTTAACGCGCAAGCTGAGGTTGAACCCTTCGCGGTAGTCAAATAAGCCAAGCATCACATCGTCCGCGTCTCGCCCATCGTTCCAGAAGCGGAGACCTCCAGTCGCCATCGCACGCGTGGGACCATTGGTTCCTGTAATGAAGTGAGTTCCGCTGAAGAGGTGGACGAAGAGGTCTCCAGCCACACCAGTTCCGTACGCTCTCCACTTGCGCCACTGAAAAAAGTGCTCCGCGTTGAATGGAATCTTAGGCGCACTCCCCAGGAAGCGGGGCCAGTCACAGGTTTCTGGCGAGGCGTCGAGAGGAATGGTATAGCTCCAAGCACCCATAGCTGAATTGCGATCCCAATGGGCGCTCACCATATTAAGCTGACCGATGGCGCCCGAGGCCAGCAGCTCCTTCGCCTTGGCATAAATGATGGAGCTGACGCGTTGGCTCCCGATCTGGATAATCCGGTTCCTCGCTCGCGCGGTATCGATCATCTCCGGACCGTCCGCATACAGATGGATCATGGGCTTTTCGCAATAAACATCCTTGCCCGCATTCATCGCATCGACGGAGGCCTGCTTGTGCCAGTGATCCGGCGTGCCGATTATGACCGCGTCAATATCCTTCCGCGCCAGAATCTCTTTGTAGTCCCGCGTCGTGAAGATGTCGTTGCCCCATATTTCTTTGCAGTGCTCGAGCCGGTCGTCGTAACAGTCCGCCGCGGCGACCATTTTCACTCCCGGAACCTGGGCCGCAACCTTCGTATCGAACTGACCCTGACCCCCTGCGCCAATCAAGGCGATCTGAATATGATCGTTGGCCGCGAGCGGCGCACTGGGTCCGTTCTGGGCAGTGTCCAGCGCATGCACTTTCGCTCCGAGAACGGTGCCTGCAGTTGCGGTGCCCGCTACTCTTAGGAAACTTCTGCGACTCAACATGATCTGTAACCCCTCCGACCCTGGAAGTTTACGACCTGTAACGATATTCCTTTTGCCGAGATATTGTCTCGAAAATCCAATTCCCCCAGAGTTCTTGGGAACTTGTCAGTACCCAACTGGCCGCAGCATTTTTGCTGAAAAGTGATTGATCTCATCATTAATCCATAAGCCGTACACGCTTCGGAATCTCTAGAATCCCTGTCGGGAGCACTACTCTGCAGTGACTCGGGAATTTTATTAGAATAGCGGTCTCCTATGCGCCTCGTTACTTACAAACTCGGAAATGAAGTTCCGGCCGTCGGTGTTATCGTTGCCGATCACGTGTTGCCCGTAGGTCCGCCCGCTTTCTCGGACATGACGGCATTCCTTTCAGCCGGAACCACCGCGTTGTCTGCCGCGCTCAAGCTCAGCAACGGCCATGCCCAGCCCTCGGCAGGATATCGCCTCAGCGACGTCACCCTGCTCGCCCCGGTAACACGTCCGGGAAAGATCATTGCAGTGGGACTCAACTATCGTGACCATGCGATTGAAACCAAGCTAGAGATTCCGACAGCCCCGATTATCTTTGCCAAGTTCCCGTCGAGCATCAACGGCCCGGATGCAGAAGTCGTGATTCCTGGCGACGATCCCCAAGTTGACTACGAGGCAGAGCTGGCGGTGGTGATCGGACGCAAAGCCAAAGGGGTGTCAGAGGCTGAGGCGCTGAGCTATGTTGCCGGATACATGCCTCTGAATGACGTCTCCGCGCGCCGATGGCAGTTTGCCGACAAACAATGGGTACGGGGCAAATCCCCCGACACCTTCTGTCCCACTGGACCATGGCTCACCACGGTTGACGAGGTTACCGATCCCCATGTATTGGCCATTCGCATGCGCGTGAATGGCGACACCGTGCAAAACTCCAATACTTCTAATCTGATCTTCCGCATTCCGAGCCTCATTCAGTTCATCTCAGCCGCGATAACCCTCGAACCTGGGGACATCATCGCCACCGGCACGCCGGATGGAGTTGGAGTCTTCCGCAAACCTCCTGTATTTCTCAAATCTGGCGATGTCATGGAGGTTGACATCGAAGGGCTGGGAGTTCTTCGGAATCGCGTGGTTTGAGAGCGGCTCGCGTCCACCTTGCCGCCGGATTAGGAGGACGCAGGAACCGCGGGCCACAACGGTACGGTCGCCAATGGCTCCCAACGGTGCGGTTGACTGGCAAATTCGCGGGGCGTGCACTTCACATGCTTCTTGAACACTGACGCGAAATATGCCGGATTGCAGAATCCGCAGCGCTCCGCCACTTCCGCAACGTTGAGTCGAGGATCGAGCAGTGCGCGCTTTGCCAGTTCTACCCTCTGTTGAATCAAATACTGCTCCAGCGTGATTCCGGTCGTCCGCCGAAAGACCCGGCTTAAATGGCCGCACGAAAGATGCACGGCGTCCGCCAGGTCTTGAATCGAAATCTGTGCTGCGCCACGTTCTTCGACGACTCGACTCACCGCTAAGACAATCTTGTGCTCCCGTTGGCTGAATGCTGAGGCCATTTGCGAGGAAATCAGATCGGCAAATCGGCGGAATGCTTCGCATGCTGCGAAGGGGCTAGGAGCATGGACCACGCTGGTGGTTGCCTTTTCTTTCGCAGCCTTGATCTCCAGTGGATCTATTCCGGAACTCGTGCTCTCCAGCGAAAGATGCTCTATAGCCCACGTAAGAAGGGCTCGAGACTGCTGGATCTCGGCCAGGGAATGATCGACAGGCATACTGAGGGTGAGGAATTCGCGTAACACACTTGCCGCACCAGTCCCTTGTCGAAACGCCTTAAGTAGTCGCGTCATTACGTCTGAGACCTGGGTCTTTTGTGGCTTCGGATCGCTGAAAAATGACACCGTCGGTCCGCCCGCATCCAACGCGGCGCAAGCTTCCTGGTAGGCTTTGAGTAATTCTGCAGGTTGCTGGTGCTCTTCGCTAATTCCGATGCGAACGCTCGCATTAGTCTGTGCACGTATCCTGCCCAGGATGCCCTCCGCCATATCCTGCAAGGACAACCGCTGGTGGCTCCGGTTGCGCCCTTCCTGGCTGGTAAATATGCAGACTTCTCCCGGACGGACCACCATCGCGAGGGTGTTCGGCAGACTCTGGCACAGGTCCTCTACAACGTGAGAAAGACGGTTCAACGTAGGTGCAGCACTTCGACGGCCGGCCGCATCGGCGCTCAGATGCTCCAGTTGCAGGACTATCATTCTGTCGGGTATTTTCTGCAGACCTGCGCGGCATGCCAGTTGTTTCAGTTCTTCGAAATCTCCGATTTCTCCCGACAGCAGAATTGACGCCAATTCTTTGCGATCAAGGGTCAACTCTCGATCTTGCTTTCTCTGGGATTCACTGATGAGTTGCAACCGCTTCCACGAATTCGAAATGTAGCGTGCAAAAAGCTCAAGGATTCTTACCGTCTCGGCCACCTGCGCCTGCGTAACTACGGGCACTCTAAAGTAGGCGTCCTCTAGACCGGCGAAATTGATGTGCTTTTGCCCGTTCAGGGCCTCGCGAACGAACCGAAATCCTGGAGCAGTAGGTTGGCTGGTCAATACTTGTCCCGAAAATAACGTACCCAGGTATTGACCGTCGCAAATCACCGGAACAGCGATATCCGTCAGCCCGACGTGACAGCTGTAAACCTGGGTACAACCTGTCGCGCGGCATCTCTGCTTCGCGGGAACGTCCGAACGGGCACAAGTTTCATCCTCATGGGACCCGAATCCGTGAACCAGATCACAGAACAAAGTGCTCGGCGAAAGACGGTTCCCTTCCGGCGCCCCCGCCGGCTGTAGCTGCACCAGCGCGTCCTCCGTTCCCACTCGGCTCTTGAACTTCGCCTTCCGCGGATCCAGTTCCTCACCCTCCTCGTGCCACATGAGTTCTACATTCCGGATGGGGCTAGTGTTATTGAGGAGAAGGAGGAAATGCTTGAAGAGGTCGAGATCCTTTTGGAATTCGCGCTTGAGCGCACCACTCAATACAGTCGCAGTTTTTTTCACGAGTCCCCCCCAGACGGGGAGCGATTGTATTACAACAATATGGCGGGGTTCATCATTAAAACGAAGTACTCTATTGTTTTAATGATCGAATCAGCGGATATCGGTTACGAATGTGCCCGCAGCGTAAGCCCGCCATCGACTACCAGCTCGGTGCCGGTGATAAACGCCGAACTGTCCGAAGCCAGAAACAATGCCGCTTCACCGACGTCGCGGGGCACTCCGCGTCGCCCGAGTGGGTGGAGGGCCGTAGTTTGCTGCGCCAATGCCACGGGGTTCGCAGAATGGCGCAAGTATTCTTCCCATAGGCGCGTATCGATGTATCCGGGACAAATACAGTTCACACGAATATGCCGCCTCGCCAACTCTAGTGCCAGATTTCTGGTGAGAGCGACCATCCCTGCCTTGGAACACGCATAGGGAATTGAATCTGGGAAGGCGTGGCTGGCATGAATCGAACTGATGTTCACAATAGTTCCCCCGGATTCTGGAAACAGTGGAACCGCGGCTTTCGTGAGCAGAAAAGCGCCGCGCAGATTTACATTGAGCACCAGATCCCAGTCGGCTACGCTGAGCCTCTCCAGCGACTTCTCCAGTTCGACACCGGCATTATTCACCAGGATGTCGATATGACCATGGAACTTTCTTATCGCTTGCACGGTATTTTGAATTTCTTCAAGGTTTAGAAGATCCGCTGCGAGAAATTTCACGGGTTGTGAGGGATATTGGTCTGTAAGTTCCGTGGCTGTCTTGCTCCCACTGCCTGCATCACAGTCGAGAACAAAGACACACGCACCTTCCTTCTGAAACAGCGCAGCAATCGCGCGCCCAATGCCCTGAGCACCCCCACTAATGAGAGCGACCCGACCGGCAAGCCGGTTCCTGTACTCGGATTCCGTCGACATCGCCATCTCTCTGGCTGTCTCCCTCGCCGCCTGCGCTAGTTTGGCTGTTCTTCTATGAAGATCAGTTCAGAACTGTTCGGTACGCCCAATGTAACCTTCAGCCCGTTTTGCATGAGGTCTTGGCCGGTCAAGCTTCGATCGGCACTGCTATGATCGTGGAACTTGAGCAGATAGCGCCGCGACGCTTGCAGCCCTTGCAGCGCAAACGAATGGGCATTCTCCGCCTCGATCGTTCCACGGAACGCGTACACTACTCCACGTTTGCGCTCCGAGTCCCAGTACTGAATTCCGTCCCAATGCAAGCCATCTGGCCGCGGTGAGACATGATACAACTGGGCATCTCGAATGAGCCCCCGCAGTTCCCTCTTGTACAACTCGATTTCGCTCTTTGCCTCGGCATGCTGCTCCGCCGACCAGGCATTGGTGTCGGTCATGATCGTCAGCCAGCCCATCATGCCGCTGCGCAACATGTAGCGGAAATTCTCGATGCGCGGCGTCGGCCATTTTTCCACATAACTTTCAAGCATGGCAGCCGGCAGGACGTGACTCGTGTCGTAGAACGCCCGACGGTTCGACAGCGGGTCATAAGTATCTGTGATAGAAAAATAATCGCCGTGCGCCGCACTGCCGAAGTCGACCATCCGGCCGCCGTCATTGCAGATCTCAAACAGCAGGCCGGGATGATTCTTGCGCGTTTTCGAGTAGATATCGTAGTAGGCGCGAACCGCATGGTAGCTGACGTCGGTGGAATTCGAACTGTCCACCCAATAGGCCCCCCATGATTTGTAAATGCACTTGTTCAATGGATCAGGCGCCGCATGCGGGTGATCGGTGCGATCACAGCCGTGTGCAACCAGGTACCCATCGTGTTCCAGCATGTCGAGGTGATAGTCGGTAACCATGCGCTCCACCTCCTGTTGCGCCCACTGCTTCGCTGCCGGAACTCCGATGTCGATGGTCTGCCCTTTAAACGGCTCCGGCTTCCAATCGGCTGGAATATCAGTCACCATCCAATCGTGGACCTTGGGATCGCGCGCGTTCAGTGCTCCGCGCTCGGTCGATAGCCCCGCCTGAGTCCAATCCACCCAGATACCGAACTTCAACCCATGCTTATGGGCGTCGTCGGCGATCACTGCGAGACCGTGGGGGAACTTTCGCGGGTTGGGATACCAGTCCCCAACGTCACGAAACCAGCCAGCATCGATGTGGAACATGTCCACGCCGAGTTCGGCGGAATCGCGGATCATGCGCAGCGCAATCTCCTCGTTGACGTCCATTCCGCCGCCCCAGCTGTTGTTCACCACCAGCGGGTAGTTCGGATTCTTCCAGGTTTCGGGATTGCCGAGAACGGCGCGCACCCAACGCCGCAGGATGTTCCCTGCCCCATCGGATCCATCGCGGAATCCTCCGAGGAAAACCACAGGCGATTCGAACACTTCGCCGGGCTTCAGGCGAGTGCGAAAGGGCGCCGGATCCGGGTTGAGTCCGAAAGCCCCTTTCAGCGAATCTTTTTCTCGTGTAACCGCAATCCGCGTCCGCCCGCTGAACTCAATACCGGCATACCACCCGCTGTGCGCTGTATTTTCTCTTTCGACCAACGTCCACGGAATGATTTCGCGGGGTTCGTTGTCGCTGAGATCTCCATAGGTACTGGATGTGCCAGTCCAGTGGTATCCCTCACCAAGCGCGCTCTCATGCGTGCCGACGGCCGAGGGAGAGTTTGCTCCCTTTTCAACGAAAAGGTGCTTCAGGGGTTCCTTGGCATCGATCTGCCAATCTAGGGCGAGACTGTCCTGCATGGGCAGCCAGAGTTCCTGCGCGTCGAGATTCTCGATTCGAATCTGATGCTCGATCGGACCGTAACTCTGGCGGACGCTCCATTCCCACGTCAGCCGCAGGCGGGGCGTAGCCGAGTCATAAACGAATGAGACTCTTTGTTCGCTCGTTTGGCTAGCCTCAGCGTTGAACGTCCATTTACAGGGAGTTTGCGTCCCCGAGATTTCTGCGAACGGGATCAGCGCTTCAGAGGCACGATTCTCCCACTTGGGTTGTCCAGGCACGACTAAGCTCACCAGGCGCGGGCCAGCCGGCGACGCTTCGAGCACCAGTTCTGTGTCCGACGTCTTCAGTTGTGCCCTGGTTTGGCCGAATAAAGCAGGTAACAGCGAACAGCAAATTCACCGCAAAAAGTCCGACCCGAATTGTTCGCGCCATGCGGAAGGCTCCGGAGGGATAGCGGAGCCGGAACAAAACTCTTATCCGGCTCCGCACAGGCTTAGAAGAAGATACGAGCACCAATCTGCATGATACGTTGGCCGGTCTTTCCCTGGACCGCCCCAAACGTAGCATCGGTAGGATTATTGTCAATATTGTTGAAGTTAGCGTGGTTGAACAAGTTTTGCGCTTCCAGCCGCAACTCGAAAGTATCGCGTGCCTTCTGCCGAAAATGGGAACTTTTTCAACAACGTCGCATCAGTGAAGAAGGATCCGGGATTTCGTACGTTGGGAAAAACGAAAGGCGCGTTGCTGAGAGTAAAAGCATCCGTCTTAACAAAAGCGGAGCTATTCAACACGGGCTTGGGATTCGCGCTCAAGAATTCGCTCTTGTAGGGATTGGCCAGCGCTGCTGAGTAGTCGGTCGACTGCACCACCTTCGCTCCCGGAGCTAATGAATAACGTAACGTCGCGCCCGGAGCAGTAACGCCGCCGGGCACATCAGGCATCAGCACCGGCATGCCTTTCGGATTCCACGTACTCGTTCCCGCGATGTTCCAGCCGCCAATGACTTGGTCAAGAATCTTGTACCCCAGGCCCTGGCCGTTGCTCATAAACTGACGACCGTGACCGAATGGCAACTCATACGAGTAATTCAGCAAGATTGTCTGCGGCATTTCGTACCCCGCCACGCCGTAGGCCTCCATCAAGTTATGCGGATTCTGCAACAACCCGCTACCCGCCGGACCACCGTGTTGAATGTCCTTGCCCAGCTGTTGGTTAGAGTCTTTCGATGCTGTACGAGGCCAGCAGTGTCAACCCGTGATAGCCCCGGCTCTGAATTTGCAAATTGAGAAAGTTGGAGAGGGATCGCCCCCAGGTCGTTTGCCCCGGCGTGACGTTCGTATATTGCGGAGAAAGTCCCATCAGCTGGCCGAGGGGAACGGTCGGCTCGCTGGCGAATGTTTGGGATTGCCCGAAGAATGGATTCGGCACCGAGACCGCTGAAAAAATGTTATCCCCATTGTTGGCCGCCGCGTATGCCGCTCCCAGCGGATAATAATCGAGCGGCAAGTTGTTGAGGCTCCATCCCCATACTGGCATGAGCAGATGGATGCCGCGAATGCCCGTATAGTCCGCCGTCGCGACCCAGCTTCGACCGATCTGACGCTGCACACTCACGTCCCGCGTGCATAGTCCTGCGGAGACTGGAAGTGATTGATCGTCGAAGCGCCACCCTGATTCGGATTCGCTGATTGCCCGAAACTTCTGGAAGCCATAATCCGCATTGGTCGTGATGGGAGGATAGAATCCCAGGTTTGCGCCGGAACCCTGTAAGGGAAAGGTTCCCAAACCGTGATCCGGACCCAGCTCGCTGATCCAATGTTGATTGTCCAGCGTCGCTACCTGGTTCATGACGTTCGTGTTGTAGTAGAAGCTGAACCAGTCAGTGGAAAGTCCGCCTAACCCTTGATCGATAATGCCGGCGCTGGCATGGACCACCGTCTTGTCATCCACGGCATAAGAGATCCCGAAGCCGTGGTTGGAAGTTTTTCCAATCCGTGTTGTATAGGTTTTTCTGCGGGTACTCTGGCGTGTTTAGAAGCACGGTCCGCCCAGTCGCGCCCTGCGAAATCCATGCAGGGTTGGGCAGTGAGGCCGAAGCCGGGAACCTGTGAGGTTACCTGACTCCAGTCCCAGCTGGCGTTCGGCGTCAAAACATTCTTTGCGTTAATGTCATACATCAGCGGGGAAGATTGGCCCGGCGCGAAGCTCTTGGGCGAGCGCGCCCCGTCGTGATCCCAGCGCAGTCCAAACTGAACCGTCAGTTTTCGGTTAACTTTCCAGTCGTCCATCGCGTATGCGGCTTCGTTGAAACCGTAGGAGAGATATTCCAGTTCCCCCACTGGAATACGTGCGACGAACCCATCATCAGCTCAGCCAGAGGAAAGCCGCTCGTCGGATCACCAGGATTCCCCCAGTCTTGCTGAGAGCCGCCACCGTTGTTAATCCAGGCCACTCCGGTGTGATCTCCGCCATTCTCGTTGAAGCGGTAATAGTACTGTTCGTAGCCGACCTTGAGTGTGTGTCTGCCCAATACCTTGGTGAATGCTACAGTCCCGTTCTCAGTCTGGTTGATAAAAGTGTCGAATTGCGATCCTCCGACGTTGGCAAAACCCGCGGATCCCGTCGCGCCGACTCCACCGATATTCAAGACCGGAGCGATGTGATTGGTGGTGCGTGAGGGGTTGTTCACGATCAGCGGATCGAAGCCCCATTGAGTTGTATCAATGTTCGGATCGGCTTGCGATCCGTCTCCGGACACGCCGTCGTCGTAAAGCTTTGCCACTCCGAATCCAAGGTGAACATCGAGAATCGAAGTGGGAGATACAACCCAGTTGTACTGCAAGCTGCCGGTTACGTCGTGGTCATAAGTATAGGAACGGGCTGCATGCAACCAGGGTGCCGGGATGTTGTTGGTCATGTGCGTCCGGCTGATGCTGAGATTGAATCGTTGGCTGTTGGACAGGTTGTGATCCAGACGTAGGAAAAAGCGGTCCGTTGGGCGAGTCACTGCGATGGTATCGAGCCGGTCATTGCTGTACCCGTCCGCCCCGGGAGCAGTGTTCGGTTGCGGGTAGAGAGACATGTAATGAGCAAACAACGTGCTCTGCAGCGAAAGACCCTGGCTGGCAAGCGGGCAAGTCCCTCCGCTGATGTCGGCTTGCGAACAAATCTTGCTGCCCGATAATCCATTGAACCCAACCGGGGCGCCCGCAACGGAACCGTACGGCATCCGGTTCCCCCCGCTATTAAGATGGAAGGGATCATAGATCTGGGCATAGATGGGCTGACTTGTGTTGCCGTTGTTGTAGTCAATGATGGTCTGCGAGAAGTCGCCTTGCTGCTGCAGCAGCGTCGGCACCGTCGTGTTGACCGCAGCCCCCGTGTTGTATCGTTCTCCTTCCCAGCCGAAGTAGAAGAACGTGCGATTCGCACCGTTGTAGACGTGAGGAATAGTGAGTGGACCACCGATCGAGAGACCGTAGTTGTTCTGATGGAAGGCGAGCCGTGAAATATTCTGCACGTTATTCTGCCAGCCATTGCTGTTCAGAAGCTGGTTGCGGAAATACTCGAAGAGCCGCCCGTGGAACTGGTTCGTGCCGCTCTTGGTATTCATCGTTATGACACCGCCGGAGTAGCGGCCATCGATCGGCTGTCAATACGCCGCTCTCCACACGAAATTCTCCGATGCTGTCGGGCGTCGGAATCGCCCGGTTCACCGCATTGAACTCAGAATCCTGAAGCTGGTTGCCATCCACTGAGATGCTTGTCCCATTCACCTGACCACCAGAAACAGCATACGAATTTCCCGTGTTCGCGATCAGGTAGGTGTTGGTTCCCAGGGATGCGATGTTATCCATCTGGGGGCCTTTGCCCTGAATCTGCGGAATCACTCCTGTGAGATCAAGCGAGTTGCGGTTCAACTGCGGCAACTCTGTGATCATCTTGTTGTCGAGAACCGTGGATTGACTGGTCTGGTCTGACTGCAGCAACGGCGTAGACTCGGTGACCGTTATCACCTCTTTCGTCGTAGCCGGACTTAGGGTGAAATCCAGCGAAAGATGGTCGCCGGTGCGCACCGTCAGTTCTCTGCGTTCAACCGTGGCGAATCCTTGCTTGGCCATCGACACTTTATAAGGGCCAGGGATGAGCTGCGCCAGCACATATACTCCGGCGCCGTTCGTTGTGCCGTTGTAAGCGACTCCCGTTGCCGTGTTGGTGGCGCTGACCGTGGCCCCATCAATGGCCGCCCCACTCGAGTCTGTCACCAGCCCGGTGATCTGCCCGTTGGATGACTGCGCGAATCCACTTTGACTCGACGCCACAAAACTCAAAAGAGCCAAGAGACATACCAGTACTCTCAACATGGAGGTACGCTTGCCATTCTTTGCTCGATACATCGTCCCATCCTCCCGACTAAAGATGATTTCCCCATCTAACTCGCCCACGTAGATCAGGCACACTTTGGCGGTGTAGGAAGTGTCGGGCAGGCGACCGCTCACATCTACCTGAACGGGTGTTTTTTCTATCGTTTAAGCGGCAGATTTTCAGGCGGAAACGTTTTCACGGCTTTTGCGGCGACGGTTCCTGGATGGTAAGCCGTTGATCACACATTACATCTTTGATTTGCTGTACTGTTCCCGAGGGCCAGCGAATCTCGATCGAGACTTTCCGATCTTCTCCCAGACCAAAGTGAACGCGGGAGTCGCTGGCGCAGGCAAAGCCCATGCTGTTGGCCACATACGAAACCTGGGTGCGCGTGCCGCGACAGATAACCTTTGCGCCCAGACCAGAAGCGTTGCTGCGCGTCCCTTTGAGTTTGAGTTGCAGCCAGTGATGCACTGGACTGCGATTCAACCATAGTTCCATCGGAGCGTTAATCGAAGTCACTGCGGCATCGATGCGGCCATCATTGTCAAAGTCAGCGAAGGCTACTCCCCGGTGCAGGCGCGACACCGCGAAGTCAGACCCGGCCTCCTGGGATACATCCGCAAACCGGCCTCCCAAATTCTGGAGCACGCGGTTGGGCTGCGGTTCGTTGGTATCCAGCCCACCGCAGGCAATGAAGATATCGAGGAGGCCGTCGTTATCGAAGTCCGCGAAACCGCAACTCCATCCGCTCCACGGGCGACTTAGGCTGAGTAACCGGCTGTCGGAGCTGGCATCTTCAAACGCCCCCTTGCCATTGTTTCGGAATAACTCAAAAGTCTCGCGGCGTAGCCCAGTCATCAGGATGTCGGGCAGCCCATCGCCATCGAAGTCCCGGAAGTCAGCGCCCATTCCAGAGATCTGCCGTCCATCTCCGTTGTAAGCGATGCCGGCTTCCATCCCCACTTCTTTCATCTTGCCGCCACCCAGGTTATGGATCAGCATGTTCCGGTCGTTATCGTTGGCGATGAAGATGTCGGGGAGGCCGTCACCGTCGTAGTCTGCAACCGTAATTCCCATGCCCTTCCCCAACAGATTTCCAATGCCCGCCTTCGCGGATACTTCAGTGAATGTGCCGTCCCCGTTGTTGTGATAAAGCTGCACTGGCTCGGCACGGTATTTGTCGGGGTGACAATAAACGCGATCAGCAATGTCGACATCGCCGCACACTGGATCTTCTCCCGCTGTCCAGTCGCAGTAGTTCGACACGATGAGATCCAGGCGACCGTCATTGTCATAATCGATCCAGGCGGCGGCCACGGACCACAGCTTGTGTCCATTGGCCTCGGCACTGCCCACTCCCGCGGCCTGTGTAACGTCAGTAAAGGTGCCGTCGCCGTTGTTGCGATACAGCGTGTTCCCATGCACCCCGACAACATACAAATCTTCGAATCCATCATTGTTGTAGTCGCCAACTGCAACACCCATTTCATACCCATGGCCCTGCAACCCGGCTTTTTGCGTAACGTCGGCAAATGTCCCGTCGCGGTTGTTGCGGTACAGGCGATTGAAGAACTTGGGATCGCTCTTCTGCAGCGACGGCAGAACCGCTCCGTTGACGCAGTACAAATCCGGCCATCCATCATCGTCGAAGTCGATCACACCCAGGCCGCCCAGAACGGTCTCCACTTGATACTTGCGACCGCTGGCATCATTTCGCAAGACAAAATCCAACCCGCTGGCGGAAGCAGCGTTTTGAAAGAGGATTGGGCCGCTGGCAGCAACGGCTCTGAGCTTTCGGGGCATGGCAAGGGCCACCCCCGCGCCTGCCAACACCTTGGCAAATGCGCGTCTCGTCAGTCCCCGGTTACGGTTGCGCATCAGGATCCTGGTCACGATAGGACTTATGCTGAAAAGCTTCAGAGAGCTGTGTGGCCGCGGCGAACGCCTGCTCTGCGTCTGCGGTTCGTCCCATTTTCTTCAAGACTGTGCCCAGAAGATAGTGCAAGCTTCCCTTCTCATCAGGATACCCATGATCGAGCGCAGGGGCCAAATTCTGCCACGCCTCATCCAACGCGCCGGTCTGGGCGCAGGCTTTTCCTAACTCGACGCGCCCGCTTACGTCCCGCGTATCGCGAGCGGCAATTTCCCGGAGATAAGGCAAAGCAGTCGTATAATCGCGTTCCTGAATCGCGATCTTCGCCAGCGTACGCTTGGCGCCAAGTCTCTGCGGATCGATCTTCAGCGCAGCATCGGCATTCTCCCGGGCCAAATCGATCATTCCCGCGCCGAAGTGAGCCTCGCCGATCCTTTCGAGAACAGAAGGGTCGTTGGCATGGAGCGTCAGCGCCTGCTGATATTCGGCGACGGCTAACTCTGGTTTGGCTTGCAGGCGTAACAGGATATCCCCTCGCATGATATGAATTGGCGCTTCGTCGTCGGCAGTCTCTTGAACCTGCTGCGCGGTACGCCCAGCCTCTCGGGTATAGCACCAGGAAAGCCAGAAACGATCGTAAGTGTCAGCAGACGTTCCAGTTAAGCCGCGTTCGAGCGCTGGAATGGCTTGCGCGCAATCTTCCAAACTCGCGAAAGCTATCCCTCGCCACAACCAGGCTTCATGCTGGGCTGAATTAGGTAGGGGGCGCTTTATCAGTTGTTCCCAACGTTGCTCGCGAAATAGCCTCGCGGATTCAGCGGACGCCACCGTGCTGGTCGCGATCTGGCAGGGTGCTTTCCTCTGCTGTATGCACGTAAAGAATCTTGCAGCGACATCCGAGACGGCGGAGGGCTTGACCTCAACTTGCCAAGGCCACTTGCCGACCTCATGCGAGAGTGTTTGTGGCGATCGGCGGGCAAGGGCATTGATCCGCTCACTAGCCTTTTTCCACTCTTTTGCGTGCGCAGCCAGCTGGGCATCAACGATCCAGGCCGAAAGATCGTTCGGATCCGCTTCCTGCGCGCGCCGATTGTAGTCGGCGGCGGCGCTTGCATCCCCCGCGGCTAATGAGGCACGAGCAAGATCTGCCCAAATACCGGGTGCGCCCGGATCTAGGTCCGCTGCTCGCTGAAATCGTGACAAGCGGCCAGGGTCATTCTGACCCAGAGCCAGCCCGCGCAACCGATACTCGGCCGCTAACCCTTTCGTCGAACTTCTTAGGGATGCCGAAATGTCGGCGAAACGAGTAAGGGCAAAGTCGACAAATGCGATCGCTGAATCATCAGAACCAGAAGCAACTTTTATTGCCTTGAGATAGCTCTCAGTGGCACTCCCGTAAATTTCTTGGCGAGCGTATGCCTCGCCGAGATACGCCAGCGGTATTTCTTCTCCAGGCCGCAACCGGGACGCTCTTTTCAAGAATGGGATCGATGCCTCTGCCTCACCGGTTCGCAGCGAATCGATGCCCAGAAGCAAATTCACAAAGTAATCTTCGGGTTGCATCGTGTACGCGTTCCGCAGCAAGGGCAGCGCGGCGGAGAAGTCACCTCGCTCATGCAGATCAAAGGCTTTCTGCATCAGAGATTTGAATTCGTTATCCGCAGCCGCGCAAACCCCTTGTATTGCGCCAGCGATCAATGCCAGTGCGCATACCCATGCTCTCGCTCTCGATCCGAGACCTGGGATGTGGCTCTGCTCATTTTTCGGCATAGGACGCCCTCAGGATAACCGCAAATTGGCCTTTCGGGGCTGAAGTAAAGCTGAATCTGGGAAGGAATATTGGATAAACATTCGGGTCCAGACAGTCCGATCAGATACTCTTTCGGCGGATCTTAGCAATTGCACCAATGCGTCTGTAGGTTGATGGCTGTGTTCATCAACCGGCGTAGCCGTTTCTGCTCGGGGAGAAGGCACCCTTTGCGTTCTGGGCAGGGTCCGTGCTCGATGAAAATGCAGTTATTCAAACAGAAATTGAACGGCCAGTTCAGTGTTAAGGAAGGGACTTGATCGATGCAACGACCTCGGGTGAGCACAGACTGGTCGTACCGCGGACTGGACGCGGTGGTGCTGGAAAACCGGATGCTTCGGCTCGTGATTCTGCCTCAGGCCGGCGGCAAAATCTGGCAAATCACCTACAAACCCCTCGATGCCGATCTGCTTTGGAACAATCCAAGAATTCCTCCTGCCAAGCTGCCGCTGAACTCCCGCTATGATGACGTGTGGAGTGGAGGTTGGGACGAATTATTTCCCAACGATGAAGCTTCGTTGATTGAAGGAGAAAGCTATCCCGACCATGGCGAGTTGTGGACAGGAAATTGGTCTGCCGAAACCTTTTCGAACAGCGATGAAGTGGGCGTACGCTTGCGTTACATTACGCCGATCAGCTCTATCCATGTGGATAAAACCATTCGCTTGCGGCCGGATCAGTCGCGTGTCGAGTTCCATCACAGCTTCACGAATCTGGCAGGAACTTCATTCCCTTTTCTCTGGAAGCTGCATCCCGCGATGGCAGTCTCGCCGCAACATCGCATCGATTTCCCGGCGTTGAAAGTGGAACTGGAGCCGGCCTTCCTCGGCACCTTGGAAGGAGCGGAACCGGGTGAGTGGCCTGTCCTCAAAACTCCGCGAGGCAATGTCGATTTGCGACGCATTCCCCGCGAAGATGCACGCCAACTCTATTTCTTCTATGGCACGCAAATGCAGGGCAACTGGTGCGCCTTAACTAATACGCATACGGGATTGTCGTGTGGTCTGCAGTTCGACGCGGAGGTGTTCCAGTGCTGCTGGCTCTTCGCCACCTACGGTGGTTGGCGGAACTACAATGTCGCGGTGCTTGAACCGTGTACGGGTTATCCACTGAATTTCGCAGCGATGCAGGCGGCAGGACGCCATCGCTCTCTGGCGCCCGGAGAAACACTGCAGACGGATGTCCGATTTCTGGTTCAGGAAGGGTTGCGCTGCGTGGGGTCTGTCGATCAATCAGGAATGATGAGCGAAGGTCAGTAAGGGATTACGTCCAGAAAGCACGAGCCAGTAGTGGTGAATTCTCCTTTGTGACGCTCGGCGGGTTTCCATGTTATGGAAGAATGCACATAGGAGTGGCTTTAAGAACCCGCTACGTGCGGCTATCTGGCGACTTCGGCTCTAAAGAAAGTAATATTGCCGCAACAATCGCGATGCCCACGCCACACGCCTGGGCCATCGTCAGACGCTCGTGTAAAACTGCCACAGCGATCGCAACAGTAACCAACGGATAGAGCGAGATCAACGAGATCACAACCGACGCCTTCCCACCCGATTCGAGTGCAGTGAAACTCGTAAGCGCCCCCAATCCGTTGAGGGTTCCTCCCGCCACAGCCGCCCAGAAGATCAGAGGTCTGACGTGATAGTGGATGGGAACAAATAGAACCAGCACCGCCGAAATCGCGATCATGGCATAGGCGAACCAGATGAATGAGAGTTCACTCGAGATCCGGTTCGTCGCCAGTTTTTGGGTCACGCCGGTGATGCCCCAGAACAGCAGAGCAATCGCCGCGAACCACAGCCATCCGGGTAAGAGTGCCATAGAATCCGCTTACATACTCAACAGATAAATCGCAACCAGCGCCAGCGCCAACCCGATCTTCTGCGCAGTTCCTACTCGTTCATGCAAAAGGGTCACTGCAAGAATGACTGTCACCAGTGGGAACAATGCCGTAACCGGCGAAACTATAGAAGCCTTGCCGCCCATCACGAGAGCGCGAAAGAAAGCAATGTTCCCGGTTCCACCCAGAATTCCCGTCAGAAAAGCCCACCCAATTCCCGTTCGTCTTCCCGCGCCACCGCCCGCATTCCTCGGCGATCGCCAAACCAGGGCAATGAGAGGCAACAATCCGAACGTAAAGAACACTTGATTAGTATTGGCATCAACCCCATCCGATGCCACCTTCGACACTGCGCCCCACGCGCCCCAAACGAAAATGGTCAGTAGTGAAAAGGCCAACCAGCGAGGCATTCCCAGAATCCTGGGCAGAGCGGCGCGCGCGGTCGTGGTGGTGGCTGGCATGAAGTGCAAAGACACTGAGCATACTCGCGCTGCAAAGCAGATGACAACCGGCGGAAAGGTCGAGAAGAAACGGTATTGTGATCCTTCGTGCGCTTTCCCGCTCAGGACTCGGGGCCACCTACGAGCCAGCAACTTGCAGCATCATCTTCAGCGAGACTCCGGGATCCTGGCTCATGCGCTCCATCGCCGATTGCCCCTCCTCCAGCGGCATCCGGACAGTCCATGGGGTAAGGTCGATCTCGCCTCCAATGAGAAGATCCAGCGATCGTCTGAAATCCAGCGGCGTATAGGCGAACGACATGATGACCCGATGTTCCTTGCGAATACTGGCTATGAAGTTGACTTCGCTGCGCTGCGCTCCCATCCCGAGGAGCACAACCTGGCCGCCAGGACGGCAAAGATCGAATGCCGTTTGCCGCGCCGCGGCGCTGCCGCTGGCATCGAGGACGACGTCGTATCCAGGCTTTGAATTTCGCTGCGCTTCCTCGAGTGCCCCTGAATCCGAAGCATTGACGATCGCGGACGCCCCAAGCTTTCGCATGGTCGCTAGTCGCTGATCGTTTACATCCGCAGCCAGTACGTCCCGTGCCCCTATCCGCAATGCACCCAGTAATCCCAAAGCACCCATCGTCCCAGCGCCCACGATCGCCAATCGGAAGAAGGGTGGTGGCGAGACGATCCGGAACAGGTGAACGATGTTCGCCAACGGTTCCGCAAGAATGGCCTGCTCTGCGGTGATGGAATCCGGTAACTCGTACACTTGCGGCGAAGGTAACGCCACATACTCGGCGAATGTCCCCGGCGTGGTCCCCAAACCGAGAAGTCTCCAGGACTCACAAAGGTTCTGCGCACCTGAAACGCAGGCATTGCAATGTCCGCAACTGATGAGCGGGTTCGCAACGACCCGGCGCCCATCGCGGCGCCGTCCTACCAATTCGTGTCCCAAAACCAGCCCTGGGCGCCGCAATGCACTGTGACCCAGAAAGCCGGAAATGTCCGAGCCGCAAATGCCTGCGACCTCAATAGCGACTTCTTCTTCGCCGGCTAACGGCAGGGGCCGTGGCCTCTCTTCCATTTCCACCCGATTCGGAGCGGTATACACCAAAGTGCGCATGGCCCGAAGTATAAGTCAGCCTAGACGATCGAAACATCGGATTAATGATCTTTTTAACCGCCTTCTGAGTTCATCTGATTCGCAAATCGTACTAAAAATGTTAGTTTCTCTGTGAAACTGGGCGCTAACGCCGGAGACCTTCGTGAAAATTGAAGCAGTCGACTTCTTTTACCTTTCCATGCCTGAAGTGACGACCGAGGGCGACGGCAGCCAGGATGCCTTGCTAGTTCGGGTTGCTGCCGGCGGTTATGTTGGGTGGGGTGAGTGCGAAGCTTCGCCCTTGGTCTCGATTGCGGCCTTTATTTGTCCCATGTCTCACGGTGCTTGCCGGCCGGTCGGAGCCTCGGTCCTCGGCCAGCATTTGGATGCACCAGAAGATATTCCGCGAATTGCAGCGCAGATCGAACTCGACAGCATGGACCTGCTGCAAGCGCCGCATACTTGGTCTGGCGTAGAGATCGCTCTTTGGGATCTGTTGGGGAAGGTACGGGACCAGCCTGTCTGGAAATTATTGGGATACCGGGAATGCTATCGAAAGCTTCCCTACGCATCACAACTATTCGGAGATTCTCCCGCTCAAACCTACCAACTCGCTGCGGCTGCGCGAGCACAGAATTTTCGTGCCGTGAAATTCGGATGGGGACCGATCGGACGCGGCGATCTCCAGACCGACGTAGAACATCTCCATGCTGCCCGCGAAGGCCTGGGAAAAGACGGACTTTTGATGGTCGACGTCGGGCAGATATTCGGCAATGACGTTGAGTCTGCAGCCTCCCGCCTGCCTATCCTCGCCGAAGTTGGAGCGGTGTGGCTGGAGGAGCCCTTCCACACAAGTGCTCTGGATGCTTACGCAGCTTTAGCGGGCAGAGGCTCAATCAAACTCGCCGGAGGAGAGGGTGCGCACAATTTCTACATGGCACAGCATCTGATCGACTACGGCGAGGTCGGATTCATCCAGGTGGACTGTGGCCGGATTGGCGGCATTGGACCCGCCAAGCGTGTGGCCGAGTACGCGACGGCTAAAGGGGTGACCTTTGTGAACCACACCTTCACCTCGCACCTGGCGCTCAGTGCCTCGCTGCAGCCCTATGCCGGCTTGCGCAAGGATGAAATCTGCGAGTACCCCTTCGCTCCCAAATTGCTGGCGCGTGAACTTACCGCCAATCATCTCCAACGCGACAGCGAGGGCTACGTCACTTTGCCCGATTCGCCAGGTCTTGGCATCGAAATCAATCCCTCAGCGATTCGGAAATACCTGGTCGAGGTCGAAATCAAAGTGAAAAGGAAAGTTTTGTTTTCTTCGGCGAGTCAGCCCATTCCTGCCTGACGGCGCGGCAGCGCGCGCGTCTTTCATTGCTGCCAACGGTTGGTTTTTGACATCCTTCCAACCGGAACGGTACTAAAATGTTTCTAAGGATTCACTACCTTGCCGGGGGGCCCAAAGAGATGCGCACGAGGAACGTCGAGATTGCATTTGCACTTCTTTTGCTCCTGCCAGTCGCTCTCCACCTCGTCAGTTGCGGCGGCTCTCTCGGCAAGGGAATCGGGAATCCACCCCCGCCACCTGCGACGACAAGCAGTGTGACTACTTATCACAACGATAACGCCCGAACTGGGCAAAATCTCAATGAGACGACGCTTACGACGACGAATGTGAACATGTCCACCTTTGGCATGCTCTTTGTGATCACCGTCGACGGGAAGATAGATGCCCAGCCGCTCTATTTGCCGAACCTGACCATTGCGGGTGGCGCACACAACATCCTGTTTGTTGCTACTGAACACGGGTCCGTTTATGGCTTCGATGCCGATACAGGGACTCAGATCTGGCAGATCTCGACTCTAGGGTCTGGCGAAACACCGAGCGACAACCATAGTTGCAATCAGATCAGTCCAGAAATCGGAGTTACCGCAACGCCGGTGATTGATGCCAGCGCCGGGGCGCACGGAACGATCTACGTCGTGAGCATGGCAAAAGACGGAAGCGGCAATTACCATCAGCGACTACACGCTCTCGACGTCACCACCGGAGCTGAGGAATTCGGCGGGCCGAAGGAAATTCAGGCTTCCTATCCAGGAACCGGGGATAACAGCTTGAGAGGAAATGTAATCTTCGATCCCGGACAGCAAGTGGAGCGACCCGGCCTGCTTCTGCTGAATGGCGTCATCTACACCAGTTGGGGCTCGCACTGTGATATCCGGCCATACACCGGCTGGTTGATCGGCTACGACAAAAACACACTCTCGCAAGTGGGCGTTCTAAATGTCACCCCGAACGGCAACGAGGGATCGTTCTGGATGAGTGGTGCGGCTCCAGCAGCGGACGCCAACGGCAACATCTACGCGCTGGATGCGAATGGCACGTTCGACGCCACCATGAACTTGCAGGGCTTCCCCACCGAAAGCGATTTCGGGAATGCCTTTTTGAAGATCTCTACCACCAACAATCAAGTCGCTGTCGCTGACTATTTCGAGATGATGAATGAATCTTCGGAAAATTCTACGGATGAGGATCTTGGATCTGGTGGCGCGTTGCTGTTGCCCGATCTGATCGACGGCTCTGGCCAAACCAGGCATCTTGCGGTTGGAGCGGGAAAAGATACCAACGTTTATGTCGTTGACCGGGATTCGATGGGCAAGTTCAATCCGGGAGCGAACAACAATTATCAGATCGTTTCCGGTAGCTTGGCTGGCAGCGTGTTCTCCATGCCTGCCTACTTCAACAACACCGTCTATTACGGAGCGGTTGGAGACCACATCAAGGCTTTTCCCATCAGCAATGCAAAGCTGGGACCCACGCCCACATCCCAGACAGCAACGTCCTTCCCCTTTCCCGGATCCACGCCCAGCATTTCTGCCAACGGGACGAGCAATGCGATTCTTTGGGCCGTTGAGAACGCCAATCCGGCGGTGCTGCACGCCTACGAAGCCAAGAATCTCGGAACCGAACTCTACAACAGTAATCAGGCCGCAAGTGGACGGGACCATTTCGGTGCAGGAAACAAATTCATCACGCCCACAGTCATCAATGGGAAGGTATACGTAGGAACCACTTCCGGGGTGGGCGTCTTTGGACTCGTTCAATAGAGCACAGATGGCCGGGCCTCACGCTGCCTTCTGATCCCCGCTCCTTTGACCAGCCCTGAAGCACTCTGGCGAATCTTTGCCACGCTGTTTCCGCAACTTTCATACACGGCGCTCAGGAACCTAAGAACGTTTATGCGTTCTTTACGAACTCTTAACACAATCTTTACGAGTTTTCCGATGTGATGCTGATGTAACCGCGAACAGCGGAACCCGGCATATGTCCGTCCGCGCATTCCTGGTTGGATCGCCGTAACGAGCCACCGCGCTGGGAGAGGAAGAAGAAATTGATAATCACGAACAATCATTTACGCAAAACCGTAGTCGCTTCAGTATTACCTTCTTTGCTTGTTTTGAGTTTGATAGTTAGTCAGGCTTCACGCTGTTACGCGCAAATTCAGACGCAAGCAGAAACGTCGACAAAGGTGGCTGCGCTGCACGAACCTCCGCTGGATGGGGTCCATAACGATGGCGCGCCCAGCAATCCTTCGCGTGCAGTTACTGCAACGCCCGATCCAGACATATCGCCGGCCGTGGCGAAGCAACTCGCGGCGATGCAGGCGGAGATCGAGCAACTCCGAGCCGAACTGAAAAGCCGGAGTGCGTCGGAAGCGGCGTCGCCATCACCGGAAGCATCACCAGCCCCACCTTCAGGGATGAAACCTGCCGAAGGCAGATTCGCAGAGGCCGAGCCTCCCGCACAAGAGGCGAAAAAAACGAAGACCGAGAGTCCAGAGCCGTCAGCTCCCTTTGCCTATGCGGACTGGACTTGGATGAACGGCACGGCGCGCACCAAGGATGCAGTGTGGGATTCAAAATTCTTTACCCCTGAAATCAGATTCGACACCAACTTTATCAGCAGTTTTAACCATCCCCAGGATGACACCATTGGCGGTTCGACCGAGATCTTCAGGTCGAACGAAGTTCAAATCGAGCAGATCAGCTTCGGCGGCGACTTCCACTGGCAGAACGTTCGTGGTCGAGTCTTGACCATGGGGGGCATGTTCGGCGTCACGACTCCAAGGAACGACGCCAGCCCTGGGCGCGGCCAATGGGATCTGCGGGGAGCGTACAAATACTTTTCTGAAGCCTACGGTGGCTATCACTTCAATGTGAACCACGGACTCAACATCGATGCGGGAATCTTCGTCTCCTACATCGGCCTATTCAGCTACTACAACTTTGATAACTGGGCCTACCAGCCGTCGTACGTCTCATCGAACACGCCGTGGTTTTTCAATGGCCTGCGCATCCAGTGGTTTCCCACTGAGAAACTGAAAATCGAGCCCTGGATCATCAACGGCTGGCAATCCTATGGCAGGTTGGGCAGCCACCCTGGACTGGGCGGACAGATCCTGTACCGTCCGAAGCCGTGGCTGTCACTTGTCTTCAACAACTACGGCATGGGTGAAGATACGTTAGGGGCCGGTAATGGCAAGCTAGGCCGCAGTCGCATACACACCGACGATAGCGTCGAAGTCAAGTACTACGATCATCCTGAGAAAAATCTCGACAAGATGGCGTTCTCGCTTACCGGCGACCTGGGTTGCGAATACGGCGGCGGGGTCGCTTGCTTTGGCGATAAGAAAGATGGGTCCGGCAACACCATAGCTCACAAACAAGCATTCTTAGGCTGGATGGCATACAACCGCTTTTGGTTCCAGAAAGACCGGTATGGACTTACAGTCGGTGGTGGTCAGATGAACAACCCGGGCCGCTACTTGGTGCTGCTCCCACCCATCAATGGAGCGGACGCGATCTCTGGAACGCCGTACTTTACTGCGAATCCCGGCGACCCCTTCAAAGCTTGGGATACCTCACTCACCTTCGACTATATGCCGAAACAGTACATCACATTCCGTTGGGAGTACGGCTATCGCCACGCAAACGTGCCTTATTTTTCAGGTCGCGGCGGGATAACGCCTGGCGTCAACGGCTCTCCTGGCACCATTCCAAACCCAGCCGCTGGATCTTTGGTCGGAGACACTACGTTTGTGCCGGGCCCGTTCTTATCCCCGACTCCAGGTCTCACCTGTGTTGCGGGAAGCACCGGGTTCTGTCCCGACCTGCGGAAGGATGAGGCCAGCATCAGGATGGCCATCATGGTCAAGTTCTAGTCGCTGACGACGGACTCAGACAACCAATGTGCCATTTGAACTGGGGCAGCATTCGACGGTTGGACATAATTCTGGTGTTGCTCCGGCTGGCTTCGACCTCTTGTCGCGCGTTCTGCAGCGATCCGAGCACTTCTCTTATTACGCCCGGACAGGAATTCGCGGGGGAAGGTCGGAGATAACAGTTCGCACCAGGCGATCCTGAAATCGCCACCAGCCACGCAGAATTTGATCACTGGAATATCGACCCCTCAGTGGATGCCAGCCGTCGGGGTTAACCTGAGAGATCGGGTACTGATCCTGCCATCCCTTCGCAGCCGAACCAAATCGGAAACCCTCAGGGCTCAGGCAAACGCATCTCGTGTCGAGTCGAAGACCGACACGGAGCGCCTTGAGGGCACTTTCCTTCCCGCTCCAAAGCAGGTTTACAAGCAAAGGCCGCTCTGCCAGTTGGGCCGAGGCGATGAGGGCCTTCTCCTGAGCAGTGAAGTAGTCGGCGATGAAGGCGTCGCTGCGGGGATCAATCTGTTCTATGTCACAACCCACGTTCGTCCCGAAGGGTGCGATGGTGCATAGGGCGGCACCAGCGCTATGGCTGATTGAAATCGAGATAGGTGCTGGTCGATCGTCGAGAAAGGCTTCAGGCGCGCCGGACGGGGCAGAGCGTATCTCCAGGTGCGAAAGTGCGTCAAAATCAACCGGCAGCACAAGACAAGTGGAAGCAGCAAGTTTCGCTGTCCAGCGACCCAGGCGCCAATCGGTTCGACGCTTGGGAAAGCGCATGGAACACAGGGCAGCCATCTCGTTGGGGCCTAGCCAATGATTTTCGGACGGCATGTCCGACTCGGTTTGTTCCATCCAGTAAATATCCATGATTGCTAAGCCGCTTCCACGATCTCGAGGGTTCTCTTCTCCTCTGCTTTTTCCTCACGCTGGATGCCGCGCTCCACTGCGTGTATGAGGTAGGAGCGGAGGTTCGCGGGAGGGATGATGCAATCGAGCGCGCCGACCTTCAGGGCACGGTACACGCTGTGCACGCGGTCGAATTCGTTCGCCATCTCGCCCAACTTCTCAGAGTAAACAACGTCGTGAAGTTCGTTCCATTGGGCGCGCAGCAATCCCTTCTGGGAGGCGTCTGCCCGAAGTATTGCCTGGTTCAGCATCTGCAGGCGATCGTCTTTGCGAGTGCGCGACTCAACTTCGCCGGCAAAAACCACGGCGGCGGCGGGGGCGCCGCCGATCACGGAAGCGTAGGTCCCTTCCAACGCGGCCACCTCAAGTCCTTCGTTTAGCGCCCGCGAGAAGACCACGTAGGCGCCCCCGTGGTAACGCGAGATCACACAGAACACGATCGGGCCTTTGAAGTTGACGACGGCCCTGCCAATCTCCGCGCCGTATTCGAGTTGCAATCGCCGCATCGACTCCGGCGAACCATCAAAACCCGACAGATTGGCCAGGACGACTACGGGGCGATTGTTGCTGGCAGCGTTGATGGCACGTGCGACTTTCTTGGAGGATTGCGGGAAGAGTGTTCCTGCGGACCACTGATCCGGTCCATCGGCAGGAACAAATCCCAGGCGTGGGACTGAGCGGGACTCAATGCCGATGAGGCACACCGGATAGCCTCCGAGGTGGGCATCCCATACCACGCCGGTCTCGGCGGCACGCATTCCCGCCCAACGTTCCAACGGAGGGTGATCCTGATCGATAGCGGCCATCATGACTTTGCGAATGTCAAAGGGCTTCTTACGGCCAGGGTTGGTCTCGTCCGACAAAATCTCGCCGACGAGCGCAAATCCGTCCTCTCCATTTTCGTTATGAGGAAATGTTTGAATGTCGCGTTCGACCGGATCGGTGGTGTCAGCGCGACGCGGAAACCGCTCTCCCGGCATCACATAGGTGTGATCGTAATGGCGGAACAAGATGTGGCAGGCGTCATTGATGTCGGCCGCCCAGTACTGCGCCTGGCCGTTAACTCCCATAATGCGGTCGTAGCCACCGATGCCCTGGTTGTCTTCGGCGGAGATGCCGCCAGAATAATCCAAAGCGCGTTTGCCGGTGAGCACCATAGAGGCCTTCGGCGTCATGACTAGGATGCCGCGAGTGTGCATCAACATGGTGGCTTCGGCATTCCAGTAGGGTTGTGCTCCGACGTTGATGCCGTTGATCAGGAGATTCACCTCGCCGCCCTCCTGTGTGTATTCGATCAGGCGACGCAACACGCGCGCGATCCAGTCCATGTTTTCAACGCCGCTGTCCATGGAAATCTTGGCACCGGCGGAGATGGGAAACCACTCCACCGGAACGCCTATCTCCTCAGCCAGGTCCAGAGCGCCGATGATGAGGCGGCATTCGGTTTCGGCCAGCGCTCCCAAGTCGCGGCTGGGATCTCCTAACAGCAGGACGCGAGTCATGCCTTCTGGATATCGAGCGGTGAAATTGCGAATGACTCCGACAATGATGTTCGCGCGATTCTTGCCGTAGGGACGATCAACGGGAACGAGGGTTCCAGCAGCGTCGAGATCGTATTCCACAAAATCACCCGGCGGGAATTCCCCTCGCGCGTCCTCCCGGCTTGGCGCTAGCATCTTGATGATCTCGTAGGGGTACACCTGTCCGCGCTGGCGCACGCGAACAACTTTTTGATCGTATTCGGACAATGATTTGAGCGCGAGCAGTTTGTCGGCCGGACGGAATGTGATCAGCAGGCCGCTGCCGACCGGACTCGAAATGCGCACCACCAGATCGCGTAATTCTCCCGTCGCGGGATTGGGAATACGGGCTCGCACCACGACCTGTTCCAGCCCCAAACCTTCAGTCGCGGGCAACAACCTGCGCACGATGCTGCGCAGTTCGTCAGCTTTCAGTTCGAGCGGAGGCCAGACATAGAGGAATACGCGGTTCCAATACAGACGCTCTTGCGGACGGCGCCGCGACTGGAACAGGCGGATCGCGGCCAGCGCTTCCATCAGCATGCGTTCCAGGTGCGGCAATTGCACGATGTGTCCGGCGTTATCTCGAACCGGGGTCACATCCCGTACCTCGGCGGCGGCGAACAAACGCTCATCTTTCGGATTGTCGCGGGCAACAGCGTGCAGAACATAGACGTCTTCGACCGAGGGCACACGGTCGATTTTAAAATTGCCCAACCGCCAGAGGTGCAGGCGCTTCCCCATCATGGGATGCACGCCGCGGTAGAACTGGTCCTCTTCGTAGCTATTTCCATCGTGCTGAAACGTGAAGTGCTGCAGTGCGCTTCCGCGCGGGCCTTGTATGGGATCGGCGACTGAAACCACAATGCGCCGAATCGGACGAAGCCATAGGACCCGATTTAGCATCGTCTGTACTTCAAGCACCGTGCTGTCCGGATCGCCCAGCTTTCCGTTGTGGCAGGCGTGAAGATCCAAAACAATGTCGTGATCATGGGGCAGGTGGTCAATTTCCGGAATCAAAGCGCCCACCACCGCCAAGAGGTCGTGATATTTGGCATAGGCCGCGACGACGTGGGTAGGCGTCCCCTCACAGTCATATTCGGCCGAGAAATAGGGACGACCACCTGCAGATGACGAACGAGGGTTATGTAATCCGCAAGTCCGGTAATACCGCCAGGTGAGCACCTCGAGCATTGTGCTGCGCAAAACATCGTCGGCCGACGGGAAGTGTGCCGCAAACAGGCCCGCCAACAAATGCGGACACTCGATCAGGGCGTGCATCCGCGCGCGACGATCGTCGGCGTCGGGAAACTCCTGTAGATAGTGAAGATGTTTCTCGGCTTCATGGAAGATCTGGGCACGCGCCCGCTCGAATGTCGGCTCATCAAAGTACCGATAGCGGACTTCACGAGCCAGATCGCTGACTGAGGGGTAGAGTTCATGCGTCACTGCGATCATGCGATCCAGAAGTACCCGGAAGGAACTATCCGGCGTGAAGCCGGGAGTTTTGGTGTGATGCAGACGGCGCTCGAGAATATCGAGCACGGACGCGGTCTGCCCTGCCATGCGCTGATGAGATTTGCAGATCCAAAGCAACGCCTCCCTCAGTGCAGCAGACCCGTCAATATCATGCACCCCGTAATGGACCAGAGTGCTTCGCAGAGCAGCCAAAAAAGCCGAGGGCAATCCCTCCGCGTTGGTCTCGACCATGCGCAAATACGAGAACAGGTATGACTCGGCGCTGGGCTCTTCTCCAGAGGCGCGGTGATTGACTTCCGGCTCACGATGGAACAGCGAGCAGATATCCACAAAGATGCTGAGGATCTCGTCCTCAAGTGGGGTGACAGAATTGCCTCGTGCCGGGCAGGTCTGGCTCCAGGCTGCGAGGTGGCGGGCGCCGTGCGCCGGATCCAGATCAAAACCCAACATGACTTGGCGCAGTTCCTTGAGTGTGTCGATGCAGGTAGCTTCCCGGTATTCTCGCCAGGTGTACGATTCGCCAACGACCACGCGCTTCTGCAGTCCGATCTCTTCCCTGCCCCCCGTGCCTTCGATTTGAAGCAAGGGAGCGCCAGCATCGACCTGTACGTTGGGCATGGTCATTACTTTCCGGACCTTGCCGGAAAAGCTAGCCACGACCTGGGTTTCCATCTTCATGGCCTCAAGAACGGCCAGGCGATCGCCAACTTTAACGGTGTCGCCGACTTTCACGGCCACCGAAACCACCACGGAGGGTGCGGGAGCATGCACAACACCCCCATCGTCTCGATCCACATGATGCAGTACGCCATCGACCTCGACGCGCGAGCTGAGGCCTTGGCAGACTGAAACCACATGGAACCTGCGTCCGAAGGCACGGAGCCAGCATTCGAACTCATCCAACCGCTCGATATGAGCCTCGATGCTCACTCCATCGACCTGAATGCGGTAGTCTTGTGGACCGAGGCGCTGCGTCTTCATGGAGTACAGATGTCCGTGATAGCGCAGGGCGAGGACATGGCCAATCTCACTCCGGACCTGCGGGCGACCGCGTGCAGCGGAGGCATAGAACTGTGCCTTCTCTATCGCCAACTCGGAGTCGTAGGCATCAATTGCTGCCTGCACCAATGCGACATCCGCATATTTCCGGCACAGATGATCAGCCTGGTTGGCGAAGCGGTCGAGCCATGCGACATCGACATTCCCCTCTTGCACTTCCTTAAAGTCGAGCAGATCAAGCAGGAAAGGTTTATTGCTGCCGCCGCCCTTCACGACGACCACGCTTTCGCGCAGGGCTCGCTGCAGTCGGGACAGCGCCTCTTTGCGCGTCTGGCCGTAGCCGATGACTTTGGCGATCATGGAGTCGAATTCGGCTGAAATGGTGTCGCCTTCAGTGACGCCTGTATCCACCCGCACGCCCGGGCCGACTCCTATTCGAAAACGCTCCAGGATGCCGGGTGCCGCGGCGAAACCGTTGTCGGGATCTTCCGCGTTCAGCCGCACCTCAATCGCGTGTCCAATGCGGCGTGGAGGCTCACCTTCCAGGTGTCCGCCTCGCGCAACGTGAATCTGCAGTTTCACCAGATCGAGGCCGGTCGTGCATTCGGTGACGGGATGCTCGACCTGCAAGCGTGTATTGACTTCCATGAAAAAGAACTGCCGGGACACCGGTTCGTAGAGGAATTCCACCGTGCCGGCATTGCAGTAGCCTGGCAGCCTTGCTAGAGTCGAACCGCGGCTTCGCGCAGTCACCTGATCCTGCTCGAGAGAAAGCACTGGGGAGGGCGCTTCTTCGAGTACCTTCTGCTGCCGGCGCTGGATCGTGCAGTCGCGGACGCCGACCGCCCACGTCGTCTCCGTAATGATCGGCGATGATCTGGACTTCGACGTGGCGCGCACCCTGCGACCAGTTGCTCCAGAAAAACGGTCGGGTCGCCGAAAGCCTTGAAGGCCTCGGCCCGAGCGCGTCTCAAAAGCCTGCGGGAGTTGGCTCGCAGATTGCACGAGACGAATCCCGTGACCACCGCCGCCCGCGGTGGCTTTAATCAGCAGAGGAAAGCCCAGGCGCTCGGCGTGGAAAGTGGCGTCCGCGAGGGTTTCGACCGGACCGCCGCTCCAGGGCGCAACGGCGATCTGCGACTGCTCCGCCAGGCGTTTGGCAGCGATCTTGTCGCCAAGTCTGCCGCATGACTTTGCCGCTGGGACCGATGAACACGATGCCCATCTCCAGCACAGAGGTCGGCGAAAGCGGCGTGCTCTGCCACGAAACCCCATCCCACCCAGACGGCGTCCGCGTGCATCGGCCGCCAGAGCCAGCTTCGAGACGATCGTAGTCGAGGTAGCTGCTCTTGGATCGATGCGTATCCCGGTCCATGTATTGCGCAGCGCCCAGAGACAAGGCCTCGTCGGCTTCGCGGACGAACATGGCATGGCGGTCGGGCTCGGTGAAGAGCGCGATGGTGCGCAACGGAATGCCGTGCTCATAGCTGAACTCGCGGGCCGCGTGGATGAAGCGCATCGCGGGTTCGCCGCGGTTCACAATCGCAACACGTCGAAATTCATTCTGCATAGTCACCCCGATCAAAGGGCTATGGTTGACCGCCAAGCGGGTTATGCCACGAGGGCGCTCTCGCTGACATGATCTCCTGCAACGTTTTCAGAGTTTCTCCGTTAACGCCGTTCGGAAGATTCGACTGTCTGGTAACCCGCCACACGGAGATAACAATTTCCTTTCGCGTCCAGGACGTCTACATCGAAACTTCCCTGAACTTCGTCGGGAGTGACCACCGCGTACAACCGGCCCTCTGCGAGATCCGGCGCCCGGAAGAGCACAACTTGGCGCACGTGCTGTGGCAGTCCCATTCGACCTTGGACGCCTAGTTCCCAGATCCCAGCGGTTTGGAAACAGAGTTCGATCAGCCGCGGCGATGTGAGTCGTGTGGAAATCGGAAGGATGATGGTTCGGGGGCAAAGCCCTCGCCATCAATCCAATGACGCGCTTGCCATCCCACCATGCTTTCTCTACGACTTGATACGCCGGCCCATGAAAGTAGATGCGATAGATGTCGGCGGCTTCGATCAGGTGCCCTTCCGGTGTACCCAGGGCACGAACCGGGGGCGCTGGCGTGGATTCTTTGGTAAGGCGCACACGCGCGGTGAAGTGGGTGGTTCGCTGAGGCTCGGTTTGATTGGGTAGCGAACGCGTGGCCGATCAACCGGCAATCTGCCACGAGGCCATTTCCGTGCGGATGAATTCGGGTTTCAATTCGAATCTCGCGCGGTTCGCTGCGGTAGAACTTGAAGGGCGCGAGGAAGTTTACGTCTTCGATCGCCTCGACCCGCCATCCGGGAAGCAGGCAGAGTGCAGCTTCGGCGAATGCCTCGATGCCCATCACGCCGGGCAGAACCGGAGTGCCGTCAATCTGATGATCATGAAGGAAAGGTTGAGCCGGCGGGTCGAGAGTGGTTCGACAGTGTAGCCGTCGGATAAGCTCATGGAAGCGACTTTGCCACTGACCGGTCCGGTTGCTGCCAAGTGTTTGACGGCAGTTCTGCGGCCGAGGGATCGAGCCCACCAGTTGACATCCCATTCATTCAGCAAGACGCCGAGGCGCTGGCCGATCACAATTTCGCCGCGGGTCGCTCCGGCTAGTGAGTTCGCGCCGGATCAGCGGAATGCCGGCTTCCGGCGGCAGCATGTCGATTCCCGCGAGTTCCATGATCTTCGGAATCGAGCCGCGCGTGGCCATGCCGATTCCGCCCCACGCCGTCCAGTCGATTACAATGCCGCGTGTGGCGGGACGGGTGGTACGGAAACTCGATGTGATCTTGCACAGCAGATCGTTCGCGGAGCTGTAGTCGGTCTGTCCAGCGTTGCCGAAGCGGCCTGCAATCGAACTGAACGCCACGTCGCACCGAGTGGCATGTCGCCAATGGCATGCAGCAGATTAAAGAAACCGTCGACTCTTGACGTCGAATACCAGGTCGAATTCTCGGGAGTCCTTGTCTGGACAGAGAATGGCTTCGCTCAATACCGGCAGCATGCAGCAGCACGTCGATGCGACCGTTGCGCTCTGGCGCACCTGGTCGATGACCTTGGCGACTGCCTCCGCATCGGTGAGGTTGACGCTGAAATAGTGTGGCGTGCCGCCGGACGCACGCGACGGCGTCGATGGCGCTTTGGGCAGCTTGTGCCCTCTCCAAACGCGCGAGTTCCTTTTCGACGAGAGCGGGAGTGGCCCGTTCGCCGCGCGTCTGGATGCGCGCGAACAGGTCGCGCTTGAGGTTTTCCCTGTCGTTCACGAAGCGCGTCGAGATCAGGATTGTCCGGATCAGGCTTCGGCACGAGATCGAGCAGGTAGAAAGTGCCGCCGGATGCAGCGGCCAGATCGGCCGTGATGGCCGAGACGATGCTTCCCGCCGCACCAGTGATAACGAAGACACTGTTCTTGTCGAGCACCATGCCTGGTTGTCCATCGGCAGCGGGTTGTTCGTGCGAGGCCGACGGTCCAGCGCTGGTCTACTCGGTGTATCCGATCTCGACCGCTCCCGGATCGTGCAGAGTTTCGGCGATCAGAAGTTCGGCGATTTCGCGTGCATTGCGATTCGATTCAAAGTCGACTGCCTTCACCAGGGATTCGATGCGTTCACGCTTGTACGTCTTGGCAAAACCCGTTACGGCACCGCCGAGAGGAGCCACTGCTCCGAGCGTCGTCATATCCGTGATGTCCGCCGAGTCGCGTCGCAGACTACGAGGAACGTGCCCGGGCGGCCTACATGCTCATACAAGGCTCGCATCGTGGTGTACAGCGACTTCACTCGCACCCGCACGGCATTCGTGCCAGGCAGTGAGGTCCAGTTTGCGAAGGTCGCCTTCGTTGTCGAGCGCGGGCAGCCAGAAGACTCCGTTCGACTCGGGCCAGTTGCGGTCCAGGTTTTGAGAATGCCGGTCAGAGCGTCCGCATCAGGAGTGCCTTCAATGCAGAGTACTTCGACTCCCAGCTCGCGAAGGCGCTTCGTCAGTGCCTCGGCCAACGCCGCCCTTGTCGGGCATGAGTACGACACGGCTATTGCGATCGAGCTTCACGCCGGTCGATTTGCAGACGGTGAGCGGAGGACGCAAGGTCGCTACCGGCACGCGTCGTGGAATACGGTTTGCCGCATCGAAGCTGGCGAGGACGGGGCGCACAGCTGGATCGAGACCGAAGCTGCGGGGCCGCTGGTTTCCCTGTTCCTCTTGGGCTGGCTTGATGCAAGGCACCGCGGCCCTCGACCCGCGCGGACCGATCGTGCGCGAACTTGATCACATGCGCCAGGGTTGGAAAATCGCGCAGCTTCATATTTTCGTCGCGCGGAATGTTGTATGCAGCTCGCACGGCCGCAAACATCTCCGCCTGTTTGACGGTGTCGACGCCCAGGTCGGCTTCCAGGTCGAGATCCAGGTCCAGCATGTCTTCGGGATATCCGGTCTTTTCAGCCACGATCTGGAGAACCATCTTCTTGATGGGATCATCGGAATCGGCCGGCGTCACGAGCGGTGTCGGGGGCAGGAGCGAGCACCTCGGACGCAGTCGGCGTGATTGAGACCGGCAACGGTGATGCCGGCGAGGATGGCCCCACCGCGGGCGCGCCGCCCAAGTCTGGCCGCTTCTCGTACACGAATCGGATCACATGAGCCAGCGTCGGATAGTCGCGGAGCTTGCGGTTCTCGTCGCGCGGAATGCTGTAGATCTCCCGGATGGCCGCGAACATCTCCGCCTGCTTGACGGTGTCGACGCCGAGGTCGGCTTCCAGGTCGAGGTCCAGATCCAGCATGTCTCGCGGGTATCCGGTCTTCTCTACCATCAGCGCGAGGATGCGTTCCTTCACGGAATCGCCAGCGTTGGCCGTGGAATCTTCCGGAGGGATACCGGCCGGATCGCTGGACTGCTATCGGTGACTCTCGCTCTGACCTTTGGCGCGGACGGCATTCTGGCGCTGCGAGTCGAGATTGGAATTGCTTGCGCGGCATGAAGGTCGTGGGCGCGGTTCCGGTCGTACACGAACCGGATCACGTGGGCGAGCGTGGGGAAGTCGCGCAGCTTGATGGTGTCGTCACGGGCGATGCCGTAGGCTTCGCGGATCGTAGCCATCACCTCGGCTTGCTTCACGGTATCGACACCCAGGTCGGCTTCGAGATCGAGATCCAGATCGAGCATGTCCACGGGATAACCAGTCTTCTCAGCAACCAGCGCCAACACGCGATCCTTGACCGGATCGCCTTCCACAGCGGGCATTTCGGGGACTTGGCGACAGGAGCGGGGCTGGCGTTTGCGCCTGCACTCGCGACTTCGACGACCGGATTCGGCAGTTGGGCACGGGTTGCAACGCTCAACCGGAGCCGGCGAGCTTCGGAGGCGTTGGGCGAAGGCTTCTTGGACTTCGTCGCGGCTTTCTCGGCCAATCGCGCCGCCGATCCTTGATCGCGTATCCGCAACGTGCGGTGCACGACTTCCAGATCGGCCGTGGGATAACCTGCGACTTGGCTCAGCCAGGCTTTCCAGCAGTCCTCGTCGACAATGCGATAGGCATAGCCCGAGATCGTTAGGACGGCGATGCATACCGTCCTTCGTCGCCATCCAATGCAACAGCGTCATGCTGATTTGCGAACCGAATCCCGCACCCAGGCGGATCGCGTACTCGATGGGATAGCCGCCACCCTTGGACAAATTGAAGGTGCCAAGCTCAGGATCAACTTCTTTGAAGTTGGCGACGGGTGGCACCAGGCCGGTTTCCAGCGCCTTCACTGCGAGCGACATCTTCGATTCCGGTCCCCATGGCATGACCCGTCTGACCTTTCGTGTTGGCGATCACGATCCTGATCAGCGGCATCGCCGAACACGCTGCCGCAACGCGTGGATCTCAGCGGAGGCGCTGCCGCCACGCGCGGGCGTGTAGGTTTCGTGAGAGACGAAGACCGTGTGCGGCGCGATCTGCTGCGGGAAATGCCGCTGTGAGTTTCGGCTTGTGCGAATCAGGTTTTCCATCATCTGGCCGATGTGCTGCACATCGAGGCGAGTACCGTGGAAGGCGCTGTTGGCCGTGACGGTGCTTAGCACTTCGCAGATCGGTTGAATTCCGCGTTCCCGCGCGGCATCTGCGACTCTCGACGACAAGGCCCGCGGCACCCATGCCGACGATCAAGCCGTGGCGGCGGCGGTCAAAGGGAGTGGCGGCTTCTTCGACCACCTCGTCGGTGGCGGCGGCACCGCTCGCCAGGAATCCGGCAGCCAAACCATTCGATGAAATGATCGGAAGTGACATCGTCCGCCGAGACAATGATTACGCGGCGGCAGCGACCGGCGTTGATCCAGTCTTGCGCCAGCGCCACGGCTTGCGTGGTGCTGGCGCAGGCCGAGTTGATTTGCGTGTTCGGACCGCGGGCGCCGATGAATTCGGCGAACTGCGAATGGCCCATGGCCAGCATTCGGAGCAGGAAGCGCCGGTCGAAAACATAGGGCTCTTTTTCGATGGCGTCTCGCAAGTCTTCCGTGCGGCGCTCAATTTCGTGTTCGAGGACGGAATCGCCGTTCGACTTCGCCGAGCCCGCGCAAGCAGGCTTTCCAGCATCCCGAGTTGCTCACGGCGGGAGTGATCGTTGTAGTAGCGCGACATTTCATCGGCGAAGGAGTCGCAACCCGGAAAGGCAGAAGCAAAGATCACGCCGGTGTCGTCGCGCAATGCATCGGGAGGGCCCACCGATCCTGGCAACTGCGAGCCCTTGCTCGTGGTCTTGTAGCGCATGACCAGCGGGATGCCTGCATCGCGCAGGGCATCGATGCCCCACGGCAATCGCCAGTTGGGTAACGCGATCGAGGGCGGCACGGCGGTCAGCGGAAACGCCGAATTCACTGTTCCAGATCGAATGCGCCTCCACGTCCCGCCAACTTGATGACATCGGCCACATTGTTGATGGTTTCGAATGTCGGTCCGCCGTTGTCACTCTTCACCAGACGAGTGATGTGCTTGTCGAGCATGGCTTTGCGCAGCCGGGTTGGGATGAGATCGATGAATTGATCGCCACGCAGGATGCGAGCGAGGTTGGCATCGTCGAAGATGCGCTCGGTACCGGGCAGACCCAGAGCCGCACCGGTGATGACGACTGGGAGGTTTACCGGAACATGGTCGTGATCACCCTGAATCTGCCGGGCACGCTCAAGCACCTCGGCGAAGAAGTGGCCGAGTTCGTTATAGTGATCACCGTTGCGTGCGGCTGTTGACGGAGAGGAACTTTCTAGTTTGGACGACCAGGGCCGGAACCGGCCTTGGAACTTCGATTGGCGCGGGTGCCACAGAAACCGCAGAAGTCTCCTTTCTCTGAGACTGCAGGCGTTCCGCGTCCAAGCCCTGCTGCATACAGGCCGCACAGCGCCTGGTTGAACGATGCAATGTCTCCGAACTTCGGATGATTGGTGAAGAGCGAAACCACGTCGCCGCGGTCGCCGAGGACATCTTCGGCAAACCCCTGCAGAGCCTTCTTCGGCCCAACTTCGACGAAGATGCGCGCGCCCGCGTCGTATAGTGTGCGCAGGCCCTTCACGAATTGCACGGGTGAAGCAACTTGCTTGGCGAGCAGGTCCAACATCTGCGGCACGACATCGGACCCTGTGGGATAGAACTCGCCGTTACGTTCGCGACGATGGGCAGGCGTGGTGATTCCATGTGCAGACGCGCGAGTTCCGGCCGCAGCGGTTCGCTGGCGGGGGCCACAATCGAAGTGTGGAAAGCATGACTGACGGGCAGTTCGGAGACTTCGTAGCCAGCTTTCTGGAGAACTAGCATGGCTTGCGTGACCGCGTCACTGGCGCCGCCGATCACCGCCTGGTGCTCGCTGTTGATATTGGCGATGACCACGTAGCCGTTGACCTTCTTTAGAAGTCGTTCGACTTCACTGAGAGGCGCAAACACGGCGGCCATCTTGCCGGTGTCGGCGACAGCGACACGAGTCATGCCGCGTCCCCGGGCGCTGACCGCCACGAGTGCATCTTCGAAGGGCAATGCACCGGATGCGACCAGCGCGCCGTATTCGCCCAAGCTGTGCCCCATTGTCATGTCGGGCTGGATGCCATACGCGGCCAGTAGTCGGGTCAATGCCAAGTCGATCGCCAGTACGGCAGGCTGCGTGATCGCCGTCTGACGCAGGTCGTCGTCGGCCTTTGCCACAGCGACGGGGTCGGACTGGTCCACAAAAACAAAATCGGTGAGCGGCTTGCCGAGCAGCGGCGTCATGACTCGATTGGCTTCGGCAAAAGTCGCGGCGACAATCGGCTCCGCGTTGTAAAGCGGGCGCAGCATGTTCACGTACTGCGATCCTTGCCCCGTATACAGGAACGCCACCTTCGGCGCCCGGCCTTGACCGCGGAAGATGCCTTGAGCCCGGAGTGCTTTCCAGACTGCGGGCTGGTTTGCTGCAAGAGCTTTTAGCGCTTTAGCGGCCTTATCGGCGAGTCGGCGGCGTCGCCATAATCAATCGCCAACCGTTGGGGAGCGCGCAAGTCAACTTCGGCCGGGGCCTCAAGAGCGGGAATACGACCTTCTTGCGCTTCCTTCATGATGACGCGCAGGCGTTCGCCTAGCACGGACTCGGAGTCAGCGCCCAACACCATGGCGCCTCGGAGAGGGACTTTGCAGGTGGATATAGCCACAGAAGCTGGAGTGGGGGATGGGAATTCCTTTGCATTCATAACGACCTCTTTGATCGCACCTTGCGGGAGAGTGCCGACAGCTACGGAGCGCTTTCCATTTCCGGTCAGCCTGTGAGGAATGTGCTCTTCAATTACGAGATGGAAATTAGTGCCGCCAAAGCCAAAAGCGCTTACTCCGGCACGGCGAGGGATGTCGGCCGGAACCGTCCACGGTTTCAGTTCGGTATTGACGTACAGGGGTGAGTGGGCGAAATCGATGTCGGGACTGGGACGTTCGCAGTGCACGCTGGGCGGCAGCACTTTATCCCGAAGAGCCAGCGCGGTTTTCAGAAGTCCGGCCGCGCCCGCCGCTCCTTTAAGATGACCAATGTTCGACTTCACCGAACCCAGCGCCACGGAGTGCGTTGGCACATTTTGACTCTTGAGCAGGTCCGCTATGCACTGCGCTTCTACTACGTCACCGACGCGGGTTGACGTGCCGTGGCCCTCAATCAGAGTCGCGGTGGCCGGCGACAGCCCGGCGTTCTGCCAAGCGCGCTCCAGGCAGAATTTCTGGCCAACTGGATTGGGTGCGGTGATCCCTTTTCCCTTGCCATCGCTCGATGCGCCGATGCCGCGGAGAACCGCGTAGATGCTGTCACCGTCACGTTCGGCGTCAGCCAAACGCTTCATCAGAAAGATGGCAGAACCTTCGCCCATCACAAAGCCGTCGGCTCCTTCGGCATAGGGACGCGTGCCGGTCGCGGAGAGCGCCCCGATCTTGCAGAATTTCACGAAGGTCTGGACACCCATATTGCGGTCAATGCCGCCGGTAATGACTGCATCAAAATCATTGGCGACCAGTCCTTCGGCGGCGGCACTCATCGCCGCCATGGCGGACGCGCATGCGGCGTCACAGATGAAGTTCGGGCCGTGAAAGTTGTAGAGGTTGGCAATGCGTCCGGCAATACAATTGGCCAGTTCGCCGGGCATGCTGTCTTCCGTTATCTCGGGAAGGCGTTTGTCCATGCGGTCGTGCAGTTCGCGTGTAATGTCAGAGCGCACCGCCTCTGGCAGGGCGGCGAAACTGGCAATGTCGGCAAGTTCGTGCGCGTACTCAGGAAAGAACACACGCAACGCTGTCAGATAATGTTTCTCCCCCGCCATGGCGTTGCCGAGGATCACAGCGACACGATCCGGGTTGAGCGGACGGCTGGGATAGCCGTAGTCTTCCAGCGCCTCGCGCGTGGCAGCGATGGCCCACTTTTGCGCCAGGTCCATGGCATCGGTGACTCGCGGGGGAAGTGGCATGTGCCATTTCATCGGATCCCAGGAGAAATCACGCACCCAGCCGCCAATCTTCGAGTAGGTCTTGTCGGGCGCCTTGGGGTCGGCGTCGTAATAGAGAGCCGGGTCCCAACGGTCCGAGGTGACCTCGGAGATGCTGTAACGGCCGCGCTTCACGTTCTCCCAGAATGTGCTGACGTTGCAGGCATCGGGCAGAACGGCCCCCGCACCCACGATCGCAATGGCACGATGGGATGTGTCTTCCATGTGGACGCTCCTGGGCAACCGGAGTAGATCCGGCTGCGCGTGGACAAGAGTCAGGCGTCTAAATTGTCAGGCGGCAACGGCAGGCTTCGCCGCGCGGGCATAGAGAACGTCGGCTACATGATCCATGTCAGAAATTAAGCCCGCCTGGGCACGATGAATGGCGGGCAACTGCAAACTTGTTTCGAAGGCGGACATGTCAGCGTCGGCGATGCCACCGGCCCCGCATACCCAACGCAAACCTTCTTCCGCGACTTTGAGCGCTGCTTCACGGGCGAAGATGCGGCTTATCGACGCTAGTCCTTCTGCGTCGAACCGCCGGTTCGCTTTTTCGTTCAGCTTGTTCTCCGCGAGACGGGCGGCGCGGCGTGCCAGAGCTCCGGTGCACTCAGCGTACGCAATCCATTCACCCAAACGCAGCAAAATATGCTGGTGGCGTGTGAGCCGGGCGACCCGGGCTTTCTCCATAAGTTCGGCGAGCGCGCGGTGAGCCTGCCCAGCGATGTCTGCGCCCACATCCGGGTGCTGCGCATGCAGGGCCTCTAGCTCACGCGCTTGCTCGTGATAATGCTGGCCGCGTGTCTTCAGATGAAGCTGCCAGCGGTCGCGGCTGATCGTCATCTCCATGATCTCTGAAGTGCCTTCGTAAATCGTGGTGATGCGGACGTCGCGGCTGATTTTCTCGACCAGATATTCATGCGTGTAACCGTAGCCTCCGAGGGCTTGAATGCTGGCGTCAGCGGCTTGATTTCCCGCTTCTGTTGCCATGTACTTCGCGATCGCGCCTTCGGTATTCAGACTTCCTTCTCCGGCATCGATGCGTTCGGCAGTTTGCTCGATGTAGGCGCGTGCGGCCTCGAGCTTCACCACGTGCGGGACGACCAGCTTGTGGGTATACCCCTGCTTCTCGGACAGCGGAGCTCCAGCCTGAATGCGTTTGGTCGAATACGGAATCGCGCGGTCGAGCGCGGCCCATCCCGCCCCGAGACCGAAAGCCGCCACCATCAAACGCGTGTAACCAAACACGGCTTGAGCCTGGATGAGCCCCTGGCCTTCCACGCCGCCAATCAGCCGGTCAGCGTCGACATAGACGTCGTTGAAGGCAAGCGCTGCGGTGTTACTGAGACGAATGCCATGCTTGTCTTCCGGTTCGTCGTGAGTAAAACCCTTGGCGTCCTTCTCGACGATGAACCAACTCGGCCCGGCTGGTGTGCTGGCCAGCACTGTGTAAGCCCCGGCTACTCCGCCATTACTGATCCATTGCTTGTTGCCATTGATCTTGTAGCCGGCAATCCGTTCGTCCTGCATCACACGATCGGCGGTCGTGCGAAGGGCGCCCAGGTCGCTGCCCGCTTCCGGTTCCGTGGCGCCATAGGCGAAGAGCAAGCCTTCGTCTGCAATGCGACTCAGCCAGACTTTCTTTTGCTCGGGCGTTGCCCCGACTGTGATTGGATCGCTACCGAGGAAAGTAGCGAGCACGGAGGTTGCGATCCCGAGATCGATTCGGGCCATCTCCTCGCAAATGCAATAGACATCGAACGTGCCTCCGCCCATGCCGCCGAATTCTTCCGGGATAAACAGCAGTTGAATGCCCAGCTTGTCAGGGCTGCACATGTCGCGGACGACGTCGATCGGGCACTCATCTCGCTCGTCGAGTTCGATGAGGACTTCGTCAGGCAGACGCTTCTTGGCAAACTCCTTGAGGGACTTCACGCTCAGTTTGAGTGTCTTCGGTGCAAGCATTGCCTCAACCTCACTTGGCGGCGACTCCGCTGAATTCACGAGCTTTGTTGGTCAGGGTTGGGAGGAATTCCAAAAGATCGTCGACGATTCCGACGTCGGCCACCTGGAAAATCGGGGCCTTGGGATTTTTGTTGATGGCAATCAGGAACGGGCTACCTTTTATGCCGGCAAGATGCTGGAACGCGCCGCTGATGCCGCATGCCAGGTATACCTTGGGCTTCACGGTTTTGCCTGACGAACCCACCTGGCGAGACTTCTCCATCCACTTGGCGTCGACGACAGGGCGCGAGCAACTTACAGCGGCGCCGAGTACTTCGGCGAGTTCCTCCGCAAGAACTACGTTGTCTTTTTCCTGTATGCCACGGCCGATGGAAACGAGCAGGCTGTGCTTGCTGATATCCACGTCGCCCGCCTCAGCAATGATGGTCTCGAGATAGCGGCGTCGAGCTACCAGAGTGCCAACCTGGGATGACTTGTCGATGATGACGCCGGAGCAGACCAGGCTCGGCTGCGGTTTGAAGGCGCCGGGGCGAATGTTGATGACCACGCCGGAGGAAATGTCACAGCGCACGTGGGTGCTCACCTGCCCGCCGAATTCCTGCCGGACGAGTTTGAGAAAGTTTCCTTCGAGCGCATCAATGGCTGTCACGTCAGAAACAAAAGCAGCGTTGAGCTTGATCGAAAGGCCTGGCGATAGGTCGATGCCAAAATGATCGTGAGGAACCAACACGATCCCACCGGGAGGCAGCACCTGCACCAGTGCCTGCCGGATTAGTTCGGCATTGGGATAGGCAAGGGCTGGATTTGCGATCTTCCAGATTTCGCGGAAAGAAGAGGTAAGTGAACTGAACGCGGCGTCGAGATGCGGGCCATTGCCAGCGACAATAGCCGTGGGGGTTGATGTGGGGTCAATTTTCTTCGCAGCGGCAAGCAGTTCGAATGCGGAATCATCGGGGACTCCATCCCGATGCACGATATAAGCGAAAATGTGTGGCATTATTTCAGTCCTCCCTTCGCTGCTACCAATTCGAGCACTCGGTCGGCATTCTCTTCCCGGCTGCCGTGCAAGATCTCGGCTCCCTTACTCAAAGCAGGAACGAAGTAGTCGACCCGCTTCACCTTCGCAACCGATTCCCCGATTGCCGCTTGGTCGATGCCAACGTCAGACGCCGCCAACGTAAGAATGGGTACGGATGCCACCTGGCGTATACCTCGCATCCCGACGTAACGGGGTTCGTTGATTCCGGTTTGTATCGAGAGGACACAGGGGAGATCGATCTCATTGATTTCCCGATTGCCGCCTTCAATTTCGCGGCTTACCTTCATCCTGCCGTCCTCTACCGCGATGGAATTCACCAGGGAGGCGAATGGATAGTCGAGCATCGCGGCCAGCATCCCGCCCACCTGGGCAGCGCCATCGTCAGCCTGAACTCCGGTCAAAACGAGGTCGTAGTGACCCTTCTCTACGAACGCTTTAAGAATTCTGGCAATGCCCTTCCCATCGGAGCCGGCGAAGGCGTCGTCCGAAACGAGCGCCGCATGGTTCGCGCCCATGGCTAGCTCCCGCCGCAGCACCTCTTCGCCGTCTTCGCCGTCAACTGTGACGACGGTGACATTGCCGCCAACGCGGTCACGGATCTGCAGCGCTTCCTCAACCGCATAGTTGTCCGGTTCATTCACGGAGTACACGAGTTCGTCCCGCTCAATATCGTTTCCCGCAGCATTGAGCTCAATCTCGTTCTCCGATGTATCAGGTACTCTTCGCACGCATACCAGGATTTCCACGTTCAACCTCCACAGGTTGCAGCCTGCAACTCCGCTGTGTCGCCAACGCCACGAACCATGTGCTGGTCGACCAGTTCGGTCAGGTCCATCACCGACATCTTCCCTTCCATGCCTGCGACTTTGATGGCGTCTTCGATGTTCACCATGCAGAACGGGCAGGCCGTCACAATCACATTTGCCCCCGCCTCGGCGGCCATACGGACGCGGACCACGCCCATCCGCTGCTCTTCCTTGGGCTCGTAAAACAGCATTAGTCCGCCGCCTCCGCAGCAGAAGGACCTGTCCCGTGATCGGTCCATTTCGACCCGGTTCAATCCGGGGATGGAGTCGAGTACGTCGCGGGGATCGTCATAAACCTGGTTGTGACGGCCGAGGTAACAGGGGTCGTGGTACGTGTATACCCGGTCTCGACTTTCGAGCCAATTTTCCGCTGAGTCGAAGTGGAGGCTTCCGGCCCTCGCCTCGCGCGCGAGTACCTGGCTGATGTGTTCGACCGGCGGAACATTCTTATAGTCGTGCTTGAGAGCGTTGTAGGCATGCGGGTCGGCCGTAACGATTCTCTGGACACCGGTTGCCTTGATCGCTTCCGTGTTGTGGTCACGCAGGGCCTGGAAGAGCAACTCTTCGCCGAAGCGCCGGACTTCATGGCCACTGTCTTTTTCCGCAGTGCCCAGAATGCCGAAGTTGTATCCGAGCTGCTTGAGGATGCGCGCCGTGGCCCGTCCGATCGACTGCATGCGGTCGTCGTAGGAAGTGATGCTGTCGACGAAATAGAGCGTGTCAGCAAGGTTTTCGCCGTCGAGAACTTTGATCTTGCAGGTTTGCTGAGCCTCCGCCGTCTTCGCCCATTCGGCTCTTTTCTTCTCCATCTTGCCGTAGGGATTGCCTCGACTCTCCAGGGCTTTCAACGGCTTTTGCAAGGACTGCGGGACGTTCCCGTCGTCGACCATTCCGCGACGCAGGTCGACGATCTTGTCGATGTATTCGACGAGGAGCGGACATTCCTCTTCGCAAGCACCGCACGTAGTGCAGGACCAGATTTCACCTTCGGAATAAATCGTGCCGATCAGCGGCTTGCTATTGTGCGCCTTGCCGAATACGGGATAGTGCTGGAATGCGTAGTCTCGTGCCTTGATCGTGAGGAATCGCGGCGCTAACGGCCGTCCTACCGCATTCGACGGACAATTGTCGGCACAACGTCCGCAATCGGCGCAAGAGTAGAAGTCGAGCATGTGTTTCCAGGTGAAATCTTCGAAGGTCTTCACACCGAACGATTTCACCTGATCAAGACGTTCGTCCGGAACGTCCCATCGCACCGGCTTCAGCGTTCCCCGCTCCAGCTTGGAGAAGTAGATACTGAACAACGAGGTTTCCACGTGGAACTGGATTCCAAAAGGCCGGTAGCACAGCAGGAAGTAGAAGGTAGTCTCGTGGACCAGATATGCCGTAACGTTGAGGCCCCAAAGTGTCGCCAGGGACTTTGAACTGATCAGAAGGTGTAATGCCCATGGCAGCGAGAAGTCGGCAAGAGCTTCAACGGTCTGACCGCGTTGTGCATGACCGGCGAAGCGAGTGGCCGAAAACAGGCTGTCGGCCAGCATCAAGACGGCGATGAGCCCAAGAAGAAAAATGGCGTCGGGCGTGTGGCCCTTGCCATATCGGGCGGGCACCGCGTAGCGGGCAGGCCTAAAGACCAGGCGACGCACCGCGGCCACCACCATGCATAAAAAGACGACTGTAGCCGCGTAGTCGGTCAGCGTCTCGTAAATTGCTCCCACTCTCCCGGAAAGTCCGGGCATCACGAAATCTTCGGAGACTCCGACGATCAGCACGGTGAAGGCACGGGCCGCCAGAAGAATGAATCCGGCAAAGATCAGAATGTGGAGACTGCCGGCAAAGCGGTAGCGCGGATGTCTCCACTGCCCGAGCCACAACTTAAATACTCTTCCGAGGCGAATAAGCGGACGATCAAAGCGGGGATCGCGTTGGGCGCGAACCAGCGGCACCAGACGCCTGGCCACTATGTAGCCGAAACACGCGATTCCAAGAACATGGATCGTCAGAAACAGGCTGCGACCGGGGAGCAGCCAGTCAGTGATCTGCGCAGGTGAATAGTTGCCTACCACGGCCTACTCCCCTCAACTTTGTTACCTGTGCGACGATGAACTGTGTCAGATCATTCTGCTGTTCATCGCACGCGACTACGCGTAGTCGATGGGATTCTTCTCGAACCAGTGTTCATCGCGGGTCTTGCCGATACCTTTCCACGCGCCGGAAGCGACGCTGGCGGTGAATTGCCGATTTTCCCAAATCATGCCGGCGCCAAAACCGATGACTCCACCCAGCAAACCCTCCGTGAGAACTCGAGCGGTGGAGCGCTGCCTGTCGGCCAAGTAGCCCCCAAGTATCCCTAGACACGCGCCAAAAACGGCTGGTGCAACCGCGCGGCGGCACGACTCGCCGAGGTAAGGGACAAGCGGTGCATCTTGGAGAAACTCGTCTTCCCCGGAGCGGCCTCCCTCGACTGCTGAATCCACAAGCCTGCGGCCATAGTCAACGCTGGATTTCGACCATTCCCGGAAATTCATTGAGGGGCACCTCACGATGGTGATTCGCTACTGCATCTCGCTCTTGTCTGCCAACTACGCTGCTGATTGCTGCAGACACTCCATCTTCGATTCGATGACCGCGAGCAACTCCTCGAAGGTCACGCCTTGATCGAGCATCCGGAGGAGAGCTGTACTGTCCAGCCCAACGGCCGCTCCCGCCTGTACTAGTCTTTCGATTGCTTCGTAGACGCAAACTTCGTGGGATTCGCGCAAGCATGTAACAAAAAGCTCAAAGGTGTTAGCGGATTCGGTTCGGGAGGGCACGCGGTGTCAACCTCGTTCCCAAATTAGAACTCTGGAGGGAGGGTCAGTCAGCAACGCCTATCACTGGGTGTTGTGACGGTCATCACATTTCAACACAAAAAGAGGTGTGAGCAGGAACCGACTCCGAGTGACCAAACGAGAACGTCGCGACGAAACGCTAACCGTATAAGAATGAGAGGTTGCAATGGCCCAGAAAGCGTGGAATGTGCCGCAGACGCTCGGAAGGGGCGCCATAACAATGGTCTGCTCTTGCAGCAGTGCCCGATCGGTTAGGCTTAACGGCAGTCGCTGGTAGCCGCAGTTGTGCTACGCTGAAGAACCGGTGATGGTTCTTCGCGCGCTGATCGGACTGTCTGTACTCGTTGCTCTTTGCGCCGCTTCTCCCGCGTCCGCGCAAGCTCCGCCTCCAGACATATTTCTTATAACGATAGATACTCTCCGAGCGGATCACGTTCATTGCTACGGGTATGCCAATGTGGCGACGCCCGCGCTGGACGGCCTCGCGAAAGACGGCGTACGCTTCGCCCAAGCCTTCACACCCAGCCCGATCACCAATACGTCCCACGCGAGCATTCTGACTGGACTGCTGCCCGGATCTCATGGGATGACCGATTTCGGAGTGCCGCTGTCAGCAGCCCATCCGACGGTAGCGGAGTTGCTCAAAGCAAAGTCATATCACACCGGAGCTTTTATTGGGGCGGTAATCCTCGATAGTAAGAGCCTGGCACCAGGATTCGATCGAGGGTTTGATTTTTACGACAACTTTCCCGAGCATTCACTGACAAAGTCTCGCTGGGGACGTCTCGAGCGCCGTGGCATGGACGTCGTGGGACACGCCGAAGAGTGGTTAACAAAGCACCCCGGCGGCTCACATTTCGTTTGGGTCCACCTATACGATCCCCATGATCCGTACGAACCGCCAATGCCTTATTCCCAGACCTACAAGGACCATTTATATGACGGCGAAATTGCCTATGCGGATTCCGCGCTGGGACATTTCCTCGCTTATCTCAAAAAGAACGGCAAATACAGTAATTCAATCATCGTCGTGGTCGGGGATCACGGCGAAGGGTTGGGAGAGCACCATGAGAATACCCATGGGATCTTTCTGTATGACTCGACCCTTCATGTTCCCCTGATCGTCAAACTGCCGGCTGGGATCAGTGCGAGCGCAGTGATCACTGCGCAAGTCCGGACCGTGGACATCATGCCGACTCTTCTGCAATTGGCTGGCGCTGCTCCCGTCAAACTGGATGGAGAGTCGTTGGAGCCTTATTTTGCGGGCAAGGATGAAGCCGTTCGTCCGGCTTTCGGCGAAACCGACTACCCCGTGCACTTCGGCTGGGCTCCATTGCGATCGGTGCGAAGCGACGGATTCAAGTTTATCGAAGCACCACGACCGGAGCTGTACGATTTGCAACTCGATGCCGCCGAATCGAGCAATCGGTACGGAGACCAAAACACCTTCGTGCAAAAAGCGCGTTCGATGTTGACAGAAGTACGCGCCAGAGAACTCCAAGCCGAAGCTTCGAAAGAAGGCTCGCCGTCCCCGAACCTATCCTCTCTCCCTGACCCGAAAGACAAGATTGACGAGCAAAATCTCCTGCATGAGGCGATGATCGCTTCAGAAGACAATCGCGTCACCGATGCTCGCAAAAGCCTCGAGAGCGTACTGGCACTCGACCCCAAATCTCCTACAGCCTTGCGGCAACTCGGGGAGTTGGAGCTTCACGCAGGGGACTATGTCCAAGCCGCCCAGCATCTCAAATCTGCGATGGAAGTCCGACCCGACGATGCTGCGGCCGCGCTTTATGCAGGGCAAGCACTGGAAAAGACGCACGATCTGGCGGGTGCGCGCAATGCGCTCGAGGCCAGCCTGAAACTCATGCCCGGACAGATTCAGGCTCGCGTGCTTTTAGGCCACGTTTATCTTGGCTTGAAGGACCCAGCCGCTGCTGAAGACCAGTTCGAAGCCGCTTTGTTACTCCAATCAGAAAGCGTAGATGCGCAACTCGGCTTGGCGGAGACGCAAATTGCGAAACGCGACTTCGCGGAGGCAGCGAAATCGCTTGAAGTACTGTCGAGAGTGCAAGCAAAGGATCCGCGTGTCTTCGATCTGCTGGCGGAGGCGTTTTCAGGTCTAGGTAAGAAAGCGGAAGCTGAACAAGCAAAGGCCAGAGCCAAGCTTTTAAAAAGCAACAAATAGTCCACGGCGACGTTACTTCCCACTTCGTTTCATCACTTCCGCCGATTGCGATAAAGAGAGGGGTCCACCTGCTGGGCCATGGCTTCCACATCCAAATTGCGATCCAGGAAATCCCCGATGGTTCTCGCGCAGTCCATCGGGTCAGCAAGAACTTTTCGATATCCCACACGGCAGACAGGAATTTCCTCTCTTCGCGTCAGCCATGTGACGACTTCTTTCATATGGTTGCGAAACGCGGAGGTTAACAAATCTGCGTCCACAGATTGCTCGGAACCGCGCCGCTTGAGCATGGCGTCTTGGGAAGCGAGAACTTCCTCGAGAGGGCGCTCCATGAAGATCAGCTTGTAATTCCTGCCTTTCGGGATCGACAAGAGAAGCTGGGTGATGATCTTTACCGCTTTGCCCTCCGCCTCATCGATCAGATGGGGTTCTTTCGGTAAGCGCTTGATCGGTTCCCATTCGCAGTAGCCGCGAGGATTGTCGATGTCGGGCTTGCGTTCCAGATCAGTCAGCAAGGGCATTCCACCAGCAGCAAGCATCTGCATCATCAATGATGTACCGGAGCGCGGAAGTCCTGAAACAATCGTGATCACTGTGTGCTTGCAATTTCTCCGCTGTCAAGTCCGGCGGCTTGAGGCGGGTTCGATGGTGCAACCGTCCATGCTCTCCCATCCATATGGCCGGGCAGAGGCAATCCGAACAGCTTCAGAATAGTAGGAGCGACGTCGACAATCGCCGGCTTCTCCTCGTTAATCTTGCGATTACAAAATAGAACTCCCGGAACCAGCCGGGAGTCAATGCAATGGTCTCCACTCCAAGCCTTCAGATTGTCCTCAAAGACCACGCCGGTGACCTTACCCATAACGGAATCCCACGACGCGCGAAATCCTTCACCGTAACCGACAATCAGATCTGGGGCATTGTCTACATAGGGTCCAGCGTAGACGGAATCACAGTCAAAGACACCCGTGATCCCAGCACGGCCCGAAGCTGGATCTGCCAGTCCGTCGAGCTTGCGCCTCAATTCCTCTTTCAACGACTTCGATTCGGCGCCATGCTCCACAATGCCTTGACGCTCTCGTCCTTTGAGATTGAGATAGAGCCCATTCAGCCCCATGGTGTAGGCGCGCGTACGAGACCAGTCGACGTCTTCAAACCAATCGCCACTTTCAACCTTCCCCGGCTTCAGGGCGAGATAACCATTCTGATGCAGCCACGCATTCAAATTCACGCAGCGGGAAAACGACTTGAACCCGTGGTCGGAAACAACCATCAGGAGAGTCTTGTCGTCAATCTCCTTCATCACGCGGCCGATCAGTTCGTCGACCCGAATATATAAATCCTCGATCACATGAGGCCTCTGGTTAAGAGGGACATCCCGCGCTGCCGGATGGTCTTTCTCCAGGTAGCGCCAGAACATGTGCTGCACACGGTCGGTCGTATCAAATACGCAGACGCACAGTCCCTGCCGCGTTTTCTCTAGGGCGTCGAACAGCATGCGCTCGCGATCTTCGTGATTGGCATAACACTGGGACAGAAACGCCTCGTCTCCTATCACGTCCTCGTTGAGAGCCCAGGTATCTTCGGCCAGTCCCAAAGTAGCGTAAGGCCCAAAAAGTTTGGCCAGGTAGATAGCGTACGTCACCGGGTGCGAGATCGGCAGGTCGGGCTGGCCAGGATCGATGTTCACGGGCGTGACGTACACTTCGACTTCCGGGGATATTTCCTTCAAATGAAAGCGGCAGATTCCATGCGCACCGAAGCCCATCCCGGCCTTGAATTTGACCGGAATCCAGTCTGAATAGTCGCCCACTTTCAGCGTGAATTTCTGGGAATCTACGATAAATCGCGCTTCTTTTGCCCTGTCATCTGGACGTATCTCGAAATTAACTCGGAGCTCAGTTCCGGAACCAGGCAGCAACGGGTCTTCCGGACCGGGGACATAGGATCGGAAAACGCCGTTGGCACGCTCGATGGGAATTCGAACCCCGCCCTCGCGAAATTTGTCTCCCTTAGAAACCGTCGTACACAGGCAGAAGGTGCCTTGGCTCCCTTTTAGATCAGGCACGCACATTCCGGACAGAAGCACGCCCGGGAATTTTTCCGGAGGGAAGGTCACCGGAACACGAATCACGGAGCAGAAGATTCCCGCGTCGCCCAGCCAGTGCCAGAAGGGCGTGCTGCGACGCATCCCTTTGATCCTCGCTCCGCCCAGAGGAATCGTGTACTTGCCGATCTTCAGAGACCTCTTGGGACCTTTGATTTCTGCCGATGACAAGTAGGGAAGATAGCTGCTGAGGTCTCGCGCAAGGAAATCGTAGATATTGTGTTTTCCGGGATTCACCCCCGTCATGAACGTCGACCAAGCGACCGGAGAAATCGGAGGCGAAGTGGTGCGCAATTTTCGGAAGGTTCCGCTGCTGCGCAGCCTGGCAAGATTCGGAAGCTTTCCCTCAGCAATGAAACGCTCGGTCAGGTCCGGATCCATCCCGTCGAAGCCGAGAATCACTCCACGCTTCATCTGCGCTTTCCCGTAGGCTCTGCGCCTTCTCGCCAGTCGAAACAGTTGGCGAAACGGCCACACCAGGAAGGCGTAAACCGAGTAAAGAAATGCAACAAAGAGCGTCCAGAAAGAAGATAGAACTGCGAACCCCGCGCCTGGCCCCGCGTAGGCATGACTTTGAAGGGGGCAAAGCACAACGATACTGAAGACTGCGCAAACGGCGAAAATCCGCCCGCGCTTCCGAAGAAAGTTTGTTCCGCTCAGATTCATATCTCGATGCCGAGAATACTCTTTGCAAGAAACCCGACCGCCAATGACAGGACGAAGAACAACCAAATCCAATTCCAAGCGAGGCCGGCAAAAGCTATGTCACGCGAAGGATACTGCACTTCGATGGCCGCGATGGCGCTATTGTCCGGCAGCGCTGGTTCTGCCGAAAGAAATATGCGCTCCCACATTCGTCCTCGAAAGCGCACAGGAGACAACCGCGGCATCCCCGAACCAATCGCTACGGTCTTAGAGAGGCTTTGACCTCCGGCTTCAACATTGACCAGATAATCTCCTGGTTTTGCGGCCACCACGCGCCATACGATTTCATTGTCGGCCGCCACGTGCACAGCAGGTGCATTCGACGTCAACCCTTCGGGCAGTTGCAGCGAAAGCTGCTGCAACATGTCTGAGCTTTCCACGCGTGCCTTGAGCAAAAAAGCTTGGCCGGACTCGATCGGCGTCGATCCAAGGTAGCGATCTACCTGCACAATCAGAAAGGTCAGCGGAATAATTACAAACGCTAAGGGCTTGAACGTCAATCGCAGGTAACTGCCGGTAGCGAGCAAGATACGGCCATAAGAGCTCAGCACCACTGGAACCTGGTCCTGAAAAAGCCTCAATGCCAGCAGGTGTGCTTTCAGACGGTCTTTTGCCACGTGAATTGCGTGCTGATCGGAAGTGTAGCGATACACTACGACCATCATCAGCCCAATGACGAATGAAATCAGGCACACCAGCACAGCCGGCTTGTTATTGGTCAGGACGCTCATCGGGGTGAGCAGCGAGATGCGATTCTGCACCCGGATACCGAACGGCTATTCAATGTAACCAAGCCCTTGCAGCCTCTTCTTGATGATTTCTTTCGAAGTCTGTCCGCCTTCCCCGGGAGGCAGTATCTTGTCTATTTCTTTTTCGAGAGCATGCAATACAAATTCATCCACGGAGGCGTATCCGCACGCTTCAGCGCATTGCTTAACCTTATCCAGCAACTCACCCTCGATTTTTACTTTATGAGAGCCAAACATAAATCCCTTCCATAGTCCCCGAGAAGCTACTTCAGAGTGCCGCCAGACTGAAATACTGATCGTCCAATCATACCCTCCGTTTTGCCAATTCCGAATTCCTCGAGGATGGTTGGAGCGATATCGGTTAGCGCTGGCCCATTGGCCTCAATCTTACGGTTGCTCAACAGGACTCCGGGCACAAGAGTGTAGTCGATGCAGTGATCGCCACTCCAAGGATTATTGTTTTCCTCTATTTCTTCGGCCGGAAACGCACCCAGAATCGTCTTCCACCCTGCACGGTAACCACGGTTGTATCCCACGAGCATGTCGGGTCCTGCTCTCGCCAGTGGCCCCTGGTAAGCGTCGCGGGCCATATCTGCTCGTGTCACCACGGGCAAATTTGTCTTTGTATCCTTCACGGCGAGCAACTTTTCCCGGATTTCCGCCATTAGCCCGTCGGTTGCTCCGGGATCGACAATACCTTCTTGCTCTCGTCCGCGCAGATTGGCGTAAAGGCCATTCAACCCCAGTCCGTACGCGCGTGTCCGACTCCAGTCCACGGCGGCGAAGGGCTCAGTCGAATTCGGATCTGGATTCGCCTTCAGTTTGATGTATCCGTTGTTTAGGAGCCACGTGTTCAGATTGAATGAACGATAGTAGGGTGCAAAGCCGTGATCGGAAACAACGAGCAAGGTCGTGCGGCTGTCGAGTTTGGGCAACACTTCACCGAGAACCTGGTCCATCTGCTGGTAGAAGTCCGGAATCGCGCTTCCATTCTGCACGGCAAGAGCCGCATCGTACTCCGGATGCTTCGCATCCATCAGCCGCCAGAACATGTGCGAATTAAGATCCAAACTCGAAAAATAGAAGAAAAAAACGCCTCGCTGGAACTTGGGAAACTCGCTGTCGAAAATTCGGCGATGCTCGGCGAGCACAGTTCGCGCCTGCGCCAAATATTCCCCATCATCAAGCATCCCGTCCGAAAGGGCTTTCGTGTCTTCGGATATCCCCAAGGTGTGAAACTCCCCAACTTCATCCGATAATAAATGCGAGTAGCTCGATGGAGTCGAAATCGGCAGCGCCGGATTCGCGGGGTCCATGTTCATGGGGGAGACGTACAGCTGGAACCTCGGATGTGCCTGTTTCAAGTAGAAACGGCACATCCCTTTGACGTTGCTGAAAAACGGAATCAGCTGGAATTCGATTCGAATCCAATCGCTCCACTCGCCCTCGCGCAACACAAATTCCTGGCCTTGCACGGTGATCTTGGCCACCGCCTCCAGCGGATCCACATCTACGGAGAACTTCTCGGTCGCGGCCGGCGAACCTTTTCGGAAAGGATTGTCGGGGCCGACCAATTCTGACCTCAAGCGTGAGCCATCCAGTTGCACTGGGATGATCTGCCCGCCTTCAACTACGCCGGCTGCAGCGGTTGGATCATCGGTGTAGAATGAGAACGTTCCGTACGTCCCGCGCAGATCGGGAGTGCCCATTCCGGACAACGTTTTTCCCTTGGCTGGGACCGGAGGGAAATTCGAAGGAATACGAATGATTGTGTTTGGGATGCCGTGCTGATCCAGAATCTGCCAAAAGGCTGTCCCTTGTCGTAATTGATCTGCGCTGCCACCTCCGAGCGGAATCACCCATTTCCCGAGGTGGATCGAATGTTTGGGCCCTTCTACGCGCGAGGCCGAAAAATAGAGACTCATGTCCTTCGGATCACGATGAATGAAATCGAAGATTCCGTGACCGCCGGAATTCATGCCCGTGATAAGGTTCGACCACGCGACCGGGCTCTGCGGCGGAATGCTCGTCGTCAGCTGACGGAAGTCTCCCTGAGCAGCCAGCTTTGTGAAGTTGGGCATCTTGCCCTCGCGCATGAACTGTTGCAGCAGTTGCGGGTCCATGCCATCGATGCCCAGGATGATGAGCCGATGATTTCCATCCCACCCGGATTTACCCGCGTGACAGGCGACTAGCGCGGTCGCAGCCAAAAGTACGGGTAGAACTAATATCGAGCCAACTTTTCTCAGAGACCCACCTTCATCGCTCGCTTCCGTATGACACACATTGGGAACGTTGTTAGACTTCTAGCCATGCATCGCAATCCGCGTGCCTGGATTCTGTTTGCAATTCTAGCCGTGGTCTTTTCTCCGGTCGACTCCTGGTCCGCGGGCAAACCGAACATTGTACTCATTACCCTGGACTCGATGCGGTGGGACCGAATGGGCTTTGCCGGCAACCGGGCAAATCTGACTCCGAGCCTGGGCCACCTTGCGCACGACAGTATCGTTTTTGAGCGGGCCTACGCGCAGGCCCCCGATCCCTTGGTGTCTACAGCGACAATTCTTACCGGCAGTTATCCCCAAGTACATCGAGCGAGTCCATTCAGCGTCCCTCTATCCCCCACTCTTCCTTATCTTCCAGATCTACTTCACACTGCCGGATATCATACTGCTGCCTTCGTCGGATCGGTCCTGCTTGATCCTCGTCAAGGCCCTTTCCAGGGCTATGACCGCGGGTTTGATGATTATGCTGCGCCTCTCTTTCAATTACTGCAGCACGCTGCGAGCCGCTCCGGATCCGTCGCACTGCATGGGGAGCAGGTTACCTCCAAAGCCACGAAATGGCTGACCGAAACAAATCGGAAGCCTTTCTTTCTTTGGATAAATCTGCCCTCCTCGTCTGCTTCGGGTACTTCGTACGATCGTTCCGTTGCCGAATCCGATGCCGCTGTCGGACAGTTCATCAAGTTTCTGCGCGCCCAGCTACTATACGATGAGGCTCTGATCGTGGTGGCATCGACCAACGGAGAGAGTCTCGGTGCACATGGCGAAGACACGCATGGAACCTTTCTTTATGACGAAACAGTCCATGTACCGCTCATCTTAAAGCTGCCCGGAAATCGGATGGCCGGGAAGAAGGCTTCGAGCCGTGCTCGATTGCTCGACATCGCTCCCACGGTACTCGAGATTGCGGCCGTTTCCGTTCCGTCGCAGATGCAGGCACAGTCCCTGACGCGAATTGTTCAGGCCCAAACCGATCAGCCAGCTTACGCGCGCAGCGATCTGCCCCAGCTCTACTTCGGATGCAGCCGGCTCGAGTCGTGGCGAGCAGGCAAGTATCTCTATATTCGCGCGCCCCACCCTGAACTATACGATATGGTTGCCGATCCAGGAGCGAGCCATAATTTGGCGCAGAGTTCCAAGGCAACTCTCGACACCATGGCTTCACAGTTGCAGGCGTTCGATGCTCGACTCGCGAATCAGCCTGACAGCCGGGCCGCTTCGGGTCTCACTTCTAGTGAGATGCAGAAGTTGGCTTCGCTCGGATATGTCGGGCTGCAGAAGTCGACAAGCGGCATAAATGCGGCCAGCGAAGGCGCCGATCCAAAGGATGCCATCGCCGCAATCAATAAGACCCTCGGTGCGCTCTCTGATCTGGACAACCGGCAACCGGAAAAGGCAACCACAGCGTTCCGTCCTGTGCTTACCTCGCAACCGAGTTTTTATCTTGCCCAGTACGCCATGGGCGAGGCGCTCGTTCAACGCCAGCAATATGCCGAAGCCATCGGATATCTGCACAGGGCCATCGAGCTGCAACCTGAATCCCCCTGGGCGCACCTCACGATGGGTCTAAGCCTGATGCAGACCAATGATTTCAAAGCTGCTGCTATCCATCTGGAAATTGCGTCCGCACGTTTGCCGAAGTTCTCCATGCTGCATTCCAAGCTGGCCGAGGCCTACCAGCATCTGGGACGCGCTCCGGACGCGGAACGCGAACGAACCTTGGCTTCTCAGTCAGAGAACAAGCGAAACTGAGAGGTGCCTGCATGTTCGGTCGGGGTTTACAAATACCCTGAGCAGGAATTCTGTATGATCCTCAGGCTGAGGTAAGTCGCGAAGCTCACCCCAGTACAACGAGCAATATCCCACCCTGAATTGTTGGAGAGAAGAACATGCCTGAGGGAAACCTGCAGCGAAGAACGTTTCTGGGCCGTCTAGCCATTTTAGGAGGTGCTGTCGCGGGTGGCGTGAGAGCGGCGCATGGCCAAAGCGCAACTCGTGCAGAAGCTGATCCATATCTGCTGCCGGAGTACGCTTGCGCCCACGACTACGTCTCGCTGAAGCAGTCGAGCTACGATCGAACCGGCGGAAATGCCGACAGCTGGCCCGTGGCCGCTGGCGAAACCAGGGAAGTCTTCCAAGCTTCTGGGCCAGGTGTAATTACGCACGTATGGTTCACGATCGCCGCAGATAGTTCCCATCACTTGAAAGAAATTGTTCTGCGCATGTACTGGGACGGACAAGCCAAACCCAGCGTAGAAACTCCGGTCGGCGATTTCTTCGGGCTCAATTTGGGACAGTACAACCTCTACCAGTCCGCATTCATGAACTGCTCATCAGCCAAGGGGCTGAATTGCTATTTCGCCATGCCCTTCCGCAAGGCCGCACGGGTCACGGTCACCAACGAAGGTACGCAAAAGGTCGGGGCTTTCTATTCCAACATTGATTATCAACTTGTACCGTCGTTGCCCGAGCGCAGCCTTTACTTTCATGCGCAATATCGCCAGAGTACTCCCAACCGGGCCATCAAGTTTGCCAATTGGAAAGACGAACTCAACCGAGATGGCAAGAATAATTACGTCTTCGTCGAGGCGCGCGGCCAGGGACATCTGATGGGTGTCACGCTCGGAGTCCTACAAAATCACGACAACTGGATGGGTGAAGGCGACGACATGATATTCGTCGACGACGAAACGAAACCGGCGATCAACGGCACTGGGTTGGAAGACTATTTCAACGGCGCCTGGGGTTTCACCGGCGGACAGTTTGCCAATCTCTACAACGGAGCACATCTTATCAACCTGCAGGACGTGGACAACTCCGGCTTCGTGGCCGGAGGACGGTATTGCCTCTATCGGTGGCATGCGGATAATCCGGTCACGTTTCGCAAATACTTAAAGCACACCATTGAGCACGGTCATGCCGACGACCGGGCGGACAATTTTTATTCCGTGGCTTACTGGTATCAATCCCAGCCCTACACCGATTTTCCAGAGCTACCCTCGGTGCAGGAGCGGATTCCGGTATTGAAAATGGATTCTTCGGGATCCTAAATCCACTCCGCCAATCTCGTCTCTTCTTACCGGGACGCCTTTTGTGGCGCCCGACTTTCAATGGCCAGATACGGCGTTTGCTCCAGGAAGTTTGGATAGTTGGCGGCATTGCCGCTTTCGTCGACCGCCTCGAAATAATAAAGAATGCCTTCATCCGTAAGCGGCACCGTCGCGGAATATTTTCCGTCTCCGCTGGCTCGCATTTCAACCCGCAGCCATTCGTAGCTTGCCGGCATCAGTTTGTAATACACAGAAATGCACTGGATCTTGGACTGATCCTGCACATTCACGCTGATGCGGACCGAATTTCCGCTGACCGGCTCAACCGGTGGAGTGTAGGAGAACACCGGCTTGGAACTGGATCGGTTGACCAGTACATGAAATGGCGCACGATGTGCGATGGTCTCGTCGTAATTACTCCAGCGCCCGGAATTCGCTCCGAAGTAGTACTCCAGAAAACCGGGGATAACCTGATCACCGGGCAGGGTGACGGTCCACGTGCGGGCAATCTTGTCGTCCAGTTTCAGCTCAAGTTTAGAAAAACCCACCTGGTCCGAGTTCCGATAGAAGATATAGACGTGGGGTTCGTCATAGGGCGTAGCGTACGTTGCCCGGAGCGTGAATGGCTTGCCCGGCTCGATTTTCGCCGGCGGAGTGTGTCCAATAAGAACACCGAACCCGTCCTGTTGCGGCAGATGCCGGAATGCCGTTTCAAGATTATTCAGCTGATCCAGATCAACGCCCAGACTCCGGCCTTCATCCCGCCAGCGGAATTGCTTCACTCCCATCCGGATGTATTCCGGCACGAAACCGTAATGCTCGTCAGTGACATCCGAAAGGCGATCCCAGTCCGCGACGGCCTGCAGCAACAATTCGTATGCTTGACTCAGTTCTGAATGGTCGTAGGTGCGCTCGTAAAACTTCAAATGGGTTGCCGACAGAATTCGGTCCCGGTAGTAACGGCCGAGCCAGGCGACTGCCGTAATATCCATTCGAATACAATCGAAGTTTTTCGCTGCGTCGGGATTGAGTTTTGCGGCCTGCGTGATCGCATCTTCACTGGCTGCCGCGGCATGTGCGAGATAATCGGCGGCTTCGAAGGGAGTCATTTTACCGCTCACGATTCCAGCCAGCCTGTCGTCCACATACACAGAGGGAGATGCCATCGCGGTGCGGTCGAGCGTGTTCACGCGCAGGAAGTCGTCGTTGTTGCCGCCGTAAGAAGCTAGTCGGTCACCCTGCCACAATCGAACACGCGCACCCGGAGCATGATCGCCGTTCTCAAATTCGGGTGCAAAGTCCTGATGGTCCATGCCGATGTTGTGGTACGAATACACGAACGGCACAATCTTGCTGCTTTCGACGAGCGCCTGAAATACCAGCGGCCCCGCTTTCAAACCGAAGTGATGAATGAATTCGTTGATGAATATCTGATCGGGCGCATCGGGGTCGTAGGCTGTGCGGCCCCAGATCACATGCCAGGCCCACTGCCGCTCAACCATCCACTTGTAGAAACTGTGGTCGGTTTTGGGATTGTTGTGCAGGTAGTCGGCGGCGGGCATGTAGGCTTCCATCGGCTCCATCGAGAAGCCGACACCGTCTCCAAACTTGCAACTGCGCACCGTGCGGCGTGCGAATTCGGGCGAACCCCAGTAGAAAACACGATGCGTGCCATGCGCGCGAATCTGCCAGATGATGGAATAGTTTTGGGGCTTATTTGTGTAGTCTTCGTACGAGCCACTCGGCGGATATTCCCGCCCCCCCAACGACGCCTGATACGGTGACCCAAGCTGCTCTCCGTTATATTTGGGCTCGATGTAAATGTGATTCTTGGTCGAGGCTGCTAGTTCTCGAACTTTCTGTGGGTCCGCAATCCAGGTGCGCAGGTAAACCTTCTGCGTTGGGGGCAACTCGGCCAGCGCGGCCAAGTACGTCTTCTGATAAAAGTCTTCGGGTTGCCCCGATTCGCCGACGCGGAATCCAAACATCCACAAGTCCGGAAGTTGCCGCAAGAAACTGAGTACTGCCTCGCGGGTGTATTGCACCAGCGGCGCGCCTTCCAGAAATTTCTGCGGCACGTCCCGCCAACGCTCATCCACGCCCAGGCGCCGAATCTTCCAAGGCCCAATCGGCGGAGGCGCCTCGTAATTCATGTATCCAACCTTGATGCCGCGATCCGCTGCCATTTGGATTACCTGCCGGAAACGGGCAAGGTTCTTCGCCGCCTTCTCCGGACCGACGCCAACTTCAGGGAAATCGGGCAAGCTCAGAAAATAGGAGAAGCCGTTGGGGAAAGTTAGCGTAACCGCGTCGCACAATCCATGAATGTCAAGGAAGTTATATCGGCTGCGCGCCATGAGATCGAGATACTTCTCCCAATAATCATCGGACCAAAAGGCGCCCGCGGAATCGTCCACATCCTGCACCGTCAAAAACATATTGACGCCGCGGACCTCGAGAAACGGCGATTTGCTGGTCGACTTGAGTTGCGACATCCAATCGACTTCCCGCCCGTCGGCAATCTGTTCCGCCAGCTCAAATTCGCCGTACATGGCTCCCGTGGGATCGCTGCCGTCTACAAAGACATTTTTTTTGTCGTCTGATATGGAAAGGGCGAAGGACTCAGGTTTATCGGGCGCTTTCTGTCGGGATGAGCCCTTGCCGGCAGCGCTTCCCTTCACCGTCACGATCACTTCTAAATCAGCAGTAGATCGTGCTGCCGATACTTTGGCCTCCATGCCTTTTCCGGCGAGCGCTTCAGCCAACCGATTTGCTCCAGATTTCAATGGGCTGGCTGGATTTTGCGGGAGATGAATCGATGCCGTTTGTGTGGCATGTAAAAGGACTGCACTTTCAGAAGCGATGAGGAAACATACCATCATGAATGCAAAGCCAAATCGCGATGCCATAACCTTCACGGGCTTCTCCTTCAAGAATCTGCAAAGCGTAAGAGAGATGGCCAAGAGAGAGCATGGATATGCTCAATTTCACACGGCCAACTTCATCACGAAGCTAAGGCTTACTTTCAGCAAGTTCCAGAGGATGGCTGGAATGAACGGTCACGGGAGCAGCCATCGCCACCAAGCTGTCGATGTCGAAATCTTTGTAAAGATCGAGGCAAAAAAGCTCGGGGGCCTGCATGAACGTAACTGGCTTTTCGAGGACGTAACTGAAGCTGCGAATGCCGTCTGTTACGACCACTTCAGAAAATAACTGCGGCTCCAGCGCGGCAGCGACCAGGGCCGCAGCCTGATTTCGCATGCCAGCCACTTCCAAACGAATCTTGGACGTACCGCTCCTCTGCGCCGCCCACCGCGAGATCCGGATTAACTGCGCGGCTTCCATTCCCACGGGACGCTCGCCGATAGCATCCAACATCTCCGCAAAGAGAAACGGATATTCGTTTTTCCACGCCGACCCGGTAAACATCAGGTCGAGTGCCAGAACCTGCTCGCCACGGCTGAACCGTTGCAGTGCAACATCCGCACTCGCGGCTCTGCCATCATCATTCAACAGAATCGTCACCGGTGCCGTGTCGGAGCTCTGCAGGATCGATCGGAACAAGATCCCATTCGCACTGAGCCCATTGTTCAGCTGAAATAAGTACGATATCGATTGCAAGTCCCGGTTCTTACTCATCGCCGTGGTCAGAACATCCTGCATTTCCACCGGCTGATAACGGACCACGTCTCGTAGCTTGTTTCGCTCCGAAGTTGCCCACGCTGCTTTCTCTGAGGCAACAGTTGGAACTGCCGTTCGCGCCGCCTGACGACCCATCTGCCGCGCCAGATCCAGCATAGTCAGATTGTTTTCGGGTAAGGGAGTGAACAGCTCTTCATAACTCTTTAACTCCGAGGCCACTCCGTCTTCATTCTCAATGGCAGGAAGTCCAAATTGTTGCGTGAAGAAGTGGTAGTCGGCGAGCCGATTATCCAGTTGGTAATTGTGATCCCCAGGATCACGATTCTCGTGCCATGTGAAGTTGTCTGCCTTGCCGTAAAGCTTGAAAAAAGGTTGGATAGCGTCGTAGACGCGAGGCTTGACCAGAGTGGCGCGAAAGCAGCAATCATCCTCGCCGTTATAAGTAAGCAGAGTCGGCCGCGGCGCAAGCAGGGCCACGAGATGGGTGTAATCCGATCCCCGCAGAAAGTCTGTGCCCGACTGCTCCACGTCGCCCATGTCGCCGTAGTCTTTCACCTCGACACGCGAACGAAGCGACGAGAACCCAGCAACCGGATTCGCAGCCTTCACCCGCTCATCCAGAGAACTCAGAACAATCGTCTGCCAGCCGCCTCCAGATAATCCGGTCACTCCAATCCGATTTCGGTCCACGTGCGGATGAAGATACAGATAGTCAAGTCCCCGTCGCATTTCCAAATAAAACAGACCCAATCCGTTGGCTCCAGCCAGATCGAGGTGAGCAGCAAACCAGTGATCGTTGCCGTTCTTGTCGAGGTCGCCGAATCCGAACCACTCCAGGTTGAGGGCCAGGATTCCGTGCTTGGCAAAGTTGATACAGCGTTTCTGCTTGAACTCGTACGAATATCCCAGCGGCCCGTCGTGGCCCGCCAGATTTAGAATTGCCGGCGCCTTGGCGTCGAGATGCTCGGGTTCATAAAGCAGAGCGGAAGACTGAAAACCGGGAACGATTTCAAAGCGAAGTCTGCGAATGCGATAGCCGTGACCGGTTTCGATAACGCCGACCTCTTCAAATTTGGGTGCAGCCTCGATCCACTCTTTGGGCCAGCCGTGAAACACAACGTCATCGAGCAGATGACGCCTCAATCGATCCGCGGAGGCCGTCCATTCTCCGGATGTCGCAGGCGGTCTCGGAAGCGGCGCCGTCCCCTGAATGAGGTGCTGGCGAATTTGGAAGTCGGCCACTGCCGGAGAAAGGATTTCGTCTTTCAGAAGTTCACGGATGTGTCCGCCCTCGCCTTGCGCCCATGCCAGGGAGGAAACCAAAACGATTAGAATGCTTGCGTCTCTGATCGAATCAAGAAAGCTTCGTCTTTGAGAAGACACTTTTCCCTTCCCCTCTAGATACGCCAGTAAAAGCAATCTTGACATCTCACCGGAACGGCAAGTCTGGGAGGCTCCCATAATCGTAACGTTTCGATTCAATAACAGACTGCCGCAGCGCTGTCAATGAATTTCCGCATCGGCGACGGGGGCCGCAGGCGGGGACTAATAGATTCGTACGGGTCTCTTCAGTCTGCGTCCGATCATTTCTGGCTGGCTCGGGAATTCAGAGGAACAGCCAGGGAAGTGATGCTGCTCTCCGCCAAAGAGCGATTCAACGCCCTAAAATCATCTTTCATTACCTTTTGATAGTCCGCGTCCACCTCCGCCATTTCTGTTTCAAACGTCTGCAGTAGCTCCAGTTGGGTATCGGTCGGAGCGAAGTCGGCACCACCGGCGACGTCACTGCCTCCGGTGCCGACTTCGGCGTTCAGCCAGATCAGATTGAGATAGACCTTGTACGGCTCGACGAAGTACTTGTCGTCGCTGTTGAGCAGCGCCGGCGAGACCAGCCTGGACTCGATGCTAGCAGCTTCTTGTCCAGGTCTTCCGCGGCTTTCAGAAGTTCTGCTTTACGCTTTGCTCTGAGCTTCGTCCAATACCCGTGGCGGGGCGGGCGCAGGCTCGGCTCCACCTTCGTCGTCCTCGTCATCAACCGCTGGCTTCTCCTTTTCTTTCTTCCTGCGGCGGACGAAGCATGGTCTCGATGACTTCGAGTCTGCTTGCGGAGCCACTCGATCTGGTTGACGGTATCGGAAACGCGGTTGATGTCGTCGCTGATCCGGAGCAGATGTCTTCACCGAGAGCTCAATGTCCGCGTCGGACCCGGGCGATCGAGGATCGCGCAGGATCGTGAGCGGTTGTGTGTAGGACTGGTCCTCGACCTTCAGGCGCACCGTGTACTTCCCCGGAGCCACGATGGGACCAACCTCGGCCGGTTTGGTTCCCCAGTGCGTGATGGGCCGCGAGTCGGAATCGCGGAAGCGCGGCTCCTCCCAGATGTGCGGATTGTCGGGAGCCGTCGTGCGCAGCGCGATCAGTCGCGGTGACTCATAGCGCAGGTCCCATTGCACGCGGTTGATACCGGCGCTGGCCTTCGCTTCGAGCTTCCGGATCACCTTGCCCTCCGAGTCCAGGATCTCGAACGTGAATCGGATCCTTTGGCGCGGTCTTCAGCGAGAAGTTGAGCATCGCCTGGCCGCCGCGGGCGAAGCGGTATGTCGGGCGCGGTTCAAACAAGAATCACCGCCGCATCCGAGCGATTCTTGGCCAGCTGCTCCAGCGGCGTGATGTCGTCAAGAATGTAGAGTCCGCGGCCGTAGGTGGAGACTCACCAGGTCGTGGAAACTCCTTCTGCACCACGGCCCAGGTTACCGGCGCATGCGGCAATCCCGTCTCCAGCGCGGTCCAGTGGCTCTCCGTCGTCGAGCGAGTAGTAAAGACCATTGCCGGTACCGGCAAACAGCAGGCCCTGCGCAGTTGGGATCTTCGGCGATCGGTGCGCACATACGACAAAGAGTGTTTGGGCAGATTGCCGCTGATCTGCTTCCAGGTCTTGCCCAAATCGGTGGTCTTGTAGATGAACGGATCGCGATTATCCACCAGATGGAAATCGACGCTGATGTACGCGGTGCCGGCATCAAAGCTCGAGGGCGCGATGCTGGTGATCGTGCCCCACGGCGGCAAGTCCCGGAGATGTTCTTGGTGACGTTGGTCCAGTTGCCGCCATCGTCTTTCGTGTACCAGACCTGGCCGTCGTTGGTGCCGGCCCAGATCAGGCCCTTCTGAATCTTGGAAGGCGCGATCGCGAAGACGACTTCTCCGTAGAATTGCCCGAGGTTGTCGCCGACGATTCCTCCCGACGGAACGATGCGAGCCGGATCCTGCGTGGAAAGATCCGGGCTGATGACCGACCAGCTCTGCCCGCCATTCGTGGTCTTGAAGATCACCTGGCAGCCGTAATAGACGGTGTTGTGGTCGAAGGGATCGATGGCCAGCGGCGCCGTCCAGTGGCAGCGATACTTGAGATCGTTGGGCGGCGAGTCGAGAGGTATGCATCCACGGACTGACGGAGTGCGCCTCCTTGTTCCGCGCATCCCAGCGCGTGACTTTGTTGCCGTAGCAGGTGGCCCACACGACGTTGGGATCGACTGTAGTCGGGAACGGTGAAGCCGGATTCGCAGCCGCCCATCTCGCGGTCCCAGCCGGTTTCTCTGGGAACCCACCGGCACGCTCGGGCCGCGCATGTTCCCGTCGTCCTGCATGTTGCTGTAGAAGTAGTAGGGAATCTGGTTGTCGACAGCGACGTGGTACATCTGGCCGATGGGCAGCGTCACGCGGTGGAAGCCGCGGCCGTGGACGGTCGTGATGTTCAAGCCGCCGTCATCGGTGATCACGAAGCGATCGGGATTGGTGGGATCGATCCAGATGTCGTGCGTGTCGCCGCCCCAGCGGACTTCGCTGAAAGTTCTCGCCGCCATCCAAGCGACTGGTGGAAGGAACTGTTGGCGACGTAGAACTTCATTGTCGCTGCCGGTCGAGACGGCGATGCGAATGTAGTAGCCCGCACGTCCGATCAAGCGCTCGCTGGTAGTTGACGGCCTTCCACTGTTCTCCCCCGTCATCGGAGCGCCAGACCGAGCCCTGGTCCTTGGTCTGAATCAGCGCATAGACGCGATTCGAATTTGTCGGCGCGACGGCGACATCGATCTTGCCCAGCGGCGCATGCGGCAGGCCGTGTTCTTCGATGCGAGTCCACTTCGTTCCGCCGTCGTGCGAAACGTAGACGCCGCTGCCCGGGCCGCCGCTGAATTCGCCCCAGGTGTGCATCTCCACTTGCCACATGCCCGCAAATAACGTGCGCGGATTGTGCGGATCCATCGACAGACCCGGAGCAGCCCACGTTCTCTCCGGCAAACAGCACGCGCTCCCAATGCTGACCGCCGTCGGTCGTGCGGAAGACGCCGCGCTCCTGCTTGCGGGCCGGTCGTGCGCCCCAGCACACAGGCGAAACACGATGTCGGGATTCGACGGGTGGATGACGATGCGGCCGATGCGGCCGCTCTCCGGCAGATCCCATGTTCGTCCATGTCTTGCCGGCATCGGTCGACTTGTAGATTCCGTTGCCCATCACGTCGCTGTCGCGGATCACCCATGCCTCGCCCGTTCCCGCCCACACGTGCTCGGATCGGACGGTGCTACGGCGAGCGCGCCGATGGCGGCGACCGGTTGCTTGTCGAAGATCGGCGCCCAGCGATTCCCGCCATCCGTCGATTTCCAGACGCCTCCGGAGGCTGCTCCCGCGTAGTAGGTGCTGGCGTCTCCCGGCACGCCGGCCACGGCGGCGATGCGATTGCCGACCTTCGGACCAACAAAGCGGAATCGAAATTGGCCTTCATCGTCTCGGTGTCCGGCTGTTGCGCGCACGCCGAAACCATGCTGCCCACGATTGCAATCGCAGCGAACCCGAGCGTCAATTTTCTGAGGGCCATCCCAGAAGCCTCCGATCGAATGCATGCAGATATCAGCGTGCATCCTACATGTCTCGGAGCCGGAGGCCAAATCGATTTTCGGTGGAAGGTAGCTGACGAAGAATTGCACCCGGTTAGTCCGCGAGAATTCTCGGTGGCGATTAATCAGCCGGTCAGCGCGAACCTCCTGAAACAGTACAAACGGGGATCGACCCCGCGTTCGGCTTTCAGTTTTTTCTGGAAATCCGTGATTTGCCTGCCTGTCCCTCTCCTTGTCGTGCAAATCGTTCCGAAGATGGGCTTTCAGGAGTGGACTGTCTGTAGTAATCATTCGCACGGTTTCGTGCGGGACAGGCGCCGGAGCGCGAGAATATTCGAATCCTCCGAAGCCTGCGCTGCCGATGGCTCGCTCAGCGGCGAAGCCCCAGGTTTTGCCGCAAGCAAGGAAAATCGACCTCCCACGGCCATGACAATCCCCACGGAATGATAGACGTTCGCGGAAAAGAAAGTGTTAACAACGGCTCGGATTGTCAGCCGCATCGCGAACGGAAATTTCTTAGCTTTCGAACGATCGACCATGGCATCGCACAACCGCTGGCCAGATTCAGTGCGACATCACGTGCTTATACGGCAGGGCATCCCATGCCCGCCAAAATGCGCGCATCTCATCCGGCAGTCCCAGAGAAATCCGGATATAGGTATCCATGGGCGGGAAGGGACGGCCGATTAGGATATTGTTCTTGCGGAAATACGAGATCACCTCGTCCGCCGCGTGAAAGGTATTCATCATCACAAAGTTGGCATGTGAATCGATGGGTTTCAGCGCACGAATCATGGCTTGGTTAAAGAATTCCTGGCGATCATCCTTGTTGCGCTGAATCGATTCATTCAGTCCGTTCGTGTCGTCCAGGGCGGCGGCAGCCGCCTGCGTAACGATGGCATTAATGCAGTCTTCCGTAGCGAACTTCCGCATCTGCTGCACTACCTTCGGGGACGCCACTGCATAGCCCAATCTCAACCCGGCCAGACCATAAACCTTAGAGAAAGTACGAGTCACGATGACTCTTTCATCGTCGAGTGGGCGATCAATGAAGGACGCATTCATTCCTGACTGACCCGCGTAATGGCAATATGCCTCATCGATCACGACAAATGTCGATGCCGGAAGCCTTCCAATAAAATCTTCCAGGTCTCTCCGGGGAGTCAGGGATGCGGTGGGATTGTTTGGGTTGCAAATGTATACGAGGGTCGTCGAAGGAGTAGCTCGCGCTAGCATGCCCTCGAGATTATGGGTAAATGCCGGGGTCAGGCTCACCGCTATAATCTCGGCGCCTGCCGAGCGCGCGTAGTGCTCGATGGCTTCAAACGTGGGTGACGCACGGATCAGTTGTTTGCCAACGCTAAGAAAGGCGAAAGCGGCCATGCGCAGAATGTCGGTCGATCCGCAGCCCAGAAGCACCTGCTCCGGTTTCACGTTGTGCAGGCGAGCAATTCGTTCCGTTAGCGACTGATACTCCATTCGCGGGTAGCGGTTCGCGCTTCCAGCGGCCGCTTTGATCGCTTCGGCTACTTTCGCCGACGGACCATAGGCATTCTCGTTGCTGTTCAGAAGAATGAGGCCATCATTCTGGTTCAACCGGGCCGGCTCGAAAATGGCGGCTCTTGAAAGCGCTGTTAGTGGCAACTGCGTGGCTGCACCGACCACAACACCGCCAGCGAGCGAGTGTAGAAAGCCCCTGCGCGAAGTAGTCATAAGTGGATATTCAACCAGTACCGATCTAAAACGATTCCGCGCACAGCTCCGCCTCTATCGCTTCGCCAGGGTCCCTGCTCCATCGTCAGTTTCGCATCGGCCGGTCGTGCTGCCATTCAGAATGTAGGTGGACTTCAGCTGTGTTCCTGTACCGTCGACCGTGCCCCGAACCGTAATGTTGTCCCCTTCTTCGTCGCTGCCCGCGAGAACCACGTTTGTGCCAGTAACAGTTACCTCGAGTTGCGCGCCTTTCAGGCAATCCGAGTCGAAACTTGAGCTGCCGACAAGGTGGCCGCGCGAATCTGGATTGATAACCACCGTGATCGTAAACGGTGCGACATTGTTATGCTTCGAAAATAATGTCCCCGACCACGTTCCTTTCACGTCGGCGGCAGGCCGCTGCGCGAATCCAGTCGCAGACTTGGTTTGCTGCATCTGGCCGTCGGCCGGACCAGCGGCATAAAGAGGAGTCGTTCGCATCATGCTCAACAAGAGCGAAAAGCACAGAACGCCGAACGAGATGGTCTTGCTGGTCATTTGATTCTCCCTCACCATGAACTTCTAAAATCACTGAATTACTAAACTCACGTTTTGAGAGTGCTTCGTGCCACCACCGCTACCGGTTATTGTGAGCGGAAATGTTCCCGTACCCGCTTTTCTGTTTGTTGAGATCGACAGTGTCGAAGTCCCTGAGCCCGCGACAGATGCGGGACTGAAGGACGCATTGACACGCGACGGAACTCCGGTGACGCTAAAGCTCACTGTGGCCCCGAATGATCCGGCAGGTGTGATAGTCACCGTGTACGTCGCTTGTGAACCGCGATTCACTGTACGAGTGCTCGGAGAAACTGAGATGGTAAAGTCCGCTACGACCAGCGTTACTTGTGTGGTGTGAACCAGAGCGCCGCTCGTCCCCGTAATTGTCAAAGGATACGTTCCGACCGGTGTCGAGCTCGATGTGGTCACAGCCATAGTGGACGACCCTGAACCTGACACCGAACTTGGAGTGAAGCTTGCAGCCGTTCCCGTGGGCAGTCCACTAACGTTGAAAGCTACGGCTCCGGTGAATCCGTTCAAGGCTGTAATGGTTGCGGAATAGCTCGTAGCCAGTCCTGGAGCCACCGTGGTAGAGGATGGTGTGGCTGCGATCGAGAAGTCTGGTGCTTTCGGTGTCGCACTCGCTTGATTCGAGTTCCCGCTCTCTCCTCCTCCGTTCACCGCCGTCACCACGTAGTAGTACGTCGTCCCGTTCGTCAACCCACTATCCGTGAAGCTGGTCCCCGTCGGACTCCCCACCGTCGTGTACGGTCCGCCGCTCACCGTTCCCCGCTTCACGTTGTAGCTCGTCGCTCCCGTCGACCCGCTCCACGTCAGCCCCACCTGCGCATTCCCGCCCGTCGCCGCCAGGTTCGTCGGCGCTCCCGGTGCAGTGGCCTGCGGCGTCGCACTCGCCTGATTCGAGTTCCCGCTCTCTCCTCCCCCGTTCACCGCCGTCACCACGTAGTAGTACGTCGTCCCGTTCGTCAGCCCTGTATCCGTGAAGCTGGTCCCCGTCGGACTCCCCACCGTCGTGTACGGTCCGCCGCTCACCGTCCCTCGCTTCACGTTGTAGCTCGTCGCTCCCGTCGACCCACTCCACGTCAGCCCCACCTGCGCATTCCCGCCCGTCGCCGCCAGGTTCGTCGGCGCTCCCGGTGCAGTGGCCTGCGGCGTCGCACTCGCCTGGTTCGAGTTCCCGCTCTCTCCTCCCCCGTTCACCGCCGTCACCACGTAGTAGTACGTCGTCCCGTTCGTCAGCCCTGTATCCGTGAAGCTGGTCCCCGTCGGACTCCCCACCGTCGTGTACGGTCCGCCGCTCACCGTCCCTCGCTTCACGTTGTAGCTCGTCGCTCCCGTCGACCCGCTCCACGTCAGCCCCACCTGCGCATTCCCGCCCGTCGCCGCCAGGTTCGTCGGCGCTCCCGGAGCTGTGGCCTGCGGTGTCGCGCTGGCCTGGTTCGAGTTCCCGCTCTCTCCTCCCCCGTTCACCGCCGTCACCACGTAGTAGTACGTCGTCCCGTTCGTCAGCCCTGTGTCCGTGAAGCTGGTCCCCGTCGGACTCCCCACCGTCGTGTACGGCCCGCCGCTCACCGTCCCTCGCTTTACGTTGTAGCTCGTCGCTCCCGTCGACCCACTCCACGTCAGCCCCACTTGCGCATTCCCGCCCGTCGCCGCCAGATTCGTCGGCGCTCCCGGAGCTGTGACCTGCGGCGTCGCACTCGCCTGGTTCGAGTTCCCGCTCTCTCCTCCTCCGTTCACCGCCGTCACTACGTAGTAGTACGCCGTCCCGTTCGTCAGCCCTGTGTCCGTGAAGCTGGTCCCCGTCGGACTCCCCACCGTCGTGTACGGCCCGCCGCTCACCGTCCCTCGCTTTACGTTGTAGCTCGTCGCTCCCGTCGACCCACTCCACGTCAACCCTGCCTGCGTATCCCCCGCCGTCGCCGTCAGATTCGTTGGCGCTCCCGGAGTTCCCCCGCCCGCTCCCGTACTGTACGTCCAGTTCAGTACGTCCTGAATCGACGTGTATGCTCCCGATCCCGCCGTGAACCCAACGAATGCCGTGTTCCCTCCCACCGCCCCCGGTATATTCACCGCCCAACTCGTCGTGAAGCTCGCCAAAGTCGTCGCATCCGTGATCGTCAGCCGCAGCGTCGTCCCGTCATAACTCAGCTGCACGTTCAGCACATCCCCGCTCTTCAGGTTCACCCCAGAACTCGTCATGTCTACCGCCGGCGTCGTCGGCGATGCTCCCCCCGTATACAGCCCCGTCGAATCCGCCCCCTCCCCCACATTGCTGTAGAAATCAAACTTCACCGCCACACTCTGGCTCATCCCTGCATTCGTTGTCCCCGGCGCTTCCGGCCCGTAGCCTAATCCCCCACCCGCCGGTCCCAGCGCCGTCAATCCGTTGTTCTGGATCACAAACGTCATCCCATCCGCCGCCGCACTCGTCATCTGCACACTGAAGTTTGTCGTGAAACTCTGCACATTCACCGGCGTTGTCGCATACGCGCTGCTCGCCTCCGCGATCACCGATCGCCCATCCGTTAACCGCAGCCGCGTCCCGCTCAGCGTCGTGCTCCCGTTCAGCTGCATCCCCGCCGCGCTGAATCCACTCCCGTAATTAATCGCCGTAACGCTCGCCGCCGGTGTCGCACTGGCCTGATTCGAGTTCCCGCTCTCTCCGCCCCCGTTCACCGCCGTCACCACGTAGTAGTACGTCGTCCCGTTCGTCAGCCCTGTATCCGTGAAGCTGGTCCCCGTCGGACTCCCCACCGTCGTGTACGGTCCGCCGCTCACCGTCCCTCGCTTCACGTTGTAGCTCGTCGCTCCCGTCGACCCACTCCACGTCAGCCCCACCTGCGCATTCCCGCCCGTCGCCGCCAGGTTCGTCGGCGCTCCCGGTGCAGTGGCCTGCGGCGTCGCACTCGCCTGGTTCGAGTTCCCGCTCTCTCCTCCCCCGTTCACCGCCGTCACCACGTAGTAGTACGTCGTCCCGTTCGTCAGCCCTGTATCCGTGAAGCTGGTCCCCGTCGGACTCCCCACCGTCGTGTACGGTCCGCCGCTCACCGTCCCTCGCTTCACGTTGTAGCTCGTCGCTCCCGTCGACCCGCTCCACGTCAGCCCCACCTGCGCATTCCCGCCCGTCGCCGCCAGGTTCGTCGGCGCTCCCGGAGCTGTCGCCTGCGGTGTCGCGCTCACCTGGTTCGAGTTCCCGCTCTCTCCTCCCCCGTTCACCGCCGTCACCACGTAGTAGTACGTCGTCCCGTTCGTCAGCCCTGTGTCCGTGAAGCTGGTCCCCGTCGGACTCCCCACCGTCGTGTACGGCCCGCCGCTCACCGTCCCTCGCTTTACGTTGTAGCTCGTCGCTCCCGTCGACCCACTCCACGTCAGCCCCACCTGCGCATTCCCGCCCGTCGCCGCCAGGTTCGTCGGCGCTCCCGGAGCTGTGACCTGCGGGGTCGCGCTCACCTGGTTCGAGTTCCCGCTCTCTCCTCCTCCGTTCACCGCCGTCACCACGTAGTAGTACGCCGTCCCGTTCGTCAGCCCTGTGTCCGTGAGCTGGTCCCCGTCGGACTCCCCACCGTCGTGTACGGTCCGCCGCTCACCGTCCCTCGCTTTACGTTGTAGCTCGTCGCTCCCGTCGACCCACTCCACGTCAACCCTGCCTGCGTATCCCCCGCCGTCGCCGTCAGATTCGTTGGCGCTCCCGGAGTTCCCCCGCCCGCTCCCGTACTGTACGTCCAGTTCAGTACGTCCTGAATCGACGTGTATGCTCCCGATCCCGCCGTGAACCCAACGAATGCCGTGTTCCCTCCCACCGCCCCCGGTATATTCACCGCCCAACTCGTCGTGAAGCTCGCCAAAGTCGTCGCATCCGTGATCGTCAGCCGCAGCGTCGTCCCGTCATAACTCAGCTGCACGTTCAGTACGTCCCCGCTCTTCAGGTTCACCCCAGAACTCGTCATGTCCACCGCCGGCGTCGTCGGCGATGCCCCCCCCGTATACATCCCCGTCGAGTCCGCTCCCTCCCCCACATTGCTGTAGAAATCAAACTTCACCGCCACACTCTGGCTCATTCCCGCATTCACCGTCCCCGGCGCTTCCGGCCCATACCCTAAGCCCCCACCTGCCGGTCCCAGCGCCGTCATCCCGTTGTTCTGGATCACAAACGTCATCCCATCCGCCGCCGCACTCGTCATCTGCACACTGAAGTTCGTCGTGAAACTCTGCACATTCACCGGCGTTGTCGCATACGCGCTGCTCGCCTCCGCGATCACCGATCGCCCATCCGTTAACCGCAGCCGCGTCCCGCTCAGCGTCGTGCTCCCGTTCAGCTGCATCCCCGCCGCGGTGAATCCACTCCCGTAGTTAATCGCCGTAACGCTCGCCGCCGGTGTCGCACTGGCCTGATTCGAGTTCCCGCTCTCTCCTCCTCCGTTCACCGCCGTCACCACGTAGTAGTACGTCGTCCCGTTCGTCAACCCACTATCGGTGAAGCTGGTCCTCGTCGGACTCCCCACCGTCGTGTACGGTCCGCCGCTCATCGTTCCCCGCTTCACGTTGTAGCTCGTCGCTCCCGTCGACCCGCTCCACGTCAGCCCCACCTGCGCATTCCCGCCCGTCGCCGCCAGGTTCGTCGGCGCTCCCGGTGCAGTGGCCTGCGGCGTCGCACTCGCCTGATTCGAGTTCCCGCTCTCTCCTCCCCCGTTCACCGCCGTCACCACGTAGTAGTACGTCGTCCCGTTCGTCAGCCCACTATCCGTGAAGCTGGTCCCCGTCGGACTCCCTACCGTCGTGTACGGTCCGCCGCTCATCGTCCCTCGCTTCACGTTGTAGCTCGTCGCTCCCGTCGACCCGCTCCACGTCAGCCCCACCTGCGCATTCCCGCCCGTCGCCGCCAGGTTCGTCGGCGCTCCCGGTGCCGCTACTTGAGATCCCACTTGAACAAAGCTGGCCACAGAAGGCACACCAGAGCTGTTTAGCAGGAACAGCATGTAGTAACCGGGCGGCGCAATGTTGCCATTCGGAGGACCAGTGATCGTGAGCGATCCACTGCTCGCTGTGAACGACAGTCCCACCTCACGTTGGTCCATGCCAAACGCGTGCGTGGCGGCTCCATTGCGCACCAAGACCACCGAAGCAATGTTCGCGGCATCTGGGGTCGTCAGGTTGAATGGATTGCCATAAGAAATGGAGCTCGGCACGCTGGTGATGGACGGCCGTGTGGCTAATGTGCCGTCCGAATTAAACAGATAAGCCGGTTGATATATCTCGACCGTTTTGTTGTACGTACCGCGCGACGGATTGCCCCCTGCCAGAAATACAGTCGCATCCGGCAACAGCAAAGCCACTGAGTGGTACAACCGCTCTGTCGCATTCGCACCGGCGGAGGTGAGGGTTCCCAGGTTTGGAGGCGTGGAGGTCAAATTGACATTGCTAAGATCGAACAGATCCGCATTCAAACTCAGGCTGCCGACGTCCTCGTCATTCAACGAACCGCCAAGCGCCAGGATTTTACCGTTGGGCAGAATGACCGCATTCATCTCGATGCGCGCTTGCGACATGTTCAGCCCTGTCACCCATTTCGGCGACGCCGCACCCATATCGATGATCTCGGTAGTTTTCGTAGCGGGATTCCCGCCACCCATGATGACGATTTTGGGATCGTAATTATTTGCTGGCGTTAGCGGCAGTAGCACCGATGTGCCGTACCCGCGTGACCCGCTGTAGTTCGTGGTCGCGACGTTCGTTGTCCAGGTTGTGTTTGATGGATCGAACAGCTTCGACGTAGTCTGCGCACCGGAGTAGAAAACTTTTCCATTCGGTAACAGATGAAGTCGCGGGTAGAGATCCGGAGTCCAAGAGGCGAAGTACTGCGTGCTCCAGCCGGAGCCAACCGTGTAGAACTCGACGGCGGTGTTGGTGCTTCCGGTCTCATTTACTCCGGAAAATGTCATGACCCGGCCGTCTCCCAGGGTGACTAACGTGGGATACCAGCGTCCGTGCGCCATGCTGTTGGTATTGCTAAAGGTGTTTGTGGAAGGATCGAAAATCGCGACCAGCGGTTGTCCATAGAAGGGATCGTACTGGATGGTTCCGCTGTCGATCAGTGCGCGCCCGTCTGGCAGGAGTACCATTCCATTGCAGAACATGTCCCAGGAGAGAGTGAACTGGTTGGTCACTTGCCCGCTCACCGGGTCGAACAAAAGGGCTCCGGAGGCGTTTGCTGGACCATAGGGGGGACCGGAAGGGCAGCCTGACTGCGAAGGTGGACAGTTTCCCGAGCCAGCTACCAACAAAATCTTGCCATTACTCAAAAGGACGGCATGGATAGGATTGATAGGCAGCGTGTTGGACAGCGTCCTCCACTGGCCCTGCACGCTGGCCTGACCCGCGGCGACAGACACGCATACACAAAGGAGAAGAAAAGTGATGAAGGCATAAGGTCGGTAGGCAGACAGACGGTTGCTCATAGAAAAACCTAAGTCCTCGCGTGCTGCGCACACTTTAGGGGGAGATTTGATTTCGGGGGGAGAACTTCTAACTATGCGAGTGTTGCAGGCCCCACCGCTTCCGCGGGTCTACGAATGGTCAACAAAAGGTAAAATCTTCGCGACAATAGCTCTTGGGAAACCACCTGTCAAGGTTAAAACGAAGGGATATAAGGCGAAATGAAAAAGACTGATCCGGTGGGCGAAGGAATTTGATGAAACGGTTCGAGTTGCAAGAGGCTCCTGCCAGCCAAATCGGCCCCGTGAAAGCCCGGTTCGAGCCGGTTGTGGCTCCTTCGTGCCCTCCTTCCCCGGTTAAAAAAAACGATATTCCTCGAAAACAGATAGATCAAGAGAGCCCCAGGGCGCGTACCCTCTGGCGCTTTATCGACCGGATTTCCACAGAAAAGCTAGTGCGGTGTTGGAAGCCGTCACCGCGAATCAACTTGCGCATAGTGGTCCTGCCGGAGACCATCTGGGCGAATTTATATCGGGTCTGCCAGCAATGCTGTTCTTTCCCGGATAGTCGCCTAGGATGACGGGTAAGAGAGAGACGGTGGCCGCCAAGTTTTTTCAGGCATAAGCCCGCGAAAATGGAGCTGTCCCCGCCGTCTGAAAGGAGCGACTCATCGAAACCGTCACGAGCGTTGAAAAGAATTCCCTGGCACATTTCGACACCCGCTATGTCTGGACGACCGCCAGCATCGCTGCCTTGGGCGGCTTACTCTTCGGCTATGACTGGGTTGTTATTGGCGGTGCCAAACCGTTTTATGAAGCCTATTTTCAACTCAAGTCACCGGAGCTTGTCGGCTGGGCCAACAGTTGCGCTTTGATTGGCTGCCTGATTGGATCACTCATTTCCGGGGGGATTAGCGATCGGTTCGGCCGCAAGAAATTGTTGCTGTTGTCGGCGATCCTGTTTGCCGCATCGTCGATTCTTACTGGCTGGGCTTACAGCTTTACCGCCTTCATCACCTGGCGCATCGCGGGCGGCGTGGCCATCGGGATCGCCTCCAATGTTTCTCCGACGTACATCGCCGAGATCAGTCCAGCTCCGTGGCGGGGACGACTGGTAACCCTGAACCAATTCACGATCGTAGTAGGTATTCTGGCAGCGCAAATCTTCAATTGGCTGATCGCGGACAAAGTAGCTGACGGCGCTACCAGTGCAATGATCCGCTCATCCTGGAACGGTCAATATGGCTGGCGTTGGATGTTCACCGCCGTCGCCTTACCAGCCGTCATCTTCTTTGTCGGCGCGCTGCTGATTCCCGAGAGCCCGCGCTGGCTGGCACGAGGAGGATTTGAGGAACAAGCCCGCCGGATCCTCACTCGCATCGGGGGAGAACAACACGGCAGACAAGCTCTCAGCGAGATTCAGATGGCATTGCGAAACGAGCAGCAAGCGGGGGTCGTCTGGCACGAACTACTTTCTCGTAAACTCTTGAAAGTTCTGACGATCGGAGTCGTTCTGGCCATTCTCCAGCAGTGGAGTGGAATCAACATTATCTTCAATTATGCCGAGGAGATTTATCGCGGCGCCGGTTACGGCGTCAGCAGCACCTTATTCAACATTGTGGTTACCGGAACCATCAATCTGATATTCACGGTGATCGCGCTCGCCTTGATCGACCGCTTTGGCCGCCGCATTCTGATGTTGCTGGGCTGCGCTGGAATCGCTCTGTCGCATACCCTGCTGGGATTTACCTATAAAGCGGGCATTCAGGGCCTGCCGATTTTGCTTATTACTTTGTGCACCATCGCTTGCTACGCCCTTTCTCTCGCACCGGTCACTTGGGTGCTGATCTCAGAAATCTTTCCCAATCGCGTTCGCGGACTTGCCGTCTCGATTTCCGTTTCTTCGTTGTGGATCGCCTCCTTCGTGTTGACCTTCACATTTCCAATTCTGAACCGCTGGATGGGGTCCGCCGGAACGTTTTGGCTTTACGCTGTCATCTGCTTTCTGGGCTTCTTCTTTGTGCTGGCCTGCGTCTCCGAAACCAAGGGCAAAACCCTGGAAGAGATTGAACATGATCTGAACACCCTGTGATGCGAGGGTCGGCAACAGAACAACCTCCGGACCAGGAACCCTGAAAGAATCAAGTGCGAAAGTCATTCCTTGATGAGTTAAAATTGCAGGCACGCAGTCTTCAGAGAGTATTCGCAACTCTTGACCTGTTCCCTACACGCCTTCACCGTTGGTTGGCGAAGGCTGCGATGTTGCGAACGCCGATTTTTTCGTACCTTTAGTCGCAGGTTATAAGAACCAGGGCCGAACACATGATCGGTAAATCACTCCGCTCGTACCGCATCGAGTCCAAGCTCGGGGCTGGGGGCATGGGTGTGGTCTACAAGGCGGTCGATTCTCGCCTCGGGCGAACCGTCGCCATCAAGGTTTTGTCTGCCGGTGCACTCAACGGCGAGCGCGAGCGGCGCTTCGTTCAAGAGGCCAAGGCGGCATCGTCTCTGAACCATCCGAACATCATAACGATCTACGACATCGATACGCAGGAGGTCGACGGAAAGCCTCTCCAGTACATCGCCATGGAATACGTGGCAGGAGACACGCTCGATCAACTGATCGGTAGGAAGGGCCTGCGGATTCGGGACGTGTTGAAGTACGCGGTACAGATTGCAGATGCGCTCGCCGCCGCTCACGCCGCGGGAATCGTACACCGTGATCTTAAGCCCGCGAACGTGATTGTGACGCCACAAGGCCAGGTCAAAATCCTGGATTTCGGGTTGGCGAAGCTGAGTGAATCAGGGGAAGCAGATGCCTACGCCGAAACCATGCATGGCGAAGGCTCTCCCCTTACAGAAGAGGGCACCATACTGGGGACAGTCGCCTACATGTCCCCTGAACAGGCGGACGGGAAGAACGTGGATAGCCGTTCCGATGTTTTCTCGTTTGGATCCGTCCTCTATGAGATGGCAACCGGCCAACGCGCTTTCAGCGGGGGGTCCAAGCTTTCGTCACTCTCGGCAGTTCTTTACAAAGATCCCCAGCCTGCGTCACAGATCGGCCCGGCCGTACCTCCGGAACTCGATCGAATTATTGCGCGCTGCCTCAAAAAAGATCCTGAACGCCGCTGGCAGACTATGGCGGATGTGAAGGTGGCACTGGACGAACTGCGCGACGAGATGGAGTCCAGCAACATGGCCCTTCCCACTCCGTCTCCAGTTCGGCCCAGGGCGCGGCATACGAATCTTTGGGTAGCGGCGGGTATGCTGGCTGGCATTCTGCTGGGGCTAGGTTTGCGAATTTCATACGAGCGGTGGTTCTCGCGCCCCACCGAGCCACCCTCGTTTCACCGCTTGACGTTTCGTCGGGGGGACGTTACTTCCGCGAAGTTTGCTCCGGGAGAAACCGTGGTCTACAGCGCCGAGTGGGACGGCGGTCCATCCACTCTATTCTCCGCACAGCCCGGTAACCGCGAATCGCAGCCGTTGGCCCTGCCCAGCGCACGCGTGCTCGCGATCTCTCCTGGCGGAGAAATGGCAATTCTATTGGGCGGCGATGATGTGGGCACTCTTGCCCGCGTTCCGTTCGGTGGCGGCGCTCCGCGAGAAGTGCTGGAGGGAGTGAACGGAGCGGACTGGGGACCGGATGGAGAGTCGCTGGCCGTAGTGCGTGCTCTCGGCGGAAAGTTTCGCCTGGAGTATCCCATCGGCACCGTGTTGTACGAAACCGAGAAGCGGCCGCCCATGATGCCGCGAGTTTCGACAGATGGAAAGCTGGTTGCGTTTTTCGATTTCGACATGGAAGTGGGCGACTACGCTCTCTGCATCATCGGCGCGAATCATCCTCGCCAGGTTCTCTCTAGAGGCTGGCGCGCCATCGGAGCGTTGAATTGGTCTCCAGACAATCACGAGATATGGTTCTCGGGTGGACAGCCCGGCGGGGATCCCGCGCTGTATGCTGTCACTCTTTCCGGTGCGCAACGGCTCATCTCTCAGACGGGCGGAATGATCGTGATGCAGGACGTAGCCCGCGATGGCCGGGTCTTGTTGAGTACGGTGAATTCGCGCTTAGGGATTCTTTATCTACCGCCGAACGGGACCGCGCAGAAAGACTTGGCTTGGCTGGATGCGTCCTTGATGTATGAACTTTCGAATGACGGAAAGTCTGTGATCTTCGTCGAGCTTTCCAACGGACAAGGACGCAACTCCGCTATCTACCTGAGAAAGACAGACGGTTCGGCTGCCATCCAGTTGGGTTATGGGAACCGGCCTTCCCTGTCGCCCGATGGGAAGTGGGTGGCGTGCATCCATCATGATGCGGATCGCTCTACGTTAATGTTTCTTCCTACGGGGCCGGGAGAATCGCGATTCGCCAAGATCGACGGCATTCATTTCGATGGTGTGGAATGGTTTTCCGATAATAAACGGATTCTGTTCACCGGCAACGAAACCGGACATGCCACACGCACCTGGATGTACGACCTGGAAACTAATCAAGCCACGCCTCTCACCCCCGAAGGTAAACGAGGCATGCGCGTTTCGCCCGATGGCAAGTATTTCATCACGGTGGACCCTCACAAACTGCTGCTCTCGCCCGTAGGCGGAGGGGAGCCCACCACAATTGCAGACTTGCAGAGCGGAGAGAGTGTCGTGCGCTGGAGTGGTGACGGGCGATACCTTTTTCTGCAGCAGCGCGAGCCCGCTAGTGTCAAGATCAGCCAGTTCGAAGTAGCGACCCGCCGCCGTGAACCGTGGCTGGTGGTGAAGGTTCCGGAACCGGGAGCCCAGTTCTTTGGACCTCTGTCCCTTTCCGCAGATGGAAAAGCCTGCGCTACCACCTTCCAGCGCGATCTTGCCAATCTGTTCTTGGTAAGAGGTCTGAAGTAGAACGTCTCCGCAACAGACCTACTGTGACGCTACGCCTGCCTCTGACGCTTAGGTTTCAAATTCAGTGTCCTAATCAGGCGGAACAAGTGATTGGCATGCACGCCGAGAAGTTTCGCAGCTTCAGTGTAGTTCCCGTGGGCTTGCTCAATGGCTCGTTCGATGAGGGCCTTCTTGGCATCCCGAAGACCGTCGTGCAGCGCACTGACGGGCTCTCCGGCAGCAGCCGTCTCTTCCAAGACAGAATCAGGTAAATCTTCCGCGAGGATTAATTCAGTCGACCCCAGAACCACAGCGCGCTCGATCGCATTTTCCAACTCTCGCACATTGCCCGGCCAGTCGTAGCGCATGAGGCAGGCGCGAGCTTGCGGCGAGATGCCCGCTACTCTCCGCTTCACTTTCTCCCCGCACTGTGTCGCGAAAAAGGCGGCCAGCATCGGGATATCTTCGCGACGCTCCCGCAGGGACGGCATGTGGAGCGATACCACATTCAGACGATAGTACAGGTCAGGGCGAAACTCTCCGCTGCGAGACGCCTCTTTGAGGTCGCGATTGGTGGCAGCGATCAGCCGGACATCAAGCTTGATAGAACGCGTGCCGCCGACCCGTTCGAATTCCCTCTCCTGCAGCACACGCAGAAGCTTTGCTTGCATGGGCAGAGCAAGTTCACCGATTTCATCCAGAAAAACTGTGCCGCCTTCGGCCACCTCAAGCTTTCCCTTCTTCTGCGCAACCGCACCGGTAAACGCTCCCCGTTCGTGTCCAAACAGTTCGCTCTCCAACAGAGTTTCCGTAATAGCCGCACAGTTAATCGCGACAAAAGGCTTCTCCGCCCGGGTGCTATTCACGTGGACGGCCCGCGCGACGAGTTCTTTTCCAGTTCCGCTCTCACCCGAAATCAGCACCGTCGAGTCCCGTCCTGCGACCCGGGAGACAAATGCATAGACGTCGTGCATGGCCTTGCTCTCTCCCACCATGCTGTGACGAATGTTGAGTTCCTCATGGAGCCGGCGGTTTTCGCCTCCTAGGTTTTCCAGGTGCCGGACGTTCTCAATCGCCAGCGCAGTGATATTGCCGAAGGTGCTAATCAACTGCAAAAGGTCGGAGTCAAACTTCACGCCGGGAGAATTGGCTTCCAGGTACATCACACCCAAAAACCTGTCCTGGACTTCAAGAGGTACAGCCAGGACCGAGTGCACGCGACGCTCAATCAAGCTCTCCGACTCTCGATAGGTCTCGTCGCTCTGGACGTCGCTGGAGAGTACCGCGAGACGGTCTTCCTCAACACGGTTCAGAATAGTCTGGCTGGCACGAATGGACTTACTCGCTCCCAGGCGCCGGTCTCTTCCTACCACCGATGAGAATCCCGAAGGTCCGTCCTCCCTCAACAGAATCGCGGCTTGATCTGCCGGAGCAATCGCGAGAATGGCCTCGATCGCTTTCTCCTGCAGCGCCTCCATCCCCCTAACAGAATTCAAGGCGCGGCTGAAGTCGAGTAGCGCTTTGAGGTCGCGAACCGTTTTAGTGGTAGCTGGAATGTTCTCGGGACTGGGTGGGCGCAGGTATAGGATGTCCTCTTTCCGCAGGATGACGGTAGCTGCGCCAGGCGCTGGAGTGGCGTCAAGGCTCAAGGAAGTGCTTCGTGGACCCGAGGCTGAGTCTGCTCCCTGAAACAGCAGAACTGAATTTCCCACCCGAATCTGGTCGCCTGGGAGCAGTACTCGATCCATGACCGGCACGCCGCTCACAAAGGTATTGTTGCGGCTCTCTAAGTCCTGCAGGCGGAAGCCATCGGATTCCTTGCGGATAACACAATGCCGGCGCGACACGAGCGAATCAAGAAGTGAGATTTCATTCGACGGATCGCGGCCAATCGAAATCTCATCCCCGGTCAGAAGAAATAGTTTTCCCTTGAGAGGCCCACTGATGGCTTCCAGCCGTGCCGCAGTCGCAGGAGCGACGTCCTGTTCCACTGAATCGCCCATGACGCAATGAGTATACCCGCACACTCCTGTTTTGGCGTTCCTCGCACTGAACATAAATGTTATCCGAACACTCTTGCTGGAGTCGCCGAAATCTAGCCCACGCTTAATGACGTTAACCCATGTGATTTCTTTTGATTAGTAACGCTTCTCTTAAGACATACTCGAAGACGCGTAGTGCGACAGCCGGCGACGATCCCCGAACAATGCCTGCCGTTGAAGGTCTGTTCATCTCACTGGTCAGTCGAGGAAACAACCTCACTCGAACATTCTCATTTGACTAAGCGGACACCTCACAACGCCATGCGTCCTCTGGCCAATCACAGGCCAAAATCATACCCGCTTGTGATTCCCGTCACAGACCGGCTCATTCTCCAAAGTCAGAATCGCTGGCGAACCTTCTACGACCCAAGGAGATCTCATGGCGACTGCGAGCCCAGTCCAACCGGAGACGTTGCGGACACTGCCTTCCGACGCGGCTCGTCAGGTGCAGTGGGGATTCGCCGATCGCTACGATTTGCAGATGCTGGTGCAGTCCACCCGGGCGGTGGCACGCGGACCGGTGGCACGACTGGTGGCCAGCGGAGGCCGAAATTCGCACGAGTGGACCGAGGGCAAAGCCGCCTTGCTCGAGGCATTCGATAGCGCTGGCATCACCGCAGTCTTCATGGAGCCCGAACAAGGCGGACTGTTCGCCGGTCCCAAGAACCTGGCGCTGGCATTGGTCGCCTTTGAACTGGCCTGGGTGGACGGAGGCGCAGCCACTGCGAGTTTGGCCGGCTGCCTGGCCCTGGCTCCGATTCACGAACGCGGCACACCCGAACAGCAGCAACACTATATGAAGCTGGCCGCGCCAGCCCAGCCCGGCGAGGACCGCAAGCCGCTTGCGAGGTGCGTTCTGCTTGACCGAGCCCATCCCGTACGTCGGCGTCGATACGGGCATGCTCAACGGCAAAGATTCGGATCGTCGAGTGGAAGCCCGGACGAAGAACCGATCCTGCAAGTGGAGAAACGCGGACGCTTCATCACCAACATCGGCTTTGCGAATTTCGTCACCGCCGCGGTCGATTCCGGTGACGAGCGCATCAAGGGCAGTTGCATCGGTGATTCTGGAGGAAGGTGATCCGGGCATCTTCGATCGCGGAACACCGACGCGCAAGATGGTGCACCAGCTTTCCTCGACCGGCGATCCGATCTTCAATCTGCGCATTCCGGCCAGCCGGATCGTCGGCGGCTACGACATCAAAGATGGCGTGATCGTCCCGCGCTACAACCACAGCGAAGTCATCGAAGCCGTCTTCCGCCGCACGCGCGTGACCGTGGGCGTGATGACCTCGGCGAAGTTGCTCTCCGGCGGTCGAGCCGATCATCCGCTACCAGCGGGGACGATTCCGCGGCGCCGAGACGGCGACGCCGGGATCGGTGCGGTATGAACTCGGACTGCAGGCGCGCGAAGATTCCCTTCACCGCCTGGTCGACGTGTGGGCCACCGGAGAGGCCAGCGCCTCCTTGGCCTTCGCGGCCGCTCGCGCTTTCGACGAACTCGATCCGCTGGAAAAGGAAATGGACCAAGCTGTACGCGGACCGCGGCATTACCGGAGGCCGAGCCAAAATGAAAGTTGCTGCGCGAGGCCGCAGATCAGGCGATCGCGCTCATTGCGTTGCCGCGACGGTGATCCGCGCAGAGAACCGTTGAACTCCGATCTGCTGCTGCGCTTCGTGACGCTGCGATTCGCTGGCCGACGTTCTCTGCCCTGCCGCCAAGCTCTGGAACACCGGCTGGGGCGCGCAGATGATGCGCGAAGCGGTCAGCCTGATGGGAGGCTACGGCATCACCGAAGACTGCCCCGGCTTCCTCGGCAATAAGTGGATGGACGCGCAGCTCGAAGCCACCTATGAGGGGCCAGAGGCTGTCCAGCGGCGCCAACTTTCGGTGACCATGACGAACCCGGTGTTCCTGGCGCAGTTCCGCAGTTGGGTACGCGAGATGCGCAGAATCGCGTCTGAACATCCCGGTACCGGCGCGTGCGCGCTGGCCACGGCGATGACCATGTGGCTGTGGACGCTCGATCATCTGCAACACAGTAAGGATGCAGACGGCGGCAAGTTGTATCAGAGCGCGCGTCAGGGAGTGACCTTCCCGCTGGCCGATGCACTGTGCTGGCTGGTCGCCGCGCGCTGCCAGATCCTCGACGTACTGCGCTTGCAGCAGCGAGGGGCAGCGGACGATTCCTCCGTCGCCGAGGGTCTGCCGGGACTGGTCAACTTCTCTGACCGATCTTTGCCACGTGCAGTCGGCGCGCGCCAGCGGTGAAGTGGCGCGCATCTGCGCGGAACTGGTCTTTGGTTACAACCGCCATCCCGCGTGGGATCGAGCAGGGAAAGCGCGGATGCTGGCAGCAGGACGAACTGGACGAACTCGAAGAGCGTGATCCCCGGCATGAACTCTTACGCCTTCGATGTGATCAGGAACGACGGCTCGCACCCGCAAGAAGGCGGGCCCGTGCGTGAAATGCCATGGAGCGCAGGCGCATTTCCTTTCGCTGCACTCGAAACTTGACGGATGCCTGACCGGATCGCGACTGGCCAAAGATCGCGCCGCCGAAGCGATCTCGAAGCTCATGATTCCCGAGGCGCTGGATTATCCCGCATGAGCGCTTCCGTTCCATATGCCGCGACGTCGTCGAACGGCAGCAGATGACGGTCGACATCGCGGGCGTCGGCTTCGGCCCGGCGATGGGCGGATTTCTCACCACGCTCTTCGCGCCATCTTCTGAATGAAGACGGCACACCGCGCTTGGAAAGTGCAGTATCGCCGGGCCTGCCGCTGCAGGTGATCTGCTACGAACGCGCCGATGGTTTGGGGTTCGGTGTGTCTGGCGCGGTCACGCGAGCCCGCGGAATTCGCGCCAGCTTCCCGGCGTGGACCTCTCCGCAGATTCCGATGGCCGTTCCCGTTACCGAAGAGAAGCTCGTCTACTTGCTTGATCCGATCGGAGCCAGCCGGCGTTCGCTTAGCCTTTCGCGTGGCAGATCGCATGATTCGAGCCGGCGGTCGGCTCTCTGCGGATTGCGCGATCACGCAGTGGAATTGCCCTTCACTCCCAGGTTCATGCGCAAGCACGATGGCATGATTCTTTCGCTCGGTCAATTCAATCAGTGGGTCAGCGAGCAGGTCACCAGCTCAGGAATCGTCCAGTTGTGGCCGGGATGCCGGTGAGCGAACCGCTGATTGAAGACAGAAGCAGTTCAGCGGCATCCGTCTGGCGGATCAGGGCGTCAATCTCGATGGCGCTCCCAGCGATGGATTTATGCCGGGCATGGACATTCACGCTGCTCTCACCGTCGTGGCGGATGGCCCGGTGGGCGCCGTCGGCCGCACCATGGATGCTCACTTCGGATTGCCGGAACGGCCACGAGCAGCAAGAGTGGGCTCTCGGCATGAAGATGGTCGTCGAACTGCGCGAAGACTCGGGCCTGGAAGCCGGGGACGGTTCTGCACACCATCGGATTTCCGGAGCCGGAAGATTTTTGGATTTCTGTACGTGCATCCCGATCGGCTGGCGTCTGTCGGCATCTTCATTCCTTCGTGGTTCCGCAGCCCGGTGCGCACGGCCTATCGCTATCTGCAGCACTTCATGCTTCATCCTTATCTATGGCGATCATCTGCAGGGCGGAACGCTGAAGTCCTGGGGAGCGAAATCGCTGCAGGAATCCGGCCGCCACGGCGAACCATTCCTGGCGGGCAACGGCTACGCGCGCATCGGCGAGGGATCGGGCAGCACGAATGTACTCGCCGGATCCGGTGTGGATGAGGCCTGGACTACGGGCGTGCAACTTGCCGAAGCCGTCATCGAATTGCTTGAAGCAGAAGAAGCCATTTACGAAAGAAAATCTCGAGCAGACCTATGTTCGCCGCCGCCGGGCAAGTTGGGTGGATTCGGAAGCGAAGATCGCCGCCGATTCGCGCAATGGCTTTCAGCTAGGGAGTGGTTAGCGGCCTGATCGGCATGGCCATCGCGGGCTTCACGCAGGGGAACGATTTCCGTAGCGCCTCGCCGTAAGCGAGCAGACAAAGCGACATTGAAATCCTTCCTTGGATCGCGAATCACTGAGGCCGAGCTGAAGACAATTGCAAGAAGAATGCACTGGCCAAAGGAACCGTCGCTTCACGATCTCGTGATGGATCGTTGTGGCTGGCCCCAGATTCCCTTCGACGGCAAGTTGCTGATCTCGCAGCAGGACGCGCTGCTGATGGGTGGGAGCGTGCAAGCGCCTCCGGGCTATGCCAATCACGTGATCTTTGTCCGCCCCGAGTTCTGCCAAGACTGCGAGCCGAAACTCTGCGTCGAAATGTGCTCTGGACAAGCCATCACGCGCGGCGAGAACAGCGTTCCCGGCGTTCGATCGGGAGAAATGCGTCTATTGCGGCGCGTGTCTGTGGAATTGCCGCCGAGTCGGGAAAACGTCGAATTCCGCGCCGGAGCAGGCGGTTTGCACTCCGCGCTGAACTGATCGTGATTCTCGCAGGCAGATTTAACCGAGAGGAATTCTATGAGCAACCTTATCACATTGTTGTATGCGCCGGAATTGTGCCGGATCCACTGCAGACTTTGGAGCCAATTACGTCCGCGACCGGTCCAGCACTCAAGAACGAAATGATGTTGCCCGCGGTGCTTGATCCCTGGGCCGCGCATGCCCTCTATGAGGCGGCGAACCTGGCCGCTCATGCTCCGGGCAGCAAAGTGTGGCTGGTAAGTGCCGCGCCCAAGGCTAAGCTGCAGCAGGTCATGATGAACGTGGCGCAAAAGGCGAGTTTCGAATTGGTCCCCATCGACGCACCCGCCAACGGTTTCGCCGACGCGCACGCGGTTTCTGAAATCCTGGCGACAGCGATCCAGTCGATTCCCACCCTCGACCGCATCCCGCCTGCTCCTTTTCGGAGGTTGGGAATCGGCATCGCGCGGAGCCGGCGTGACCATGCAATTGGTCGGCGAGCAACTGGGAATCATCGATCAATTTCAGGGAGTCGATCAACTTACGGTGCAGGCTGACGGCTCGTTCGAAATTCTGGAGCGCATCGAAGGTGGCCGCCACCTGGTTTCCATCTGCCAGGGACCTCCGGTGCTGCTGGGATGGGCGACCGGCAATCTGCCGGAGCCGCGAAACAATCCGCAAGTGGGCATGGCCAACATGCGCACCGTCATGCCGGCGTTGCAGAAGGCTAGAGCCTGGAGCGCTTTCTCAGGGTGTTCGCTATCTGAGCATGACGCCTCCAAAGCAGCAGCGGCAAACTCGCATTGTGAAGGATCGTTCTGCAGACGAGATTGCTGCTGAGCTTCTGGAGTGGATCAGTGCAAGAGTAGCGCTCACAGACGACTGTGAAATTTCAGATTTCACAAACTTGAGGAATACATGACACAGAAGATTCTGTTTCTCGCGCACGTGGACGAATCGGGAAAGACGCTTCCCAAGGCAGCCTACGAGGCTCTGGGCGCAGCGCTCGACATCACACAGCAGGTCGGCGGCACGCTCACGGCAGGCGTCGTCGGAGAAGACATTCGCGGCGCTGCGAACACTCTGGCTAGCCTTGGAATTCAGATCCTGGGTGTTTCCGATCCGCAGTTGGCCAATTCTCGATACTCCAGCGACTCCGCAGCAGTCGAAGCCATTTGCCGGGAGGTGTCGCCAGAAATCGTAATCGCCCCCGCCACCTCGCGGTTTCTCCGTGTAATTCCAGGTGTGGCCCAACGTTGCAAGGGACAGATCGATACGCACATCACATCGATCGAGATGATCGATGGAGCACTCTCGGCCAAACGCTGGTTCTACCGCCAACGCCTCGAGGGAATCATCCAACGCCCAGCCCGTCCGTGGTTTCTGGTCATGGATTCCGGATGCCATCAACCGTGGACCGGAGTGCCGGGGACAGCGGACGTCAAAATGATCGATGTTCCGCTGCTGGCAGATGTCCATCGTACCGTCGTCTCTGGTGTGCGGGTCCCCAACAGCAATGCTCAGACCATCCGCCCCGATGCCAAGCTGCTTTTCGTCGCCGGCGCCGGATGGTGCAAGAAACAGGCAGACGGAAAAACGCATCTTCCCGAAGCCGAAGCCGCCATCCTGGAGTTCCTCGAGAACTCCGGAGCGTCCCTCGGAGGAAGCAAGTCCCTGGTCGACCAGAGCGGCGAAAATCAGGCGGTGCTGGGCTTCATGACGCATCTCAACCAAGTCGGTCAGACTGGTTCGACGCCGCGCCATCCCAAAGGACTTTCCACCTGTTGCCACGGAGAGGAACCGCACGTGGTGGGCTGGCGATTCATCAACGAACGCCGCGCCATCAACCTCGACCCGAACTGCGGATGGGCCCGCGGCAAAGCCGATGTCCTCTATGTAGCCGACGCTTTTCAGGTGATGGAGAAGTTGAACGCTCTGTTAGTCGCCGAAACGAATTCCGAACGGGAGTTGCAAACAATCACTCAAGCCTAGGCAGTATTCAAGAACTTCGCGAATAAATCCGCCGCTTTGAAAGGGCTCGGCTTTAGCCGAGCCATAACGTTTAGCAAAACACGAGGCGTCGTTAGGCGCTGCGTAGGCAACTTCAACGCACTAAGCTACTCCGCTCAATCGGTAGCTAGCTCGTCGAGCACCGTGCCCTCTGCATCCATCAATTGAATCCGCATGGCCAGCAGCCCGGAAGCATGCGTCGAGCAACTCAAGCAGGGATCGTACGCCCGCACCACGGCGGAAACCCGGTTCAACATCCCCTCGTTGAGATGATTTCCGTCAATGAAGTGCTCGCTGACCTGTTTAACACTCTGCCCGATAGCAAGATTGTTATGACCGGTTGCGACGATGAGGTTCGCCCACGTAATTGCGCCGTCTTCATTCACCTTGTAATGATGAATCAGGGTTCCACGCGGAGCCTCGATCATCCCTACGCCCTCCAGCGCGTTCACTCCCGCGGTGGCACGCACGTGGGTATCGAGAATGCGTGAGTCTTCGAGTAGCGCCTCGATCTTTTCCAGGGCGTAGACAATTTCGATCAGCCGAGCGTAGTGATAGAGGAATGCGCTATGCGCAACGGTGCCGAAGCGCTGGTGAAACTCCTTGAATTCTATGTCCGCGCTGGGAGTGCCGCACCGATCCGCTGCATTCAACCGGCCCAGCGGACCTACGCGATAAACTCCGGAGGGGAATCCCAGCCGCTTGAAGTAAGGAGCCTTCAAGTACGATTCCTTCAGGCTCGCTTCGCCGATGTATTGCTGGTAGTCTTCCGGGGCAACGTAGTCCTCGCTGATCTCCCCCGACGCTCCGCGGAAGCGCAGGCCTCCATCGTAGAGCTGCAGGTTGCCCTTGGCATCGACCATTCCGGCGTACATCGTGGGGAAGGAGCCAAAGAACTCGATCTCCTCTTTGTATTTGTCGAGGGCTCCCTTAAAGAATCGAATCGTACGTTCTGCGATATCCCGGGCCCCTGGGAGTTCGGACAGGATGCGGTCGCGCACCGTGCTGGACAAAGGCGAACCGACGCCGCCGGGAACAATCCATGAAGGATGCACGCGTTCTTGTGCGAGTCCCTCCACCAGCAGCAGCCCGAACTTGCGCAACTCGATGCCATCGCGAGCCAGTTCCGGATGGGCTGCAATCACTCCCAACACGTTCCGTGAAACTGGGTCTGAATCCATCCCCAAAAGAAAGTCCGGAGCGGACAAGTAAAAGAAACTTAGGGCATGAGACTGCACGATTTGCGCGTAGTGGACGAGTTCCCGCAGCTTTTTCCCGGCCGGAGGAATGCGCACCGCCATAATCGCATCGCAAGCTTTGGCCGAAGCCAGCAGATGGCTGACAGGGCAGATCCCACAGATTCGCGCTGTAATCCCGGGCATCTCGTAAAACGGATGCCCTTCGGTGAATTTCTCAAACCCGCGCACTTGCGTGACGTGAAACTCTGTATTCGCTACTTTTCCGTGGTCGTCGAGCTGGATCGTGATCTTAGCGTGTCCCTCGATGCGGCTCACGGGTTCAATGGTGATGCGCTTCATGACACGCTCCTTATCCGAACTTGACTTTCAGGCCGGCACTTGGCTTCTTGCCCTCAAGCAGATCGTTGATCACGGTGAAAATCGTTTTGGATGGCGGAGGACATCCAGGCAAACAGATGTCCACCTTCACGAATTCGCGGAGCGGCCGCGCCTGCTTCAGCAAAGCTGGTACCCGGTCCGAGGGAACCACTTTCCCCTCATCAACTCCCTCGACATAAATTCCTTGCAGCAACTTCGACACGGGAATGGAATTCCGCATGGCAGGAACGTTGCCCGTGACCGCACAATCTCCCATCGAGATCAGAACACCGGTTCGCTGCCGTATTTTCTGAATCTTGTTGAGATCATCCTGTGAACTGACCGCGCCCTCCACCAGGGTCACGTCAACGTCTTCAGGAAATTCCTGGGCATCGACCAGCGGGCCATAGACCAGGTCGATCTTGCGCCCGAGGGAGATAATTGCAGCATCCATGTCGAGCAGCGACATGTGGCAGCCGGAGCAGCCATCGAGCCAGACCGTCGCCACTTTCACTTTTTTCATACCTGCACTCCTCTCCGGTGGACTAGGGAGGTGACCGCATCGATCTTCTTAACCATCTCTTCTACCGCCGCGCCCTTTTCCGCAAGCGCTCCGGTCGGGCAGGCGTGCACGCACTTTCCACAATTTGTGCAACTTGTCGCCTGGCCCCATTTCTCATTCATATCGCTGATGATGCGGGCGTGGATACCCCGCGACATGAGTTCCCAGACGTGCGCCCCCTCCAACTCGGCGCAAACCCGCACACACCGCGTACACAGAATGCAGCGATTATGGTCGAGCACAAATCGCGGGTGCGACATGTCGATGGAGAGCTTGGGATAGTTGTATGCCAGTTCCACCGTGCTGATGCCCAAGGCCGTCGCCATGGACTGAAGTTCGCAGTGGCCGTTTGAGACGCACACCGCACACACGTGGTTGCGTTCGATCAGCAGCAACTCCACTGAGATTCGCCGATATCTGGTCAGCTTTGGGGAGTTCGTAGTGACCGACATGCCTTCTTGAATAGGAGTCGTGCACGCCGGGAACAAACGCTCCGTGCCGGAAACTTCTACCAGGCAAATCCGGCAGGCTCCCACATCCGTGAGACCATCCAGAGCACAGAGCGTCGGAATGTACTTTCCATTGGCTTTCGCAGCCTGCAGGATGCTCTGACCTTCCAGAGCGCTGATCAGGGCTCCGTCAATGCGAATCGATAACTTCTTCTGCGGCAAGGTTCGCTCCTTTCTCCCCGCGAGCACTAGCTCACGGCAACCGCTTTCACATCACAGCGCAGGCAGCGGCAGGTCTCGTCCATGGCTTCTTCGTGGCTGAGCCCGGTCACGACTTCGTCCTGCGAATGCACACGCGCCGAGGCCACCAGTGGATGGCCGGAGTGACGCCGGCTGGGACTTGGTTCCTCAGGGGGCGTTTGTTCGTATTCGAACTTGGGATAAAGCTGCTGCCACCGGTCGGCTTCCATCAGTTGCAGATCAATGTTGCGCGCTGCCTGCTTGCCGAATGCCATCGCATTCGAAACGTTGGAAGCTCCGGTCACCACGTCGCCTCCGGCATAGAATCGCGGACGGCTGGTCTCGAGCGTGAATCGATTGACCTCAATGGTTCCACTTTCCTTGAGCACCAATCCCGACGCTCGCACGAAGTCCAGATCCACGGTTTCGCCGATCGCGAAAATGACGGAGTCGCACTCGAAGCGCTGGATTTCATCCGTCGCTACCGGTTTTCGGCGGCCCGAGGAATCGTATTCGCCCAGCCGCGTCTTTACGATTTCGATAGCTTTGACGCCGCCCTTGGGATCGCCGATCACGCGATGAGGGGCTGCCAGGAATACGAATTTCGCGCCCTCATCTCGGGCCGCTTTCGTTTCCTCTTCAATGGCGGGCATGTCCTTGCGCTCGCGGCGGTAAAAAACCGTTACGTCGCATCCCTTGCGGAGAGAAGTTCTCGCCGAATCAATCGCGGCATTCCCGCCTCCGATGATGGCGACGCGCCGTCCCAGATTGACCTCTTGGCCCGCAGCCACTGCCTCCAGGAAATTGAGCGCCGGAAACACGCCCTTCAATTCCGTGCCGGATTGATAGACCCAGGACTCCTTCCACGTTCCAATCGACAGGAAAATCATGTCAAAGTGATCGTCAAGGTCATTCAGCGGCAGGTCCGTCCCCACGCGAGTATTGAAAATGAACTTCACCCCGAGCGATTCGATGAGTTCGACTTCCCGGCGCAGAATGGATTTCGGCAACCGGTATTCCGGCAAAGCGAAGCGCAGCATGCCGCCCGCTTCTGCCTTGCTGTCGTACACCGTTACATCGTGGCCGAGCAGTGCGAGATAGAATGCGGCAGTGAGGCCGGCCGGGCCCGCGCCAATCACCGCGATTTTGCGTCCCGTGGCCTCCAATTTCAACGACACAATAGCTTGCACCATGGGCCCATACTTGTCGGAACTGAAGACGGCGTCTGCGATGAAGCGATGCACTTCCCGCATATTCACTGATTGATCAAGCGTCTGCCGGCGACAACGGCTATCGCAGGGATGCTGGCATACGCGCCCCGTAGAAGATGGAAGAGGATTGTCCAAGATTACGGAGAGGAATGCTTCTTCCAAACGGTTCTCTTTATAGAGCTGTAGGAATCGCGGAATATTCATGTGCAGCGGGCAGCTGTTTTCGCAGGGAGAGAGCGCCAGTTCTTCGCATACTCCGGCAGCGCAACGCCGCGCCAGAATGTGATCTTCAAACTCGTTGCGGAAGTGACGCAGCGTGGTCAGCACGGGATTCGGAGCGGTTTGACCGAGACCACACAGCGAGCAGTCGCGAATATAACGGCTCAACTCGTCGAGGATTTCAAGATGGTGGGTCGTTCCCGCGCCTTCTGCTATGCGATTGAGAATTCGCAGGCACTTATTCAGACCGACTCGGCACGGGATGCACTTTCCGCACGATTCCGAGTGCGTGAACTCGATAAAGTATCGCGCCACATCGACCATGCAGTTGTCTTCGTCCATCACCACCATGCCGCCCGAACCCATAATCGATCCCAACTGCGCCAGGTTCTCGTAATCGACAGCGGTATCGAACATCTCTTGCGGGATGCAGCCCCCGGAAGGTCCTCCGGTTTGGATGGCCTTGGCTTGACGGCCCTCCGGCGCTCCTTCTCCAATGTCGTAAATAAAAGTCTTGAGCGGAGTGCCCAGCGGCATCTCGACCAGCCCGGTGTTTTTCACTTTGCCCACGAGTGAGAATACTTTCGTTCCGGAACTCTTCGGGCTGCCCGTTTCCGTGAACCAGGCTGGACCTCGCATCACGATCGGAGCGATGTTGTACCAGGTCTCAACATTGTTGATGTTGGTGGGCTTTCCCCACAGTCCTTTTTGGGCCGGGAACGGTGGACGCGGACGCGGACGGCCCGCTTCGCCTTCCAGAGAAGCGATCAATGCGGTCTCTTCGCCGCAGACAAACGCTCCCGCCCCTTCCACCAGTTCGATATCGAATTTGAATCCGCGGCCGAGGATGTTTTCTCCCAGCAGCCCATACTCCCGCGCCTGCTCGATGGCGCGGTTCAGCCGGTGCACGGCCAGCGGATACTCCGCGCGCACGTAGATGATTCCTTCCGTCGCGCCCATGACATAGCCGCCGATGATCATCCCTTCCAGCAGCGAGTGGGGGTCGCTTTCGATCTCATTGCGATTCATGTATGCGCCGGGATCGCCCTCGTCCGCATTGCAGATGATGTATTTCGGTTCTTCCTTGGCCTTCGCCAGAAATTCCCACTTGTTGCCCGTAGCGTAGCCAGCTCCTCCTCGGCCGCGTAATTTCGAAGCCTTGATTTGTTCGATTACGCTGCCGGGGTTCGCATCAATCAATACTTTGTACAGCGCCTGATATCCGCCCACCGCAATGTATTCTTCAATGTCGTCGGGATTGATGATCCCGCAATTGCGCAGGACAATCTTCTTCTGGCCTTTGAAGAAAGTCGCCTCGCTCCAGGACGGGACTTCCGGATAACCCTGTCCATAGCGAACATGTCCGGTAATGTGGTCCCACTCCTCGATTTTGCAGTAGATCAGATCGGGACTGAGATGGCCTTCACTGATGTCGCGCAGCAGCCGGACGGCGTCATTGGCCTGCACTTTTCGCAGAATCATCAGGGGATTTCCCGGCAAACGAACGTTGACCAGAGGCTCTTGAAAACACGCCCCGAAGCAGCCCACGGGCGCCAAAACGAGAGCGTCTCCGCTGTGCTCTATTGCCTGGGCAAAGGCGTGATACAAACCCTCGGCGCCGTTACCTCGTCCGCACGTGCCCATTCCGATCGCTACCCGGGGTACCGCTGGAACAAGCTTCGCCAGACCCGCTTCCCGAACTGCGTTGAAAGCTCCAATGTCCAGAATTCGAGGCATCGTTACTCTCCTGCTCGAATGGTTTCAATTTCGCGTTGCACTGTGCGTTCGGTGGCGTGTCCGCAGATGCGATGGTTAATCTCCACCACGGGCGCCATCGCGCATTGTCCAAAGCAGGCCACCGTCCGAACGGTAAACTGTCGGTCGCCTGTGGTCAGCAACACCTTGTCGGCTTCATTCCCGTTGCTTTCGTTGTCCTCCAGGCCAAGTCCCAACTCGAGGCGCGCCCCCTGCAACAGGTTGCGAGAACCGCGCGTATGACAGGCCGTGCCCCGGCAGATGCAAATGGAGTTCTCGCCCTGAGGCTGGAGGTTGAACAGCGCATAGAACGTGGCCACGCTGTAAATGCGCGAGAGCGGCACATCCATCTTGCCCGCGATGTAGCGCAGCGTCTCGAGGGGAAGATACCGGTAGCGGTTCCTCTCCTGCGTGGCTTCGAGGATGCCCAGGAGCGCGCCGGGACGCCCCCGCCGGCTGTGAATCACTTTGTCGATGAATATCTGGTCTTCGTTGGAGAGACTTACAGTCGAGGGTGTTGCCATTAACACGCCTCCAGCGATGGGTTCGCAAACAGTCCAGTCTAAGTAGTTTTCGACTAGGGGGGCCGTCTCTGCGGACACATCTCCGAGTGACACCAATCACAGGCGATCTGGGTGAAGGAAGAAAGGGACGAGACTAGCTACTCATTTGGAACCAACGACTTGGAGCAGGCTAGCTTTACCTCGTCCACAGAGGGAATGTTTGTGTTCACCACGGAGGTTTTGAACAGGTCGGATGTTCGACCGACGATCAGCGTGCATTGCCACTGTAATTCCCATAGCCCACTACGATCGTCGAAGCCACCAACACGATCAGGCTGAACGCCACTAGCACTCGGGTTTTCACACCGGTTCCCTTCCACTCCTTGAGCGCGATCCCCCACAGCGTGCTGAAGATGATGATGCTCGCCATGTGCAGAGTCCAACTCGAGAATCGGAACCGGCCCATCTGGGTTTCGCCCATGGTGTAAAAGAAGAACTGCATGTACCAGGTCGTGCCGGCTAACGCTGAAAACAGATAGTTGGCCAGCATCGGCGCCCTGACATCTGTCTTTTGAGCAACTGCCAGGGCGACAGCCATCTCTTCTCCAGGAGCGTCGGTCACGGTTTCAAGGATGTGTTCCTCCCCGCGCACCGGAACTTGGGGCCGGCTCTTCGACTCGAAGTATTGATAGCCAGTCCGGTTACGAAGATTGAGAATCACGCACCAAATGAAGTTCGTCGTAAACCCGCCCGCAAGCACCACGACCAGTACGGGGAGACCCTGCCACAACCTTGAAGTACCGTGTTGCACCGTGATCGCTTTGATGGGGTCCCCGGCCGCCAGTCCGTAGGCAAAGCACGCACTCATAATGCCCGAGAACGTCGCCACCACCAGCCCCTTCTTCAGATCGAATTCCTTGATGGACACCCGTTTTTCTGCGTCGGACATTTCCCGTTCCTTGGAGATTCCGGCGGATCCTGCAAATGCAATTCCGAGCAGGCAGATAGCCACTCCGGCGAGAATGATGAGCCCAGATCGGGTGCCCAGCACCTGGCTGGCGAACTCACCGCGGAATATCGGAGGCATCAGTGTTCCAAACGCCGCCGTATACCCGAGCGCCACGGCCATACCCAGAGACATTCCTAAATAACGCATCGTGAGGCCGAAGGTGAGGCCGCCCAACCCCCACAGCACTCCAAAACAATATGCCCAGAAGATGCTGCTGGTTGGGGCTTCATGCAGCACTGGCAGAAGGTCGCGGGTCATGACCAGGGCCAGAATCCATGGAGCAATGATCCAGCTGAAAAATCCGCCCACCAGCCAATAAGTCTCCCAAGCCCAATTCTTGACTCCGCGATAGGGAACGTAAAAGCTGGCGGACGCAAGCCCGCCGAGCCAGTGAAGGAACACTCCGAGTAAAGGATTTGGATTCATTTAGATTGTCAACACGTCTCGCAATAGTGCTCGAATCGCTCCGCATGGCGATCCCACTGATCAGTATCCAGCGGTTGGAACACTTCGGTCGGAAAGGAACGGTCAACCATGGCACGAACTTCCTGAAGAGACGACGCGCCACCGGTAGAGAGGATCTGCATGGCCACGTTCCCAAGGGCAGTGGCCTCCGCCGGACCGGCCAGAACTTTCCGCCCGGTGGCATCCGCCGTCAATTGGTTTAGTAGGCGGTTTTTCGACCCTCCGCCGATAACGCGGATCTGTTCAATGCGAGTTCCAATCACTTGCTCGAGATTCCTTAAAACCAGTCTGTACTTGAATGCCAGGCTCTCTAAAACAGCCCGCACATAATTGGCTGGATCTTTGGGGACTGCCTGATGAGTCTTGCGACAATACGCGTCGATCGCCGTCGGCATTTCCGACGTCCGTAGAAATGATTGATCGTCCGGATCAACCAAGTGTTGGAAGGCCGCTGCCTGATCTGACAGTCCCATTAACTCATCGTACTCATACGTATGTCCCTGCGCAGTCCAGTACTGGCGGCACCCCTGGAGCATCCAGAGTCCCACAACATTCTTCAGCAGTCTGGTCGTCCCCTTGACACCGCCTTCGTTGGTGAAATTCAGCCGTAATGATTCGGATGTGATGACCGGGGCATCCAGTTCAGTGCCCAGCAGGGACCATGTTCCAGAACTGAGGAAGGCGGTGCCGTTACGCGCCGAGATTGCGGCAACCGCCGACCCGGTGTCGTGGCACGCCGGAGCAACCACGGTCGTGCCGGCAAGCGAAGAATCCTGAACAATCTCCGGCAACAGCGAGCCCACGACCGATCCGGGCTCCACAATCGGCGCCGGCAATCCAGTTGGAAGGTCCAGCCGTTCCATCAAGTCGAACGCCCAATTACGTTGAACCGGATCGACCAATTGGGAAGTGGTTGCGATGGTAAATTCGCACACCGCGTTTCCTGTAAGCCAGTAATTGAACAGATCCGGGATGGTAATCAGATGCCGGGCCGTCGCGATCGTCTGGGGGCGATCACGCTTTTCAGCATATAGCTGATAAATCGTGTTGATCGGCATGAACTGGATGCCAGTCCTCCGATAAACATCCTCTTTCGGAACTCTTCTGAGAACTTCCTCCATCACACCTTCGGTGCGACGATCGCGGTAGTGGTAAGGATTGTGCAGCAGTTCGCCACGTGCGTCTAAAAGGGCATAGTCCACGCCCCAGGCATCAACCCCGATGCTCGTCAGCTCCAAATCACGGAGCTCCGAAAGCGCATGTCTGACTTCGGACCAAAGCTGATGCACATCCCAGCGCAGCGAGCCGTCAGACGAGATCGGCCGGTTAGGGAAGCGATGAACTTCCTGCGCCGTAATGATTCCAGAATGCAAGCGTGCAAGGACTGCACGCCCGCTCTCAGCACCGAAATCGAAAGCCAGATAAGCCTTCGAAGAATTAGGCATAGGAGGAAACGTTGCTGGCATTCTTCTCGGCGCGATCCTTCGTAATTCGCTCCAGATAACCACTTTGTCGAAATGCGGCCATTGGATCCTTCGGCAGGCCTTTCGACTCTCGCCATGCCTCGATCACTGGGCGCACATCACTCGCGAATGCATCTTGCAATAGCGACTCCGCTCGCACCAGATCGCAGCTATTCTGGGCAGTCGCAAGTTCCCGATGATCAACCAGACAGGCCTTGGCATAGAGCTGCTGCGCCATCGCGACGGTTTGAATCATCGCCTCGATCTTGCCCTTGAGATTATGGCTTTGATCCACCATGTAGGCAATGTCGGCTCGCTTCCCCATCTCCCACTCGAAATGACGAATCTCGTGAAAAATCCGGAAGACCTGGTAAGGATCGATCGATCCCAAGGTCAGATCGTCATCCGCGTAGCGGCGATCGTTAAAGTGAAACCCGCCCAGCATGTCCTCGGATAAGAGCCAGGCAACAATTTGTTCGATGTTTTGCGCCGCGTAATGATGCCCGGTGTCGACCAGCACCCTGGCCTGCGGACCCGCAGCCCGCGCCAGCAGCAACGCCATGCCCCAATCCGCAATGTCCGTGTGATAAAAGGCAGGTTCAAAAGGCTTGTACTCGACCAGCAACCGCTGTTCGGGGGACAATTCCGCATGCGCTTCTTTCAACGTTGATTGGAACCACTTCTTGCGTTGCCGGATGTTGGCGGTGCCGGGATAATTCGAACCATCGGCAAACCACATGGAGATGTCTCGACTGTCGAGTCGTCGCGCAATTTCGATGGAATCCCTGGTGTGCTGCAAGGCGGCTTGGCGTACGGCCGGATCAGGATTGCCGAACGATCCGTACTTGTATTCCTGATTTTGAAACAAATTTGGATTGATCGCGCCCGGCAAGACGCCGTAGCGACTGGCGAATGTCTTAATGTCGTCTGTGCTTTGAAGGCCTTCCGGACAGTCCCACAAAACATGCAAAGCAACGGTTGGACACACGCCCGTGAGGGAGTGCACTTGACCCGCGTCGCTGAATTTTTCTTCGGTGGTCGTCGCCGCCGCAGCCTGCACAAACTTGCCAAAGCGAGTGCCGGTATTTGCGAAACCCCAGGATGGAAGCTCAATGCGGAAGGTTTCCAGCGCGTTAAAGATCTGCTCGCTCTCATTTGTGTCCATGCCAACCTCCCTGCAACAGCAAAATAGCTGTGCTGCTTCCGCAAAGCCGCCTGCCAGAACATCTGGGCAGGACAGATTCTACGTTAATCAGGGTTTATCTGGAGAAAAGAAACAAGAAAGGGGGAACGGCTTGGCTAGTCGTCTCCGCCGATCGGAACGGATGCAAGGGTGCATCGCCGGATTCAGCCGTACTCGGAAGCCTCCGTCCCCCTCACCCAACAATCGCTTCCGACTTACGAATTGCATTTTCGTGAAGTTCCCACGAGCGAATCGCCTTCTGACAACCTTCCCGGGCGCGGCTGGTGCTGAGCAGCCTTTCTGCCTCGTCGAATGCATTCTCTGCACTCATCCTCGCGCCGAACGCCTCGTCATCTGCCTCTTTCATCTTCCGTGCAATGACCATCGCTTCCGGATCAATCCCGGTCGAGGGCCGTCTCCTCTGGGTAGGCTCTGCATGATCGGATCCAACCATCTGCATGGCAAGCGTCTCGTAGGCAACTTTCACATTATCGGGCCAGCGCTTCTTGAGTTCGTCGCGTAAACGATCCAGGGCAGCGTTCGCCTCATCGGCAGTCTTCCGCACTCTCTTCTTTTCTCGGAGCCACTTCATCACCGACCACGTCATGGCTTCGGTCATGAGGGTTTTGGCTGCCTCGACCTCCGGAAGTCTTTTCATGTCACCTTCCCACTACGCTCCCCCCATCGTGAACAGCTTGCCGCTGCGCCGCTTCGGTAAAAAGTGACGCGGATCACGTCGTATATTGTCGCGGCGCACAATGCGCAGAACCGCCGTTGACTACTCTGCATTCGAGCTTTATATTAAAGCCAATGCTGCAGTGCAGCATGGAGGCGGCTTATGCGAACTCATCTGAAGGACCCTGACGAACAATCTCCGCTGGACCTCTTCACTGAACTGGCGGTCGAAGGAACCGCGAGCCTGGTAGAGGCACAGCGCACTCTGCTCAACCTGGCACAACAAGAGAACGATATCTTCTTCAACGGATTGAAGGAACGAATCGGCAGCTTTATGCCCGGAGCTGCTGTAACCGACATGGTCCGGCGCAGCGTCGATACCCTGATCGGGATGCAGGAAGAACTGCTGACCTCCACCAGCAAGCAGACGCTGGAGTGGCTGGAAGCAGAAAAGGCCGGCAAGAACAATCGATCCGCTCGGCTTGTCGAGGCGGCGCGCGAGGCCGTCGAGACCTTCACCAGGACACAAAAGAAATTCCTCGAGGTAGTGGCGCAGGAGTCGGCAAAGGCAACCAGCGGCAAGCATGCCCACGATGAGAAACCTGCTAAGAAAACGGAACTGGCAGTTCTGGCCCGCGAAGCGGGAAATGCCTTTATCGAAGCGCAGAAGAGGCTGCTCGATGTCATGGGTCAGCAAATGAACGTGAACCTCGATCTCTCGACCCGCTCGATGAAAATGATGTCTCCCTCCCGGCTTATGCCGGTAGCGAATCTCACTCGCGACGGAGTAACGAACTTCTTCAACCAGGAAAAGTCATTGATCGGCTCGCTGATCAAGCCTCACAAACCAAAGGTTGCTGGCCGTGCCAAACCAGGCCGGACCCGCACCAAGCAGCACAAGGTAGCAGCCGTATAAGTTGCGCTTGGCGTTTGAATTTGTGAGGTATGCCTTAACGGGCAGTCGCAGCCGCCTTCAACGTGGCAGCCGGTGCTGAATCAGGCTTGAGCCATCGGTTCAGCACCGCCTGCTGCCATCGAACTCCGAGCCGGCTGAAGAACAATAACGCGCTGCATTGCAGTGTCATCCAGTCGCGCTTCATCAGCGGAGAGCGGAACTCCGACAAATTACGCAGCCAGTGGGCAGCCGCGTGACGCGCGATGGCAAAACCCATCGCCGTGTCGGAGCCAACAATGTCCCCTAATATCCCTTCCAGGGTAAACATCACTTTCGACAACATAATCAGCGAACCTGGGAACTTGATGCCGTGGATCGCCACCCGCTCCAAAAGCCGCATGGCATCCGCCGCACTGGGCAAATGAGACTCCGGCATCGCATCGAGAAATTCGCTGATTGACTTGTGAACCATCCGCCCCTGAGGTGAAGTCATTGAGATGCGGCGCTGCGCAAGTGCGATTATTTCGTTGAAGACGCCGACTGGGTCTCGCAGGCTGAGCATCAAGAACAAAAGCGCGAGATGGCGTCGCTGCTCGCGCCCCAGCCTTTCGCGCAGCGCCCAGTCCAAGATGACGAGTTCTCCGCTCCGACGGTTGTACAGCAGGTTCCCCGCATGAGGATCGCCATGAAACACCGCATCTGGCTCGGCGGACAAGAGAGGCACGGCCACCAGAGCTTCGACGAGTTGTTCGGCTACCTTTCGTCGGCCGGAGACCGGCAAATGAGCGGTCGCGCTTGTGACTTTGATGCCCCGCTCTTCCGTGAGTGCTGTGATCGTTGATGTGCACAAAGGATGAATCACCCTGGGTATTCGAATGCCAGGATATGAAGAATAGAGTTTCGCGGCTTCCAGCAGCGTCTTTTGTTCACGCCGGAAATTGACCTCGTGTCGCAGCAGACGTCGTACCTTTCGAAACGTGTCCGGGATCAAATGGGCTGGAAAACCGTAGCTATGATGCCGATCGCCGAAATACTGGGCGAGTCCTTGCAGGTATTCCATGTCTTCCGCGAAATACTCCGGGATATGGGGCTTTAGGACCTTGAAGACGCCACGCTCCCGCCGCCCAGTATCCGGATTTCGCCAGGTAAAGCGCACGACAGCGCTGACACTAGCCTCTTTCAGAATGTCAGAAGAGACCTCTACCCCGAACTTCTTGACCTTCGTCCCCAGTTTCTGCTCGATGATGGCGCGCATGTCTTCCGGCCTGACGTCACGAATGCCGTTCTCCAACTTTGCCAGTGCCTTTCGCAGAGCTGGATGAAGATGCTGGTTTCGCGCGATCACCTGTCCTAGTTTTTGCAGGCCAGGCACTTTTGCGATCAAACACAAGAGTCGAACCTCAGCCGAGGTATTGGCAGGAAGTTCGATTTGCTCCAAAAGCTTCGGAGCCAGCCGTGCGGGCGAAAGGCGGGCTACAACGAACATCATGGAGTCCCGCACCGGCGGCCGCCATTTCACATACGCATCAGGAACAAGACGGACCACGGGAACAATTTCGTCGACAATCCATACCGCCATCGCATCGCGCAGGGACTGCCCCATCGGGCTGCTCAGTGCGACCTCAATGGCCCTTATCTTTTCAACAGCCGAGGCTTCCTGCGGCAACAAAGTCTCAAGCGTACTGCGCAATTCCTGGGGGACGAGACGGTTGAAGTTTGATGCAATCGCAGATAGGTCCGGCATGGCGGGAACCACCGCCTGAAACTATGTTCCCCAACAAACAGAAGCGCAGTGACCGGCATCACCGGAAAATTGGAGGTCGTCGATTAGTCTGTTGTCGTCCTTTCTCGAGGGTATTGTGCGAACACTTAACGAAGCGTATTCCACCCTATCGACTCGGCGCCGCTACGAAGTCTGGTTCCTGCGCATGGGCCTGGCGGACGGCAGCGGAGCCTGGTGGTTTCGTTACTTGCTGATGAACCCCGGGCAGGGTGGCTGCGCGGGTAATTCACGAGGATTGCCGGTTCAAGTGTGGGCAACCTGGTTTCCAACTGGGGGGAAGCCGCAAAGTTTCATTCAGGGGTTTCCCTTGCAGGGATTGAATCTCGGTACTCGAGGAGAGGCGCCCTTTCATCTCGCTCTACATGACAATGCAATCCAGGAAAACTCCTGCCGGGGCAACCTCCAGGTGGATGGACACACCATTTCGTGGGACGTGCAGTACGCCTCGACTTTCCACGTCACGCTCAGCAATAAGGGCTGGATCGGATTCTCGCGAACCCCTCATTCCGACGCAATGTTTTCCGGAGAAATCACACTTGACGGCCATAGGTTCGCCGGAAAGCCTCTGGGCTATGGAGTTCAAGGACACAACTGCGGCTATCGGCATCGCAATTTCTGGACCTGGGCGCATGCCTACTTCCCCCGCGCTAACCAGCCGGCAACTACGCTTGAGGCATTGATCTACGAGATGCCATTCGGAATGGTATTTCGTAAAGCGGTGCTGTGGCATGACTCCCAGCAGCATGTATTCAGACGTTTACGGGAAACCAGCGGCTGCCGCCAACAACAGTTGTGGAGCTTTTCCGCCGCATCATCGCGAGGACTCAAGATTTCAGCCGCGATCGACGGGAGCGGCCCCGCCGTTCATCGCCTTCCGTATGTGAAGACGGACTGCTCCGGAGAGTTCGAGGTGCTCAACAATAGCTTGTCATCAGCCCTGCTAGGGATCGTGACGACTGACGGCAAAATAGAAAGGCTCGAAACGCCGACGGGTGCCGTCCTCGAAGTGGTTGGCTAAGTTAATCGAGCGATTGCGCCGTGGCTAAGCGCTCGGCAACTACGGAATATGCGGCTGGGTTGAAGGCCATGCCGATGTGCGTACCCGGAACCTCCACATCCTTCTCTGGATCCATGGTCATGCAATAGCGCCAATCCACGATGCCATCCTGACGAGTATAAATCGCAGTTTCCGCCAAAGACTTGGGCACCTTGCGGCGCAGCGAACCCAGGAAATTGCAAGTGCACCGTCCGGTATAGCAGTCCGGAAGAACTCCGCGGCCGTGTTCCTCGAGGATCCGCAGGCGCACAGCTTCCGCAGCATGCAATACCGCACGATTGGCCACCGTTCCACGGATGGGAGCGGCTAAAGTGATCACAGAAGCTACATCGTTTGGCCTCTGCCCAGCCGCCGATCGAGCGATCACGCCGCCCAGACTGTGACCAATCAGATGAACTTTGCGTCCCGTGTCCTTTAACGCTTTGTCGATTGTCTGGTTCAGGCGTCGTTGGATCAACAGGTTCGGACACTCGGCGTTGATGCCAATGCCGGAAAAATACGGGCGGTATCCGATGCGCCCAAGCCAGGCGTAAAGCTCAGTCAGGTAGAGATCGGTTCCGAGAAATCCGGGAATAACCACTACCCCCGACCCGTCCCCGCGTGGTACACCCAAGCCATAGTAGACGGGCGTGGCGTGCAAGATGAGAACTTCGGCCCCAAACAACGCTTCGCTCCAAAATGAGGAGGAAAGGGATTGGGGGTAAGGCTGGCGAGTGGACTTCCGCCCTGTGGATGGAGTGATACGCGCTGTTGCCCGCTTCTGTTTACGCCGCAAATTCGCCCCAGGTGTGCCCAACTCCGCGTCGGCATGCGGAGAGGCGGATGCTGCATCGCGCAAATTATAGCGCCCTGTTCCTGTTCATCCAAGAACATCTGAATGTTCTTGAAAGGCCCGACGGACTCAGTGCTTCTTGCGGGCGCGACGTTTACTTTTTTTGGGCTTTCCCAGACGCGCCTCCAATTCGGCGACTCGCCTGCGCAATGTCTCCACTTCTGGTTCCGCGCCTGCGCCCGTCGGAGATGAGCGGGTTGTGCCCAGAAACCGCTTCATCATATCCACCGGCGAGAGCACTGCAGATTGGACTTCGCTCAACCGGTTCTGCACCGTGTCCTGCAGCTTCTGATAGGTGTCGAATGCCGACTTCAGATACCACATCAGGAACTCTTGCCGCACCTCGTCCGAAGCAATGATCAATTGCCGAAGCAACTCGAGCGGCAGCCCGGTAGGTTTATCCTTTGCGTCTTCCGTGATTATTTGTGTCAAGACGACTCGCGTCAGGTCTTGACCGCTTTGGGCATCCACGACGCGGACTTCCCTGCCCGCGCGAACGTGCGCCGCCAGATCTTCGAGGTTCACATAGCGACTGGCGGCCGTGTCATAGAGACGACGGTTCCCATATTTTTTAATCAGAATCACGGAAGGCTTCATCCTTCACCTTATGTTGCTCTGCACAAAGCTACAAGAACATCTTGACACAAGCCTATTGCGCTCGTATAGTTTAGCCGATGCTGCAGTGCAGCATCGGGAGGTAATTTTCTATGGCAGTAGCAAAGCATGAATCTATCCATCCCAAGGAGTCGTCGGTGCTTTCTCTGCTTTCCGGCTGGGGGCAACAGGGAGTGCAGACACTTTTCGCGACGCAGCGAATCCTGCTTGACCTGGCAATGAAACAGAATGCCAGCGTGATGCACGCTGTCCGGCAGCAACTGTCCGATCCTCACCGATCCCCCACCGCCATTCTCAGCGAGATCGCCGAGCAAGGCATGGAAAACTTTTTGGAGGGTCAGAGGGTACTGCTTGAACTCGGCAAACAACAGAATGACATCCTGATGACGGGCGTGAAAGAGCGAGTGGGAGACTGCCCGCGGCGGCGTGCCATGATCGACCTGCTCCAGCGCAGCGTCGACACCTTCATCCAGATGCACGAGGAGTATCTCAAGATTGCCAGCAAGCAGACTCATACCTGGCTGGAGTCCGCCAAGGCCGGCAAACCTTATCAAATGGAACATGTCGTCGATCTGGCACGCGAGGGCATGGAGAACTTCGCCAAAGCACAGAAACGCTTCCTGGACGTGGTCGCAGATGAGACGGCCAAGGCCACAAGCGGCAAGGCAACCACTGACAAGAAGATGAAGCCCACTGAACTGGCGGCACTGGCCCGGCATGCCACAGATTCGCTGATGGAAGCGCAAAAACGGTTGGTCGATGTCGCCGGACGACAAATGAACGCCAACGCCCACACCGCCACTAAGGCTCTGGACCTGCTGAAGCCATTTCCGTTTGTTCCTCTCAATGAATTGTCGCGCGAAGTGGTGAAGAGCTATGTCGACGCCCAGAAGGCCCTGATGGACGTGATGGTCAAGTCTCCCAATGGAGCCAAAGCCACAACCGAACATCGCACCCGCAAGCCACCAAAGCGAGCGAAGGCAGCGGCGGCTGTAGCCTGAGATCGCGATATTCATTGTGGCCTAACTAATCCCAGCGTCTTCGAGTGAGGCTCTCGCCCGAAGACGCGTTTCTTGCTGATCTCGGCGACGCTAGTGTCGGCGCCGGGACGCGTTGAATTCAGCCGGGGTGGGCTGCACCTGTGCTCAAGCATCACCCACCCTGTCAATACAAGGGCGGCAACTCTGCGGAGCGATTCATGACTCCGCTATTTCGTAATGGTTCTCTTGCGAAACCTGCGAATACGTTTTGAGGGAGAGGGAATATGGCTACGGTTACAACATTACCGGCTACCAGGATTCGGGGCGGCAGCTTCCTGATCGAGGAACGCACGCCTGACCAAGTTTTCACTCCAGAAGATTTCACCGAGCAGCATCTGCTCATTGCGCAGACAGCGGAGGAATTCGCCAACAAGGAAATCGTCCCCAACATCGAAAAGATGGAACACAAAGATTTCGCCGTGACCCGGGACCTGGTCAGGAAAGCCGGGGAACTGGGGCTGAGCGGCGTCGATGTTCCCGAACAGTATGGCGGGATGGAGATGGATAAGGTGACTTCCGCCATCATCGCGGACCGCATTGCGAAACATGGCGGCTTCAGCACCACCTGGGGCGCGCACACCTGCATCGGCACGCTGCCCATCGTGTTCTTCGGCACGAAAGAGCAAAAAAAGAAGTACTTGCCCGGACTGGCCAGCGGCGAAACGATCGGCGCGTACGCTCTGTCGGAATCGTCGTCAGGGTCGGACGCTCTGAATTGCCGAACCCAGGCCAGACTCTCCGAGGATAAGAAGCACTATCTACTGAATGGCGAGAAGATGTGGATCACTAATGCCGGATTCGCGGACCTGTTTATCGTGTTCGCCAAAGTGGATGGAGAGAAATTTACCGCGTTCATCATCGAGCGAGGATTCCCAGGATTCTCCGTAGGCGCCGAGGAACACAAGATGGGCATCCGCGGTTCCTCCACTTGTCCACTAATTCTCAATGACTGTCAGGTGCCCGTGGAGAATGTTTTGGGTGAGATCGGAAAAGGCCACCACATCGCGTTCAATGTGCTGAATGTGGGACGGTTCAAGTTGGGCGCCGGGTGCGTTGGTTCGGCTCGCAACTGCATCGAGAGTGCCATCGCCTACGCCAAGCAGCGCAAGGCCTTTGGCAAAGTGATCGCCGACTTCGGACTGATCCGCGAAAAGGTGGCCAACATGGCAGCCGGCATTTTCGTCGGGGAGGCTATGGCCTATCGCACCGTCGGCATGATGGACGCAGCCATCGAGCAACTCGGCCCCGAGCAGGATGAGGACATGAGTCAGGTCCGAAAGGTGATCGATGAGTACGCCGTCGAATGCTCCATCTTGAAGATCTGGGGATCGGAATTCATCGACTATGTAGTCGATGAGTCGGTGCAAATCCACGGAGGATATGGTTTCGTGGAAGAGTATCCCGCCGAACGCAATTACCGGGATGTCCGCGTAAACCGCATCTTCGAAGGCACCAATGAGATTAACCGCCTGCTCATCACCGGCTTCTTGCTGAAACGGGCGATGACCGGCCAACTCCCATTGATGGCAGCAATCAAGAAACTCATGGACGAAGTGTTGTCCGGAACAACCGAAGAAGTAGAAGAGGGACCGCTCGCCCGTGAACGCAGACTAGTGGCGACCGCCAAGAAAATGGGCCTGTTCGCGGCCGGCATTGCTACTCAGAAATACATGCAGGCGATCCAGGATCAGCAGGAGATCATGGGCGCCATCGCCAACATGACCATCGAAACCTACGCCATGGAGTCCGCCGTTCTGCGCGCACAGAAACTGGCCATAAAGAATGGAGAAGCCGCGTCAGCCCACGCCGTTGCGATGACAGGCGTCTACATCTCCGGCGCGATGGAAAGAATTGAAAGTGCAGCCAGAATGGTGATCGCAGCTTGCGCCGAAGGAGACATGCTGCGTTCGCAATTGGCAATCCTCCGCAGGCTCAACAAGTACGAGCCGTTCAACGTGGTTGCCCTGCGGCAGGCAATTGCACAGAAGGTAATCGAAGCAGGAAAGTACCTGGTCGCATAGCATCGGAAGCGAAGGAGCACGCCGGGCGCGGCCATTCCTGGCAGCCCGTGGTACAAGTGCGATTCGTATCAGGGCGCGCATTCATGCGTGCCATAAGTGCCACACACCACGGGCTGTTAGGTTCGAGGCTTGGACGACTTACGTGTCGTACCGGCCAGTTTGCGACTGGTGGCGATTTCCTGCTCTTCCCTGGTGGCGGGAGAACACAGGAAGTCTTCAATCTCATCGACTCGCCCGTCCGCATCGTGATAACCGATGTCGATAAGATCGCGGGTGTATTTCGAGGTAAACAGAAGATAACTCATCAAGTCTGAACTAGAAGCCAGGTCCCTCCCCAGGCTGCTCACAAAGTAACGGATGAGGTAGGGCATGTCTTTCTTATGTTTTGCGGCCAACTCTGACAGATTGACTGACGGGGTGATCACAAACGTCGCTACGGGCCGGATTCTTTCGTCCTCCTCAACATCTGGTTGAACAATATGCCCACTTTCGATCAAGTGGTTCAAACGGTCCAGGTGCTCGATGTCGGTGGCAAGATGATCCAGGAACATCACGTTGAACAACACTCCCATCACTTGCGACAACGAAGGGTTTCTGTTATCGGAGCTGACGTCGATCTGTTCCCTGTCCCCACATCGGACACCGATCACGAAAACTTTCTCTGCTCCCAGTCGTATCACCGGGCTGAGGGGCTGCTGCAGGCGCACGCAGCCATCGCCAAAAAAAGCCGTCCCCCGCGGGATCTTCAACCGAACCGGCTCGAAGATCAGGGGAATAGCAGCCGAAGCGCAAACGTGATCGACCGTTATTTTTGTCGGCACGGTGACCAGGCGAACGCGGCTCCAGAGAGCATGGCCCTTGGCTCCCTGGATAAAAAGATAACTGTTCCCCGAGTTGTAGTTCGTCGCGGAAATGGCAAGCGCGTGCAGGTGGCCACTCTTAATGTTTGCTTGAATACGGTCGCAATCGAGGTGGTGGCTCAGGAAGCGTCGCAAAGGAGTAGCGTCCAGCAACGAACGCGCGTTGCCTCCACCTAGGATGGCTCCAAAAGACAGGTCCATTATCCAGGTCAATGAGTTGTGAGCTTGCGAGACCACATCGCAGTGAAAGATATCCGAGGGCTTGAGCCCCGCCCACAAGTCGGCCAGACGATTTGTGGCCGAAGTAAAATCGTCACAACCGGCCGCCACTGCGGACCCGTTGATGGCCCCGGCCGAAGCGCCCCCGATCAGGGGAAAAGGATTCCCCTGTTCCTGCACCCGCTTGATCTCCCCGATGCGCTTCAGAACTCCTGCTTGATACGCACCCCGGGCGCCCCCACCAGTCATCACCAAGCCGATTGCGTTCTGCATCTTCGCTATCTCCGCTCAACCACTTTGCGACTACAGAACTGTCATTCATACTCTTGCTGCCGACTTTTGACTGTGATGGAACGCACGGCGCGAAACCGAAAAGACCAGCTAATTCACCGAGGTTGCGGCCCAGTTGGGTATCAAACGCGGCGCGACGCCGCGCAAATGATCTTGCCAACAACCCCGCCAGTCGTGACGAGCAGGTAGGGATATCTATGGCAGCACGTGAAGATCCGTTTGATTTCGATTTCGTGGTGATCGGGTCCGGTTTCGGAGGCAGTGTTTCCGCGCTCCGTCTGACGGAAAAAGGTTACCGGGTAGCCGTCATCGAAATGGGACGCCGCTGGCCGGCTCCATCCTTCCCGCGCACGAGTTGGTCCATACATCGCTGGTTCTGGCGTCCCAGGCTAGGTCTGCGCGGATTCTTCAACATGCGTTTCTTTCGGCACGCCACTATTTTTCATGGTTGCGCGGTGGGCGGCGGTTCGATTACATACGCCGCTACTTTGCTCCCCGCGCCCGATCAGGTCTGGCAAGCAGCGTCGTGGAGTGGCTTAGCGGACTGGAAGGTCGAGATGCCTCGCCACTACCACACAGCAACTGCGATGCTCGGCGTGACTGATAACAAAATCCTGGGCGCATCCGATCTCTTTCTCAGGCAAACAGGGACCATTATTGGCTGCGAAGGCACTTTTTACAGCACTCGTGTCGGTATCTTCCAGGCGGCGGCCGGAGAGAATGGCAACCAGACTTTTCCCGATCCGTTCTTCGGGGGAGCCGGCCCTCGACGAACGACTTGCACGGGTTGTGGAGGCTGCATGATGGGCTGCCAGGTCGGCGCAAAGAACACGCTCGATCTGAACTACCTGTATTTCGCAGAGGAGCACGGCGCTGTCGTATTTCCTGAAACGAAAGTTGTCAACGTCAAACCGCTAGGTGATGCTTGCGATGGACGCGTCGGCTACGAAATACGCACCGTCAAGTCGACCGCAAGGATACATCGCCAATCCCGGACGTTTACTTGCCGCGGAGTGGTGTTCTCCGCCTCCGCGCTCGGGACAATGGAATTGCTTTTCCGTTTGAAAGACAACGGCTCTCTGCCGGCCGTGAGCGCGTGCGTGGGGAAACATGTCAGAACAAACTCTGAATCCATCATTGGCGCGCGTGTGCCCAGCTGCAAAGAGGATTTGTCGCAGGGCATAGCCATCGGCTCTGGCATATACATTGACCAGCACACGCACATTGAGGCGGTGCGCTATCCGAGAGGCTCCGACACCATGGGACTCCTCACCACAATGTTGACCGATGGCCGGCCCGGAGCGGGTCGGATCGGCCTCTGGGCTAAGAATATGCTGAGTTCTCTCCTGTTTCATCCGGTCAAAACTCTGCGCCTTTTTAGTCCCTGGGGATGGGCCCGCGAGGCCACAATTTTGCTTTGTATGCAAGCCCTCGAAGGGCATATCGAAATGCGTTGGGAGCGGCCCTGGTTTTGGCCCTTTCACAAAATGCTGGTAAGCCGTGGTGACCGTGTGCCTACCTACATTCCCCAAGCCAACGAGTTCGCGCGGAAATTCGCCGAAGTCGCCGGGGGCACGGCCATGAGCATGCTGCCGGAGATTCTGTTCGATATCCCCGGAACGGCACACTGTATCGGCGGATGCGTCATCGCCGATTCACCCGAGCGCGGCGTGGTGGACCACCGCCACCGCGTCTTCGGCTACAGAAACATGTACATCTGCGATGGGTCCGTTCTGGCGGCGAACCTTGGCGTCAACCCCAGCTTGACCATCACCGCTCTCGCCGAGCGGGCTATGAGTTTCATTCCTCCCGCATCGCGCACGACGTGGGATGACGGGCCACGGAGATAGCACGGGCGATCGCGTGGCCTGAGTACCAAAAACCTGCTCCGGATCACTCGCGTTTCCCGGCGGTCGTGTGACATCGGTCACACCGACACGTGACAGGAATTGCAGACCAAGGAAGCTCTCCGAGTTCTACTTTGGGAACGAGGCTGACGTACTGTGTTCCCAGGAGCCTACACAGCCGACACTTCCAGCGCTTTCCTCAACACGCTTGTCCTAGTCCCTCCGATCATTCATGTGCAAGCCGGTCGAGGTTGGTGCGTGCGGCAGAAAAAGTGGCGGTCGGCGTAGAAGTTCTTCTTTCAGAACACTTCGGAAGCTGAATCCCCCGGCCTCGAGCCCGTCAATGTCCCCGCAGATGCGAGGGAGGCAGTAATGGCCGTCATCGAAGAAGTCAGAGAACGAATCAAAGTTGCGCTTCCCACAGAAAGCCTGAGTTCGGAGCGGATCGCTTATTTGGATAGCCTGGTCGCACAGGCACGGGTTGCTGCTGCCGTGTTCACCCAATTCACCCAGGAAGAGGTGGACCGCATCGTTAGGGCGATGGTGCTGGCCGGACTGGAGCAGGCTCAGTACCTCGCCCGCCTCGCCGTGGAAGAGACCAAACTCGGCGTCATGGAAGACAAGGTCATCAAGAACATGGTGGCCAGCGAATTTGTCTACAACCACATCAAAAACAAAAGAACGGTGGGTGTTATCCGCGAGTTCCCCGAGCGCAACCTTCTGGAAATGGCGGAACCCATTGGAGTCCTGTTTTCTCTTACTCCTGTTACCAATCCCACGTCCACAGTTCTTTTCAAATGCATCCTTGCCATCAAGACCAGGAACGCCGTCGTTTTCGGCCCGCATCCCAAGGCGTGGCACTGTTGCGCCGAGGCAGTGCGGATCATGTACGAAGCGGCCGTGAAGCACGGTGCACCGGAGGGCGTTTTTGCTTGTCTTGAATCGCCCACACTGGCCGACAACGCTTACCTCATGCGGCACAAAGACGTCGGTTTGATCGACGCCACGGGTGGTCCCGGCGTAGTAAAGGCCGCCTATAGCTCCGGCAAGCCGGCACTGGGCGTTGGCGCGGGGAATACACCCGTGTATTTGGAGAAGTCAGCCGACCTGAATCCCGCCGTAGTCGACATCATCGTGTCCAAGACATTCGACAACGGAACCATTTGCGCCTCCGAGCAGACCGTTGTCATTGACGATGAGATCTACGAACAGGCGCTGAAAAAGTTCGCCGACCTCGGAGCCCACATTTGCAGTGAGAAAGAAACCCGACTGCTGGAACGCACTGTGATTGATCCCCAGACCGGATTCATGCAACCCATGGCGGTCGGTCAGAAAGCCACCGATATCGCACGCTTTGTCGGACTATCCGTGAAACCGGACACCAAACTGTTGATCGCGCCGGTCCAAGGCATAGGGCGCGAGCATCCTCTATCGGTCGAAAAACTCTTCCCGGTGCTCGCAGTCTATCGCGCGAAATCAGTTGCCGAAGCTCTCAGGGTCTGCGTTGACGTAAATCACGCTGGCGGTCTCGGTCACACGGCCGTTATTTTCTCCCGAGATGAAGAAGTCATTCGACAATTCGGAAACGTGATCAACGCCGGGAGGATCATCGTTAACTCCCCCGGAGCCATCGGGGCCCTGGGCGCGGTTTACAACGATCTTGTTCCGACCTTTTCGTTTGGCTGCGGCACCGGCGGCGGCAACAGCACCACCGACAACGTCAACATCTATCACTACCTCAACATCAAGCGCGTGGCTCGGAGGATCCAAAATCATATGTGGTTCCGAGTTCCCAACCAGATTTTCTTCAACATGAATGCGGTGGAAAATCTGGGTCAGTTCCCTTCCCAGTCGACCATCATCGTCACCAATCCAGCCCTGGAGCAGATGGGGCACGTAGATATCGTCCGGCGACACCTTTGCCCCAAAACTCATGTCCATGTTTCGGTGATCCCAGATGCGGAACCGGAAGTTCAAGTGATTGAGCAGGGCGTGGAAGCCCTTAATTTCTACAAGGCAGACCAGATTATTGCGCTGGGCGGCGGATCCATCATCGACGCCGCGAAGATCATGAAGCTCAAGTACGAATCTCCGGAGGCTGACCTCGAGGAACTGGCTGCTCCATTCCTGGATCTGCGGAAGCGCGTGGTTCAGTATCCGAAGGAAAAAGTCAGCCGTGCGCGCTTGATTGCCATCCCCACGACCAGTGGCACCGGGAGCGAAGTGACGCCCTTCGCGGTATTGACTGACAAAAGGCGCGGACGCAAGGTGACTCTGGCCGACTACTCGCTGACACCGGACGTTGCCCTCGTCGATCCGCAGTTCGTTATGTCCATGCCCAAGGCCCTTACCGCGGACACCGGCATCGACTGCCTGACCCACGCGCTCGAAGCCGGGGTCTCCAACTACGCTTCGCCATACACCGACTCCAGCGCCATGCAAGCCATTCGACTGGTGTTCAAGTACCTGCCGATTGCTTACGAGAACCCGCGAAACGAAGAAGCACGTTCGATGATGCACAATGCCGCCTGCATAGCAGCTATGGCATTCGCCAACGCCTCGGTGGGAGTGAATCACGCGTTAGCCCACGCCTTTGGCGCCCGCTTTAAGGTTGCGCATGGACGAGCCAATGCGCTCATGCTCCCGCACGTGATTGCATATAACGCCGCGGTCCCCACGAAATTCATGCCGTCGCCGTATACCCAGGGATATGTGGCTCATACGAAATACGCAACCATGGCCGATCTTTTGGGGCTGGGTGGCCAGACAGTTCAGGAGAAAGTGGAGAAACTGATTGCCGCGACGGAGCTATTGCTGGATCAACTCGGCTTGCCGCGCTCGATCGCCGAACTCGGAATTTCACGAGATGAGTTCGAACGGGCAGTGCCAGAAATGGTTAAGGCAGCCTTTGATGATCCGTCCTGGCGTTCGAACCCGCGCATGCCCCTCATGACCGAACTGGTCGAGTTGTTCTGGAAGGCTTATGAAGGACGGAGTGTGCGCGAACTAACGGCCGCGCCGCGCGCACAAATTACTTAGAGCGGATGGATGCCTCTATGACGATGATGGCAGTGTTTTTGAACATCGATGAACAGTCGTTAGTCGCCAGCCTGACAAAACTTGCTGATCCATTGGATCTCGACAAAGTCGAACTGGCTTTGGATTTCTCTGCCGTACGCCGCGTCGATTCACGCGGCTTACGCGCCATAGAAGAGTTTGCCCGAAAAACTGAAGAGAAGAACATCAAAGTCGCCTTACGCGCCGTCAATGTCGATCTCTACAAAACGATGAAACTGATGCGGCTGACGCGTCACTTTTCGTTCGTAAACTGATGGAGAATAGTAATGCAGAATCATTCGCAGAGTGATCGCCTTTCCTGGGGAGACACGGTCTTCCTGCACCTCGAACGGGAAGGCATGCCGCTCAATGTAGCCAGTATCTGCACCTTTGAAGGCGAGATCTCGTTAGATGACTGCGTTCGATTCATCGAGTCGAAACTGCCACTCCTTCCTCGCTATGTAAAGCACGTCACGGCGGCTCCGTTCGGTGTAGGTCTGCCAAGTTGGGAATACGATTCGGAATTCGATATTCATCGCCATATCCGAGAGGTGAAGCTACGCTACGGGACGGAAACAGAACTGAAAGCGGTCGCCGCCAAGCTGTTTGGCACCATGATGGACCGTCGCCACCCTCTGTGGGACATCACCGTGATACGGGGATTGAAGGGGAACCGGACGGGAATCATCATTCGCATGCATCACTGCCTGGTGGATGGCATCGCGGGAGTGGGCCTGATGAATATGCTCCTGGATGCGAATCCGGAAGCTCCGCCCTTGCCCAAGCGAAAGATTAAGTTCCGTGTCCCGCCGCGCCGGGATGCGCTCAGTTCACTCACCGCTGGATTTGTTGATTCCTACTCGGACTTCGTTAAGACGATCCTCTCTGCAATGGCCGACGTGCTCACGATGGCGGAGCGCGTTGCCGCTAACGGAAAGAACGTTGATCCGAACGAGTTCGCCACCTTTTTTCCGGAGATCACAGCTTTTACGGAAAGACTCGGCTTCAACGTTCTCTACCGCGGCCCGCAGAAATTCGCCTGCACTGAAATCTCGCTTGCGGATGTCAAAGCGATCCGTCAAAAGTGCAAGACCAGCGTCAATGACGTCATTCTGGCGATCGTGACCGCCACCATCCGCCGTTACTGCGAGTTACACGGAGAGCGGGTGCAGGGGCGACTGTTTCGCATGATGGTTCCAGTGAATCTGCGAGGCAATGAAGCTCCGACCGGATTAGGCAACCGCATTTCCCTGGTTCCCGTCACCATCCCGCTAAATATTCGCAATCCCCGACGGCTGCTGGCTGCCGTTCACAAACGAACGGAGTTTCTTAAGCGAGTACATGCCGCCGAATTGGTCAGCCTTGCGGGAGGATTGATCGGGATGTTCCCTACGTCGATCCAGGGATTGGCCGGGCCGCTCGCCAGCCAGTTGCCCGTCACTCCGTTCAATCTGGTTTGCACCAATGTGCCGGGTCCGCAATATCCGTTGTATCTGCTCGGACACAAGATGCTGAAATGGTATCCCTATGTGCCCATCGGAGGTGAGATGGCGGTGAACTGCGCCATTCTCAGCTACAACGGGGCGGTATATTTCGGCTTCAGCGGGGATGTTCATGCCGCACCTGATCTGAAGCGCATGGAGAAATTGTTAGAAGAAAGCTTCACAGAACTGCGGGATGCGGTTGGACTCAGGCCACCGCAGAAAAAGAAAGTGCGCAGACGACGGCCAATGGTGCCAGCTGTTGCCGTCCCGGCGAAGACGGAACCCCAATCTGTGCCGGTTGCAACCACGTCTTTGCCAGTCGATTCGAAACGAAAGCCAGAGCCCGCGCCGACGTTTAAACCGGAAAACACGCCGGGGCAGTTCGTCGTCGCATAAGTAGCAACATCTTGGGTGCAGACCGTGGTAGGTCATCGACTCACCCTCGCCGACCGCAGACCAGTTTGCCTGCGGCTACTAATGTTTTCTGATGACCGGGTACTCTTGTTCTTTTTTGCAGTTCCGTCTTTCGCAACTCAAATCAACCACGAGGTGAAGTATGAGACGCGTACCACTTCTGCTATTTTGCGGTCTTCTTATTCTGGGATGTCTCCCCGCATTCGCACAACAAACGGATATCAACCGCTACACGCTGTTTACCGGATTCGATTACATGGTCAGCCCCGCCCGCAATCTGACCGAGCGCGGATTCGAAACGGATTTCGGAGTCACCGCGAAACCCTGGCTAGGCCTGGGCGTTGATGTCGGGATCATCAGCGGAGCAGGCACGATCACCGGAACTGAGACCGTCTATGCGCCCATCGTCAATCAAGTACTGGGGCAGGGTGCAGCAGGCCAGATTCACGTTCCGTTTAACTCCAGTACTTACACCTTTGCCGCCGGCCCTCAGTTTTATATTCGCCGGTGGGAGAAAGTTACCTTCTTGATCCGTCCCGGCTTTGGTGGCATGCACGAGAAAGCGGATATTACGTTCCCGGCAGGTTTAGGACAACTATTCCAGGGGCTGCAAATACCCGCCCCGGGTGCTCACCAGACCGACACCAAGCTGTTCTTCGGCATGGGCGGTGGCTTCGACGTCAATGTAACGCGAACGTTTGGCGTCCGTTTCGCAGCCGATTGGGTGAACACTCACTTGTTCACCAACTTGCTGGTTCCCCGGCAGAACTACATTCGCTTTTCAATTGGCCCGACGTTTCGTTGGGGTCATTTGAATCAAAGCAGGTAGTCATGAGTTCAGAGATCGAGAATCACCCTTCGTACTGAAGCCAGGAGGATCCCTACCATGGAGCCTCAAACACTGAATGATATTTTCTTTTCGATAGTAGATCGCAAGCAGGAGCGGTTGATGCTGGTCCGGGAAGCCACTTCGTGGCTTCCCATCAGTTCCCAGGATTTTTACCGCAATGTGGCTGGCTTGGCTCGTGCCCTCAGCCATTGGGGTTTGGCCAAAGGAGATCGGCTCGCCATCTTAAGCGAAAATCGGCCGGAGTGGGCCTTCACCGACTTCGCTTCTCTCCTGCTGGGAGTCGTGGTGGTACCGATCTACGCGACCCTCACTCCAGCTCAAACCGCGTACATACTCAACGATTCCGGAGCCAGAGTTGTTGTCGTATCCACAGAAGAACAACTGAAGAAAGTGCTATCCATCAAAGACCAGACAGCTGTGGAAAGAATCGTCTTAATGGACCCGCTCGAAACCTCCGATGCAACCCAGATGCGCCATATCATGCAAAAGGCTCCTGCTGGACGCGATCTGGAACTGGAAGGACGGGCCCGGACGATCACTCCAGACGACCTTGCCTCGATCATCTACACGTCCGGTACAACCGGCACCTCGAAAGGCGTGCAACTCACTCACGGCAATCTCACCTCGAATGTTCTGAATTCGATGACTGGGTTTGACGTCAGTCATGAGCACATCAGCGTTTCATTTCTGCCACTGTCGCACGTAACGGCGCGCCACGCCGATCTTGCCTTGCTCTACCGCGGTGTGACCCTGGCTTATTGCCCGTTCTTCGAACAGTTGCCCCAGACTCTCATGGAAGTATTGCCGACCGTTTTCGTAGCAGTGCCGCGCGTGTACGAAAAGATCTACCTTCAGGTAGAGCAAAAGATCGAGGGGGCGGCCAAGAGAGCAATCTATCAATGGGCTCTCGGCGTGGGGCAGTCTCATCGTGCCAAGATCCTGCAGGGCAAACTTCCAAAGTCCCTGCGTTGGAAGCTTGCCAATAAGCTCGTCTATTCGAAAGTGCGTGAGCGCATGGGTGGCCGAGTACAGATATTCGTCTCCGGTGGTGCTCCCCTCGGAAAGGAACTGGCGGAGTGGTATGCGAGTATTGGAATTCGCATTCACGAAGGCTACGGGCTGACTGAGACCTCACCGGTCATCGCAATCAACAATCCGGGCGCCCACAAGATCGGCACAGTCGGACGCCCGCTCTGCAATGTCGAGGTCCGAATTGCTGAAGACTCCGAAATTCTGGTGCGCGGACCCTCGGTCTTCACTTCGTACTGGAATCGGCCTGAGGAAAGCAAAGACGCCTTTGTGGATGGCTGGTTCAAGACCGGCGACATTGGCAGGCTGGACGAAGACGGATACCTTTCAGTCACGGACCGCAAGAAGGACCTGCTCAAGACCTCCGGGGGAAAGTTTATTGCTCCGCAACCAGTCGAGAATTCCCTTAAATTGAATGCCTTGATCGGAACCGCGGTGGTGCTCGGGGACCGTAGAAAATTCGCCTCCGTGATCATCTCCCCGCACTTTCCGCTACTGGAAGAGTGGGCCCGCACCAACCATGTCGCATTTTCTTCAAGACAGTCGTTGGTTCGCCATCCCAAGGTGGTTACGCTTTATGAACATATTGTGGATGAGGTCAATCGCGGCCTGGCGCGGTACGAGACCCTGAAGAAGATTTTGTTAGTGCCCGACGAATTCACCGCGACTGACGGCAGTCTTACCCCAACCCTAAAACTTCGCCGACGGGTCATCGAGGAGCGCTATCGCGAGCAAATCGACGAGTTGTACGAAGATGTTAAGAAATATGCTTGATTGAATCCCCCGAAAACCGGCACGTAGCTCGCGATCCCCCTACCTTCGGCCCTTCCCGCGCTTCGAATCCTTTACAATAAGCACGACACCAAATGTAGTCGCTGCAATTTTCCAGTCAGGACTCATACTCATGTCATCGAACGTGCTGCAACTTGATCCTCGCGACAACGTCCTCATCGCACTCAGAGATCTTAAGGCTGGCGAGCATATCGAACAGGGTGGCCATTCCTACACTCCATCGAAAAATGTTCCTGCGAAACACAAATTCGCTTCTCGCGACTTTGGCATCGGCGACGAAATTACCATGTATGGTGTCGTCGTTGGCAAGGCGGTCAAGCCCATCGTTGCGGGAGAACTCCTCACAACCAGCAACATTCAGCATCAGACTTCTATCTTCCGCGAGCAAGCTGGCGAATATCATTGGCTGGCTCCCGATGTATCGCGCTGGACGCACCAGACCTTTTCAGGGTATCGCCGGTCCGATGGCCAGGTGGGCACGCGGAATTACTGGCTGGTTGTGCCTTTGGTGTTTTGCGAGAACAAGAACATTCAAGTTCTCAAGCAAGCACTTGAGGAAGAACTGGGATTCGCCCCGCCGCAACCCTACCGCAGCCAGGTAGCCGAACTCGCCGCATCGTATCGGAGTGGACAATCCGCACAGCCCGGCCTTCACCCATCGATTACCGTGCCGGAAGCGGCACAACCGAAACGATTGTTCCAGAACGTCGACGGCATTCGCTTTCTGCTGCACGAAGGTGGTTGCGGTGGAACTCGTCAAGACTCGAATACCCTGTGTGGCCTCATCGCCGGCTACATTCATCATCCCAATGTGGCCGGAGCAACGGTTCTCAGTCTGGGATGCCAGAACGCGCAGATCGAGATTCTTCGTGAGGAAATCCGGAAGCGAAATCCGGCATTCGACAAGCCTCTATATATTCTCGACCATCAACGCAGTGGTTCCGAGCACGCCATGATGTCGGAAGCAATTCGGCAGACTTTTTCCGGGCTAGCCGAGGCGAACAAGGCCCAGCGCACCGCCGCTCCCCTCGCCAATTTGTGTGTGGGCTTGAAATGCGGCGGCTCCGACGGTTTTTCCGGAATCTCGGCCAATCCTTCCATCGGGAACACTGCAGATCTGCTCGCCGCCCTCGGCGGCAGAACCATTCTGTCGGAGTTTCCGGAATTATGCGGCGCCGAACAGGATCTCATCGATCGCGGAAAGAACAAGGCCATCGGCACCCGCTTCATTCAACTCATGCAAGACTATGCAGCCCGCGCAGCTGCAGTACAGTCGGGCTTCGATATGAATCCTTCGCCCGGAAACATTCGAGACGGGCTCCTGACCGACGCCATGAAGTCCCTTGGCGCGGCCAAGAAGGGTGGCACATCTCCGGTGACGGCCGTGCTCGACTACCCCGAATACTCCACGGAGTCGGGGCTGAACCTGCAATGCACTCCCGGCAATGACGTCGAATGCGTCACCGCCCAAGTCGGGGCCGGAGCCTCGGTAGTGCTGTTTACGACCGGGCTCGGCACGCCCACGGGAAATCCCATCGCACCCGTGGTCAAGCTGGCGACAAATTCAGACTTGGCACGCCGCATGCACGACATCATCGACGTCGATACCGGCGCCGTGGTTGCTGGTGAGAAATCGATCCGTGAAATGGGGGAGGCCATCCTTGATTTCACGGTTCAGGTCGCAAGCGGCGAAGTTCACACCAAAGCCGAACTGAAAGCCCAAGAAGATTTCATACCTTGGAAACGCGGGGTTTCACTATAAATTCGAGAGTCGCCGTGCCCCGTTAACAAATTGTTATAGGGGAAGTTCTGTAGAGCGTACCTTTCCGCGACTCCCTTCCGCCTGAGTCCGCCCTGGGAACGGATCATTCCGCCCCCGCATCAATTTACAAACCATTCTTGTCACTGACGAAGATTCAGGAATAGGCTATCGAGAGGAGTGAATTATGAGCATTGTTGAAGCCAACATTCCAGCCGAGGTCGTCGAACTCAGCCCTTATTCGCCTACTCGATCCACAGTCAAGGGAGCGCCGCTCAGTGCCGACGAACTCCGCAAAACGGAAACCTATTGGCGAGCCTGCAACTACCTCAGCCTGGGCATGATCTATCTCCAGGAGAATCCCTTACTCGCCGAGCCTCTGCGCCCCGAACACATTAAGAATCGGCTGCTCGGACATTGGGGGTCCAGTCCCGGACTGTCATTTATCTACGTTCACCTGAACCGTCTGATCAAGAAATACGATCTGGACATGATTTTTCTCGCCGGCCCCGGCCATGGCGCGCCCGGCGTTCTTGGTCCCGCATACCTTGAAGGTACATACTCGGAAATTTATCCCGAGAAGAGTTTAGATCCCGACGGCCTGCACGAATTCTTCCGCCAGTTCTCTTTTCCCGGAGGCATCGGCAGTCACTGCACACCCGAAACACCGGGATCGATTCACGAAGGTGGAGAGCTCGGCTATGTCCTCTCTCACGCATGTGGGGCGGCTTTCGATAATCCCGAACTCATAGTTGCCGCCGTAGTAGGGGATGGAGAATCCGAAACCGGACCATTAGCGACCTCCTGGCACATCAATAAATTTCTCAATCCTGCTCGCGACGGAGCCGTGCTTCCCATCCTTCACCTGAACGGCTACAAGATTGACAACCCTACACTCTTAGCTCGTATTTCCCATGAGGAACTGGAAAATCTGTTCCGCGGCTACGGTTGGACGCCGTATTTCGTGGAAGGTTCTGACATCGACAGCATGCATCAAGCCATGGCGGCAACCACCGAACATTGCATCCAGGAAATTCGAGAATATCGCCAAGCCGCCCGCCAGCATGGAGTCTCAACTCGGCCCCGTTGGCCTATGATCGTCTTACGCTCCCCGAAAGGCTGGACGGCCCCACGAGAACTGGAAGGCCATTTCCTCGAAGGATTCTGGCGCGCCCATCAGGTCCCGCTTCCGGCTGTCAAGAAAGATGCGACCCAGATGCGAACTCTCGAGAACTGGATGCGCTCGCAAAAGCCTGAGCCGTTCTTCGACGAACGTGGCAAGCTTGCGCCTCTGTTCGCGGAACTCGCGCCCACCGGCCACCGCCGCATGAGCGCCAACCCGCATGCCAATGGTGGACGGCTGAAGAAAGCTTTGCGCCTTCCCGATTTTCGCGACTATGCCAACTCCACCGAGAAGCCCGGCCAAACTCAGGCCGAAAATACGCGTCCTCTCGGCCGAATGCTGGCCGACATCATGAAGCTCAATCCCCACAATTTTCGCGTATTCGGTCCGGATGAAACCACTTCCAACAAGCTCGATGCAATTTATGCCGTGACCAAGAAATTCTGGATCGAAGAACGCTTCCCGGAAGACAACGACGGCGGCAATCTCGCCTCCGACGGTCGCGTCATGGAGATGCTCAGCGAACACACTCTCGAAGGAATGCTGGAGGGCTATCTTCTCACCGGGCGTCACGGCTTTTTCTCGACTTACGAAGCGTTCGTTCACATCATTGACTCGATGTTCAACCAGTACGCCAAGTGGCTGGAGATTTGCAATCACCTCTCCTGGAGAGACGCGATTGCCTCGCTGAATCTGCTAATCACATCCACCGTCTGGCGGCAGGACCACAATGGATTCACCCACCAGGATCCCGGTTTCCTCGACGTCGTCGTGAACAAGAGCGCGAACGTCACCCGCATCTACCTGCCGCCCGATGTGAATTGCCTGCTCTCGGTTGCCGACCATTGCCTGCGTAGTCAGAACTATGTGAACGTGATCGTCAGCGATAAACAAAATCACCTGCAATATCTGAATATGGATGCCGCGATCACTCATTGCACGAAGGGAATTGGAATCTGGGATTGGGCTAGCAATGACGAAACGGGCGAGCCAGACGTGGTTGTCGCCTCGGCGGGCGATATCCCGACGCAAGAAGCTCTAGCTGCCACTGCACTGCTACGCAGGGAATTCGCGGACCTCAAGATTCGCTTCATCAATGTGGTCGACCTCTTCAAATTGCAGCCGACTGCGAGCATCCTCACGGACTGCCCGATCGCGATTTCGATTCGCTGTTCACCGTCGACAAGCCCGTCATGTTCAACTTCCACGGCTATCCGCAATTGATCCATCGCCTCGCCTATCGCCGTACTAATCATCACAACATTCACGTCCGCGGATACAAAGAGCAGGGCAACATCAATACTCCGCTGGAACTGGCGATCAACAACAATGTGGACCGCTTCAGCCTCGCGATGGATGTCGTGGACCGTGTGCCCAGGTTGCAGAAGATCGGTGGCCACGCCAAGGAGAGATTCCTGAACCAGCAAATCGAATGCCGGAACTACGCGCACCAGTTCGGCATCGATAAACCGGAGGCGACAAACTGGGTCTGGCCTTATTAGACCTTATTGGACCTGGCCTCATGAGTGGTTTTGGGAAGGGCACGGCTTCAGCCGTGCCGCTTGGGGCCGCGTCCATGGCGGGCTTTAGCCCCTGAGGAAGCTTCTCCTTCTTAACAAATATCTAGGAGACCAGTCCAGTTCTAGACGACCCAGGCCACTATGACGGATGTGGTTCGCCGCGAATGACACGCACGGTATCGCGAGCAATGAGAAGTTCCTCGTCTGTCGGGATGGCGTAAGCCAGCAACTTGGAATCCTCTGTACTGATCTTACCTTCGCGGCCGACCGTCTCCTCATTCTTCACTGCATCAAGCTCTAGCCCTGCCCATTCCATGCCCGTGCAGATGCGCGCTCGCACGTCGGGTGAGTTTTCACCGATGCCTCCTGTGAACACGACGGCATCGGCCCCGCCCATGGCGGCGAGGTAAGCGCCAATGTATTTCCGAGCACGATAGCAGAAGATTTCAACCGCCAGCCGCACGCGCCGGTCGTCGTGCTCTTTCAGTTCCGCCTGCAGTTCGCGCATGTCGTTCGTCAGGCCGGAGATTCCGAGCAGACCCGATTGCGTATTGAGCAACGCGTCAACTTCGGACGAAGACATCCCTTCTTTGCGAGCAATGACGCTGACAATCGCAGGATCCAGATCGCCGGCACGCGTGCCCATCACCAGGCCTTCGAGTGGCGTCATCCCCATCGAAGTATCAATGGGAGATCCGTTCTTAATGGCAGCGGCAGAGCAGCCGTTCCCCAGGTGAAAAGTGATGATGTTCGTTTGTTCGCGTGTAAGTCCCGCAAAGCCCGGTAGCGGAACGCCACGTAGCGATGCGATGTTCCATGAAATCCGTACCGCCGAATTTGGTGGCGCCGATAAAGATGGTACGGCAGGGCGTAGAGATAAGCCTGCTCGGGCAGGGAATGATGGAAGGAAGTATCGAATACCGCGACCTGCGGAACATCTTTTCCGAACAGATCGCGGGCGGCCAGGATACCTTTCACGTTATTCGGATTGTGCAGCGGTGCAAGATCAATGCAGTCTTCAATCCCCTTCAGCACGCGGTCGTCGATCAGGGTCGATTCTTTGAACAACTCTCCGCCATGGACTACGCGATGTCCGACGGCGTGAACGTCCGCCGTGCTCTTGATCTCTGAAATTCCGGATCGGTCGGACGCGATGTAGCGCACCAGGTACTCCAGCGCGGCGCCCATGTCGCGCAAAGGCGCAGTCAGCGTCTGTCGCCGGCTCGTCGCGATGCTGAATACGGATGATTGCTTCTCCGCCGATTCCTTCGACTTCGCCGCGGCAGACGCGATCGTCCTTATGCTGCTTGATCTGCTCAAGGTCGGTGGCAATAATTTGAAACTTCAGACTCGAGCTTCCGGAGTTCAGGATAAGGATGTTCATTGTGAGTTATCTCGAGCAACGATCTACATTCAAAATCTAAATTCAAAGATAAGCCCCGAGAATGAGTCCGGCAACTCGGGGTGAACACGCTAAAGTCGAGGACTCCGGAGGTTATGAGCCGTTGCTTTCCCCTGTGTTCCTCCGTGCCCTCCGTGGTGAACGCTTTTGACTTCCTCGCTAAGCCGCGAAATTCAACCGAGGCACGTATTAACAATCTGCTAAGTAGGAATCAGCCCTTGATAGATCGCCATGCCAACGACCGCATCGACGCCCATCGCATGCAGGCTATCAATTTCCTGCTGCGAACGAATCCCTCCAGCTGCAATCAATTGCCGCGACGTGGCTTCCCGCAAGGGTCGAATTACCTCCTGCGGAAACCCCTGCAGCAGTCCTTCTGTATCGACATGCGTGTAAAGGAATCCGCCGCACCAGCGATCGAGCGCCTCAATCATTTCCAGAGGCCGCACCTCGGTAGTCTTGCGCCAGCCGTGCGTTGTGACCCGACCACCAATCGCATCGAGGGCGAAGATCAGTCGATCTGAGCCAGCTCCGCAGCCAGATCCTCAGCGAAACGGGCTTCCATTTGCCATCGTCGAACAAGGATGAACCCACAATCACCCGCCGCGCCCCGTATCCAGCATCTTCGCGCCGCCTCCAGCGACCGAATCCCGCCGCCCACCTGGCACGGCAGCTGGCGCGCAATCGCCGCACGAGCTGCGCGATTGTTCCCGGTCCCCATCGCCGCATCGAGATCAATCAACTGCACCAGCGGATAACTTGAGAAACGTCGGATCCACTCGTCGAAGTTGTCGAACTCCAGCGCCTTCTTCTCGCCCTGCACGAGTTGGACGATCTTGCCGCCCATCAGGTCGATGGAAGGAATCAGCACGGCCACCTCACCGGAATTCCATGCGAACCGATTCTCCTGCTTAAGGTCCACCAGACGGCTGAATCCGTAATGAAAAATCGAGGCGGCCAGCGCCGCGTCGGCGTGCCCGTCCCGAAATACTTCCACAAAATGGGCGCGCTCCACCTGCTCCGCCGGAGGCAATCACCGGAATTCGCACGGCGTCGGCGACCGCCCGCGTCAACTCGCAGTCGAAACCTGCTCCTCGTGCCGTCGCGATCCATCGAGGTCAGCAGGATCTCGCCGGCGCCCCGCGACTCCGCTTCGCGCGCCCATTCGACCGCGTCGCGCCCATCGGAGTACGGCCTCCTCGCGTGAACGCCTCCCAGCTTGCCCGTCCTTGCGCTTTGCGTCGATCGCCACCACCACGGCTTGCGAGCCAAATCGTTCCGCAATGCCGCGTAATCAGATACCGGATCGGCTAGTGCCGCCGAATTGATGCTGATCTTGTCCGCCCCCGCATCAAAAACAGCTGCCGCGTCGGCTAAGGTGCGAATGCCGCCTCCGACCGTGAATGGAATGAATAGCTGCCGCGCCGTTCTGCGCACCGTGTCGAATAGCGTCGCCGCTTCCTCGTGCGTCGCGGATATGTCGAGCAACACAATCTCGTCGGCTCCCGACTCGCTGTGTGCCTTCGCCAATTCCGCTGGATCGCCGGCATCGCGCAAGTCCGTGAACTGTACGCCCTTCACCACGCGTCCGCCGTTCACGTCGAGGCAAGCGATAATGCGTTTCGTCAGCATGTCAGAGCGCACAGAAATTCGCCAGAAGCTTCAGCCCGGTTTCGCCCGACTTCTCGGGATGAAATTGCACGCCGAAAAGGTGGTCTTGCTCCACCGCCGCCGAAAACTCTCCCCCGTATTCACACCGCGCAACCGTCGTTTCGCTGATCGGCGCACGAAACGAATGCGTAAAGTACACGAAAGACGACGACGGCACTCCGCGAAACAGCCGCGAAGTGGAATCTACTTCGAGCGAGTTCCACCCCACGTGCGGAGATTTCACGCTCGCAGGAAAGCGATCGCATTCGCCACTCAAAAGGCCCAATCCAGGTGTTGCCGGAGACTCCTGACTGCCCTCAAACATCCATTGCATGCCAACGCATATCCCCAGAAACGGCACTGCTCGTCGGACCGCGTCCGCAATCACATCTCGCAGCCCCGACTTGCCAAGGCTTTGGGTGGAAGCAAAATGCCCCACTCCGGGTAACACGATCTTGGTCGCTCTTTCAACCGTGGACGGCTCCGAAGTAATTGCACATTCCTCCCCCAGATAATCCAAGGCCTTTTTTACCGAGACCAGATTGCCCGCGCCGTAATCGACAATCGCGATCATCACAACACTCCCTTGGTGCTCGGCAAAAGTCGAATCATCCTCTGATCGCGCCAGCAGGCTGCACGTAGGGCCCGAGCGAAAGCCTTGAACAGCGCCTCGATCTTGTGATGACTCGATCGGCCATACAGTACGCGCGCATGAACATTAGCCCGCGCTCCCCGGGCAAATCCTTCGAAGAAATCTTCCACCAGTTCCGCCTGCAGGTCGCCGACGAGCCTGGCCCTAACTTTCGTATCCACGACTGCGGCCGTTCGTCCGCAAAAATCCACGGCAGCCATGCCCATCGTTTCGTCCATCGGCATCAGAAAGTATCCTGCGCGAAGGATGCCCCGCTTGGTGCCGAGCGCCTTATCGAAGGCCTGTCCCAGCACGATGCCGACGTCTTCCACCGTGTGATGCTGGTCCACGTCGAGGTCACCCTCAGCTTTAAGCTTGAGATCGAATCCACCATGGTGCGCGAATAGTTCCAGCATGTGGTCGAAAAAGCGGATGCCTGTCGATACCTGGTAGCGCCCGCGTCCTTCAATCGTCAGTGAGATCTGAATTTGCGTTTCCTTGCTGTTACGCCGGATGCTGCCTCTCCTCATGATCTGGACGCTCCCTGGGTTATCCCGAGCTCTTCGAACGTTTCCTGCAGCGCTGCCAGCAATCGCTCCGTGTGGGCACTCGGACCAACCGTGATACGGACGCACCCCTCGCAACCTGGATCGCTGGAGCGATCGCGAACTAAAATGCCACGTCGCCGCATCTGTCCGACAAACGCCTCTGCATCAGTCTTGGATGCCCCTATGCGAGCCAAAACAAAATTTGCCTGACTCGGCCGGTACTGGATCCCGCTGGTTCTCAGCGCGGTTTCGAGTTGCGAGCGCGACTGCAGAACCTCTCGCACATACTTTTGAATGTAGGATTGATCGGCGATTGCCTCTGGCAAACACTCCAGTGCCACAGCATTCACGTTGTAGGGAGAACACACTCGCCTGATCGAGCGCATCTGCTCTGCATATCCCACCAGCACGCCGACCCGCAGGCCAGCCAGCCCGTAGACCTTGGAAAAAGTTCTCGCCACAAACAGATTGGGAACTTCGCACCGCACATCCAGCATCGTCTGCCCATAAAACTCAAAATAAGCTTCATCCACAAGCAAGGCCGCTCCAGGCGCAGACCGTGCAATTCGCAGCAACTCTTCCCGTGAGGCAACCGCCCCAGTGGGATTATTTGGATTAGCAATAGCGATGAATCGCGTCCTCGGCGTGATGCTCTTGATCAACTCGTCTGCGGGAAATTGAAAGTTGACGCCCGCCGGCACACTGATGACTTCAGCACCGGTTGCCATAACATAGATGCGATACATCGAATATGTAGGCACCGCGATCAGCGCTTCATCGCCGGGCTCAAGATAGGTTTCGCAAAGCAGATGAATCGCCTCGTCGACACCGTTCGTCAGCAAAACCTGATCGGCCGGAACCTTAAGGAAGGCAGCTACCCGCGCTTCGACCGGCCCACGCTCCGGATACTTTGCGAGTTGTTCCTGGTCTAAGCTCCGCAACTTATCCGCCACGCGCGCCGAGCACCCAACAGTGTTTTCGTTGAAGTCCAGACGAAGGCCATCTCTACCCGCCAACGGCGGATGGTAAGAAGGGAGTGTCTGCACGGCTTTTCGAGGACTAAGCATGGGCACACCTCAACCGCACGGACGCAGCATGGGCGGGCAGTCCTTCCGCATCCGCAAGGCAGCTGATCGTCGGCGCAAGCTTGCGCAAACCTGACGCCGAAACTTTCTGCACAGTTACAATCTTCACAAAATCCATGACGCTCAGGCCCCCTCGAAATCGAGCCTGCGCTGAGGTAGGCAGCACATGATTTGGACCGGATGCATAGTCACCAGCGGCCTGCGCCGAGTAATCTCCTACAAAAATTGACCCAGCATTCTGAATCGCTGCCAAGTCCTCAGGCCCAACAGTAATGTGTTCCGGGGCTAATATGTTGGCCCACTGCTGAGCTTGTTGGCGCGACGCCGCCAGCAAAATCGCTCCGCGCTTTTGCAGAGACCTTTGTGCCGTCTGATTTCCTGCTGCCATCCGCACAAGGTTCTCTGAAACAGAGCGCGCCAATTGCCGTGATGTTGTGATGAAGACAGCCAGGGAGTCCACATCATGTTCCGCCTGCGCGACCAAGTCCGCCGCGATGAACTCCGGCCTGCCCGAGCGGCTCAAGATCACTGCTTCCGTCGGCCCCGCAAGAAAATCAATGGCACAGTCGAAAGCAACTATTTTCTTGGCAGCTGTAACGTAAGCATTACCGGGACCGACAATCTTGTTCACTCGCGGAATGCTTTCCGTACCATACGCTAGGGCCGCGATCGCCTGTGCCCCGCCGATGCGAAAGAACTCGCGCACCCCGAGCAGCGCAGCCGCTCCAAGCACATCCGCAGAGGGATTCGGTGAAACCAGTCGAATGTTTTTCACCCCCGCAACCTGAGCCGGAATCACAGTCATCAGCACGGTGGAGATCAGTGGATAGCGCCCTCCAGGCACGTAACACCCAACAGATTCCAACGGTTTCACTGATTGCCCAACGGAAATTCCACGAACCGTCCTCATCCACGACCGAGGCCTCTGCCATTCACAGAAGCGTCTTATGTTTCGAGCCGCCTCACGTATTGACTTTCGCAACAGAGGCGTAAGAGATTTCAGTGCGGTCTGCATTTCGGCTTCTGAAACGCGAATCGGCTGTTTCGGAGCAAGCCCATCCCATCGTTCGGCATATCGCCGCAGAGCTTTATCGCCTCCGCGACGCGTCTTGTTCACGATGCGGCGTGCGCGCTTTTCGACTCCGGCGAACTGCTCCCCGCGCGCGGCAAGGCGCTCCACCATCGCAGCCGCTTCGGAGCCCGCCACAATCCGCATCACAGCACCACCTTGTTCAGCGGGTACTCCACAATCCCCTCGGCCTGAGCCTCTTTCAGGCGCGGGATGACGTCCCATGCGGCGCCTTCGTCAATTACAGTGTTCACGGCTAGCCAGTCGTCATCGCTCAAGTGGGAGATGGTCGGCTTCTGGAGAGCAGGCAGAACCGCCAGCACTCGCGCCAGATTATCCTTGCGAACGTTAAGCATCAGGCCAACCCGATCCTGCGCCTCCATCGCCCCTTGCAGCATCAACGCCAGGTTGTCGATCTTCCGGCGCTTCTCGCGATCTGCGTATGACGTTTTGTTCGCGATTAGTTGCGTATTGGACTCAAGCACTGTTTCCAGAATGCGAAGACGATTGGCCTTTAGCGAACTCCCCGTCTCAGTCACTTCCACAATCGCATCAGCCAACATCGGCGGCTTCACCTCGGTCGCGCCCCAGGAGAATTCGACGCGAACATCCACGCCCTTACGCTGAAAGTAGTCGCGCGTCACCTTGACCAGTTCGGTCGCCACGATACATTTGGAGAGGTCTTCGGCCCGCTGTGCAGCCGAATCTTCCGGCACCGCCAGCACCCACCTCACTTTGCCGCGGCTCCGTTTTGCATAAATAAGATCACTCACAGTTGCGACTTCCAGTCCGCTCTCAATCACCCAATCCAAGCCGGTAAGGCCCGCATCAATGGCTCCGTGCTCGACATACCGCGCCATCTCCTGCGCCCGAATCAGCATGCAATCAATCTCCGGATCAGCTGTCGTCCCGAAGTATGACCGGCCATTCGTATAGGCAGGAAGACCCGCGCGCGCGAACAACTGGAGCGTGGCTTCCTGCAGGCTGCCTTTTGGAATTCCGATCCGCAGTTTCATCGCGTCACCTCTGCGTCATTGGACGTCTCCGCCGGTACCAGAGGAATCGTCTCGGTAAAGCATGAGCGAGTTCCGCGATGGCAAACCACTCCCGGCCCTTCCACCACGACCCGCAGAAGCACCGTATCGCGGTCGCAGTCGGTGTGGGCAGAAATGACGCGCAAACGGTTGCCCGAACTTTCACCCTTCATCCAAAGCCTGCTGCGGGTTCGGCTGTAGAAAGTGACATAGCCTGTCTTTACGGTCTGCTCCAGCGCCTCGCGGTTCATAAAGCCAACCATCAGGACTTCCCCATTCTCCTCGGCCTGTACGATAGCGGGCAGCAGCCCACTCATCTTTGCGAAATCGAGTTCGGCATTCATATGTTTTTCTCCGGCAAAACAAAAAGCCCGCTGAGCGATTCGCTTCAGCGGGCCTGATCTCTAAGAAGTGCTTTTTCTATTAGGTGAGCAATCTCAGATATACACCCCCGCCGTCGCGCTGTGCGCGTGATGATGGCGATGATGTACATGAGGCTTCATCAATAGAAGACTACGGGCAACGAGCAATCCGGTCAACAAATTTCAGCGAGCCCCTGTAGCACTTTTTTCGATGGAAGAAAGCAGAATTTCAGATCGTCCGCCTGACTTAAGATCCAGACGTATCTGCTTTCACCTCAGCCGCCTTCCCGTCGCGATAGACAATCACCAGCGGCTTGCCTCCATTCGGATACCGAACCGTCTTCTCGTAGTTACTGTGCCCCGAGTCGGGCACGCCCATGCCGATGGCAAAGTCGGCTTGCATCTCATTCATCCCCGGCTTGACCTGATGTTGCTCGACCGACTGCCACACATCACCCGGCCAGTGCTTGTACAGGTCGTGGGGATCTTCAACGAAAAACATCTCGTCCGAATAGATGTGGTAGTCTCCCTCAGCCTGATACCCGATCGGGACCGCGTAACTCTTTTCTTCTTTCTCAAACACTGCCATGACCTGTTTCTGCTTCGCAGCAGGCGAACTGGCGGAGATCACGTCCTTAATTGCCAGCTTTTCAATTGGCCCCAGCAGTCCCGCCTCGTGTCCGAAGTCGACCCTCTTACCGGCGGCGTCATAACGGTAGTAGACGTAACGATAACCCTCTTTCGTCCAAACGGGTTGTTGTGTAAGCTGCCTCGCGCTTTTCAGATCGTAAGGGTACAGCTTCTTGGGGCTAACGTAATAGTCCGCATTGGCATATCCGATATTGCGAGCTTGCTCTTGCCGCTCAGCGGCCACGCGGTCCTGGTGCCGTTGGTAAAAGATATATCCGGCCCGAAGGGTCACCAGCACAAGGGCCGCGAGCAGCCCCAGTTGAATCCTTCGCCTCAGCTCTGGACTTAACATGCTGACACTCTATCAAACGAGGTCGACTGCTTCGTGCGGGCTCCATGGTCCTCAACCGTTGTACACTGAAATAAGAGGACCTACGCAATGGCCGTCACGGAACAAGATGTCTTAAGCGCGTTAAAGAGTTGCTATGATCCGGAGATCCCGGTCAATATCGTGGATCTCGGCTTGATTTATAAGGTAAACTTCGCTCCCGCCGAGGACGAAAAGCAGGACGTCTCCGTCGATATGACGCTCACCGCCCAAGGTTGCCCCGAGCACGTCAACATCAGCATGCAGGTCAAGTCTCGCCTGGAACAGCTGCCCGGCATCCGCAATGTTGCAGTAAATGTCGTCTGGACGCCGCCCTGGACTCCAGAGCGCCTCAGCCCCGATGCCAAGAAACAGTTAGGCATCGAGTAGGCTGGCAGCAATTCACCCCTGAGGACCGTTCAAGTCTGCCCTCAATCCGAAGACCGAGACCCAGAAGGGTCCTACCCTCCAATTTCCTCCCACGCATCGACCGCGCTTCTCCCGGCAGCGTCCGTGATGCGTTTGCCGGCGTTGGCCGCCATTTCCATCACTTGCATGCCGCGTTCAAAGTAATCCGGCAGGGACCGCCGCACCTTCTCAAACTTCTCCGGGTACTCGGACGCGAGCACCGCCAGCCCAACGCCCGTCGCTAGCACTCCCGCCGCATACCGCTTCTTCATGAATAACAGCGATGCCGCCCCGATCGAACCTAATACGGCTGCCTTCTTCCAGCTTTCCATCTCACCCCCCTGGAATGGATATTATCGAGATTGTACTCCACACAATCTCGTAGCCCGGCGCACCAAACACTGCAACCGCATCGCGGACCGGACCTTGTATACTGCCTCCTTTGCCCCGGGAGGCCCGATGTCCCGTACACAATTGTTCCGTACCGCATACTGCCTTGCATCGTTCCTGTTTGCCGCGAACCTCGCTGCCCAGATCAAACCACGAGCCCGCGACCTGGGCGTTCCTTTCGACGGTGTCCCCGGGCCAAACAATGCCATCACCGACGTGAAAGGCGTCGAGGTCGGGCACACCACGCTGATTTCTGGTGAAGGCAAACTCGAAACCGGCAAAGGTCCGGTGCGCACCGGCGTTACGGCCATCCATCCACGGGGAAAAAACTCCGACGACGCCGTCTTTGCCGCATGGTTCACCCTAAATGGCAATGGCGAAATGACGGGCACAACCTGGGTGGACGACTCCGGCTTTCTGAACGGCCCGGTGATGATCACCAACACCCATAGTGTTGGTGTCGTCCGTGATGCCGTCATCGCGTGGAAGGTGAAACACGGCACTCCCGATATGGAAGGCTACTGGTGGTCCCTCCCGGTGGTCGCTGAAACCTGGGACGGCTATCTGAATGACATCAATGGATTCCACGTGAAACCCGAGGATGCCTTCCATGCCCTCGATATCGCTCACCCCGGTCCGGTCGAAGAAGGCAATGTTGGCGGGGGCACCGGCATGATCTGCAACGAATTCAAAGGAGGGATCGGGACGAGTTCTCGTGTGCTCGACGCCCCAGCCGGAGGGTACACGGTCGGCGTTCTCGTGCAATGCAATTATGGATCGCGGGAGCAGCTTCGCATTGCTGGGATTAATGTTGGCCGCGAGATCCCCGAGCATACCGTTTGGCAAAAGGACGTCGGCTCGATCATCGTCGTGGTCGCCACCGACGCACCACTGATTCCCACCCAACTCAAGCGCATCGCCAAGAAGATCTCTCTCGGCTTGGGCCGTGATGGCAGCTATTCCGGCGACGGCTCCGGAGACATCTTCATCGCTTTTTCCACCGCGAATCCCGGCGCTGTCGGTACCAAGGGATTGCATCAGCTCACCATGCTACCCAACGATTCCCTCGATCCAATTTTCCTGGCGACTGTTCAAGCTACGGAAGAGGCAGTAATCAATGCCATGGTCGCCGCTGAGACCATGACTGGCATCAACAATCGCACGGTAATTGCATTGCCGCACGACCGGCTCCGCGAAGTGCTGAAGAAATACAACCGGCTGGCTCAGTAACTTTCAGGGGATGGAGTAGCTGAACAAGAAGGGCGGTCTCTCGCCTTGAACGCGCCCTAGACTCATCCAATACTCGCACCGCCGCTGCGAAATTCGTGCGCTTCAATCCCGAACCTCTTCAGCATCGACTGCAGGGTAGTGCGTTTGAGTCCGAGCCGGTTCGCCGCTCCGTCTTCCCCAGACAGCACGCCATTGGTCTCCCGCAAAATACGGACGATATGCTCGCGCTCCACCTCTGTCAGGCTATCCTCGGCGAGACCGCCTTGTCCGTTGAGTTCCGACGGCGGAGAGGCGAGCACACCTTCCTTGGTCAAGATCACCATGCGCTCGATCATGTTCTCGAGTTCCCGAATATTCCCTGGCCAGCTCCAACTCCGCAGGATCTCCATGGTCTCGTCTGGAATCGAGTCGATGTGTTTTCCCATTCGTACAGCATGCTTGCTCACAAAATGACGCACCAGGACTTCGATGTCTTCTCGGCGTTCGCGTAAGGGGGGCAACTCGATCGGGAACACATTGAGCCGATAAAACAGATCCTCGCGAAACTTCCTGTCTGCGATGTCTTGCCGTAGATCGCGATTTGTTGCCGAGATGATCCTCACGTCCACACGCAGAGTAGCGATCCCGCCCAGCCGTTCAAACTCGCGGTCCTGCAGCACCCGCAATAGTTTGGGCTGCAACTCCGGGGGTAGTTCCCCAATTTCATCCAAAAACAGCGTTCCCTTGTCCGCCAGTTCGATGCGTCCGATTTTCTGACTGACCGCGCCAGTGAACGCTCCCTTCTCATGCCCAAAGAGTTCACTTTCCAGCAATCCGGAGGGAACAGCGGCGCAATTGAGCTTTACAAAGGTCCGGTCACGGCGTGAACTCAGGGAATGCAGCGAGCGTGCGACGAGTTCTTTGCCGGTACCGGTTTCGCCCAGCAGCAGCACAGTGGAATCTGTAGGAGCTACAATGCGTGCCTTCCCTAAGACCTCTCGTAAGGCGGCGCTCTGGCCAATAATGTTCTCGAATCCCAACTCCGTCTGGATCTCACTTTGCAGATAGGACTTTTCCTGCGCCAGCTTATCCTTGGCAGCCTGCAAACGGTCAGTCACTTCCCGGAGCCGTGCAATGTCCATGGAAGCGCCGGTAATTCCAATTATGGTTCCGGCGGCGTCGAACAGAGGCTCAATCGTGATGTCGAAGGCGTAGTTTCGGCCATCGTGCGGGATGATCACTTCCTTTCGCAACGATACCCCTGTTTCTAGGACCTGGCGTTTCAGTTCCATCAGCCGCGTGGCCTTCTTCGGCCCGATGATTTCCTCATCGGTTTTGCCGATGGGCTCTTGCTCCCAATAGAGCCGCGGGTTGTAAATCCAGGTGTATCGCAGCTCCCGGTCCTGATTGAAAATCGTTATAGGAGAATCCTTCAGCGCTACCCGAAAACGCTCCTCGTTCCTTTGCAGCGCATCTTCTGCCCGCTTGCGTTCGGTGATGTCAATCGCGGTGGCTTGGATCAGTTCTGGACCGGCGTTAACTCCCTTCAGATGCGCGCTATTGAATAAGACCCAAACTGGGCTGCCATCCTTGCGGCGCAATCGTATCTCCTGGCTCAAGAAGGCGCCGTCCCGCTTCAGTTTCTCCAGAAGTGGGCCCCTTTCGGCCAAGCTGAAATAGAACTCCGTCACCTGCCGACCACGCACCTCGGTTGCACTCTCATAGCCCAGAATATGCGCCCATCCATCATTGCAATCCAGCACTTCCCCTTCGATGCCGGCGATCGCGACTCCTGCCAGATTTTTCTCGAACAGCAACCGGTAACGTTGTTCCGAACTTCGCAGTGCCGCTTCCGCCCGTTTTTGCTCGGTGACGTCATGAGCCATTCCTCGCACAATAGGCGACGCCACTCCTTCCGTCCGAAGCGTATTCTTGTATTCCCATATCCTGCGTTCTCCATTTCTGGTCACAACGCACAGCAATCCCTGTTCTGCCCCGGTGTTCTTGATCCTCCTGAGATATGCCTGAAACTGCTGGCGATATTCGGGCGCGACCAAGTCCTGCATCGGCGTGTTCATCAATTCGTCGACCTCGTAGCCCAAAGCACGCGCCGGCGCCGGATTCACCGACAACAGTCGCCCCTCCAGATCGTGCGTGCAGACCAGGTCCTCACTATGTTCCACCAGATCACGATAACGGTCTTCACTTTCCCGGAAAGCGTTTTCGCTTCGTTTCCGCTCGCTAATGTCCCGCGTCACAGCGACAATGTAGTTTTGGTCAAGTTCGACTAATTTCAAGCTCGTTTCAACTGGAAAGGTTGTCCCGTCTTTCCGCCGGTGGATCGTCTGCTTCACCGCGGAACCCGCATCCCGTAGTTTTTCAAGAAGGGTAGAGAGGCCAGTCGCGTCGGCAAGGAGATCGACGTCATTAACGCTCATCGCTAACAACTCTTCCCGCGTATATCCTAAGTTTTGGCAGGCTTTCTGATTTACATCCAGAAACCGCAGAGTTTCCGGATCGATGACTTCTACCGCATCATTGGATTGATCGATCAGCGTCCGGAACAGTTTCAGCGAGCGCTCCACGCCCCTTTCGGATTCCTGTAACTTTTTTGCCCGCCGCTGGAATAGGTCGGTCAGTCCGCTAATAACCACTCCCACGATCGAAAACAGCAAGAACCCATTCCCATCCCGTGGCAGCCCAAAAGCCGTGGTGACCGGTCTGGAGAACAGAAAGTTGGTTGATACGATCGAAAGAAGAACAGCGAAGACACCAGGACCGAATCCTGCCATCCAAGCAACCAGTAAAATTGCGGGATAGAACAGAACGAACGGGAGGTTAGCGCCAATCAACCATCCCAGCAGATAACGCAATAGAGTTGCCACGCCAACCGTAGCCAGGGCAAACCCATATTGCCGCGGCCATTTGTCCAGCCAGTATGCGGATCTTCCAACAGGCTCTCTTCGATCGGCAGGACTCATAGCCAACCTCACATTCAAGAGATTCCCAGGGTCAAACCACGGCGCTTTCGCGTTGGAACGGCCTCAGCAAAGCGCAACAGCCTGCGGCAACGCGCCTTCCGCAAGGGCGCACTTCCGCCTTACTCTGCCCGCCTGCTCAACAGTCAGCCAAGCATTTGCCTGACATGATGGGCGGGAGACATTAACTAGTCTGTGACGGGGATCACACTGAGGACTGCTTTGTCCAAAATGGAACTTGGAACCGCTATACCTGTCTTCGGCTTACACACAAGCCAAATCAGGGGGATCGGATTGCGTCATTCCCGACGCTGGGGCTTCTACCGCTTTGCCGCGTTGTCTGAATCGTTCTTCAGAACACTCACCTCAACCCGTCCCCCGCTCACGTGTTTCGCCGCAGTCCCAACTCCCACAACCGGAGGATTTCCCATGCTCATCACGTAGATGCGGTAGACAGGGATTTGATGAGCAAGCACCAGATAACGCAGAACGGAATCGGCCATCTTCTGCGAGTTGACAATCGCAGCCTGGCCGCGACCGGAGGAAAACCCTCGCACTTCGATGATGTAGTTTCGCTGATCCGTGAGGGGCACGGCCATCTCATCGAGCGCATCTTTGGCATTCTTGCTCAGGAAACTTTGGCCCGGCCGAAAGTGGATCTCAGTCTGTGCAGCCCCTTTATATTGGTCCAAATTCTGCACCGCTCGCTCTGCCGCCGAGACGCGAGTCGAAACGCCAGTAGCTGCTGTCTGTGCCATCCGCGCTCTGTTATCGGCGTCGGCCGCATGCTGGTCGGCAACGCTGGTTTTCTCCGATGCCAGCTGGATCCCTTGTTGCGCTCGGCCATCCACGTCCTTGATCATCCGGCTGTTCTCCGACGTCAACTGATCCAGTTCGTTCAGCCGGTCACGGATCGGTTCGGTATGGCGCTTCACATATTTTTTATTGGCAAACGGGTGCGTGATCAGATTTCCGAGATTCGGATCGTCTCCATCCCAAAAATCGTTCGAACTCGGAGCTGGCAAGGGTTCTCTCTCGGTCGCATTCTGACGGTCGGATGCTGCCTGGGTATTCCCAGCAGACGGGGTATTTGAATTTGTATTGCTCTGCTGCGCGACGGTAGGCAGCGCAAGTGCAATCACAAGTGACAACAGATATGTGCGGGTAATCATCTTAACCTTCCCGAGTGGATCGAGATCTCCACTTTGCTCGACCGAGCACGTTCTTAACCCACCGATTGTCCCCCCTGGCGATCGAATCCGCAAGGCGCTGTCTTCCATCTCAAATCTCCTCTTGCATATGACGCTCGCGCTGTGATTTCCGTCACTGCCTGTTGCTATGTCCCCGTCTAGCCTTGCACATCGGCGCAGGCGTGTAGGAGCACCCCCATGACGGCTCAAGCGTCTCTCGACATGATCGATCGCTTCTTCGCACACAAGCGCATCGCAATAATTGGAGTCTCACGAGAGCCTGACAGTATCAGTGTTGCTCTGTTCGATGAACTCAGCCGTCGCGGTTACGACGTGGTTCCGGTCAACCCAAAATCCCCCAGCGTGAAGGGCCGACGCTGCTTCGCGCGTGTGCAGGACATTCAGCCCCCCGTTACGGCTGCGATCCTCATGACCTCTCCAAAAGTTACGGAGAATGTCGTCTTCGACTGCGACGCCGCAGGAATCAGACATGTCTGGATGTACCGCGCCACCGGTGAAGGAGCCGTAAGCGAGCGAGCTATTTCTTTCTGCAAGGGACGAGGAATTGAGGTGATTCCCGGCCAGTGTCCATTCATGTTTCTTCCCGGCGCGGACTCAGTTCATCGCGTTCACGGTCTCTTCCGCAAGATCACTGGCAGATACCCGCATCGCCTCGCAGGCTAGAGGTTCGATATGGCAGGTGTGGATGGAACACACGGCTCCCCGTCATCCAAAGGTGGGGCGCCGCGAGTTTATTCGAGGTTGAATTCGACCTTTAGTCCTTCACTGCGCGGTCTGTAATTTCAAGCCCTTTGTCGATGATCGCAAAAGCCTCGCGCATCTGCTGCTCGTTAATACAGAGCGGCGGATTCGTGTAGAAGCTGTTCCACCTTACGATCGTATACAGCCCCTGCTCTCGGAAGAATCGTCCCAAGGCCGCCATCTCTTCGGAGGTCCCATTAAACGGAGCCATCGGCTGTCGCGTCTTTCGGCTGCGCACCAGTTCGAAGACGCCAAACAGGCCGATCGACCGAACTGCGCCCACCGAAGGATGCTTAGCCTGCAATTCGGCTCCAAGCTCCTTCATCACTGCGCCCATCTTCTGAGCGTTCTCGATGAGGTGATCTTCCTCGTATACGCGAATGGTCGCCAGGGCGGCTGCGCATCCCATGGGGTGCGAGTTGTAAGTCAAACCGCCATAGAACACCTTGTCCTGAAAATGTTGAGCGATATGATGCCGCATCCCCACCGCTCCCAGCGGCAAATAGCTCGCCGTCAGCCCCTTGGCCATGCAGATGAGATCGGGCACAACTTTCCAATGATCGATGGCAAACCATTCGCCCGTCCGTCCGAAGCCTGCCATCACTTCATCCGCGATCATCAGCATGCCGTACTTGTCACACAACTTGCGGACGCCCTGCATATAGCCATCTGGCGGAATCAGAATGCCGTTGGTCCCCACGACTGTCTCCAAAATAAAAGCGGCGATCGTCTGTGGACCTTCGAGTTGGATGGTCTCTTCGATCATAGCCAGCGAGGTCTCGGCGGATTCCCATCCACGCTCAATACCGTGATACGGGTCGAGCACGTGCACCACACCGGGGATGCCGGGCTCCGCAGCCCAGCGTCGCGGATCGCCAGTCAATGAGATGCTGCCGGCGGTTGCGCCATGATACGAGCGGTAACGCGCCATGATCTTGTGCCGCCCCGTGAAGAAACGCGAAATCTTGATGGCGTTCTCATTGGCCTCGGCGCCCCCATTGGTGAAGAAAAACGTGTCGATGTCGCCCGGAGTAATTTCGGCGAGCTTCGCGCCCAACCGCGCGCGCGGCTCAGTGGCCATAAAAGGATTCGCATAAGCCAGCGTCTGCGCCTGTTCATGAATCGCCTGGATCACCCGCTCATCGCCGTGTCCGATGTTTACCGACATCAACTGGCTGTTGAAATCAATGAAGCGCTTTCCTTCCGGAGTCCAAAAGTAAATGCCCTTGGCCTTCGCAACAGGGATGGGATCAACCTTCGATTGCGCCGACCACTCAAACAATGTGTGCTTCTTGGTGAGATCAACAATCTCCTGTCCGGTCATGGTTGCTTCAATTGCGGTAGTCATAATGCCCCCAAACAATTCGCCACGGATCTTCACGAATGACCACGGATCAATCACTAGGAATCCGTGCAGATCCGCGTAAATCCGTGGCTAAGATTTTAGAACTTGCGGCTGTGTTCTTTCGCCCAGCGTTCGACAACAACTTTCTTGTCGGTATAGAACTCAATGGCGTCCCGGCCCTGCCCATGAAGATCGCCAAAGAAACTGTTTTTCCATCCGCTGAACGGGAAATAGGCCATGGGCGCCGCTACTCCGATGTTGATACCGATATTGCCCGCTGGCGCTTCGTAACGGAACCTGCGTGCCGCAGATCCGCTCGACGTAAACAGCGATGCTTGGTTGCCGTAAGGACTACGTTCAAGGAAAGCCAGCGCCTCATCCATGCTGTCCGCGTGCACCAGGCTGAGTACCGGACCAAAAATCTCGGTGTCGGTAATCTCGCTGCTGGCCGGCACATCATCGAGAATCGTCGGCTTCACAAAGTTGCCCGATTCATATTTAGGAACTTTCGCATTCCGCCCGTCCAGCAATACTTTAGCGCCCTGCTTCTCACCAACCCCGATGAGCGATTCCACTCGCTCCTTGCTCTGCGTTGTGATAACGGGCCCCATCTGGACGCCATCTTCAAGACCGTTGCCGACCCGAAGCTTCGAAGCCGCATCCGCGATGGAGTCGCGAAAAGTCTTCTGCGCCTCGCCGATGGTCACGGCCACGGAGACCGCCAGGCACCGTTGTCCCGCGCACCCGAAGGCGCTGTCGCTAATGATCTGCGTCGCCATCGGCATATCGGCGTCGGGAAGAACGATGACATGATTCTTGGCCCCACCCTGGCACTGGCAACGTTTCCCTTGTTCGGCCGATCGCGAGTAAATGTAACGCGCCACCGGAGTCGATCCCACAAAACTGATGGCGCGCACCTTCGGGTGATCGATCAGCGCGTCAACCGCCGCCTTGCCGCCATTCACCAGGCTCACGACACCTTTGGGCAGACCAGTCTTTTCCAGCAATTCGTAAACGTACCGCATGGTCAGCGGCACGCGCTCACTGGGCTTCAGGATGAAGGTGTTCCCGGTCGCGATGGCATACGGCAGATACCAGAAGGCAATCATCCCCGGAAAATTAAACGGAACGATCGCCGCGGTTACGCCGAGCGGTTGACGGATCATCATCTCGTCTATACCGCGCGCCACGTCCTCCAGGTTGTAGCCCTGCATCATCATCGGAATGCCGCAGGCGACCTCGACGTTCTCGATTGCACGCCGCATCTCGGCCTTCGCTTCCGCGAATGTCTTGCCGTTTTCGAGTGTAGTGATGCGGGCGATGTCGTCGATGTGCTCTTCAAGCAGCATCTTGAGCTTGAACAGCGGCTGAATGCGGTCTTCCGGCGGAGTTCTTCTCCACTCTGGAAAAGCAGCAGCGGCCGCCTCCACGGCGGCATTTACATCGGCAGCGTCAGCCATCGGGACGCTGGCCAGAACTTCCCCTGTGGCAGGATTGACAACATCCCTCCACTCGCTGGCACTGGACTCTTTCCACTGCCCGTTAATGAAATTGGCGACTTTGACGGTGGGAGGTGCGGCGACGGTCATCGGATAAAGCCTCGGCTATCGTGAAGAATTTGTGCTTAGCGGAATACTGACACAACTAAAACATCATACTAGCAATCACCATCCCTTGAGGTGTAGCGCTCGCAGTCGGCGCGCGAAACGCCCGTGGGGTGCCCCACTTCTCGCGGTCTTTGCGAGAAGTGGGAGTGTTCCTAGGTCAGAGGACGGCGCAGCAACCTACACCAGTTGCGCGACTGCGCCCTTTTGGTCGCAGACATTCGCAATCGCCGACTCTAGCACGTCGAGCGCTTCGTCCATCTGCTCTTTAGTGATGACCAGCGGCACCAGCACGCGGATCACATTGGAGTAGGTGCCGGCTGTGATTGTGATCAGGCCGTGCTCATAGCAATATTGCGTGATCTTCTTGGTCTCGTCACTCGCCGGAGTTTTAGTTTCCTGCGACTGTACCAGTTCAATGGCCTGCATCCCGCCCAGTCCACGCACATCCCCGACGATCGGCCACCGACGCTGCCACTCACGCGCGCGATTCTGGAAGTGATCTCCAAGTTCATTGGCCCGAGTCAGCAGGTTTTCATGCTCAAACAAATCGAGCACCGCTAGAGCTGCTGCGCACGATAGCGGGTTCCCAGCGAAAGTTCCGCCCAGTCCTCCGACTCCAGGCCCATCCATAATTTCCGCGCGTCCAGTCACAGCAGCCAGCGGTAATCCGCCGCCCAGGGATTTCGCCGTAACCAGAAGATCCGGCTCAATTCCATAGCGCTCGCTGGCAAACAGAGCGCCAGTACGACCGAATCCTGACTGCACTTCATCGGCAATAAACAAGATGCCGTGCTTGTGACAGAGTTCGATCAACACCTTGAAGTAGTCCGGAGGAGGTGCGATAAACCCGCCCTCCCCAAGCACAGGCTCAGCGATCACGGCGGCCACTTCTTCATTGGCCACCACGCGCTTGAACGTATCTTCCAGGTGCCGTGCGCAGTACAGATCGCACGATGGATATTTCAATGAGTACGAACATCGGTAGCAATACGCGAACGGAACGCGGTAGACCTCGCTGGGAAACGGCGCAAATCCGGCCTTGTAAGGATGCGTCTTGCTGGTCAGTGCGAGCGTCATCATCGTGCGCCCGTGAAACGCGTCTTCAAAAGCAATGATGCCGGGACGCTTCGTATACGCACGCGCAATCTTGACTGCATTCTCGACGGCCTCCGCGCCGCTGTTCACGAACAGAGTTTTCTTCGCGAACTTGCCCGGAGTCACTTCGTTCATCCGCTCGGCCAGGCGAATGTAACTTTCGTAGGGCGTCACTTGCACACAAGTGTGCAGGAAACGGTCGAGCTGATCTTTCACAGCATCGACGACCTCGTCACGCCGATGCCCGACGTTGAGGCAGCCAATACCTCCTGCAAAATCCAGATAGCGGTTCCCGTCGACATCTTCCAGACAGGCGCCTTCCGCCTTGGCGACAAAAATGGGAGTACCGTGAGAAAGCCCGCGGGGCACAGCCTTCGCGCGGCGCTCAGAAAGGGCCTTGGACTTCGGCCCGGGAATGTTTGTGCGGATCTTTATGGTAGACATTTCTATTTCCCAGTGGCCAGTGACCAGTGATCAGTGGCCAGAAAATCGAATTTGAAGACTGGCCACTGGTCACTGACCACTGGCCACTGCCTCTCAGTACCAGCCAATCGGCGCTTCGTTCAGATTAATGTGAACCTGCTTGGTCTCGAGATATTCTTCGATCCCCCAAGCCCCGAGTTCCCGTCCGAATCCGGACTGCTTGAATCCACCCCACGGCGCTTCCACGTACGTCGGCTGCATGTGGTTCACCCACACGATTCCCGCGCGCAACGTCTTCACAGTGCGCATTGCTTTGAAGATGTCGCGTGTCCAGACCGCCGCCGCCAGCCCATACGGAGAATCGTTGGCTATCTTCATGGCATCTTTTTCATCTTCAAACGGAATAACCGCGGCGACCGGCCCAAAAATCTCCTCGCGTGCAATGCGCGCACTGTTGTCCACGTCGTAGAAGATTGTGGGCTGAACATAAAAGCCCTTCGCAAACTTCTCCGGACGTCCACCGCCCGACGCCAGCTTGGCTTCGTTCTTTCCTATTTCGACATATTGGTTGACGCGATCGTATTGCTCTTTGCTGATCAGTGGCCCCATCTTGGTCTCGCGCTCCAGTGGCGGCCCAAGTTTGATCTTCTTCGCCTTCTCGGCCATCGCGTCAACGAAGTTCTTATAGATGGACTTCTGTACCAGTATGCGGCTCCCCGCCGAGCAGACTTCGCCCTGATTGATGAACACGCCGAACAGCGCCCCATCAATGGCGGCCTCGAAGTCAGCATCCGCAAAAAAGATGTTGGGTGACTTCCCGCCAAGTTCCAGCGTCACACGCTTCACAGTATCAGCCGCTTGCTTGACGATGATCTTGCCCACGGCCGCGCTGCCGGTGAACGCGATCTTGTTGACATCTGGATGCTGCACCAGCGGAGCGCCACAGCTCTCGCCGAACCCGGTGACAACATTGACCACTCCGGCAGGCAGGCCACAATCCGCGAAATGCCGCGCAAATTCCAGGGCGGTCAGTGGCGTTTGCTCCGCCGGCTTGAGAATACAAGTGCATCCCGCCGCAATCGCCGGAGCCAACTTCCACGCCGCCATCAACATCGGGTAATTCCACGGAATAATCTGTCCCGCCACACCCACGGGCTCTTTGAGTGATAGCGACATCGCGTTGTCAGGCACCGGATTCACCTGGCCAGTAATCTTCGTCGCCAGCCCACCGTAATATTCAAAGCAAGTAGCCACATCCGTGAGATCGTATTCCGCCTCGACAATCGGCTTGCCCGTATTGCGGCATTCGAGTTCAGCCAGCGCGGGAAGGTTCTGCCGGACCTTGTCGGCCATGCGAAAAAGAACTCGGCCGCGCTCCTGCGCCGTCGTCGTCGCCCATGGACCCTCTTCGAATGCCGTTTTCGCCGCTGCCACCGCGCGGTTCACGTCCTCGGCATTCGCATCGGGAACCTGCGCGATCACTTCTTCGGTCGACGGATCGTAGACGGGAAAGGTCTTGGCCGACTGGCTCGCGACCCATTCGCCATTGATGAACATCTGGTAGGTCTTCACGTCAGTTTTCACTCCACCAGGCATAAATCCTCCAATGATTTTCAGCGCACTGTGGTGCGCTCCACAGGAACCCGCGCCGCCATGACGCCGGCGTTCCGCGCCTTGCGACGTCCATAGACAAAAAAGAAAAATGCGGCCAGTCCGACAAAGAACAGCGTGCCGCCAAACATCCACAATTCGTAGGACCACAGAGATGTAATCTGCTGGGCTGGAAAGAACACCAGAGCGATGCCCAGAATCGTCGTCAGGAATCCGCTCAGCCCGGCAAGCAACAAAGTCGTCCTGCCGTACTGCCCCTTGGGCGTTGGTTCGGTGATGGCGAATTTCATCAGGGCCCCGAACGCATACACAAATGGAACGAGTTGTAGTACGACGGCCAGCGACAGCAGTTTCTGAAATGTCTCCTGTACTCCCGCTCCCGCGAAATTCAGGATCACCAACACCGCAGAGACGATACCTTGCACAATCAATGCGGCGTACGGTGTGGCATAGCGTGGATGGATGTTTCCCAGCCACGACGGCATGTAGGAATCAAGTCCAGCGACAAATGGGATTCGAGAACATCCACCGATCCACGCCGACCCGATCCCCGCGATCGAGAGGCTCAGCATGACAGCGAAGGGCAAAGTGATCCAGCCAACACCAAGCCGCGCCGCCATGTGCGTCACCGCCTGAACCACCCCTTGCAATACGTTCACACTCTTGCCGATGGCAATCAGTAGTGTCAGCGTCGCTCCCACGTACAGCGCGCCTGAGATCACGCCTCCCCAGGCCACCGCACCGGGTAGTGTGCGACGCGGATCCTTGATCTCGTCTCCCATCACCGACGCGAGTTCAAGCCCTACGAGGCCGAAGCAAATGACCCCAAACGAATTCAGCACAAACTTAGGATTAGCCGGAATTTTGAAGTCAGCTGCAGTAATCGTGGTCCCGAAATGCCCCCAGATCACGACTCCAAGTCCAATCAGCACAGCAGCCGCAAGAAACGTTCCTACCGCCCCCATGTTGTTAATCCACTTGCCGACGCCGAGCCCAAGAATGTTGAAATAGGTGAGCACCGCCAACAGCGTGAGCGACGTAATCGAAGCAAATAGTTTGCTGTCGGCCAGTCCCTGATGTCCTGGCCCAAGCACATACACCGACACGCCGACGAAATACAGCATGACCGTCGGCACGTAGAGCATGTTGTTGGTCCAGTAGCACCAGCCCGAAAGGAATCCGTGGAAATCGCCGAACACTTCCTTCGCCCACAGATACACGCCGCCTTCCCCGGGATAGCGATGCGCCAACTCAATGACAGCAATTCCCTGTGGCCAGAAGAAAAGAAGCAGCGAAATGATCCACAGCCACACGGTCACTCCGCCATTCGCCGCAATCGAGGGAACGACGTTGAGGTTGAACACCGCCACCACGAACAGCAGAACCAGATCGCGCCGCCCGAGCGCGCGGATCAGGTGAGGCTGTTCAACGGATTGTGTCGTTGTGGACAAGATAAGCCCGTGGTCAGAGATCAGTGGTCAGTTGCTAAGCGCTGTACTCTAGTGTGGCGTCCAAGACATTCGCGCAATAATTCAGCTTGTCATCCTGAGCGCAGCCAAGGACCTCTGTACTATTGCTTGCGGCACCGATACGCTCACATCTCCGCTTCGATGGACCGCCAACGTTGTTCGCGTATTTCCGGGACACCACACTAGCAGGCTGCGCAAGATCCCCTCACCTCGTTTTGGGAAAGGCACGAGGTTTACTCGTGCCCCAAGTCACGTAAAACCAATTCGGCTTCCGCCGCTGAGGTTGGCTCCTGGAGCCAGTGTTTCGTTTCGTCATCTTGCTAAGCCAGAGCACCTGAGCACTGACAACTGACCACTGCCCCCTAGTTTCTAATGCGCGACCGCAACCGGTGCGGCGCGCTCCTGCTGCGCTTTGGCGAGCGAAGCAGCGATGTCACTGAACGCCGCCCAGGTGTTTGTCGATGTCCGCTTCGGTGTGTGCCACGGTCATCGTCCACTGCTCGTCCCACCAGTGCGGTTGCGGGATGACGCCACGGTTCACCATGGCGAACCAGTAGTGACGCCAGAGGTCGATGTCGATTGCCATCCAGTCACGGTAGTTGCGAATGGGCTTGGAGTAGAGCAGCAGGGCGCCATTGGCTCCGGCCTGCGCCGATGTATGCAGTCAGCCCGACTTTCGCGATGGTGTTCTTGTGCCCGTCCACCAGCTTGGTGCCCAGCTTGTCGACCTGCGCATAGGTCTTGCGCGTGAGCACTTCGCGGAAATCGCCAGACCCGCGGCCATCACCACCGGATTGGTGTTGTATGTGCCGCCATGGAAAACGTTGTGGTGGGAGATCAGTCCATCACTGCCTTGTGGACCCGAAAGCCGCGAGCGGCAGGCCCCCGCCAATGGACTTCGCCAGGCAAATCATGTCGGGGTTAACTCCGAAGTATTCGCAAGCTCCGCCCCTCGCCAGTTTGCAGCCGGTTTTGACTTCGTCGAAGATCAGCAGCGCGCCGTCTCTTGGTCAGATCTCGCGCAAGCCTTGGAGGTAGCCGGGTTCCGGCATGCAGATGCCGACGTTCATCAGGATCGGCTCCAGAATAATCGCGGCGATTTCCCCGGGTTTCGTTAAATCGCCGCTCGACGTCGCCAGATCGTTGAACGGGGCGATCAGCGTGTTAGCTACCGCGGCTTTCGGCACGCCGCCGCCGGGAACGGCGGTCGGAGCCTGGAATCGCCGAAGTCATGCGCTTTCGGCTTCACGCTGACCATCACGGTGTCATGCACACCGTGGTAAGCGCCTTCCATTTTCACAATTTTGTCGCGGCCGGTGTAGCCACGCGCCAGTCGAAGCGCGTGCATGGTGACTTCTGTCCCGCTATTGCCAAACCGGACTTGCTCCACCGGGAAGCGGGAGCAGATTTCTTCTGCCAGCTCGCGCTCCATTTCATGTGGCATGCCGAACATCGTGCCCAGATGCAGACGCTCCTGGACAGCCTTAGTAACTGCGGGATGGCAGTGTCCCGCCATCAGCGCGCCAAAGCAAAGATTGAAATCTATGTACTCGTGGCCATCGAGATCGCGGAACTTGCTGCCGCTGGCCTCCTTCACAAAAATCGGCCACGGGTCATACGCGCGATCAAGCGATGG
>CAVRZL010000008.1:0-65111 GCA_963725565.1 uncultured Acidobacteriota bacterium
TCAAGTCGTAGGGGAAAGCTGCATCCGCGGGGAGGTTTGCCGTGGATATTATTTTTGTACGTCTTCTTTTTGTCATTGTTGTAGGCGCGACCTGTTTCGTAATCGAACCCTTTAATCTGACGCGAATCTCGGACGCGGGCGTGGGCTGCGGCATTGGAGCGGCTATCGTCCTGTTCGAATGGAAGCTGCGCACGGTCAGTCTCAAGCGATTGATCGGAGCGGCGATCGGCAGCATTTTGGGAATTTGTGGCGCCTACTTGTTTGCTCTGGTCATCCGCAATAGTGTTCCTACCGGACGAACCCAGAGCTTCCTGCAGATTCTTGTGATGCTCCTGATGGCCTACGTCGGGCTGATTGTGGGAGCGAACAAGGGAGATCTGCTGAATCTGGCCGCGCTCGGAGGCATCTTCGGCGGCGAGAAGCAGGGCAAGAAAAGCTACAAAATCCTCGATACCAGCGTCATCATCGACGGTCGAATTGCGGATATCGCCGAGACCGGATTTCTCGACGGGGTGATCGTGACTCCGCAGTTTGTGTTGCGCGAACTGCAACTGGTGGCGGACTCGGCTGACTCGCTGAAGCGCAACCGGGGACGGCGCGGATTGGACATCCTGCAGCGCCTGCAGAAGGTTGCCACATTGCAGATTCAGATCGTGGAGGATGATTTTCCGGCCGTCCGCGAAGTGGATCTAAAGCTGATCGAACTGGCGAAGCTCTATGAGGGCAAGATCATCACCAACGACTTCAACCTGAATAAGGTTGCGCAGTTGCAGGGTGTCGAGGTCCTCAATATTAATGAGCTGGCCAATTCACTCAAGCCGATTGTGCTGCCCGGGGAGACCATGCGGGTATTCATCCTGAAAGAGGGGAAGGAATACAACCAGGGCGTGGCGTATCTGGATGACGGGACGATGGTGGTCGTGGATAACGCGCGCAAGATGATCGGCAAGACGATCGACGTGTCGGTGACTTCGGTGCTGCAGACGACGGCGGGGAAGATGATCTTCGGCAAGTGGGACGAACGCGCGTCGTATTCGCGGCAGTCGGTGCCGGTTCCGGGACCCGCTGCTCCGGTCCCTGTGCCCGGGCCGCCGGCACCATTGCCGAGTGCGGGAATCGACCCAAAATCAGCTTCGTAAGCTTGCGCAGAACGGCGTGGGTTGTAATCTGTCGCCGTTTCAGGGCCGCGAACCGCCTTTCCTGGGATTTCTGCGCATTTGAAGTTGCTGGCTGTGCACCCGTATACTTACGCCCGCTATGAAGGTGATCGTGATCATTCCCGCGGCCGGCTTGGGGACGCGTATGGCTCCCATGCCCAGTGCCATGGATGCGAAGACGAGGACGGCGCATCCTTCGAAACAGTTCACGGAGCTGGCGGGGACTCCGATTTTGATTCATACGCTGCGGAAGTTTGCCGCCGTGGATGCAGTTAGCGAGATTTGGATCGCGCTGCGCGAAAACGAGATTGATGGCTTCCGCGAGCGGCTGAAGAGGGAAGCTCCCGATGTGCTGAAGAAGAAGGTCGAGTTGGTCGGCGGCGGCGAGCACCGCCAGCAGTCAGTGGAGCGTGCCTTGAATGCGATTTCGGCCGGGGCGGATGACATCGTGCTGGTGCATGATGCGGTGCGGCCTCTGGTTACCTCGGAGATCATTCTTGAGGTCATTGCAGCGGCCAAGAAGTATGGGGCGGCGATTGCCGGGCTCCCTGCCATTGACACGGTGAAGCAAGTGGAGCGTACCGCGGAAGGAGCGATCATCAAGACGACGATTCCGCGGGCCGGGGTCGTACTGGCGCAGACGCCGCAGGGATTCCATTACGGCGTGATTAAGAAGGCTTTTGACGATGCCGTGGCTGATGGCTTTATGGGGACCGATGAGGCTTCCTTAGCTGAACGGGCGGGCCATGAGGTGGCGGTCGTGATGGGGTCGCCACGGAACATCAAGATCACGAACCCCGGAGATATGGAGCTGGCGGAGTTTTACTTGCGGAAATAAGATGTTGGCCTCTTGAGCTTTTCTATTCGAATGCCAAACAAAAATTCTCACCGATCAACGAATCGAATCGGGCATGGATTTGACTCCCACGAGTTTCGCGTGGGGATTCCCCTGAAGATTGGCGGCGTTGTGCTCGCGCATGACAAAGGGCTCGGCGGGCATTCGGACGGAGACGTATTGCTGCATGCGGTCACGGACGCGCTGCTGGGGGCAATTGCGGCTCCGGATATTGGAGCTTTATTCCCGCCGTCGGATCCGAAGTGGAAGGGGGCAGACTCGGCAGTCTTTTTGCGCGAAGCCTTGAAACGAGTGCGGGACGCCGGGTACGCGGTCGCCAACGTGGATGCCAGTTTGATCCTGGTGGCTCCGAAGATTGGGCCGCATGCTGGTGCCATTCGAGCGCGGGTGGCGGAACTGCTTGGTGTGGGTGGCGATTGTGTGGGGCTGAAGGCGAAGACGCCGGAAGGACTGAATCTGGATCATGCCGCGATTGCGCATGTGGTCGTCCTTCTGGAAAACCTAAAGACTCCAGCGAAGGCATTGCGAAAAAAGAAGAAATAATCGATACAGCAGTGAGAACTGTTTCCATTCAACAATTCGTCGAGCAACTGCGGAAGATGCCCGAAGCCGCATTTGAGGAGACGGAACCCTTGCGAAAATTTCTGCAGCAGATGCCAGTTGATCCGGATTCGCTCGCGCCCTATCTGAACTGGGACAGGCAGCATTACACGCGCAACCTGATTGACCGCACGGGCTTGTACGAGTTGATGGCCATTTGCTGGGAAGTTGGACAGGCTAGCTCGGTGCATAACCATCGCGACCAGAATTGCTGGATGGCGGTTCCGATGGGGCGACTGCGCGTGGAAAATTATCATCTCGTTCATCAGGATTTGCAGGGTGGACGTTGCCAACTGGAACCTCTGAATATGGTGGAGATGAATGTGTCGCAGCCTTGCGCCGTGGACCCGGCGGATCCGGTGCACCGCGTGGTGAATCCCCGAGAGTTCGGCCAGCGCGCCGTCAGCCTGCATGTGTACTCGCGGCCGTTCGACACGTGCGTGGTCTACTCTCCGGAACAGGGCACGTGCGGGGAGATCAAGCTGCACTTCAACACCGAATACGGAAAACCGAAGTAATCGCGCCGCCCCTCTGACATCTGGCTATGCCCTCAGCACGCTCCTAGAATTAATTTTTGGGAGTTGGTATGAGGAGTCTGTTTGGGCTGTTGGTGACGGGCTGCGCAATAATATTGTTTGGTGTGTATGCATGGAATCAGTTGCGTCGGGCGCCGCTGATAGCTCCGGCATTCCCTCAAAAGCAGGCGTCCGAAAAAGCACCCGGATACGGCGAACAGCAACAGGCGCAACAGATCGTCGGGTTCACGGGACCTTTGGCGAATTACATGGCGAGGCAGGAGGGCTCGCAACCGGAGTCACAACGAGCGCCCGAGCGAGAGGCGCAGATCCAGACTCTTGAGGCCACTCCAAGAAGACCAAACGTTGCTGGTCACGTTGCCGTTTCGGTCGTCGGCAGCACGATTAACATTCTGCATAAGACGTTTCGCGTACGCCGTGCAGCGCAGTTGGAATTCACCGTTCCTGCGGGTGCGGCGACACCGCGGCTAAGGGGAACATACCAATCAGTAGTGAAACAAGCTGAGGCAGGAGATGCGAACGCCAGCATCGAGTTGCTGGTGTTAAACGAACAGCAGTACTCCGCCTTTCTGAACAAGCGCGCGGGCGAGGCGACGTTCTCAGCCGACGATGCTCGCGCGGGGGAAGTGAATGTGAGCCTGCCTCCGACGATTGATCAAGCTGCGAAGTATCACCTGGTGTTCCGCAACAACTCCCGCGACCGGCAGGAGCTGGTGCAGGCTGAATTCCGGATGGAATTCTAGCTGGCCGCAAACTGCTAAACTAACAAGGTTGTCTCCTCGCGCGAAATCATCGACCTCTAAGCCGACGGCCCAGTCTGTGGACGGGAAAGAAGTTGCCAGCACCTTCTCTACGAAGGCTATGCCGTCCCCGGCGGCGTCTGGTTCGGGCTGTCGCGGATGAATCTGCCGCTCAGGGACGCTTATACCTCATCGACACGATGTCGTTCATCTTCCGCGCCTACCATGCGATGGCGCGGCAGCGGCCGATGTCTACGAAAACCGGGCTGCCAACGGCGGCGATTTACGTTTTCGTGAACATGCTGCGCAAGCTGCGGGACGACTTCTCTCCGCACTATCTGGCGGCGGTGTTTGACGTGGCGGGCCGAACGTTTCGAGCGGAGCAGGCAGACAGTGTTACGACGGTCCGCAAGTTCGATATCAAGACCCAGACCTTCACCGAGGTCGAGTACAAGGGATACAAAGCGAATCGCAAGGAGATGCCGGAAGACCTGGCGCAGCAGGTGCCATACATCCGGCGAGCGCTGGAGGCGTATCGCATTCCGATGATCGGGGTAACTCGGTTTGAAGCGGACGATGTGATTGGCACGCTGGCGCGGAAAGCGGCCGAAGAGTCGCGTCCCGTGTATATCGTGTCCAGCGACAAGGACATGATGCAACTGGTAAATGACAAAGTCCACATCCTGAATCCGCCGAAAGACAATTTGATTTGCGATGCGGCGAAGGTGGAAGAGATTCTGGGCGTGCCGCCGGAGCGGGTGATCGACGTGATGGCACTGCGGGGAGACTCGGTGGACAACATTCCCGGGGCTCCGGGAATTGGTGATAAAGGATCGGTGGAGATCATCAAGCGCTTTGGCACGGTGGAGCAGGCGTTGGAGCGCGCGGCAGAAGTGGAGAAGAAGAGCTATCGCGAATCGCTGCTGAACAACCGCGACACAATCCTGTTCAGCAAGAGCATGGCGACGATTGATACGAATGTTCCGGTCGAACTGGACGTGGAGTCGATGCGGATGGGCGAGCCGGATGTGGATGCGCTGCGCGCGCTGTTCACTGAGCTGGAGTTTACGTCGCTGCTGAAAGAGTTGCTGCCAGTCGTCGAAGTGAGCGACACGCAATACACCGAGGCGAAGTCCGCCGGAGATGTGGAACGCGTAGTGAAATCGGTCTCCGCGGAAGGCGCGCTGGCAGTGGCGATAGAAAAAGAGGAATCGGGCGGGGAGGCGGAGGACGAGACAGAAGAGGAGCATCCGGCGAATGAGCAGTTGTCGCTGATGGGTGGAGCGATGAATGCTCCACCTGTGCAGCCTCTGCGAAGGATCGCGATTTCCGGGGCGGCGGGGTCCGCGACGTGGTGAAGCTGGATTCGGGAGATGCTGCGGCTCAGTTGAAATCAGTCTTGAGTGGGAGCACCTTTCCCAAGGCGATTCACGATTACAAAGCGGCGCTGCATGCTTTGATCCCCCTGGGGATCAGCGTGGAAGCTGTGCGGCATGATCCGATGCTGTATTCGTACCTGCTTGATCCGACCTATTCATCGCACAGCCTGGCGGATGTGGCGCTGCGACGATTCAATCTGAAGCTCGCGGGTGATCTGGCAGAGGCGGCGGACATTACTGGGCGGTTGACGTCAGCATTGCGCCACGAAGTGGAGCAGACTGGGCTCGCAAAAATTTACGAGGAGATCGATTTGCCGCTGGTTCCCGTGCTCGCGCGGATGGAACAGGCGGGGGTCAAGATCGACACCGAGGCGCTCTCGCAGATGTCGGTGGAACTGGAACGGGAGATTGGAACCAAGGCCAAGGAAATTTACGAAGCCGCGGGGATGGAGTTCAACGTAGGATCGCCGAAGCAACTGGGCGACGTTTTGTTCAACCGAATGAACCTGCCGAAGCCGGTGAAATACGGCAAGGGGCGGATGATTTCGACGGCGGTGGATGTGCTGGAAGAGCTGGCGGAGAATCATCCGATTGCGCGGATGGTGCTGGATTACCGGCAGCTGACGAAGCTGAAATCCACGTATGTGGACGCGCTGCCGGCATTGATCGATCCCGCAACGGGACGATTGCACACAACGTTTGGGCAGACGGGGACGGCGACGGGGCGTCTGTCTTCGGCGAATCCGAACCTGCAGAACATTCCGATTCGCACGGAGTTGGGGCGCGGGATTCGAGCGGCATTCATCGCCGAGCCGGGGCATGTGCTGCTGACGGCGGATTATTCGCAGATTGAATTGCGGCTACTGGCGCACTTTTCGGGCGATGCACTTTTGGTCGAGGCTTACAGGCGGGGAGATGACATTCACACGTTGACTGCTTCGCAGGTGTTTGGCGTACCTCCGCTAATGGTGACGGCGGAACACCGGCGCGCGGCCAAGGTCGTGAACTTTGGGATTGTGTACGGGCTTTCGCCGTTCGGACTTTCACAGAATTTGGGGATCGAGCCGCGGGAAGCGAAACACTTTATCGACGCGTACTTTGAGAAATACAGCGGCGTGCGGGCATTCATCGACAAGACGCTGGAAGAGGCACGGCGCGAGATGAAGGTGAAGACACTGTTTGGACGAGTGCGGCCGATTCCGGATATCAACAGCAAGAATGCGAACCAGCGAGGATTTGCGGAGCGCACGGCCGTGAACACGCCGCTGCAAGGGACGGCGGCAGACTTGATTAAGCTTGCGATGATCCAGATCGATGCGGTGTTGCGCGAGCGCGGGTTGAAGTCTCGGATGACGCTGCAGGTGCACGACGAGTTGGTGTTTGAAGTACCAGAGACCGAAGTCGATACGATGCAGTCTCTGGTTCGCGAGCATATGGAAAGAGTGCATGAGTTGGCGGTGCCACTTCTGGTGGAGATGGGAGTGGGGGCGAACTGGAGAGATCTGGAGTAAGGGTCCGATCGCTTTGCGCCAAAGAAGATTGGGCCGCACCGGCAGAGTTGCATAGGTCCTTCGCGCACAAGACGCGCCTCAGGATGACAGAACTGTGGCGAGGCACAAATCCACTCTATGGCCAGGCAGTCGAAGCTGTTTGGTGAATTGTGGTGTAAAATTGCGGAGTGAACCCCTCCGCTGGAGGGCGATCGGCGCCGGAAGGCGGCGGTTGCGACCGGTGGAATCCTTCCTTGTCGGGACGTGGCTCAGCCTGGTAGAGCACTCGCTTGGGGTGCGAGGGGTCGGCAGTTCAAATCTGCCCGTCCCGACCAATACTTTCCGTTGTTTGTATTTTCTAGCTCAGACAATCTCTAGATAACATCAGCATCGCACCCGCTTTTCGCAAACGGCGCGAAGAACGAGGCACCCACGTTTGCCTGGAATGCCAGCGGGTTGGAGGGGCGAACTGCGAACATAGAAATTCGGCGGCAAAAGAAAATGAGCTGGCGGGTTGAAGCCCGTCAGCCCAACAAGGGCGAAACTAGAGATTGGACCCCCAATCTTGTGATCCGATGCATCGCCTTATGAGGTCGCAAGAGCGGCCTTTGGCGAAGAGTTAAGCGGGGGGCAGAGTGCTCTTGCAGTTCTTTTGCCCGGGTGCGCACAGAAAAATCGGCCCTCCGTCTGCGGCAGAAATGGGTTGCTGGAAGGTCGCTGCGATGAAGGTACCTAGCATTACAGCTGTGAAAATCGCGATCCGGACTGCCAGCTTTTTGTTCATTCTTACCTTCATGGTCGTGCTCCTTTGAAACCTGGGAAGTTCTTGCTCGGTTGCCCGCCGCAAGTGACCTTAGTAATGCAAGCATGATACCAAAACTGGTCAATAGGTCCTTGGCGTGCCAGTATGGGCATTTCTTGGCAAAATGGGCATAATTCGTAAGTTTTAGGGTGGTTGGAACCCAGACGGCAGTTCACGAGGGCCTTGCCACTTCAAGCAAAAGCGCTAGGCCCTAACATTTATGTTAGGTGCGAGAGCAGGGGCGCGATACCGGTGAGGCGAAGACTGAGTGTGCAGATCCCCCCCGGTTTTGGCGTTTTCAGTAGATAATCGTCGGGTGGCCCAGCTGGAAAACTTTCGCCTAAAGGTGTTTCGCACGGTAGCGAAGCATCTGAGTTTTCGTAAGGCGGCGGAACACCTTTTCCTGACCCAACCGGCAGTCACGCTGCAAATCAAAGCGCTCGAAGAAGATCTCGGCATTCGCCTCTTCGATCGCGGCGCCAATCACGTCTCCCTTACTGCGCAAGGGGCAATCCTGCTGGCGCATGCCGAGAAGATAGCGACACTGGTTTCCCAAGCGGAACAAGAGCTGGGTGCGGAGGACGGAAGGGTTTCCGGAGAGCTTTCCCTGGGAGTTTCTACAACGATCGCGCAATATGTTTTGCCGCGCTTACTGGGAGCGTTCCTCGACGAGCATCCCCGGGTCCAGTTTTCGCTGCACAGCGGGAATACCGGGGAGATCGTGCAACTCCTGCTCGACGACAAGCTGTGCCTCGGACTCATCGAAGGCCCGGCACGGGACCGTGGAATTCGTACCGAGCCTTTCATGCAAGACGAGTTGGTCCTAATTGTGCCTCCGGCGTTTGAATCTGATCGTCTCTCCCGTGATGAACTCCTAGGCTCAAGTCTCCTGATGCGCGAACATGGTTCAGGCTCACGCCATGTGGTCGAGATGGCGCTGGAGAAGGCAGGCTTCCGGCTCAAGGGCTTCAAGAGAGTGATGGACCTCGATTCCACGGAAGCGATCAAATCGGCAGTTGAAGCCGGACTGGGGATCGGCTTCGTTTCGCGCTGGGCTATCTCGAAAGAGCTGGAATTGGGCTTGCTGAAGCTGGCGGAGGTCAAAGGTCTTGGAGTGGCGCGGGATTTTTCGCTCATTCTGCGCACTGGACCGGAACCGCAAGGCCCTGCCGGCGCTTTCCGAGCGTTTGCTCTGGGCCGCGCCAGGCTGCTCGCCGAGGCTACGCGAAACCGCTCCGGTCGGGTCGTGCGAGCCGATAAGATCCACTAATCGCCAATCAAAACTAGTGCTTGGACACAGGCCTCTCTCGAAGCCACACTGTGTTCGTGAGCAAGGTCATATTCCTGGCGGGAGTCATTCTGGCGGCGAGCGGTCTGGTTTCGCCTCCTATTGCGCTGCTGGGCGGTCTGATCTATGGATTCAGCGTTGCGCACCCGTTCCACGCAGGCAGCAAACGCCTGAGTAAGTTCCTTCTGCAAGCCTCAGTTGTTGCCCTCGGCTTTGGCATGAACTTGCAAGAAGTTCTTCGCGCTGGTCGTTCTGGTTTTCTTTATACGGCTGTCAGCATCACCATGGCCATGCTGCTAGGCCTCGGGTTCGGATACCTTTTTCATGTCGGAAGGAAATCTGCATTTCTAATCAGCTCCGGTACAGCCATTTGCGGAGGCAGCGCCATCGCGGCGGTCGGTCCGATTGCAGGTGCGAGCGAGGAAGAGATGGCTGTCTCCCTGGGAGCTGTCTTTATTCTTAACTCGGTTGCGCTGTTTCTCTTCCCGTTCATTGGGTACCTGCTTCACATGACGCAGGCGCAATTTGGTCTTTGGTCGGCATTGGCGATTCATGACACCAGTTCCGTTGTGGGCGCAACCGCCAAGTACGGTCTTACAGCGCTCGCGATTGGCACCACGATCAAGTTGGCGCGTGCCCTGTGGATAGTTCCCCTGTCTCTCGTGACGGCGATCGTCTGGAAGAGCAAGACGCGTATCCAATGGCCGTGGTTCATCCTTCTCTTCTGCTTTGCGGTATTACTCAACACGGCATTGCCGGCATGCAAGCCAGCTTTCGGCCTTCTAAGTCACTTGGGCAAAATTGGCCTCACGGTGACGCTGTTTCTGATCGGCACAGGATTGAACAAGAAAACGCTCAAGAGCGTGGGTGTCCGTCCGCTTCTCCAGGGGGTTGCTCTTTGGATCGTGGTCGCGGCCAGCACGCTGGCGCTGATTCTGTTCAATTGGATTCATGTGTGAGGATGCGTAGAGTGATCGCGGAGCCACACTTATCAGGGTCTTGTCGGCTCGATTGACACTCTTTCTTCTGCTCTTTTGAGCAAGCCCTCTTCGACATGCGGCCACTGGGCGTGCGCTTGGCCATCAGGTTGGAGGTCTGCGGCGGCGAACCCGGTGGCAGCGAGATTCTCACCGTAGATGATCATCAATTCCTTGCGCTTCTGTTCATCAAGGAGATGAACCAGACGCACGTACATCATTCCATCTGGCATGTGGTAGCCATGTGCACGAATTCGAGCCAGGATGTGTTCGACATCGGACCCTGGCTTCGTTTCGGCATTCTTTGCACGGATCCAGGTATCGACGTAGAAATCCATGCCGCCGAGGTTGGTGTGCCGCGGTGAGTCATAGGTATGATGCAGCTCCGGGCGCGACGGCAGGTAGCTTTCAAACTGCACCCAGTAGAGGCGCTGAACATTTTTTTGCGGGTCGATATCGACGAAGGCATGCAGTTCGCAATCGGCAATGCCGTAGAGCACCCAGCGGTCCGCGCCTGCGTATTGCACCGAGTCCGGGAGAAGGATTCGCACTCTGGGATCGCGGTCTGAAGTGATTATGTTGTGTTCTACTTTGCGCTCTGGAAGGGCTGTTTGGGCGGCGAAAAGGGCGCAAAGGAAAGTGCTGATCACGATTGGTTTGAGCAAGGCTCACCTCTCCGGTGATTGACTATTTCAGATGAGGGCGGTGCGCTGGGGGATGGTCGGCAAACAGGGTCCCAATCGGGTGCTTCATCTTTTCTCACCCAGGGTCCAAAACGGTTGCTTCGCCGGAATGAACTCAACCGTTACGCTCTTCACGAATGCCTTGAGCCAGCGGGTGCACTCCTCCATGCCTGCCTGTTCGCTGGGAACGTGACCAATCACAATCAGAGCCTTTTTGCGCCCCTCGGTGACGGCGTCGGCCGCGTATTCTACTGTTTCCCACTCGCGGGTTTCACCGACCAGTAAGACCTGTACGTCATCCCGCTCCAGAGCGTGAGTCTCGGCCTCGAATCCTGCTGCGCCGGGGCTGAATCCTAACTTGGTCACCTTCATCTCCGGGTCGCCGACTACGCGCACTACCGATGAGTCCAGCTTGCTGGCCAACTCCTCGGCCAATTTCTTGACTGTGGTCTCTGGCACTACAAACAGATACTGATTCTCAGCGTTCTGGAATTTTTCCCAGCCGAGGGTATGCACCACTCCGGCTTCAATGCCATCCGGCTTGCGCATGTGCCAGTGGTCGTGAAAGCGCCAGACGACCATCCCGTGCTTTTCGATAAAGGCCCGCTTCTCGGTCCATACAGGGTCACTCTCCGGCATGCCTTCGGGAGTGTCCAGGTGCGCATAGAAGGTGGGCTCATGGGTGATCACGAAATTCAATCCCTTAGCCGACGCGCGTTGCAGGACATCCATCGTCGCCATCATGGTCACGGCGATTCCGGTGATTGGAGTATCGGGGTTTCCGGCCTTGAAGGTGTCGACCGTGTCTTTTTTCCATTCCACACCAACCTGCTTCTGTATCTCGGCAACCACTTGGCGCGCAGTGACTTGGCGTTCTTGCGCAGTAGTGTCCGCAGCGCCATTAAGCAGGGTCGCGGTCAGGATCCAAAAACAAACTTTCTTTGTGTTCACGGGTCTCCTCCTACGAGTGAGAGCCTAGTCCGTGGGGGAGGGAATGAGCAAATATTGTGGTGCGTCGCGAATAGGAACCGTTGGACATTCCGACGCGATCGCCACACCCGTGGTTCGGGCGAGGAAGTCAAAGGCTTAGCCACAGAGGGCACAGGGGAAACGTCGAATGCGGATGCTTTTCTTGCTCGAGATGGGGATGAATTTCGATCTGGTCAGGTATCAATCTCGCAAGACTCGGGCTGGATCGGTGCGGGTGGCGCGCCATGCGGGGAAGAGGCAGGCTGCGATTGCAGTGATCATCATGATCGCCAAGGCCGAGCCAAAGGCGAGCGGGTCGCTCGGGCTGACACCGTAAAGGAGCTTTCCGAATAATCGCGTCAACAAAAGTCCGGCAGATGCGCCGAAGAGTATGCCGCCTGCAGTTAATCTCATGCCACGTGCAATCACGAGATGAAGCAGATTGGCTGCGCCGGCGCCGAGTGCCATGCGCAATCCGAGTTCTCGCGTGCTCTGCGCCACGGTATAGGACATGACTCCGTACAGGCCAACGGCCGCGAGTAAAAGGGCTAATCCTCCCAAGAGCGAGACCAAGGTTACGGCCACAAGTTGCGGCGAGGTGGAGCGATTCACCTGCTCCTGCAATGTGATGGTCTCGTAAAGTGCGAGGTTCGAGTCCAACGTGTGCACTTCGCGGAGTAGGGCAGCGGAAATCTGCTGGACCGGCAGGGCTGTGCGAACATTCAGCGCAGGTCCCCGCACGAAATCCTGCAGGAGTGGCACATAGAAAAATGGCGTGGGGCCCTCGCGCATACTCTCGTACTTGGAATCTGCCGCCACACCGATGACGGCGCACCCACTGTACCCTTCACTTGGAGGCGACGACCGATGGGATCCTCCCCGTGCCAGTATCTTTCGGTCATGGTCTGATTCACGATTGCAACCCGAGGTGCATTTTCGTCGTCAGAGCGAGTGAATTCACGACCGGAGAGCAGACGTATACCCAAGGTAGCGAAATAGGCAGGGCTGACCTGGTTGAACTCCACTGTGGGCTGCTCTTCGGGAGGAGGCTGGTAGCCGTCCACCGCAATCGGTGTAGAAGAATATGATCCGTAACCTAACGGAGTCACGCGGGCGAATGCGGCGGACTCGACGCCTGGTATTGCCGTAACGCGATCAATAAGCTCCTGCTGAAACGTCTTGGCCTGCGGCACGTCGTATCCAGCCGAGACCAGAGACACGCCGGTCTCGACCACTCTCGTCGTGGAGAAAGCCCGGGCTGGCGGTTCGAATCTTGTGCAGGCTTTGCAGCAAGAGTGCCGCTCCAACCAGCAGAATAAAGCTTAAGCAAACCTGCAGGACGACCAGGCCGGATCGCACCCACGCTCGCTTCCGCGCGCCAGACCACGCCCTGAGATTCGGCTTTGAGTGCTCCGCCGATGTCGACGTTGCGGGTTTGAAATGCGGGGATCAGCCCGACAATCAATGTGGTCACGAGGCAGATGCCGGCGCTCAGCGACATCACGCGCCAATCGATTTCCCCGGGCAGGTACATGGCTACTCCGGAACGCGCCGGAAGCAGCAGGGCGAGCGCGTGCCGACACCAGTAGGCAACGAGGAGTCCAGCGACGGTGCCGAGCGCCGACAAGGAGCAGGCCTTCGGTGAGAAGTTGCTTTAACAGGCGGGAGCGGCTGGCTCCGATGGCGAGGCGGACGGTCATTTCCTGGCGACGGGCAAAGGATCTGACTAGCAGCAGGTTGCCGACATTGGCGCATGCGATGAGCAAAACGAACGCCACCACCGGCGAGCATGATCTCGAGCGTGGGGAGCAGGGTGCGCGGCATTATTGAAAGGGGTTTGCCACAAGTGGCCACAGCCGGATGCCGCGTCCGCGGTTGGTGGCCGAATAGCTGGTTTCCAGTCTGGCGGCGATAGCCGAGATTTCTTCCTGTGCCTGGGCGCGAGTAACACCCGGCTTGAGACGCACATAAGATTCAATCCAGCGCGCGCCGCGGTCTTCGAGTTTGTATCCGCCGCTTTCGAAGATTTCTTCCATGGAGGCGGGAACCCAGAAATGCATCGCCCAGCCCACGAACGTTCCATGAAAGTTCTTCTGGCGCCACCCCGATGATGGTGTGCGGGAACGTTATTGAGGCGCTGCATCTTGCCGACAATCTGCGGATCGCCTTTGAACCGGTTCTGCCACAACTGATAGCTGATCACGACGACAGGATGGGAGCTGCTTGCCTGACATCTTCGCCGGGCTGAAAGCCGCGACCGAGGATGGGGCGAACGCCGATCGCGTCGAAATAATTCGCGGAGACGATGCTGCCGGTCGTCGACTTCGGCGCGGTCGCCGATACTCAGCGTGCTGCCGGTAATCTTGCTCACGAAAAACGCTTCACATAGGGTGCAGCTTTTCTGCAGATCAAGGAAATCCGGCCACGAAATTGCGGTCGCCTCCGCTCTCGCCACGCGCCGTTCCGGACAGGGCGAGCAGGCGCTCCTGGTGGGCTACCGCCGGGTACGGACGGAATAGAGATTCCTTCGCATCCAACTGAATACAGCAGTATTCGCGCCGATCCCCAGGGTCAGACACAGAATCGCCAGAAGAGAAAAACCCGGGCTGCGGAAGAGTTGTCGAATCCCATAGCGCAAATCCTGAATCAGATCCTCGGTGAAGTTACTGCCTCGTGCATCCCGGCACTGCTGTTCGATCTGGGTCAGGCCGCCGAGCGCCAGCAGCGCGGTAGCGGCGTGCGTCCTGAGGCGACATGCCCTTCGGCGAGGTTTTCCTCAATTTGCTGCTCGAGGTGGTCGCGAAGCTCCGTCTTTTAGTTCCTGTCCACTTGTTGGCGGCGGAAGCGCGAGCGCAAACGCAACGGAAGAGTGGAAAGCCATTCTTCGAAGCTCAATCAGGCCTCCTTGAGCTTTACGATTCCGGAGATCGCGGCGGAGAGGCGCTTCCAGTCGGCGGCCTCTTTTTCGAGGTGCTTCCGCCCGAGAGGCGTCAGGGAATAGAACTTGGAGCGACGGTTGTTTTCGCTCGACTTCCACTGAGCGGTAATCCAACCGCGCTGTTCGAGTTTGTGCAGCGCCGGGTAGAGAGAGCCATCGCTGACTCCCGAGCACATCGCTGGACATCTGCTTCAGGCGCTGGCTGACGGCCCAGCCGTTGAGCGGCTGCAGCGCCAGTATTTTCAGGATCAGCATATCCAGAGTGCCCTGAAGAAGGTCGGACGGCTTACTCACGCAGTCTCCTCTCGGTTACCGAGTTAGACTAGCCGTCGGCGGTCTGGTTAGCAAGACGCGCTTCGAAAATCGTCTGCCAAGGGACGACCAACCCTATTCGAGTATTGTTTGTTCCCGTATTTTCAGCTTAAGAAGATCTCTAGATGCGATCAGCATCGACGCCCACTCTTCGCAAAGACGGCGAAGAATGGGGCACCCATTTCGTGCCGGGTGCCGTTCAAACCACGGAACTGAGATTGATCAGACTCTTTATTTCAGTCCCTTTACGACGTAGCCCACGGAAAGCGTCTGGGAGTAGACATAGGCGTAGGCGGATCCGTCGGCGGAAAACAAGGGAGAGCCGGCACTGGCTCCGGGTGGAAGCTTGTCCCCAAAACCTTTCCAGAAATCCATCTTTCCGGTGACAGGGTTGACGCGGTAAACCTTCGCGATGCGGTCCTCCAAATGATTGGTGAGGGCGTAAAGAGAAGCACCATCCGGACTCCAGCCGATGAGAGCGAAAGCCGGGTCGAATCCGGGGATCGGGCGGAATCCGCTGCCGTCCATCGGCCAAATTCCTTTCTTCCCATCTGGACCGGCGACGGCGAGGCTGCGACCGTCAGGAGACAGCCGTATTCCAACGACGCCTTCGGGCGTGAGTGGCTTGGAATCGCCATTCGTCAGATCGATCAAATAGTCTCGCGCCCCATGGCCATGCTCGATACCGGTCGCCAGCAGGTGTTTGCCATCGGGCAGGAAGCGAACTCCACCGTAACTGATGTCGTCGTGGGTCAGCGGTTTGGCCTCGCCGGCGCCGGTGGGGACAAGGATCAGGCCACCACTCTTGGCTGGTTTTGTAATCACCCACTTGTTGTCTGGAGAGATTGCTGCACCTAATCCCTCGCCGATACGAACGGGAGGGGATCCATCGATGTCGCGCAGGAACACGGTGTAGTTCGGGCCGCCACCTTCTCCTTCTTCTTCGAAAAGAACTTTCTTGCCATCGCGGCTAATGTCTCTGGCAATGGACCATCCGAACCAACCGAGTTCGCGTTCTTCCGCTGCGCCTGAGGCTAGGCCGCGAATGCCAATGCGTTGCTGGTGCGTGATCATCAGGGCGGTGCCATTGCGAAGATCTTCGAGCCACATGCCGCCCGGGAACATTCGTAATGGTGCGTTCTTTACCGGCCAGGGTGACTCCCCGCAAATTAGTGGCGCTACCGGTGCGGGTCGCAGTGAACCAGATTTCGTCGCCTGAGGGGGACCACAAGATCCCTTCCAGGGAAACAAAGCCGGAGGCAAGTTTCTTTTCTTTACCATCGAGGTCGATTACGGCGACGGAACCTTCGTCGTCACCACCGGGATTTTCGTGGTCGGCGAAGGCGACGCGCTTGCCGTCGGGAGAAATTTTGGGATGGCTGATCCAGTTGATGGTGTCGAAGAGCACGTGGCCAATGGGATATTCCAGGCGCCAGTGGCGGTTCTCGGGATTGAAGTGGACGATCGCCATGCTGTCGCCGTTGAGCGGACCAGTCGGCGTCCTCGACATTGTCGAGTACTTCGCGCGGAGTTCCACCGCTCAAGGGAACGCGGGCAAGGGTGCCGGTACGGGCAAAACCGCCGTAGTAGGCGGTGTTGAGGCGGATGGCGAGTTCTCCGCTCTTGGAGATGGAGAGCAGTTCGGCGTTTTTAAATCCGAGTTCGCGCGAACCAAATTCGTCAGTACGAGTGAGGTAGAGCTGGTTGTCTCCACCTTCCCAGGCTGCGCTGTAGACGATGGTGCCGTCGGGAGTGAAGCGGGCGTTGCCGATTGAACCAGTGCGGAAGGTGATTTGCTGATATTCCGGAGCGGATACTGCGGCACCGGTGCGGCCGAGCCACCAACCCAGACCGAGGATTGCGGCTGCGAGCAGAATCATACCTGCGGCAAAGGCCAGCAGACGATGCGAACCCTTTGAGTCGGCCTGTTGCACGGCTGCCTGCGCGCCTGATTTCGACTGGGCGGAGAGTTCGGTGAGGGCTTCGAGATCGAAAGCGAGGTCACCGGCGGACTGGAAGCGTTGCGACGGATGCTTTTCGAGACAATGGCGCACGATCCGTTCGAGACCGGGAGGGACGTTGCGGGCGGTCTCGGAAAGCTCGGGCGCCTCCTCCTTCAGGATGGCGCTCATGGTGTCGGCGGCGGTTTCACCATGGAAGGCGCGCTTGCCGGAGACCATTTCATAAAGGATGGCGCCGAAGGAAAAGATGTCGGAACGGTGATCGGCGGGCTTGCCTCGGACTTGCTCAGGAGACATGTAGCCGGCGGTGCCCATGACGAGGCCAGTTTCCGTGGCTACCTGGACCGTGGGGGCGTCGCCGCTGCCGCTGGAAGCCTCTGGCTGAGTCAACTTCGCCAGGCCGAAATCCAGAATCTTGGCGCGGCCGTCGTTGGTGAGGAACAAATTTTCCGGCTTGAGGTCGCGATGGACGATGCCCTTCTCGTGGGCTGCGGCGAGGCCCTTGGCGACCTGCATCGCGTAATCGATAACTCTGCGAATAGGCAGCGCGCCATTCCGCAGGCGCTCGCGCAGGGTCTCTCCTTCCAATAGTTCGGAGACGACGTAGGGAGCGCCCTGTTCCTCGCCGATGTCGAAGATGGAGAGGATATTGGGGTGATTGAGTGCGGCGGCTGCGCGGGCTTCCTGGGCGAAACGCTGGAGGCGCTCACGGTCCGACGAGAAAGAGGCCGGCAGAACCTTGATGGCGACGGTGCGATTGAGCCGGGAGTCGTGAGCGCGGTACACCTCGCCCATTCCGCCTGCACCGAGCAGGGATTCGACTTGGTAGGGGCCGAGTTTCTGGCCAGAGGTCAGGGACATAGTGTCGGGCATTATACCTGCGCGGAGGAGAAGGCAGTGTAGTGCGTTGAAAATAGCGGTTGAATTCCGCGTTCAGAAGAAAGTCAAAGGCCTTCACCACGGGGGACACAGAGGAACACAGGGGAAAATCGGCGACTCAAGAACGTCGTTCTGTTTGACTCGGGCACGGGAGGACGGCTTTGATCTGGCGGCGCGGCAGGCACGCTCTACTTTTCCATCTGTTCCGCGATCTGAAGCATGGCGAGGACACTGTTCCAGTTGCGGGCAGTGCCGGTGACTTTGAAGAGCCTTTCGACTTGCGACCACGGGAGCTTGGATTTGCCAGCGCCGTCGGGAAAGTAGATGTAAATTCTCGACCTTTGAGATGCAATTCCTCCGGATGGTGCTTGAGTGTGGCGAGCTTGTCGTGCGCTTCCGGCGGAGGTTCGGACGACGAGGAAGGTCACGAGGATTTTTGCCGCGTCGAGATTGCGGGCTTCTGGGAAAAGGATTTGCGGCAATCGCCGCTCTAAGTTCTTCCATCGTGCGCAGGATGACCTCCGGACGGCATGGAAGTTCTTTTCGATCGCGTCTTGAATTTTGGAGGCGAGCTTTGGATAGTTCTTTTCTTTTGTGCGGAAGATGACGTTGCCGCTCTGGACGTACGTCTGCGGGTCTTCGAATTTGAGCGACTCGTAGAGTGTGCGCAGAGCATCCATCTTGATGCGGTTGTGGGAACCGACGTTGACGCCGCGCAGCATGGAAATCAGGACTGGCATGGCAAGTCTCAGGTCGTCTTCGAACTTCGGTGCAAAGTGATGCGGCGGTAGACAGTCTTGCCGTTGTCGATGGTCAATTTACCGGCCATGGCATCACCGAAGAAGTGGAATTCCCAATCGTCGTGCTCGCTGGTGTTGGCGGTGCAACTCAGAGCGGATTGCTTGGCGTGATATTTACAGTCCAGGGTACCGATGAACTCGGGTGCGCCGTCGACAATTTTGTAGGTGTCGAGTTCTAACTGGTCGGGATCTTTCTTGTCGGTGGAAATCTGATACAGGACGTGCTCATCGTGACACGGGGAATCGGGGACGATGCACTTGGAGTCGCCCTCCCAGGAGCCGAGAATGGCTGCGAGCTGTTTGGCGGACTGCGGCCAAGCGGAAGGAAGCAGCATCAGGATGACGAGAACGACTCGAACATTTCGCATAAGCGGGTTCGAGAAGCATGATAGCTGAGCTTTCGGCAAACAGGCAGTCCCAGCTAGCGAGGAGTCGAAGTATTGTGCCCGAGTATTGTGCCACGATCCGGTTTGAGTTTCGGGGCTTAGCCAGGAAGTCAAAGGCTTTCACCACGGGGGGCACGGAGGAACACAGGGGAAATCGGATTCATAAAGGTCAAACTCTTTCACGCACTCCACAGTTTTCCTTGAGTTTCCTCGCGAAGTGGCCTACTGAGTTTGCGGGAACCAAGAGAATCACTTTGTTCGAACGCGGGATACTCTGAAAATCAGGAGACAGGTACGGCCGCGCCCACGTTCGTCGGAAAGCTGAAGTTAGGATCGATCTCCAAATTGACGCTCGCAAGTTTGTGGGCTTTCGCCCCAGGGAGAAGTACATATGGCGGGACAAGTGGTTCTGTATTTTGAAGATCAGGCGGACGCACTGCGGTTTGCACTGGCCGCAGGTTCAGTGATGGCTGGGGAGGGCGCCAAGTTCACGAGCAATCTTGTGGAGGAGACCGCCAGGGTGACACGCATCCGCCTGGATGCGGTGAACGGGGTGAACGGAAAAAAGCCGGGCCGGGTGGCCTAGCGCGCCTGCGAAACTGATCTCCCCTCGGAGTTGATCCAGCTTCGGGCGCCGATTCCGCGCATGCTGTGGGCCTGTGTGAAGAGCGAAGAGGCTGGTTATGCGGAGCCAGCGTTGGTGAGGGCCTCGATCGCGTCCGATAATGTGGGGAACATCAAGAAAATCTGCTCGACCTTAGTGATTTCAAAAACCTTCTGGACTCGCTTATTGACTCCCGTGAGAGCGATGCGGCGACCGGACTTGGCGCAGGATGTGCACGCGCTGACCAGCGATCCTAAGCCGGAAGAGTCCAGGTAAGGAACGCCGGTTAGGTCGAGAATCATGGTGGGAGCGCTCTCACGGCGCACGGCATTCATGAATGGAGTTACGTTTTCCATGGTGAGCGGTCCGCGCAAGCTCAACACTCCCCGTTCCAGACGCTCGATCTCCAGCGGTTCGGATGCCATGGCGCTGCGATTCTAGGCTACATAGTGAGTCGGGTTCAAGTTGAGGTGTACTTCTCAGGTTTTTGCCGCACTTTAGGTCATGTCCTGCGCTTTGTAATCTTTTTGTGTTTTCTTCTGCACGGTTACCTTGGAGCGTTAAGAACAGACTAGCATTGCAATAACGGCATGTGGGGGGAAACGGATGATGAGAAGAATTGGATACCCATGCCAGCAGCAGTCCTGACACTTCGAATAAGTGCGCGATCCATCCTAAGGGCATTCGAGCCCGCATTTTACTGAGTTCTGTTTTCGGTCCTTACGCGCAGGACGATGAATTCGGCAGCCGCTCCATCAACCCAATGGAGCTCTATCACAATCAGGTGACGCGCGCGCAAGGCAGTTTCTCGCTGCGCATGTTTCATCGCTCCTGGGGCATCATGATGATCCAGGCGAATATTTCGGCACCGTGCGCGGTGCTGGACTTTCCGACGCGGCAGGACTTCGCGCGCGAACTCAAGCAAAATCGATATGACGTCGTGGGCATCTCCGCGATCATCGTGAATGTAGCGAAGGTACGGGAGATGTGCCGGATGGTCCGGCAACTTTCGCCAGGGTCGACGATTGTGGTGGGCGGACATGTCGCGGCGATTCCAGGTGTCGAGAAGATGATCGACGCCGATCACATTGTGCGCGGAGAGGGTGTCGCGTGGATGCGGCGCTATCTGGGCGAGGATGAGGGGGCACCGATCCGGCATCCGGCGATTGTGTCGGGGATGAAAACGCGCATTATGGGAATCCGGCTGCCCGAACGCAAAGGTGCTACTGCGGCGACGATCATTCCCTCGGTGGGATGTCCGATGGGGTGCAACTTCTGCACGACTTCGGCGTTTTTTGGAGGAAAAGGGAAGTTCGTCAATTTTTTTGAGACGGGCGATGAATTATTCGAAGTGATGAAGCGGATGGAAGATGAACTCAAAGTACAGTCGTTCTTCGTCATGGACGAAAACTTCCTATTGCACCGTGAGCGAGCTATGCGCCTGCTGGAGCGCATGAAAGAAGAGCACAAGAGCTGGACCCTTTCGGTATTCGCCTCGGCCAATGCGATCCGCAAGTACACCATGCAGGAACTGGTGGAACTCGGGGTTTCGTGGCTGTGGATGGGACTGGAATCGCCCCAGGCGGGATACAGCAAGCTGCAAGGCGCGGATACGCGCCAACTGACGCGCGAGTTACGTGAGCATGGGATTCGTGTGCAGGGCTCGACCATCATCGGACTGGAACACCACACGCCGGATAATATTGCGGCGGAGATTGAGCACGCGATTTCGCACGACACGGATTTTCACCAGTTCATGCTATATACCCCGGTGCCGGGAACTCCGCTGTACCAGCAAATGGCGGAAGAGGGACGACTCTTGAAAGGAGTCGACTACGCCGATGTGCACGGTCAATTCAAATTTAACTTCAAGCATGCCGCCATCTCACGCGAGGACTCGAAACGTTTTCTTGACTGGGCCTTCTGGCGCGACTTCGAGAGCAACGGTCCGAGCCTCTACCGGATTTCCCGAACATTGATGGCGGGGTGGAAGAGGTACAAAGATTGGCCAGATGCGCGCGTGCGCGAGCGATTCACGCGCGAGATGCATCGTTTAAACGGGATCTACAGTTCGGCTCTGTGGGCGATGGAGCGGCAATTCAGTAAGGTGGATCGCGAAGTGAGTGAGAGGATTCGAGCCTTGCGGATGGAATTCAAAGCGGAATCGGGTATTGGTTCACGCATGATGCCGGCAGTCCTGGGACCGATGCTGTTGTGGACTACACGACGGGAGGAGAAACGCTTAGCGCGAGGAAAAACCTACGAGCCACCTACGATACTGGAGCGAACGAACTGGGTAAGTGCGTAGAAGGCTCCAGGTCCCATAAGTGGTCCCCACTCTCCTGGCCAAAGTGCATCAGGAGAATGTCGAGGTAGGTGAGAGCGCTGTTCAGATCCAGCATCTCGCGCGGATCGTCCGAGGGGAGATTGCGGAGTTCGGTCACACGTTCTTGCATCGCCTTTTGGGCGCACCCCATTTCGACTAGAGCCCGGGAACGGTTACGTTCCATTACCGCTATGAAATAGGTGCGATACCAAGCCGGCTCGTTGGACTCTGCCGGTTTGCGATTGATATCCATCCGGCAAACTTATTGGATGGTCTAGACGGGGACAATACTGGGAACCATGTACCGCGCGAGATATAACTGAAAGGATAGGCTGCTCGGAGCGTAGATTATGCGGGGTTAACGTTAGCCGGGCGGTCGTCAACTCAGATGGGCGATCAGGGGGCTGCGGAAATCCACCACAAAACTTTGCCCACAATACGCCATCCACTTGCCTTGTTGAGGACAACGGGGTCGTACTGGCGATTTTCCGCTTCCAGTACTTCAAGATCATCCAACTGGCGAAGGCGGGAAACACATAGTCCTTTTTGCTCACTGGATGCGATTACGACCTTGCCGTAAAGCTGCGGGTGCTCGGTCTGATAGGAGTCGACAGCTAAGACATCGCCGTGACGAATCAAGGGCTCCATGGAACGTCCCTTGACCCGGAGCAAGCTCGTATATGCAGGGTTGGGGCACCACGATGCAGGAGCGCCGACTATTTCTGAGGCAGGGATGTTTCGCAGGCTGCTGCGGCGATCACCAGCAATGCCGTGAGAACCAATAACGGCCTTCAATAAAGGGAGGCCGATGACGGGGGGTAGTTTCTCGGGGTCTATTGCTACCGCACCAGCACTGGCCATTTCTAAAAGCGGGACTTCCAGTCGCCTTCTGCGCGGGGTATCGTTGAGAGACTGAACCATTTTCGCGGCCTGGATTCCGGCCATTTCCCAGAAGAACCAGGCCTCTGCTTTATCGCCCAGGTTTCCTAGTTGAATAAAGTGTTCGGCCGAGGGCTGGAGGAGACCTCTCTCCCAGCGCGAAATCGTCATGGCGGAGCACTCCAATCTTCGCGCTAACTCAGCCTGATTGATTCCGAAACGCTGACGCAAGGCAGTAATTTGTCCGGCCCAATCGGAAAGGGGATTTCCTTTTAACTTCGTTTTCATGAATACCTAGCCCCATCATACCCCTGAAAAGAACGTTTATCGGGCGGTTATTTCATAAGACAGGCAGGGCATCGACGAAGCCGGCGGGGAAAGGAAGGAGTATACTTCCGCGAATCTGCGCCATCTGCGGTTGGTCTCAAGCGAGGCGCATTATCAATCGAGATTGCATAGTGGACGGGCTGTCGATCCAATGAAACGAGAGGAAGGAAGCAGTCATGGCGAAATACATGATCCAGACCAAGCGAGGCGCGCCACCGCGCGGAGCATATTCCCAAGGATGGCGGGCAGGGGATTTCGTTTTTGTGACGGGAACCGGGCCTATTGATCCGGTTAGTGGAGAGTTAGTGGGTAGTGACATTGAGGCGCAGACGGATAGAACCATCGACAATATCGCCGCCATTCTGGAGTCGGATGGTGTTTCCCTGCACGACGTAATTAAGGTGAACGTCCACTTAAGCGATACCAGTCTCTTCGCGCGCTACAACGAGGTGTATTCCAAGCGCTTCTCGCGGCCATATCCGGTGCGCACAACGGTAGGCAGCGACTTGGGGCACACTCCGGGCATGCTGATCGAGATCGACTGCATTGCTTACAACGTAAAGAACGTCGAGAAGAGTGCAGGGCGCAAATCGAAGAAGAAAGCGCGGTAGTCGCCACTTAGCGAAAAAGTCAAAGGCTTCAACCACAGGGGACACGGGGTAACACAGGGAAAATCAGCGACTCACAAACGTCTATCTGTGTGACTCACCATTAAGCACTGAAGCACGATGAGCTTGTGGATTTTTGGAGGGGGAGTTCATCAGCCCCGTTCGACTGTCAGTCGCCGTGGCTGGTCATTTCGAGGATCTTGATTTCTGAGCAGCGGCATCTCGCGACCGCGAGCTGAAACCTTTTCTGCCGACTCAATCTTTCCATCACGTACCAAAATCGCGTAGTCGAAGTTGTTGACGGTAGGACAAATGTGGCGGGGCACGAGATAGAGAAGACTTCCGATTGCAGGCTTCTGCGATCCCGCAGCCTGCATGGGCAAGTGCTCTTCGCTGGGGGAAAGCGGAGTGAGTTCCGGATGTCCAGCAACCACGCATGTGGGAACGCCGGCATCGGCGGAGACCGACTTGTGACCAGCATCGCAAGTGATGATGCCCTCATAGGGCTGGCTCACCACTCGAGTTAGAACCAGGACTGCCGGGGCGTAACCGTATTCGCGGGGGAGCTGCGCCAGGCAAGTCGCATCGCAATAGACGATGGTTCCGGGTGAGACACGGTGCAAGAAGCTTGCATGGCGAAATCCTTCGTAAGAGAGTGAGCAAGGGAACGTCGGCGTCCCGGCAGTGACAATCTCGGGGACGCGCAATCCGCTGCTTTCGATCTGGCTGACAAGTTCGAGAAGGCGATCATAGCCGGCATGCGTTGCTACAGTTCGTTCGGGCTCGGCGGTATGACCGTACTGGCCGTCATAGTAGTGCAAGCCACGGAACTCGATGTTGACCTTGCGAGCGGCGTGAGTGAGGCGCAAAATTGTGTCGCTGTGACTCGGTTCGATCCCCGTGCGATTCATGCCGGGATTGATGTCGAGGAATATTCCGACCCGGCTGCCCTGCCACTGCTGTAGCTGCGCTTCGTTCTCGGCCAAGGCCGAAATTCGAATATCCGGAAACTGCTCGGCGATTTCGCGCACACGGCGAGCATTGGCGCCCATCACGGGGTAGGCGACGAGAACGTCCGCGGCGCCGCTTTGGCAAGCGGTCAGTAATTCGAGCGTGGTCGCGCATTTGAAATTGGATACACCGTGGTCGAGGAGAATGCGAAGCGTGTAGGCGAGCTTTGCGGTCTTGATATGGGCGCGCCATCGATCGGCTTTCCCGCCGAGTAAGTGCAGGGTGCAGACGATGTTCGACGAAATGATTTCCGGATAGACGACGAGAGCGGGGGTTAGGACGTCGTCTAGATCGGGGACGCGGTATTTCTCATCCCAGGGAAAATCAGAGAGCATGAAATTCACGGTTTTCGCCACGGCATCGATGATAGCGCTGCGAAGGCGAGCAGGCCAGTGCAGGAGATTGCTCCGATCGGTCTATTCTCGCGCCGGGAGAGGTTGACCGGGCTATCCCCCGATAGTACCCTCTGAATTCCTTCGGCCATGGCTGCAAGAGAGTTACATCAATCCGAACGACCTGATCTGGTGCGAGGTCTGACTCTTTTGTCGGCGACCGCAATCGTCATCGGCGACACGATCGGCACAGGAGTGTTTCTCGTCAGCAGCGACATGGCGCGGGTGGCTGGTTCGGCCTCGCGAGTGATGGCGGCCTGGATTATCGGAGGGCTAATCGTACTCTTCGGTGCTTTTTGCTACGCCGAATTGGGTGCGGCGTTTCCTAAAGCAGGCGGTGCTTACGTTTACCTTAGTCGCGGACTCGGCCCTCTGTGGGGATTTCTCTTTGGATGGATGAGTTCCTTTCTCGAGCGGCCGGTTGCGATGGCCACGCTAGCGGCGGGATTCGTGCGCTTTCTTGGATTCCTATTCCCCGTGGTGGCGACACCGTGGTTCACCAGCCATGTGGGTAGCTACGAATTTACCTTCACGACGGCGCAGCCTCTGGCAGCATTGGTCGTGGTGATCGTGACGGCTCTCAATTATTTCAGCGTGCGTATGAGCGGGGCTATTCAGATTTTAGTCACGGCACTGAAGGTGACCGCAATTCTGGCGATTGTGGCTGGAGGAGTGCTTTCCACAAAGACGATCGCTCATGTTGCAACTGCTCCGACTACACCATTGATGAGCATGGCAACGATGGTTGCGTTGCTGACTGCTCTCGTCCCTACGATGTGGGCGTATAACGGCTTTAATGATCTGGGCGACCTGGGTGAGGAGATATTACAACCGCAGCGAAATATTCCACGATCCATCATCATGGGGCTCCTGACGGTGGCGGGTCTTTACCTGATGGCGAATGTAACGTATTTCCACGTGTTGCCGCTGGCTTCGGTGGCGGCGTCGCAGCACGTCGCGTCAGACGTGGTGCAAATGCTCTGGGGATCGCGCGGCGCCCGAGGGCTCACTCTTGCCATGGCGCTTTCGGCGCTGGGAGCGCTGCACACAGTGATCCTGACGGGCGCGCGAATTCCTTATGCCATGGCACGAGACCGCGTCTTCTTTGGATTTACGAAGCGAATCCATCCTTCGTTTCATACACCGAGTGGAGCGCTCATTTTCCTGGGATGTGTGGCGATGCTGCTTGCCTTGAGCGGAACATTCGAAGAACTCTACTCGTTGTTCGTATTCGCGGTGTGGATATTCTTTGCGTTGACGGCCATCGCGCTGCTGCGATTGCGATGGAAGGAGCCTGATCTGGTTCGACCGTATCGCGTGTGGGGGTATCCTTTCACTCCATTAATCTTCCTGGTCGCGGCGGTCGCGCTCACCGTGAATTTGTGGATATTACGACCGGTTCGGTCGACGATTGGACTGATCGTGATCCTGGCGGGAGTACCGTTCTTCTATCGCTGGCGCGGTCAACAGCTTAGGGGTCCGGAAAACGGCGAGGCCGAGGAATAAGTTAAGGAGGCCGGCAACTATTTGCCGGCCTCGTGTACGGATTTGGACTACTTGCTGGTGCTGCAGTTGCTCGAGAGTTTCTTAACCTTGGTCACGCTGAACATCTGCCCGCCTCCAGCGTTCGGCGCGCTGCCGGCCGTCGGCGATGCGGCGGAGGCTCCGCTGGCAGCTGGAGCGCTGCCCTTCAATTCAACCTCGTTGTTGACATGCGAAGCCAGCTTCGAAGTCTCGCCGCTCAACTGATAGGTTGTTCCGGAAGCGTCGGTCAATGTATAGCCGGCGCCTGAACTGGTGATGCATCCGCGAAGTGTGGTTGTAGTGCCGCCATTCATGTCGTGCGACTGACTGGCTCCAGCGGTTGATTGTCCGGTACCGGCCTGCCCGGTCGTGGGACTCGAGGTATCCGGCGATCCCGATGCTGGCGGGTTGCTCTGAGCCGCCATCCATGCGGTGCAAGACAACAGAGTGAAGGTCAACAAGATCGTCTTCATTGTGAATGCTCCTCTTTTCATTCCTGATATCGATGACGACGTGGATCACAGCCTCTGCACTTCAAGAGCGGCCCAACTGGCGTGGCGAGTTGGCGAGGCTTTGATGGTCCGGTGCCCTGTAGGGTTGCCGGATGCGCCGGTCACAGATCCTTACCAACCGAAATTCGAGATAGTTGAGTCCAGCATGCGTTCCACTCCAACCGTGTCTGGAGTCTAGGCATCGCAAGGGTTGCATTCGATGTATGGCTGACTCTGTACTCACCACGGGGCAACAGATAGGTTCGATTTGGGCTTTGGGAGGCCTGACGTGGCGAGAGCTCTTGCGTCGAGTGTGGAGCGGCGTCAACCGGAATGATCTGTTCAACCGGGCCTACGAACTGGCTTACAACTTCCTGCTGGCCGTTTTCCCCATGCTTCTGTTCCTGGTAGGCCTGCTCGGCATGCTGGCTTCGGAGGGTAGCAAGCTCCGCCTGGATTTGTTCTATTACTTTCAGTTGGCGCTTCCGCCGGCGGCTTATGACTTACTGGTGAAGACGCTGCTGGAAGTCACCCCGAACTCAGCGGGAGGGAAGCTGACATTTGGGCTCCTCTTCGCGCTTTATTCGGGCTCGTCCGGAATGACGCAGTTGATGTCGACACTCAATGCGGCGTATGAGGTCAAGGAATGCCGCTCGTGGATCAAGGTCCATCTGATCTCTCTGGGGCTCACGCTGGCAATGTCAGTTCTGGTGATTGCGGCGCTTTTCCTAGTGCTTGCCGGCGGGCAGGTGGTGGCGTCATTGGGGCGAGCCCTGGGACTGAATGCAGCAGTTTATATGGCGGTCAAGATTTTGCAGTGGGCTCTGGCGCTCGCGTTTGTGATAGTCGCATTTGCGATGATTTATTCCTTTGCGCCCAACGTACACGAGCAGCACTGGTATTGGATTACGCCGGGGTCGGTGGTCGGGGGTTGCGATGTGGGCCTTTGCCTCTGCCGTGTTGCGCGCATACCTGCATTTTTTCAACACCTACACCAGGACTTATGGGTCATTGGGAGCAGTGATGATCCTGATGTTGTGGTTTTACGTGACGGGCTTGGCATTCTTGATTGGGAGCCAGATCAACGCAACGATCGAACATGCGGCCGCCGAACACGGGCATGTAGAAGCTAAAGCGCCGGGGCAAAAAGCGGCCTAAGCGAGGTCAGGCCGAGATCATCCATTGCCGGGTGAGAGTTCCGATTTCGTCTCCTGCTCTTTGAAAGCCGGGCTCTCTTCAAGCGGTAATTTCCAATTTCTGGCAGAGACATGGCCCGCGTGCATCCATGCGACGCGAGTAATCAGTGATCCTGCAATGGATGACAACGCGGCCCAGCGGCGAAGAGAAGAAGCTCTCTTCTCTGAGCCGAACAAGCTGGCGGCACGAAGAACGGTGGGGATAGGACCCGAGAGTGCGCCACCGGCACGTGTGATCCAGCCACTGGCACCGTGTTTCAGGGGATCGAGTGCCGGGTGCGAGCGTCCTTCAATGCGCAGGCCTTCCCAGGTTTCGAAAATCGCCGCACCCAGGCCCAGGGCTTGCAGGGCACGGCTTTTGCGGTGCCCCATTAGTTCAAGGATGCCGACAGCGGCGCCAACACCTGAGGCAGCGAAATGGAGAGGCAGGTCTCCGGCGTTACGATTCCAGACGGGAATAGCCGTGGCGCCAATTAGGACTCCGGTGTAATTCGAGAACGGAAGACCGAAGGCGAGGGATGCGGCTTGCCCGGCGTTTTCCAGAACGCTTAGAGGCAAGGAAGGCCCGTAGCGATCCCGCAGAAATCCAGCGAATGCCGTGGCTGCTGCGCCACTGGAGAATCCCAGAAGCGTCCAGACGCCGACCGACATGGGGCTTTGCGGCTTGAACACGCGCAGCATGGCGAGAAAACGTTCGGGGCGACCGAGATCAGAGATCAGGAGGGCTGGCGAGATGACCGAGCCGGCCGCGGCAATCCAGCGCGCGTGTTTCACCAGTTCACGATCGGCGCCGGTGTAGTCGGCGATGGCGCCGATGACGGCAGCAGCTCCGGCCGCGCCGCCCACAAAGAAGTAGAGCGGAATCTCCCACGTCCAGGGCGGTTGCTTCAGGAGCGGAATACCGTAGTATCCGTGCTCGGGCGAGGCCTGCGGGAATGGCGCACCGGCGGGACGCCTGCTCACTACCTGCAACTGTCCCCGTTTCTCGGCTTGCAGACGGATTTCGTCGAGACGGCGCTCGCGTCGAGGGTCGCTGAATCCATGCCGCGCAAGGATACCAGATCGCTCATCGTCCTCTCCCGTTGGCACGTCCTGAGTCCGACAGGAATGCCAGCAGCGTTCCGCCGAGGAGCAGTCCAGCTGCGATGGCGGACGAGCGCCAGCTCTTCTTTAAGTAAACGGTCGGTACTTCTGGAGCAGGCGGCAGGTTGTAGGTGCGGGGATCGCCACGAACGATGAACATGGCGTGCGTTCCGCCGACGCTGGTGTCCGACGGATCGTACATGACCGCGTCCTCCATGCCGCGGCGATGCAATTCTTCCACCCGGCTCTGCGCTTGCTCGCGAAGATGCTCGATCTCCCCAAACTTGATGGACTCGGTGGGGCAGGCTTTGGCGCAGGCGGGCTGCAGTCCGACTTTTTGCCGGTCGTAGCAGAATGTGCACTTGAAGGCGCGACCATCTTTCGGATTGCGCTCGACGACTCCGAAGGGGCAGGAGGACACGCAGTATCCGCAACCGTTGCAAACATCGGGCTGAATGAAGACTCCGCCGAATTCGGTGCGGACGATGCGATCCGGTCGGGCAGGCTTCGAGGCATCCGGCATTTTCGCAGTGCTTGCAAACGTCGGAGGAAAAAGTCCAGGACGCCTGGTCGCCGCATTGCCGCCTAGTCCGGGTACGGGCGGTTGTTCGACAAATTTCACGTGCCGCCATGTGGAGGCTCCGACTGCTCCGGTGTTGTCGTAGGAGAAGCCGCTCCAATCGAGACCATCCCCTTCTATTCCATTCCACTCTTTGCAGGCCACTTCACAGGCCTTGCATCCGATACACAGAGTGGAGTCCGTTAGAAATGCAGTTACGCTCATGCGTTCTTTCCTAGATAAGAATTCAGTTGGTTCAAGGCTTCGGGCCCGCGTGCGCGACGGCCGGGAGACACATTGCATACCAGAGCTTTGGTTTCCATGATGCGGACGTTGGGCTCTTCGCTGATGACGAGCAGATCGTTCACAACATCGCCGGTTACGTTGCCACGATAGCCCCAGTGATACGGGAGACCGACTTGATGGACGGTTCGTCCATCAACGCGGAGTGGACGCATGCGGGTTGTGACCATGACGCGGGCCTCGATCGCGGCGCGGGGAGTCATGATCGTTGCCCATTCTCCATGTTCCAGTCCGATCTCCGCGGCCAGTTCTGGAGAGACTTCGGTGAACAGTTCCGGCTGCAGTTCACTTAAGTGAGGAAGGTGACGGCTCATGCCGCCGGCGGTGTGATGCTCGGTCAGGCGGTAGGTGGTGAGAATATAGGGAAAGCGCGCGTCGTGAGGCGCGGCGTACGGATTGTCGGGCCGCTTCTTTCGGTCAGCGGCGGGATTGGTTTGCTGGCCGTAGAGCGGATTTTCGACGACCGATTCGAGCGGCTTCGTAGTGCGTGGGCAGCGGTCCGTCTTTCAGGCCGCTGGGAACGTACAGCCAACCCACGCCGTCGGGATGCAGAGTGAACGGTCGTGCTCCACCCAAAGCTTCCGTGCCTTTTCCTTCTTCGAATGTCGGCGGGAGCGTCTGGCGGCGTGTTCTTTTCGTAGTCAGCATTGTCTAGTCCCGTCCACTCTTTTCGGTTCTCGTCCCACCAGACGAGTTTCTTGCGCTCGCTCCAAGGCTTGCCGTCTGGGCGCGCGGAGGCGCGGTTGTAGATGATGCGGCAATCGTTGGGCCAAGCGAAGCCCCAACCGTGGCCGAGCAGATCTTTCGACTTGCGTTCATTGGCGCGGTTGTAGCCTTCTTCGGGAAAGACTCCGCAGTAAATCCAGGCGCCGCACGCGGTCGAGCCATCATTTTTCAGATCCTTGATGTGTGCCAGTTGCTTGCGATCGGAAACGGTATAGCCGTTGATCTCCTGCAGAACGTCCTCGTCCCTGGGTTCATCATGTTTTCCTTCGATTGAATAATTCCAGGTTAGGGCTCTTAGTCCGTCGTTGCGAGGACGTGAATCCTGGGCCGCTTTGGCTTTCAGGCGGCGGCCGAGGTGATACATGAACCATAATTCGCTGCGGGCATCGCCGGGCGGATCGATTGCTTTTTCGCGGTATTGCAGTAGACGTTGCGTGTTGGTGAAGGTTCCTTCTTTTTCCGCGGCGCCGGCCGCGGGAAAAAGAAAAACCTCGGTGCCGATGGTGTCGGGAGAGAGTTCGCCGCGCTCGACTTCGGGCGAGGCATACCAGAAGGATGCGGTTTCGGTCTCGACCATGTCGCGCACCACGAGCCACTTCAGTTTGGCGAGGGCTTTGCGCTCGAGACGGCCATTGGAAGCTCCCACGGCGGGGTTCTGGCCCATGACGAACAGACCTTCGAGCTTGCCGTCGGCCATGTCGAGCCAATAGCCGAAATGTGAGTGATCGCCCGTGACGCGCGGCAGCCAATCGAATCCCCAATCATTCTCCTTAGTCGCGCTCTCGCCGTAGTAGGCCTTCATCAGGCTGATGAAATATTTGTCGAAGCTCGACCACAGCCCGGTGCGCGCGCTGTGCTTCTTGAGATAGTCCTTCAGTTTGTGCGAGTCCTTCTCGAAGAACGGCATCGGCAGGTAGCCGGGCAGGATGTCGTAGAGCGTGGGAATGTCGGTCGAACCCTGAATGGAGGCGTGACCGCGCAGCGCGAGAATGCCGCCACCCGGCCGCCCGATGTTGCCGAGCAAGCAATTGCAGGATCGCTGCGGTGCGAATGATCTGCACGCCTTTGGAGTGCTGCGTCCAGCCCACTGCGTAGCAGATGGCTGCGGTCTTCTCGGGCCCGGATGCCGAAGTGAAAATATCTGCCGTCTTCAGAAAATACATCTTGGGGAACGCCGCAGTATCGCTCGACCATCTCGGGCGTGTAGCGCGAGAAATGCCGCTTCAGTACCTGAAAGACGCAGCGTGGATGCTGCAGCGTCGGGTCGGACTCAATTTGCCGGCTATCCTCGCGCTTCCCCGCCGCGGTCTTTGCCGTGTCCGCCGCCCGCTTCGGAATGTCCAGGTGCTTCCTCGGTCTCCTTGGCTCGGCGAGCCTTGATAGAGCCAGACTCTCGGATTGTACTTTTCCTTTTCTGCATCCCATCCGGAGAAGAAACCGTCGAGATCTTCGGTGTCGCGAAAATCCTCGCGCAGAATCGTCGACGCGTTGGTGTAATGCACCACGTAGTCGCGGAACTCCCGGTGGTTCTCGAGAACGTAATTGAACCAGAGCGCCCAGAAAGATGATGTCGCTGCCGGCGCGCAGGGGAACCCAGACGTCGGCCATGGCGGAGGTGCGCGTGTAGCGCGGATCCACGTGGATGATCTTCGCGCCCTTCTCGCGCGCTTCCATCACCCACTGAAAGCCGACCGGATGATTCTCGGCCATCGACGATCCCATGATGAGGATGGCGTCGGCATTGCTCAGATCCTGTTGCGCGGTGGTGGCGCCGCCGCGCCCGAAGGATGTGCCCAGACCGGGCACGGTGGAGCTATGTCATATCCGGGCCTGATTGCTGACGCACACCATGCCCAGCCCGGCGGTGAACAATTTCTTGATCAGATAGTTTTCTTCGTTGTCGAGGGTGGCGCCGCCGAGATGGGCCATGGCCGATGGTCTGCATCAGAGGCTGCGCCGTCGCGCGTTTCCTGGAAGGTATGCTCGCGCGTCTCCCACACGCGGTCGGCGACCATGTCCATCGCGGTTTCGAGATCGATCTCCTGCCAGTTGCGGGAATAGGGAGCGCGATACTTCACCTTCTTCAGACGTCCCGGATGAGTGTGCAATTCGTAAGGTGTCGGCGCCTTTCGGACAGAGATGTCCGCGCGAAATCGGCGACTCGGGATCGCCTTCGATGGAAATCAGCTTGCCATCTTTGTGATAGACGAGCTGTCCGCAGCCGACGCCGCAGTAAGGGCAAATGGAGCGCGCCACCTGTGCGCCGTCAGTTTTCGGACGCAGGTTGTGGGTGCGCTGAGTCATGGACTCCGGACCGGTGCCGTCTGCACCGGTTCGGATTTGTTGGATCAGCGGCCATCGGGAGAGGAGCGATTTGAGCACTGGACTCCTTGCAGTCGTACGTAAACGGTAGATAGTTCTAACTGACGCTTTGGTATGAAGGGTAGCTGCGACACATCTACCTTCATTGAGAGCGGATTTTAGCAGGTCGCGTCGTTGGGAACGCCGATCTAGGCCATTCTGTGATGACTGCGCATTCACAGTCCATACCGTGTTTCGGGTAAGTGCGAAGGTCGAACCGGTGAGAACTTAAGACCGAAGCAGATCGGCGCGGGCTAGGCGCATGGAGTTTCCGACGACTGACAGGCTCGAGAGCAACATGGCGCAGGCAGCCATGATGGGATTCAAGATACCAACGACAGCGAGACTGATTCCCAGGACGTTATAGAAAAATGCCCAGAAGAGGTTTTGACGCACGATGCGCATGGTTTTATGAGAGAGTTCGATAACGTCAAGAATCTTGTAGAGGGATGAATTCATGAGTACAACGGCAGCGGCCTTCATCGCAATATCCGTACCGGAACCCATGGCGATGCCGAGATCAGCCTGCGCCAGAGCCGGGGAATCATTGATGCCGTCCCCAACCATAGCGACGGCGGCGCCTGTTTCCTGGAGCCGACGGACCGATTCCGACTTCTGCTCGGGAGAGACTTCGGATTCGTAGCAATCGATTCCCAGGCGATGGGCGGCCCACTTCGTTGTGGCACGGGCGTCTCCGGAGACAAGGCGAACCTCAATGCCTCGGCGCTGAAGTTGAGAAACAAAATCGAGGGACTCGGGCCTCAATTTGTCGCCGAACACGGCGAGGGCCCGGATCTCATCGTCCCAACCGAGAAAGCAGACGGTCTTGCCCTCCTCTTCCCAGTCGCGGGCTTGCCGTTCGAACTCGGCTGCGATGAGAACTCCCTGTTCGTACGCGAGACGACGGTTCCCGGCAAAGACTTTCTTGCCATGGACCACGCCGATCACACCGCGACCTTTATGGATTTCGACTGATTGGGCGTCGTGGACGATCGTGCCTCTCTGGCGACAAAAGTTTGTGACTGCCACACCGAGAGGGTGCTCGGAATATTGCTCGAGCGAGGCAAGGAACGATAGGGCTTCGTCTATTTCTTCATCGGTGTCGGCCGGGTCAGAGTTCTCTTGGTCTGGCATGAGGAGGACGTTTGCCACTGCTCCCGCAAGGACAGGTTCAGGGCGCAAGGCTCCGCAGCTTGTAATCTTTAATAGAGAAAAAGTTCCTGTCGTGACGGTTCCAGTCTTATCCAGAATTAGAGTGTCGATCTTGGGCAGGGTTTCGAGCACGCGGGTGTCGCGGACGAGAATTCCCCGGCGCGAGGCGGAACCGAAGGCTGCAGTAATCGCCAGCGGAGTGGCCAATCCCAGAGCACAGGGGCAGGCGATTACGAGAACGGTAATCGCTCGCATGAGGGAGTGAACCAAGTCGGCGTGGCCAAACCACCACGGGAGCAAGAATGTCAGGATGGCGATGAACACGACGCTGGGAACAAAGACTCGAGAAACTCGATCCACCGCTCGTTCGAGATCGCAGCGGCTGGTGAGAGCCTGTTCAACCAAAGCCAGGATGCGAGACAGGGTAGAGTCGTTCGCGGATTTGGTAGCTCTTATCTGGAGAATGCCATCCAGATTAATGCTGCCTGCGGCTACCGCCGCGCCCACATCCTTATCGATGGGGGCGGATTCGCCGGTCAGCAGCGATTCGTCGGCGTGAGATTCTCCCTCGACCACAATACCGTCGGCGGGGACGCGCTCTCCGGCTTTAACGACGAATATCGTGCCCGGTTCGAGCGCCTCGATGCTGACAAAACGCTCCAAGCCCTGGGCCAGCAACCGGACTTTGTTGGGCATCATGCGATGCAATCCGCTGATCCAGCGGGATGCTTTCTCCTTGGCGCCCCGCTCAATCAATTTTCCTGCGAGCACGAGAGTTACGATGATCGTGGCTGTGTCGAAATACAAATGAATTTCACCACGGAATGTTTGGGCAACACTGTATCCGTATGCCGACAGAATTCCGAGGGCCAGCAAGAGCTCCATGCGGATGGTTCGATTCAACAGGCCGCGCCAGGCCAATCGCAGGATGGGGTACCCACAATAAAAAACAACCGGCGTGGCCATCGCCATTAGCACAAAAGGAAGTCCCCGGCGAACACTGCCGGAAATCTGCTCGAAATATCCGGCGTAGAGGACCAGGCTGAAACTCATGATGTTGACCCACAGGAAGGCGGCGAGGCCGGTCCGGATCAAAAGATCGCGGCCTTCGGCATTCTCGTTGCCGGTTTCCTCGGCGTCTCGGGCCTCGTAGCCGAGAGCGTGAATGCGTTCAAAGATGCGCTCACGCGGCAGAGCCTGCGGTTGGTAACGAACCTTGAGCAAGTCCGAAGCAAAGGACGCCTGGGCATTCGCGACCCCGGGCAGCGCGGTTACTGCGTGTTCGATGAGCCATGCGCAGGATGTGCACCACATTCCGGAAATGTGGAGGAGCATTTCTTCGGAGCCTTCGCGGTCCGGAAAAACAGAATCCGGCAAATTATCTGCTGTAACCGGGGTCGAGATCAGGCCTAGTTGCAGGCTGCGCTGGAATAGTTCAGTGTGGCGAATGTCCTGGCCGGCCTGGATGGCGCCGCTCTCCCAGAGGATCAGGTAGACATTCATGCAACCGGAACAGCAAAAGAAACGGTCGGCGTCTCCGATGTGATGCCGGATAGGGAATTTGCCGCATCCCAAACTGCACAGATCGCATTCTTTGCCTGTGCCCATATCAATGATGAGAGGGTTGAGAAGTCTCTGTCACCGGACGCCCCTGCCCGTCGAGGAACACCGGGTTCGCGCGCTTGGTGACGACGTAGCAGAAGACCAGAATGCCGATGAATAGCACAAAAACAAATCCCAGCAGATACAGCAGCGGGGGCGAGGCTTTACCGTCCGCTTTAGCCTTATGAATGACGCTCCATTCGCTCAGTGCACTCATGTCGTTCTCCTTCATCGGAAGTTAGCCGGCGACGGTCCTTGTCTCATTGCGATTCCTTGCTTGGCGTGATGAAAGTCTGCTCGAAAACGTCTTGTTCATTGCCGACCTTGCTGACCAGGCGAAAGTGATTCACGCCCGTTGGAAGTGGCTGGGACGGGGGAGCCTGGATTTCGAACTCGGTCTGAATCGTCTGGCCCGCGGCAACTACCACGGCATTCTCAAAGTTGCTGAAAGTCGTCCCGGGCAAGCCTTCTATGGATAACTGCGCGATGGCCTGTTTGCGCCCGCGATTGGCGACTTGCAGGCGGAAGCGGTTGTAGACGGTGCCATCTTTGCCGAGGCGGTACATGGTGGTGCGATCAGGCGCGATGCGGACCAGCACGGCACGGCGCATGGACAGAGCCGTGAAGAGGCCGGCGCCATAGCACAGGATGATCAAGAGAACGACCACGCGCTTGGCATTGCGCAAGCCGAGTTTCTGATACCAGGACTTGTCGCCGGTTCCGAGCAGTTCGCCCTTTTCGCCCCAGGCGTAGTGGATTAGTCCCTGTTTGCCCAGTCTTCCCAGAACATCGACGCAAGCATCAATACACTCTCCGCAGTGGATGCATTCGATCTGGTAAGGAGAGGTGCGGATGTCGATGCCCATGTGGCAGATGCGAACGCACTTCTTGCATTCGATGCATTCGCGGTTCTCGTCCCGGTAGTGGACGATTAGGGTGTCGCCGTCGCCCAGCATGCCTTGCAGGTATCCGTATGGACAGACGGTGGTGCAGAAACGCTGGCGGAGGAACAGGAAATCGAGCAGAGTGAGCAGCGTGGTGGTCGCGCCTGCCATGCCTCCGGTGGTTTTGAGGTCAAGGGATAGCAGGCGGTGAAAGAGGTCGCGCGGCTCAACAAAATATGAGATGAACACAAACGCCAAGACTACGGAGCAAGCAGCGGCGATTGTGTAAAAGAGAGTGCGGGCCAGCAGCATTCGACGGGAGGCGCTCCAGCGGATGTACTTGTTGATGGTGCGCGTCAGCTTGCTTTCCAGCGCGATCGAGGCTTCGCTGAAGATCATCTGCGGGCAGAGATAGCCGCAATAGACGCGGCCGTAAAGCATCGCCATGGCAGCGACGATGAACATCAGAAACATCAGCGAGAAGAAGATGATGGAGAATTCGCTGATCCAGAGCTCGTAGCCGAAGAAGTAAAAGCGCTGGCGCGGGATATCGAAACGCATCAGGTTGGCGAAAGGCAGGGCGAAGAAGACGCCAACGCAAGCGAGATGAATCAGCTTGCGAATGCGATGAAAGGAGAAAGACGGCTCGCGGAAGAGGGGGCTTGCGGTCACACTTCGGCAGAGGGCCAGTGGAGACCGAGACGTTCGCACGGGCCGAGTTGGTTTCAGTGGTGGCCATGCATGTGGTCCATCATCATTATTCCCGGCATCGTGCCGCGCCAGATGAGCACCGCTCCCATGGCCATGACTGCGACTGCGGCGACTTGGCTGCCCCAACGATTCAACTTAGTGCGAATCGCGGACGAAAAGATTCCAATCGCTACGAGCGCGCCGGCCGTGCCCAGGCCGAAGGCCAGCATGGTCGCAGCACCCGATAGAGAAGAACCCGTCGCCATGGCTTTCAGCAGTGCGGCATAGATCAGACCGCAGGGCAAGAAGCCAAGCATCAATCCGAGAACAAACCGGTTGGTGTAGCCAGGGGCGGATATTCTTTTCCCGATTCCGCGCAGGAACACACCTGGGATGCGGAGAAAGGTCTCGGAATCGTGACGGGATGATGCCAAGCAGAAAAATCCCTGCCACGATCATCAGTGATCCAGTGATGATTGCGGCTGCATGGCTGAATCCTGCAAGTCGGCCCAGCAGTCCCATGCTGTGTCCGGCGAGCCCGGCGAGAGCGCCGAGTGCCGTGTAGGTGATGATCCGCCCGGCGTTGTAGGCAAGATGGTTTGTCAGTAGAGAAGGAATGAACTGGCGGCCGGCCGGTCGGGTCAGCGATTCCAACGCTACGCTGTAGGAGAGCACGATGGGACCGCACATCTGAACACAATGCAGACTGCTGACCAGCCCCAGCGAAAACATTACGCCAAGGTCAAGCGGAGTCACGACGTCCCCTGTTCGGCAGGAATCTCTCTGACCGCGGCGTGATACAGAATCTTCGAATTCGGAGTGGGCACCGTGACGCATTCGCGGTAGAACTCAAACTTCTTCATGGTGATGGCATGCGTCGGACAGCGAGAGGCGCACAGGCCGCAGCGAATGCAGGTGGTTTCATCCTTGAGCATGACGCCGCCGAGGGCATCGAGTTCGCGGCGATCCATCGCGCGCAACTGATCGCGCGTGATGCCGAGCGTTCCGGCGACCATGTCGTGCCACTGCTCGTCCTGACAGAGCTGGCTGAGACCGACCAGACGAATCAGATTCTGCGGGCAAACATCGACGCAACCATTGCAGGCGATGCAGGTGGATGTGTCGAAGACCGTGTTGACATTGCAACGAAGACAGCGCGAAGCCTGGCGATGGGCATCTTCGGCGGAGAAGTTCTCTTCGATGATCTCGAGCGAGGTCGAACGCTGGGCGGCTTCGAGTACGGGCGGAGTCGCGCGGGGCAGGCGCTCCCAGCCCTCGGCCATGGTGTAGACGGCAGGCGCCCAGTGGCTGCGAACGGCGATGTCGGTGCGGGTGCCGCGCAAGAAATCGTGCATGGAGCGCGCGGCAATCTGCGCCGAAGCGATGGCATCGATGAATAGTCGTGGCCCGTGCGCGATGTCGCCGCAGGCGAAGACGTCGGGCGCGGTTGTCTGATAGGTCTCGCGATTGACTTTGATCAGGCCACGCTCGCTCTCGAACGCCGTCTTCCGGCTTCAGAAAAGAAAGGTCGGAAGATTGGCCGATCGCGTAAATCACGGTGTCGGCTGGGATGTCTTCGACGTCGGTTTCGTCAAAAGTGGGATTGAAGCGGCCGTTAGCGTCGAAGACCGATGTGCACCGGACCGTGCGCAGGCCGGTTACCGTCCCGTTATTGCCGAGGATTGCCTTGGGACCACGGGAGCTGTGCAGCCTGAGGCCTTCTTCTTCGCCCTCGATAATCTCGACCTCGTCGGCAGGCATCTCTTCGCGCGTTCTCCAGGCAGACGACGTGAACTTCTTTGTCACCGCTCATGACGCAGAGCGGAGCGAGCCACGTCGTACGCCACCTGTTCGCCGCGTTCCATGTCGGCGATGGCCTCGCTGCGCGTCATCGCTCCGACCGGACGCACGGCCGAGCGGGCTACGTCGTAGGCGACGTTACCGCCGCCGATGACGACGACTCGACGGCCCAGCGGAAGAGGCTTGCCTTCGTTGAAGGCGCGCAGGAAATCCATGCCGTCGTAAACCATCTCTCGATCGGATCCAGGCAGCTGCAGCTTGCGTCCTTTGGGAAGGCCGATGCCGAGGAAGATGGCCTTGTAGCCGTCGCGGCGCAGGTCGTCGATGGTGAAGTCGCGCCCCAGCCGCATGTTGCACTTGAGTTCGACGCCCAGCGACAGGATGGCCTTGATCTCCTGCTTGACCAGGTCGCGCGGCAGGCGGAAGACGGGAACGCCGACCGTCAGCATTCCGCCGGGTTCGGAGTCGGCTTCGAAGACCGTGACTTTGTAGCCGATCTGGGTAAGGTCGTGTGCGACCGTCAGTCCGGAAACGCCTCCGCCGACGACCGCGATCTTTTCGTAGTCGCCGCGATTCGGCGGCAGCATGCGCTGGTCGCAGCCGTCGCGATGAATGCCGAAGTCGCCTGACTCCGGACCGAACTTGGCGGTCACGAAGCGCTTGAGCGAACGGATCGAAACCGGCTCGTCGACGTCGCCGCGGCGGCAGTTCACTTCGCAGGGAGCGCCGCACACCCGTCCACAGATCGACGCGAACGGATTGGTCGCGCGCGCGATGCGGTAGGCCTCTTCGTAGCGGCCTTCGGCGATGGCGGTGACGTAGCCGCACGCATTGGTGTGCACGGGGCAGGCGTGCTGGCACTTCACCATCTTGATCCAGTAGTCCGCCCCTTCAATGGCTTCGAATTGTGCCCATTCGCTCATCGATTCTCCTAGTCTTTGTGAACGGCTTTGAATGCAAACGCAATCACGATGATGGCGTAGACAATCACCATGCGATCACCAAATACATGAAGCCCGGCGAGGACTGGGTCACCTGGTTAAACTGGCGCACCAGCGCGCCGCGTCGGAGTGGTTCACCTCGCCGTTCATGTAGATGAAGAAGTATCCGATCACTCCGGCCATGATCACGATGTAGGCGAACTTGAGAAACGTCGGGACATCGGTGCCTTTGCGCTCGGTGATCCAGCCGTCGGCGTATTCGTGGATCTCGTCTCTGTTCCTTCTTGCTGGCGTTGATTGCTTCTGCCATAAGCATCTCCTCAATCTTGTCTTGGAATCCGTATCGCTCGCCATCTCGTCGTCGGCCAGCATCCGGTACTTCGGATCTTCGCTCTCCTTCCCCAGTACCCGTCATGACAGGAGCGCACCAGGAAGAAGATCGCTCCAACCAGGAACAGGAAGAACAGCAGAGTACGCGAAAAAAATGCTCGGATAAACGTAGTCGTTCATGTCGCGTCCTCTACTTCTCGTAGTCGTTGTCCGGCCGCCAGTTCTTAGCGCGGCCCAGCGTCTGGATGTACGCCACCAGCGCGTTGAACTCTTCGTCGTTGTTGGCGATCCACGGGAACGGCGGCATGACGGAGCCTGGAACCAGGTCACGCGGATTGCGGAAGTGCGTCCGGTGCCACTGCGTGTCGTACTTGCCGCCGACGCGCGATAGATCGGGCCCGGTCCGCTTGGTTCCGAACATGTGCGGGTTGTCGTACACGAACTCGTCCGGAGTCGAAACCGGCGAGTCGACGCCCTTCCATCCCGAGCGCTTGGTGTCGGCCAGCAGCGTGCGCGTCTGCTGCGTGTGGCAATACCAGCAGCCCTCGCGAACGTAGATGGCGCGTCCCTTCAGTTCGACCTCGGTGTAGGGCAGCAGCTTGCCGGTCGGCCCCTTCGACGGATCGTTGTTCTCGAACGGCTTCGACCAGCTCTTGTCGATGAGCGGCGGCACGACCGTCGTGAGCAGGCCTCCGATGAAGAAGAACACCAGGGCGGCGATCACGAATCCAACAGCGCTTTTGTCAGTTTTTTCTAGCATGGCATTCTCCTTAAGCCGTGACCGCTTCTACGGGTTCGGGACGCGCGGTGGGCTGTCCGCGCCCACGACCGTCGCCAGGATGTTGAACAGGAAAGTGGCGATGCCGCAGAACATCAGCACGCCGGAGAAGAAGCGGACCGTCCACACCGGTTTCAGCGCCACCACCGTGTCGATGAATGGAATCGATGGGATTGTTCCACTGCCAGCCCTGCCAGAATCCGCCCAGCCAGAGGGTCACGAAGAATCCGAGACCGCCGATCATGAAGAACCAGAAACTCCAGTTGGCCAGCGCCTCGGAGTGCAGCTCGGTTTGGAACATTCGCGGGATCACGTAGTAGCAGCCAGCAATCGCGAAGAACGAGAAGCACCCGAGCACCGCCATGTGCGCGTGACCGGGAATCCAGTCGGTCTTCGACACGATCGCATTCACCGAACGCAGGCTGTGCATCGGGCCCTGGAAGCAGGTGAGCAGGTAGAAGACCACGCCCGACATCAGGAACTTCAGCGGAACGTTGTCGCGCAACTGGTGCCACTGTCCCTTCATGGTGGCGAAGAAGTTGTAGACCACCGTCCACACCGGAATCAGCAGCATGAGCGAGAACGCGATGGCGATGGTCTGCAGCCACTGCGAGATGGGGCCATGCAGCATGTGGTGCGCGCCCGTCCAGACATAGACGAAGGCCAGCGACCAGAAGCCGATCATCGACAGCTTGTGGCTGTAGAGCGGGGTGTTCGACGCCTTGGGAATGAAGTAATACGCCATCGCCAGTCCGATGGGAGTGAAGATGAGTCCGACGGCGTTGTGTACGTACATCCAGTTCAGGTTGGCCTGGTTCGTGCCGGTGGTGAACAAAACGGCGATGTTGCCGGTGCTGTAAACGAACGTCGTCCACAGGATGGTGGCCATGGTGTACCAGAGGCTGACGTACATCTGCTGATACTTGCGGGTGGCGACAGTCGCGAAGATGTTGATGCCGAACATCACCCAGGCCACGACCACCAGGACGACCAGCGGCATGCGGCAGCTCGCGCATACTCCCATCCTTTGTTCAAACCGGCAGGCAGGGCATACACCGCGCCGAGAACGATGACGTTCCACACGAGCGCGGTCGCGATGCCGAGTTTCTCGCTCCAGAGCTTGACTCCGCACAGCCGCGGAACAATGTAGTAGGCGAGGCCCAGATCCGCCGGCGAGCAGCCAGCCGAAGAGCATGCCATTCACGTGCAGCGGACGCAGGCGGCCATAGGAGAGGTAGGGCACGGTCCCGAGCAACTGCGGCCATACGAATTTCGCCGCGATCGTTAGAGCGATGATTCCGACGATAAAGAAATAGGTGATCGAGCTGAGCAGAAACCACTTGGCCGTGGTGTCTTGGTGGATCGAATCGGCCAACGGGATGGCTCCGACTGGGGTTGCTCGGGTCACTTGCACTTGCCCTGGCATAGCTCCTCCTGGTTCACCTGCGATGTGAGGCTTGGAGACTTCTCACTGGGAGGTGAAACCGGCTGCGGGTTCAGACTACGAATGAAGTTGATAAGGTCGCCCACATCGTTTTGCCTGAGGCCATAGTCGATCCACGAAGGCATCGCGGTCCCCTGCACACCGTAGAGGATGGAATCGAACAGGCGGCGGTCCGGTACGTTGTTTACAAAGAACGAATTGCGCAAGTTGCGTGGACGCGGGCTGATATCCAGGGAGTTCGGTCCCTTACCGTCTGCTTTGCGGCCGTGACATCCGGTGCAGCGCTGCAGGAAGGTCTGCTCGCCGCGATGGATGGAATCCGCATTGGAGGCGACCGGATTTTGCTCCGGAACCTTATGTGCTTTCAGTTCGGGGCGCGGTTCCTTCACGAATGTCTGGAAAACATATGTAAGCACGGCATGACGTTGTTCGTCGGTGAGCACCCGCTCCCACGGCGGCATGGATGTCCCCGGGACGCCTGCCTTAAGCGACTGCAGGAAGCGGTCTTCCGGCTTGCTGTTCATGAACGCCGCCTTGGTGAGATCGCGCGGCGCGGGATCGAGGTAGAGATAAGTCACACCTTTGCCGTCGCCCTTCTCGCCATGGCAGCGCGCGCAGAGGTTCTTGTAGATGTCTTCTCCGGTCTTGAATACGGCAGGCGTGCTGCGGGTCTTCAGGTACGCGGAAATCGAATGGAAGTCGGCCTCGGCAAAGCCGAAGACCGGCATGATGGAATCGGGGATTCGGGATTTAGGCTCGCGGAAGTGAGCCATCATCCAGGCTTCGTCGCGGATCAGTCCTTCATAAGAGAGGTCGGGCGCGATGTGGCCGTCGTGGTCGCCCAGTTTGTGGCAGGCAGTGCAAGAACGCTCAGTCACCAACTGTTCGCCGCGAGAGGCTGATGGGGCAGCGCGGAGCCTGCGGTTTGGATGTTTCCTCCAGCTTGGTCTGTTGCAAGCGCGCGCGATATTGACCGAGTGACGTTTCCGCAAAGTTAATTCCGCGGCGGCTCTTCAGAAAAACAGTGAGAGCCTTGATCTCGTCGTCGGTGAGGTCAAATTTCGGCATGAAGGATGTGGGCTGGAAGGCGCGCGGATTGACCGTGTGCTCCCACAGATAATTGACCTTGAATTTCTTGCCCTACGTCGCTGAGGTCAGGGCCGAGTGTGCCGTTGGAAAGGCCCTCGATGCGATGGCAGCCGTAGCAGGCTTTCTCGAAGAAGAGTTGGCGTCCACGCTGAACCAGGGGAGTGCCCGGAAAGTTGTCTTCGGTGTGACACTGGGCGCAGTTGGCCTGCATGTACTCCTTGCCGGTCAACTTCGCCTTGAATTCTGGATGCCAGTTGGCTTGGGTCACGTATCCCAGCATCGGATCAGGCCAGAAGACGTCTTCGCCGTGGGCGTAGAACGTTTCCAGACCGCGGCCCTGCCCGTCGTGGCAGATGGTGCAGCCGAAGTCGGTGAACTTGTGGCGCCGTTCCCAGCGGCCATCGCGTTGAACGTCGCCTAGCGCGGCGGAATAAGGATGCGCGCGCAGCGGTTCGGCGTGTCCCTGGAAGCGTGGATCGTCACTGGCGATGTGGCAGGTCGCGCAGCGATCGACGCGCGATTCGCCGAATTGCGTGACGATTGTCTGCTCGATGCGCGGACTGCGCTCGTCGAGGGCGCGCCTTTCGGAGTCGGTCTTTGCCAGACTCCGCGCCTGCTCGAAGTAGGCAGTCTGGTGCCTCTCCCAACGATTGAAGAACTGATCGTAGAAGACGATGCCGTGCACGATCAGAACCACGAAACTCACAACTGCCAGGGTTACGCGGGTGCTCACAAGAGTCTCCTTACGTTCCTCACCATGGCGAAACAAATTCCCAGTTCGGCCCACGGAAGAAGGTGCCGATGATGATTAAGACGACGTTCACAATTACGAACGTCAGGAAAAGGAAATTGGCCAGCAGGCGCTCGCGGGCGAACCAGCGGCCCACGCCTGCCACTTTGCGATCGATATAAGGAACCAGCAGCAGAAGCAACACTTCGATCGTGGGAATGCCTACTCCTCCCCAGAACGCCGAGTAGCTGACCTGCTCCTGCAAACCCAGGAAGTACCAAGGCGCCTTCGCCGGGTTCGGGCGGATGCATGATGTTGACCGGTTCTTCCAGAGGCGCATTAAAGAAAAGTGACACGCACAAAACGCCGGCAACCGTAATCAAAAAGATGACAAGCTCGGCCATAAACAGGTTCGGCCACGCGAACACCGATCGATCGGGAACATTGCCGACTTTGGTGAAGGGACCGCGCACTAGGCCTTGAATGCCGTAGTGGCGTTTTTCGCAGGACGGGCTTGGCTGCTTCCGCGGCGGCCGCGCGATGTTGCCATTACCACTGCAGGCCCCTGCACCACTTCGATCTGGCTTGCAGCTTCGGCGGGGAGGGCGTCTTCCTCCTCCGGACGGGACAATCCACCGTCCTTACGAATTCTCCAGAAGTGGATGGCGACCAGCAGCGATAGACACCGCCGGCAGAACGGCGACGTGCAGCACGTAGAAGCGAAGGAGGGCCTCCTGTCCTACGCGTGGAGTCGCCGAGCAGAAGAACTTCACTTGTTTGCCGACCAAAGGCGCATAGCCGCAATCGACGTGCCGACCGTGATCGCCCAGAATGCCAGCTGGTCCCACGGCAGCAGGTAGCCGGTGAAACTCATGAATAAGGTCACGCAGGAACAGCAAGTACGCCGAGGACCCAGTTGAACTCCCGCGGCGCGCTTATAGGAGCCAGTCAGGAACACGCGGCACATGTGCAGGAATACCGTCGCGACCATGCCGTGCGCGGACCAGCGGTGCATGTTGCGCAGGAAGATTCCGAAGGCGACCGTGCCGCGCAGGTCGAGCATCCGGTCGTAGGCCTGGGTGGTCGAAGGGACGTAATAAAACATCAGCAAGACTGCCGCGTAACCACCAGAATGAAAAAGAGAAAGAATGAAATCAGTCCGAGGCCGAGCGTGTAGGTCGGCCTTCAGGCTGTTGCGGTGAACTTTGACGGGATGCAGATGCAGAAAGAAGTTGGTGAAGCTGGTCGAAGCCCGTCCCAGATCGGAGGATGGCAGCGGGTTTCGAAAGATCGAGCGCCAGACGTTCTCGGGCAACTCGACGAGCGACTTCCAGGGAGATGGTGCCGTGTGGTTGCTCATACGCGCAAGTAATTCCCCGCTTCAATTTCGGTATCTTTGTCGACTTCGATTTCACCGTTGGGAGCCAGCGTGACCTGGTACCAAGGCAACGCCCTGGGAGCAGGCCCGCCGGTCACGTTGCCGTCCTGGTCATAACGCGATCCATGGCAGGGGCAGGCGAATCCGGTTTCGGAAACCGAGACGATGCAGCCCAAGTGGGTGCAGGTGGTGGAGATGGCGGCAAGTCTTGTCGCCGTCGCGCACAATGCAGACGCGGCGGGCATCAAGCGGAAACGCGCGCTCCAGAAGGAAATTCCTCCGGCTTGCCGATGGAGAAACGATTGGGCTGTCCGTAGGTGGCGCGCGGCTTGATGAAAATCAGGTTGGAAAAGGCGGTGATGATCAGCGATCCGAACAAGTCCGAATCCGCTGAACCATGACAAGACCCTGCGCCGGGTCACCGCCTCGCCAGTTTCCTCAATCGCGTTCTTTACTGGGGTTTTCATCCTTCTTCTCCTGCTTCGCCTGTCGTGGAGGGTCGACCCGCCTGTTCCGCGTCGGACCAGAACACCTGATACTTAGCGTCTTCCAGATTTCGGAAGTAGTTCTTCTTCACGGCGAACACGAATACGAGCACCGCGCCAATTCCCATACACAAGCTGGCGATGATGGCGATCCACGTGAGTTCCATGGCGGTGCTTTTACCTGACCCTCGTGGGTGGACCCGCAATCCAAACTGGTTTCTCGTGCAAGTGAAACGGACTGGAAACCTTGCGTTGCTTCCACGGCGAGTTTTGCCATGGAAGCGCTTCCCAGGATGGTCACCATTGCAGCTTGCGCCTCAGCCCAAACCTGATGGGCGGGGCACCACGACTTTCTTTCGCAAGACGGGCCCTCGGCGATGCACTGATTCAATTGCAACGGCCCCTCTATCGCCTCAACCACATCCAGCAGGGACACGCTCTCGGCAGGTACCGCCAAGCCGTAGCCTCCGCCGGATCCACGCTGTGATCGAATCAGGCGAGAGCGCACCAACTGCTGCAGGACCTTCGATAAGAAGTGTCCGGAAACAGCTGTCGCCTTAGACAGCTCGGCCTGACGTACGGTGGTTCTTTGCGGCAGGCATGCTAAATGGATCATCACCCGAACCGCATAGTCCGAAGCCCGAGTGATCTGCATGTGATTCCCAAATTGGACTAACTTTGTCCGATTTCGAACCTTGCAATGTAGAACTCACGGGAAAGCAAGTCTGTGATTCTTGCTACAAGGCTTTGTGACCGCTGTCACGCGAGGACCACTCGGGAAGGATCGAGATGGGACTTCAGCCTTTAATCGCCGAACGAATTTTCGGGGTGCCTGAGACCGCAGTCTTCAGGACTTCGTCGGTTTCGATGAGTTGCAGGACCTTGCGGGTCATTTCTTCATCGATGTCCGGAGCCTTTCTGATCTCCACCGGATAACGGACGAGCAGTTCAAGTCCGGCGTCGGCAAATTGAAGGCGAGCCCCTGGGCGAGGTGTATCAATCTGAATGTCTACGCGCCGCTCGATTGTGGCATGTTGTCTTTCGATTTCTTCGCGATATTCCGAATAGACGGAGTTGACTGCGGCCACGAGCTTCTCCTGCGCTGCTCTGTGATTGCCTTGGGGCGCAATCATCACCACGACTTCGTGCCAGGCGTACTCCGTTCCTGGAATTTGTTTGAACAGAGGCGATCCGGTCTGGAACAGTACGGCGTTCGAGAACACAACGATTCTTCCTGTCGGGTAGAAATCGAGCCCGGTGCCCGCCATTTCCATCAGGTACAGCCGGACGAGTCCGATGTCGACGACGTCGCCGGTGATGCCCGCGACGCTGATGCGATCTCCGACGCGAATGCCGTAGCGGCCGATAATGAAGAAATAAGCGGCGACAGAAAGAAGGACGGCTTGCAAACCGACAGCAATCCCTGCGGTGATGAATCCAGCGAAGGTGGCCAGCGAGCTGAATTCGCTGACGAAGCCCATAATAAGGACGATGACGATCAAGAATCCGATCACCACCCGGCGCATGACTAAGAATTGCCGGCGGCGACGCGGGTCGCCGATATAGCGGAAGGTGACGCGGCGCCATATCTCTGAGATCACCAGAATCACGGCCAGAGCTAGAAGAATTCCGCCCACCCGAATGAGGACGGAACGGAGTACGTGGCGGGACTCGCGGGAAATAGAACTCTTCCACTCCTCGAAGTTGGTCTTGCTGTCGTTGAGAACAATCAGCTCCTGGCTGAGGGGCATCAGTATCCCGGAGAGCTGCTTGAAGCGCGCTGTAATTTCCTGGAAGGTTTCGCGCTCCGATTGAAGTTGCTGCGGATCGGCACTGGGCGGCTGGCTGGACAACTGTTGACTCTGCTGAATTGCCACGCGCATCGCGTCGCGCATCGGAGCGCGCAAGTGTTCCACGACTTCCCGCGTATAGTTCGTTTCCTTTATTAATCCATCAACCTGGTGGACCACCGCCATGTAGTCATACAGCGTGACTGCCTCGCTGATGAGGCCTCCGGAGTTTGCCAATAGAGACTTCGACGGCGCCGAGGTGGTTGCGGGTTTCTCGGCCGTTATGGAGGAGCCCAGCACTTCAGGTATGGAGCGGCCCAGTTGATTGATGCTGCCTTCGAGTCCGGTTGCAATCTCGCCGTTGCTCTCGACAAACGCGGCCATCTTTTGCACGGCATCCAGCAAGGTTTTCTGCAGATCCAGCTGGCTCTGAAGGGAGTCTCGTTGTGAATTCAGGGTAGCTCGCTGCGCGGGTCGTGCTTTGGGAAGCTGCTTATTCACCGCGGCTAATTGCGATTGCAATTGATTGATCTGGGCCGAGGTCCGGGCCTGCATCTGGGTAAGCGCCTGCTCTTGGGTGTTCTCGCGACTTCCGGAGTTGGTGTCGCCACTCTTTTGCTGAGTTTTTATGAGCGCGGCTTCTCCCTTGGCGGATTGAAAGGCGAGCTTAACGGTCTGCTCTGCCAAGGTCCTGGTGTTGTCCTGATAGATCGTGTCGCTCGGAATTCCGACCGACTGGACTCCGGTGGTGGAGTGTCGGTACCAGCTGATGACCTGATTTAAATGATGGAGAACTGCATTGCTGTCGAATTGAAGCGGAGGCAAACGCCTCGCGGTAGTGTCGGTAGTCGCAGTACCATCGGCTGCAGGGTTCTTCACTTCGGACGGTTTGGCGACCTGGGCTCGGGCAGTGAGTACAGCCAGAAAAATCACGGTGATGAGCGTTGTACCTGCACAGCAAAGACGAGTTTTAATACGGCCGCGCAGTCCCGAAGACACTACCCGCCCCGAGAATCGATCAATAAGCGGGGCAGTAAGTAGGTAGATCATATGACGAGTAGAAGAATGCAGAGGCCTCAGTATGCGGAAATAGCGATTCGAGCGGTCTCAATCACTGGCGGACGAGATGCCTTGAGGATCTTATAGTCTTGATACTTGATAGAGAGAGTGGACTTGCCGCCAAAGCGAACGGATGATTCCGTGTGGTTTTCGGAAGGAAGCCAGAATCCGTCGACCTTCATATATTGGTGAGCAAAGTCCGATTTAGAGATCCACATCGAGGGGTTCTTGCCGGGTTCTCCAACAATGCGGACCACGGCGAAATCCGTAGCGTCGACCCATATCTCCCCGCGATATAGGAACTTATTTCTGGTTTTGGGCAGAATGCTCAGAACGTAACGGCCGCCTTGCGGGGCCGTTTCGTATCCTAAGAGCTGGAAAATATAGTTGTCGCGAGTCAGCGCAGCCTCATGGAGATTGTTTCCTTTCGCAGCGTCCTGCTCTCCCTCCAGAAGTTTCTTGAAAACGTGGTCGATCACAAACTTCGAGCCGGTTTGTGACACGATGGTGAACTCTTTGGAACTCGGAGCCCGAAAAAGGACTTTCACTACCATCTCCGCATCTTGATTCTTGAAGATCCCCTGATAGTGCATCTGATAGACGCGCTTCCCCTCGAACTGCTCCAATGCAGCCGCGCGCTGAGCGTTTCGTTGCTCGAGATTGGTGAGCACTTGATCCAAGGTCAAATGAGAAGTTTTAAGCCCTGCCGTCTCCGTGTGCTCTTGCGCGCTGGCGAGGTTGGAAAAGAGAAGAAATCCGAGCACGGGAATAGCTTTCAGCGCGCGTCTGGACGAAATTCTGGCGAGCCTCATGCGCTCTAAGATGCCGGGTGGCGGGTTCGTGCTGCCAGAAAATCAGCTTTGATCAGACCGCCATAGAGTGATCGTCTACGGCATGGGATCTTCGCCCCTACGGTTGCTGCGACCCCATCCTTAGGTGAAGATCCGAGGCTGCACCAAGGATGCGCCCAAGATCTTTGCTAGACTGTCAGCCTCATGCTCCTTCCGCGCAAGAAGACTTATGACGTTTTGGTGATTGGCTCGGGGGCAAGCGGCGGCTGGGTGGCGAAAGAAGTTGCCGAGCGAGGTCTCACGGTGCTCATGCTCGAGGCCGGACCGCCACGCATCCCGACTCGCGACTTCACGGAACATGTTTGGCCGTACCAGCTGAAATTTCGGGGATTTGGGGATCAGAAGAGACTGCTGCAGAACCAGCCAGTGCAGCGCCTGTGTTATGCCTGCGACGAGTACAGCCACCAGTTTTTTGTGAATGACCTCGAACATCCCTACACATTTCCTCTGGATAAGCCGTTCATGTGGATTCGCGGCCGCCAGGTTGGAGGCAAGACTTTCTGTTGGGCACGCGAGAGCTATCGCTACAGCGACAACGAATTCAAAGCGGCCAGCCGCGATGGGTATGGCGAGGATTGGCCGATCAGCTATAAGGATCTGGAACCTTATTATGATCAGGTCGAAAGCTATATCGGCGTCAGCGGTTCACGAGAAGGACTGCCCCAACTGCCGGACGGACAGTTTCTGCCAGCGATGGAACTTTCATGCGGCGGATCACTGGCGAAAAAAGCGATTGAGGGAAAGTTCGGTTGGCGAGTCATTCCGGATCGGGTCGCAAATTTGACTGTGCCGCATCGCGGACGTCCCGCGTGTCATTACTGCGACCAGTGCCAGCGTGGATGTCACACAGCGTCCTATTTCAATAGTCCATCGGTAACTCTGCCAGCGGCGGCGCGCACGGGGAAATTCACGCTTGTCAGCGATGCGATTGTCAGTCATTTACTAATGGGAGCGACTGGACGAGCGGATGGTGTTCACTATATCGATCGAGTCACACAGGAACACCGGGAAGCTTATGCGCGCGTTGTAGTCGTCGCTGCCGCGGCACTGGAATCCACGCGCATTCTGCTTAACTCCAAGTCGCCATCGTATCCGCAAGGAGTGGGCAATTCCGGGGGCGCACTGGGAAAGTACCTGATGGATCACTTTACGATTGAGGGAGCGGGAGGTTTTATACCGAGCCTGCGTTCTTCGAAGCGTGAGCCTGTCGGGAGGCCGTGCGGGTTTCTGATCCCCAAGTATGTCAACGCGGATGGCCAGCGCGAGCGCAACTCGAATTTTCTTCGCGGCTATCGATTCGATGGGGACGGTAGCCAGGAGGTGTATGGGCACGCGTTCCTTCTGCCGGAGTTTGGGGATCGATGGCGGGAGCGCGTCCGCGGGGAAATACCTTATTATTTTTCTATCGAAGCCCAAGGGGAGTGCCTGCCTCGCGCGGATAACTTTGTCAGCCTGGATCCCACCAAGAAGGATGCGTGGGGAATTCCAGCGCTGCATATCAATGCGAGTTACGGTGACAACGAGAAGGCAATGGGGACCGCGATGTGTAGTCACATCGCAGCCATTCTGGATGAAATGAAGCTGACAGATGTGACGACGCCCAAGAACGAACTGAGCATGTTCGGGAAGAACATTCACGAGTGCGGAACGGCCCGCATGGGGACCAGTCCGGATAAGAGTGTTGTGGATCGCAACTGCAAGGTGCATGACGTCCGCAACGTATTTGTGACCGATGGTTCGGTATTTGTAACGCAGGGGTGTTACGAGCCGACACTGACGATCATGGCAATTTCCGCTCGTGCCGGAGAATACATTGCGCAGGCATTTCGGCGAGGTGAAGTGTGAAAACATCCAACGAGCCCGACATGACGAATGAGATAACCAGACGCCAATGGGTTCTGCGGTTGGGAGAGATGGCGGTCCTAGCGGGGGTCAGCGGCTTTGTGCCGGCAGGCTCGACGCTTTTATTTGGGGATGAGCAAGATTACGCAACGCTGCCCCCGGGACTCTACCTGCCTTCAGCGGAAAATCTCGTGCGTGTGCTGGGGCATGGGCATAGTCCTTCGGCACCTCCGGCCGGCAGCGAAACCGACTACGTGCAGCCCGGTTTTTCGGCGGCGCCGCAGTTCTTTTCGCCGGAGGAATTTCGGATTATCACCCGTTTCGTAGAGACCCTTTTGGGCAAGGTGCCACCGGACGCACTCGCCCAGACGGTCCGCTGGATCGACCTGTGGTTTCACTCTGCCGCAGAGGTGCGGGAAGCCGCGCGGCATCTCGATCCGCTGCATCGAGCAGTAGCGGTGGCGTACTTCGGCGAGGCTCCCGTCCGCGAGTTAGAGACGGCGGACTCTGCAGCCGTCGCCCGTAATGGATTCGCAGCGCTCCACAAGCTCAGCACGGAAGAGCATCAGATCGGTTTTTCAGCCCTAGATGCCGCGAAACAAGAACAGGTTTTGCAGACATTGAGCGCAGCCCCAGTCGACAGCGCTCAGCATAAATTCTTCGAGCTGATTCGCAACGAGGCTATCCGGGGCTATTACACGTCCGAGGACGGGATTAAAGAACTCGACTATAAAGGGAATGCATATTATCCCTACTGCCCCGGTTGCGAGCTGATGCCGGCAAAGAACTCTGATCAGTAAACGCAGCAAATCGTTTACCTACCTGGTTTCTCAAGTTCTCTGGTTGAGTGCCGATGACCTCAGAGTCCGGACACGGTGCGGGCGGCCTTGGTCGCTCCACGTGCCCTGGGACAGCAAGAGACTTGGCCATGGACGATATTGTTAAAGATTTTCTTATCGAAAGCCGTGAAAACCTCGATCGGCTTGACCAGGAACTGGTAAGTCTTGAGTCGGACCCAGGCGCGAAGAATCTGCTGGCCAGCATCTTTCGGACGATTCACACCATTAAGGGAAGCTGCGGGTTTTTGGGATTCGCGCAGCTTGAGAAAGTGGCGCATGCCGTGTCCGGTGGTTTCTCGTTCGAACTAGTGCAATTGCTCCGTAACCTTGTCGAGCTTCTGAAGCATGGTGCCGATCTCGGGATTTGCCATGAAGTTTTTCCAGACCAGTCCAGTGCGATAGTTCTCGGTCATTACAACGATCGGCGCCTGGTTCAGGCCCATATAGATCACTGAAATCCAGTCCTGCCCAGGATTGTAGGCGTCCCGCGGCCCATAGATATCCCAGAGTTGGCCTCCCAGATCGCGATAGTAGTGTTTCAGGGCCGCCATAGATGCTTCCGGCGTGTAGGGGAACGATGAAAGGGCACCGGTCGGAGTGAGGGTTCCACGATCACTATTGTCGTCAGGGGCATGGGGGACGTAACCCCACGGACCGTCGCTAGCGGTGAGTCCCCAGGCATCCGGACCGTAGCCCGCAAAGTGCTTCGGATTTTTGATGCAGTACGCGCGATTGATGAGAGCTATGTTGCGGTTATTTTCGAAATAAGAGGCGGTGAATTTGTCGTGCAGGCTGTGCGGATCAAAGGCGAAGTATGAATAATCAGTGAAAAAGAGTGGCCCTCCCGTTCCAACGCCGACGTCAAGCTTGATGCCATAGTAGGTGTGTCCATTGCCGTAGTGGTCCCCATCCACCGAGCCGGACCATCCCGCGCGGTAGCTGAGAGCGCTTGGCGACTGGCTCGCCCAACCTGAGTAATACATATCGGCGGGTACCGCATGCGTCGGCGACGACATCGCCAGCAGATAAGTAATCATCACTTCATTGAATCCAATCAAAGGATGCTGAATCTGCCATCCCCATTCGGCTGACCAATGCCAGTAGATAAAATCTCCGGGTTTTGCGCCGCGATACCAATCCCACTCGACGGTTTCCCATAACTGCGTGATTCGTTGATACAGTGAGTGCTCCGCGTCGCTGGGGCCATGGAAATACTGGCGTGCTGCGAGCAATCCCTCCACCAGAAACGACGTCTCCACCAGGTCGCCACCATTGTCGAACACGCCAAATACTGCCATTGTTTTGCCGGTACCGCCGTTCATATAGTGCGACCAGGCTCCGTGGTAGCGCTGTGCGTGTTCCAGAAAATTGACGATCTTTGTGAGGCGTTCGACGCCCTGTTCACGCGTGATGAAGCCACGGTTAACCCCGACGACCAACGACGCAATTGCCATTCCGCTCGCGCCCGTGGCGACGATGCGATCGTCTCCCGGAATATTCTCGCGCGCCATGCCCGAGTGAGGATCCGCGCCCTCCCAATAGTAGTGAAAGCAGGCTTCCTGCAACATGGTCAGCAATTCATCGTCGCTGAATTCGCGGGTTGAGGCGCTTACTACTTTGGAAGGGGAAGAAGCGTGATATTGCCAGTCTGCAGCCACGACTTTGTATTGCGCTGTGATAGCTGCCTTTCCCAGGAAATCGGAATAACGGGTGGTGTCTGGAAGCTGAATCCCAATGGGTTCGAAATCCTTCCCATCGATCGAGCGATAAATGACGTATCGCGCGAGCGCCGCATCGTGTACCGGATCCCAGCGGAGTTCCACGTGCCGGTCATAGCCGATCGCGCGCGCATTTTCTGGCGAAGGCAGCGCGGATGCGCTTTTCGGCAGATCATCACCTAAACGAATTTCATCGATGACAAGGACATGGGGCTCGCCGTCAGAGCTTCCCTGGTGAAAGACGAGGCTTCGCAGGTAGCGGGATTCGAACTCATAGATCGAGCTCTCATGAAAGGACGTGAGCGGAATGCGCACTTGAATCCAGCGTCCGGCAGGGATATCTCCGGTGAACTTGCCCAACTCCAGTGGCTCGGTGAAAGCTCCCGGAAATTCCGCGACATGCAGGCCTTGAATTGTGTTGGAGAGTACCAGGACTGGCAGGTCTTTGGCGGCGATCGCTTTTGGGGCGAAACACCAGAAATATAGATTCCGCCCTTCAAATGTCGGGAAACGATTGCGGAATTCGTTGACGTGGACCTCGGCTTCCCATCCGCCGCCGTGCTGCGACTGCCAATTCAGTCGAATCGCGTTCGGTGGAGTCAGAAAGTTCTTGGTGTCCACTGGGAGATGACCGTCCTTCAACTCGAGAGCACTCCCCCCGTTGGCTAAACCTTGACTGAAAAAGTAGGCATCGGAAGTGAGGCTGTTATCGAAGACGACGTGGCGATAATATTCCGTGCTACTCCAAGCGACGGAGGTGAGGGTAACGATTCCTAACAGGCAGAAAACCAGTTTGACCGCTCTGACTACAGTGCGCGTCCAGATCTTCATGAACTTTTCTCCTGATGCTTGGCGAACCATCTTTGTGAAAAGGGACTAGGGCAAAATTTCAGCTTCCGCGGGGGTGCCGCGGGTGGAATCAGGGCTGATCCAAACCGTAAGCTTCGCCGGTTCAGTCGCAAACTGGTCCCGATCGTTCCAGATCGCAAAAGCCTCGGGTTTCAACTCAAACTTGACTCTCTTGGTTTCGCCCGCAGCTAACGAGACCGTTTGAAATCCCTTCAGCTCCCGCACCGGTTGGGCCACCGAAGTTCCCTGAAGCCGAATGTAGAGTTGCACGATTTCGTCCGCAGCCCTTCGACCGGTATTGCTTACATCAGCTTCGACAGACATAGAGCTTTTGCCGCCTCTGTCAGTCAGATTCTTGTTGAGCTCCGCCGCACTCAAGCGTTTGGTGCTGATGCTGGTTGGTCCGTACGAAAATTTCGTGTAGGACAAACCGTAACCAAAGGGGAACTGCGGCGAATCTGGTTCGTCGATGTACCGAGATATATAACGAGTAGCGACGTCGGATGGGGGACGGGTCAGATCGGCATCGTCGGCGGGACGGCCAGTGTTAAGGGAGTTGTAGTACAGCGGTTCCTGCCCTACGCTGCGTGGCCAACTCACGACCAATTTCCCACTCGGGTTCGTATCACCGAAAAGCGTGCTTACCAGCGCAGGTCCGCCACTGATTCCGGGCAGCCACGCTGCCATTACTGCGGGCACATGCTGAAAGGCCCACGGCACTGTCAGCGGGCGTCCACTGAATAGAATCAGGACGACTGGTTTCCCGGTTTGAGCGACTTGTTTCATCAGTTCCAGCTGCCGGCCCGGAAGCCCCAGATCGGCGCGCGAAGCCGCTTCGCCACTCATTTCCGGACTTTCACCCAGCGCCAGAACTACGAGGTCAGCCTTCTGCGCGCCTGCGACAGCTGCCGCGATCTCATCGTCGCTGCCATCGAGGATGCCGCTTCCCTTGTAGCGCGAGACATGTTCCTTGCCGAGGCGTTGTGACAAAGCTGCGGTGAGCGACACGCGCGGGCCGGAATTGGGCGGCGCACCGTTGGGGTATGAGGAATCGTCCCCGAGGGGTCCGATCACAGCTATGTTTTCCGCGCTCTCGGTGAGGGGAAGCAGGGCATTCCCATCCGGACCACTTGCGTTCTTGAGCAACACAAAAGAACGTTCCGCCGCGCTTTGCGCGAGAGCGATGCTGTCCGGATGATAGAGCGCCTTCGGAGCCGCAGCTTCGTCCACGAAGGGGTGTTCGAACAAACCTAATGCGAGCTTGACCCGTAGAACATGACGAACGGCTTCATCTATTTGTAGAGTGGTCACCTGCTTGGAACTCACAAGCTGCTGCAGGTGATCGTGGTAAAGACTGCTGACCATATCCATGTCCACGCCGGCAAGGAAAGCTTTGCGAGCTGCGGTTGTTCCATCCACTGCGATCCCGTGGGGGATAAGCTCTCCGACCGCATTCCAGTCGCTTACCACCAGCCCTTCAAAGCCCCACTCTTTTCGCAAAACTTGTTTCAAAGTAAACGGATTTGCGGTGGAGGGTATTCCGTTGAGAGAGTTGAACGCGCTCATCAGCGAAACAGTTCCGGCGTCCACCGCGGCATGAAATGGTGGCAGATAATATTGACGTAAGGTGTGTTCCGAAATCTCCGTCGAGTTGTAGTCCCGTCCGCCTTCGGCAGCGCCGTACCCGACAAAGTGCTTGGCGCAGGCCGCGAGGCTGTCGGGCGCGTCCAGCCGGGATCCTTGATAGCCTCGCACGTAAGCTGCGGCCATCGCCGAGCCCAGAAAGGGATCCTCTCCCGCGCCTTCAGCCATGCGCCCCCAGCGGGCATCGCGCGCAATATCGACCATCGGGGAGAACGTCCAGCGGATTCCATCCGCTGACGCCTCCATCGCAGCCACACGCGATGCCTGCTCAACGATTTTAGGGTCCCAGGTGGACGCGAGACCGAGCGGAATGGGAAATTCCGTTTTGAATCCGTGAATCACGTCCAACCCGAACAGGATGGGAATGCGCAGCCGCGACTTCTCCATCGCGATCTTCTGGTAAGCGTTAATCTGAGGCGGATCGACCACATTGAAAAGCGATCCGATCTGACCGTGCGCAATCATGTCTTCGTAGTCACTGCGACCGGTCCCAGGCCCAGTGGGTTGTCCAGCGGAGTACTGCACCAGCTGTCCAATTTTTTCTTCCAGGGTCATTTGCTTCAGGATCGAATTCACTCGCCCCTCGATTGCGGAATCGAAAATGCGGCCGGCAGTGTTCTGCGGCGATTTGGGAGCGCTTTGGGCGAGAGAGACGAAACTGAGGCTGAGGCAAAATACGCCGTACAGCAACGAAGCGGCGATTCTGTTCGTTATTTTTGCGCGAGTCCACTTACGCCAGCATCGGCAGGGAACAAAATAATGGGATGAGGACGGCACGGTACCTCCGTTGGGCCCGTATTGCAACTTGCAGCTAAATCGGGTTAGTAAGGCGTTGCCGCAATGTATCAAAAACTCTTTTCGGACAGATGTCAATACGAATGATCTCTTCCCGCGAGTTCTCCGGGCTTGCGAGGCGAATGAGGTTTATGCGAGACTTCGCAACGTGACCGGGGGAAAGACGGGAAAAGGCGCGGCGCGGGCTATACGGATGAGCCCCAAGCCGGTGAGTCTGAAAGAACTGGCGGAGCGCCTCGGTCTTGCTCCGGCCACGGTGTCGCTGGTGATCAATCGCTCACCCGTTGCCGACTCTATTCCGCAGGACACCAAGGACCGGATCTTCGCGGCCGTTCGCAAGTATAAATATCGCCCTAACTTTTTCGCCCGCTCCCTGCGGGCGCAACGCAGCTTCACTATCGGTGTGATCGTGCCCGAGGTCAGCGACGGGTACTCGGCTTCCGTCATGAGCGGGGTCGAAGATCACCTGCTGCACGAGGGATATTTTTATTTCGTCGTCAGCCACCGTCATCGCGCCGACTTGATCGACGAATATCCCCGGCTTTTCGTGGAGCGCTCGGTCGATGGCCTGATCGCGGTAGATACTCCCTGGACGCTCTCGCTCTCGGTTCCGGTTGTCACGGTCTCCGGGCACAACCAGGTTAAGGGCGTCACCAATATTGTTCTTGACCACGTGCGCGCCGCGGAACTTGCTCTCAAGCACCTGGCTCAGCTTGGCCACCGCCAGATCGCTTTCATCAAAGGACAGGAGTTCAGTTCCGACACCGAAGTTCGCTGGACGAATATTGAGAAGGCGGCCCGCCAGTACGATCTGCCGATTTTTCCCGCGCTGGTGGCGCAGTTGGAAGGAGACTCGTCCTCTCCGGAACTCGGTTATGAGGCGACACGCAAGCTGTTGGCATCGCACCAACGATTCACCGCGTTGTTTGCATTCAATGACATTTCGGCGATGGGAGCGATCCGGGCCCTGCGGGAAGCGAAGCTGCAGGTGCCGAAAGATGTATCGGTGGTGGGCTTCGACGACATTCAAAGTGCGGCTTACCAGAACCCGGCTCTGACCACGGTCCGGCAGCCACTGAGGGAGATGGGACGAATCGCCGCCGAAACTCTGCTCAGCCGCATCCGCCAGTCCGGATCCGACTCGCAAAACGGTGAAATCATCGTCGAGCCCAAGCTCATCGTCCGGGAAACTACCGGTTTGCCGGCAAACGGCAAATCACGTTCGAAGAAGAAGTTCCGCTGGAACCCAGCCACTGAAGATGTACTCTCCTGATTCCTCACTCCCGCAAAGTCCCTCTACAAAATCGATAAGGTGAGCGCCGCCTGCTGTCCCGGCACAATATTCTTGACTGTGGAAAATCGGCTATGTTATAAGCGCAGCCGGAAACGTCTACTAAATCGCTTTTGTTCTGTTTTAGTAGATGACTCGGGTTCGATCTGGGCAGTCAGCAGTCTCAGTCGTAAGAAGGGGCATCTATGAAGCGATTTGCATCGTCACTCCGCACCGCACTGTGTGTCATCCCTGTCCTTCTCATCGCGACCGCAGCGTTCGGTCAATATCGTGCTTCTATTCAAGGCGTGATCACCGACCAGCAGGGAGCCGTTGTGCCGCAGGCCAACGTGACTCTCATGAACTTGGAGACTGGGCAGGCCACAAAGACCGTTTCGGACGATAGAGGCATATTCAACTTCAACGGACTTCCCCCCGCCAAGTTCTCGGTGACGGTCGAGAAGGGCGGCTTCAAAACGAAGCAGATCGAGAATTTCGGAATCACCGCCGAGCAGGCCAATGCCCTGAACGTGCAACTTGATGTCGGCCAGGCCACGGAAACGGTGACGGTGAATGGCGACGCCGCTCCTCTGCTCGACACTGAGACGGCGAATCTGGGCGGTAAGGTCAAGGCCGACGAATTTCAGAAGCTCGCGTCTTTCGGCCGCGATCCGTTCCAGCTTCTTCAGCTTGCTCCCGGCGCATTCGGAGACGGATCGCAGGCGCCGGCGGCGGAACGCAGAATCTGCCGTCCACCACGATTGGCGGAAGAGGTGGCCGAGGGCGTATTCAAGGTTGAGAATGGCGGGCAGGTCTCCGTTAACGGCGCCCGGACCGGTGAGAACAACTATCAGATTGACGGCGTCGGAACCACCAGCGTCACGTGGGGTGGGACGTCGGTCGTTACTCCGAACGAGGATTCGATCAAGGAGATCAAAGTCGTTACGGACAACTACGACGCGGAAAATGGACGATACCGGGGCGCACAGGTTCAGATCATCTCGCAGAACGGAACCAATAACTCTCACGGCAGCTTCTTCTTCAGGGCCCATCGTCCTGGCCTGAACGCCTTTACCAAGTACAACGGCTACGCCAACGGAAACATCCGGGACGATAACCGCTTTAATGACTGGGGCGGGACTTTGGGTGGTCCGATTGTCAAGAACCGGCTCTTTGGATTCTTCTCGTACGAAACCATCGACAATGGCGCGCAGCAGGTTTCGGGTGGAAATTGGTATGAGACAGATGCGTTTCGCGCTTTGGCGGCTAGCGGGACGAATGCCGCAAACTTCCTGAATTATCCTGGAGTCGCTCCCAACGGCGGAAATCAGGTGGACAGCCTCGGCGGGAACGCACTCAACTGCGGATTTATCCATCTCGTCGAGGGGTCAAACTGCAACACGATTGCCGGGAAGGGCCTGGACATTGGCTCGCCGCTTACGAGCACTTTGGGGACAACGGATCCCAGCTGGGTTAGTACCTCGACCCCGGGTGTTGGAAGTGGATTGGATGGCGTAGCGGATATTGCGTTTATTCAGGGTACCCGCGAACCAAATACCAGCACCCATCGGCAATACAACGGCCGCATCGACTTTAACGCGACCAGCAAAGATCTGTTTGCGGTCAGTTTCTATTATGTTCCCAATGCGAGCAGCGGCATCAACGGGTTTGGGGACCGCACGATGAACCTGTTCAATACCACCTACAAGAACCGCGCCGCCACCGCCATCTGGGACCATACCTTTGGCGCCACCATGGCGAATGAAGCCCGCGTTAACGCGGCTGGCTGGGCGGAAAAAGATCTGGCCAATAATCCCAACGCGCCATGGGGTCTACCGCAGATTTATGTTGGCGGCATGGGCAGCATCGGTGCGACCAACACGGGGGCGAACTCCTTCGCAGGATGGGGCATAGGTTCCTACAACGGGTTCGACCAGTGGACTTACGCGGCAAAAGATGTGCTGACCAAAGTTCACGGCGCGCATACGATGAAGATGGGTGGGGAGTTTACCCGCCTGCTCGCTGAGGATTCTCCTCTGTGGTCCGGCCGCCCTGGCTACACGTTTAACAATGTTTGGGACTTCCTTAACGATGCTCCCATACAAGAGAGTGGCCAATTCGATCCCCAGACCGGCATTCCCGGCGCCGCCCGCAAAGACCTCCGGTCCAACGTCGTCGGGCTCTTCTTCCAGGACAACTGGAAGGTGAAGTCCAACCTTACGGTGACCGCCGGCCTTCGCTGGGAATACTTCGGCCCGATCTCAGAGATCAAGGGCCACCTCGCTTCGGTGGAATTTGGTAGCGGAGCGAATCGTTTCACTGATATGAGCGTCCGGACAGGCGGTAGCCTGTTCCACGCCCAAAAAGCGAACTTCGGACCGCAACTCGGTTTCGCGTGGAATCCGGGTGGGTTCGCCGGGCACGACTTCACCAACCGGCTCGTGATCCGGGGCGGTATCGGTGTCGCGTACAACGGCATTGCGCAGTCCAATTCACTGGATGGCCGTTTCAATCCGCCTTTCGTGCTCAACGGGCCGAATTTTTCAGGTAGCCAGGTTGCGTACATCGGTACATTCCCAACAGACCCCCATTCGCCCTTTGGCTACGCATCGAATCCTGCCGCCGTAGCGAACTTTGATCCTAATACGAATCTGCCGACCACTTGTTGCACCGACCTGACCGCGTTCCCCCACGACTGGCCCACTACGTACGATTTCCATTACACGCTGGGTGCAGAATACGACTTGGGTCATCAGTGGGTGGCTTCGGCGGGATACCAGGGTAGCGAGACGCGACACCTAACGACCCACTACAACTTGTACAATCCGGGTGCGGTGGCCAACCTTGCACTCAACCCTTTCGTGCACGGCGTCTCGTATTACGGGGATGACGGCAATGCGAACTTTAACGCCTTGCTGCTGGAGGTCAAGCATACTTTCAGCCGCTCGTTCATGTTCGACACCCAGTATCGTCTAAGCCATGCTAATGACCCCGGATCGAATGCCTACGGGGGGCCCACCTATCAATGGAACCTGGCGTCGGGATATGGCACTTCCGACTATGATGCCCGTCATGCGCTCAAGATTTACGGTGTCTGGTCTCCAACGCTATTCCACGGCAGCCGCGGTTGGATGGAGAAGGTCGCTGGTGGCTGGAGCCTATCCGGGATTCTGAACACGCACACGGGATTCCCGTTCACGCCGGTCTATAGTTACGGCGAAGTTCTTCCCACATGCGGTCCCTATCCGGGAATCAACAACGGAAACCCAGGGCCTTGCGAACCGGTCTTTAACTTCGGACCGTCCTCGGGCGGCGGCTCGGCCGACGCTGGATCAGGCAATATGCTCCCGGCAGCTTATTCCGGGGGGTTCAAGCCGAACTTCCGCAGCAACGCTACGGTAGACGCAACTGGGTCCTTCACCCAACCGACCATTGTTGCGGGAACACTATTTCAATGTCTCTTCGCCAATCCGGATCCAACGCTATGTCCGAGTGGACAGCAAGGTTATGGTCCCCTGCCCACAGCTCCGGGTGTCGCCCGCAACTCGTTCCGCGGGCCGGGATACTTTGATGTTGATGCGACTCTCAGCAAAGCGTTCGGCTTGCCTAGCAACAGGATTTTGGGTGAGCGGGCCGGGCTGGAGTTCCGCATCAACTTCTATAACCTGTTTAACAAGTTGAATCTCTATAATCCCCAGACTGACATCATTAACAATCACTTCGGGGAGGCTCAGACTGCACTAGGCTCCCGCGTGATCGAGATGCAGGCGAGATTTAGCTTCTAAGTACCAATGCGGTGCGTCGGGCGAGACGCGCTGCTTCATCACTGCCGCAGAATGAGCAAGGTCATTCTGCGGCAGTTTTTTCATTTAGACTGAGTTTCGTGCGGACCTTCTCCGGCGTCCTTAACAGTTTGCGGGAAGACTCGTTGCGTGACTTGAAGATGCCCCCAGCGCCTGAAGGCGCTTCTGTTTTTGCCGGGCTTACGACGCGGCTGAAAGCCGCGCCCTTTCAAACATTGCCCAACCCCTTTCAAACATCGCCCAACCCTTTCGTTTTTCCGCGACCCGTTAAGCTAACATTCTTGTTTACAGCTCTCCTTTTATTTCTGGCTGTCCCGTCGACGACCGCGCAGACTCATCCGGCTTCCTCCTCACAGGCGACCAATAGCTTTGCGATGCTTGCTGCCAAAGCAGACGCCGCACGGGATGCGGAGCACCTTGATGAAGCCGCCTCTCTCTATCGTCGCGCCCTGATCCTGCGTCCTTCATGGGCGGAAGGTTGGTGGTCGCTCGGCACTCTCGAGTACGACCAGGACCATTACGCAAAGGCCGCGGCCGCATTGCAGAAGTTTGTTTCGCTGCGGCCCGCTGATGGCACCGCGCACGCCATGCTTGGACTTTGTGAATTCGAACTGGATCATGAAAACGCAGCGCTCCGTGACCTTGAGAAGGGCAAAAAGCTGGGCCTCCAGAAGAACCCGGATTTATGGCATGTAGTGCTGTACCACGAGGGGGTTCTTCTGCAGAGAAAAGGTAGCTTCCAGGCGGCGCAAGAGACGCTGGAGGAGTTGTGCCTGCAGACAGGGTCAAGCGACAAAGCGGCAACCGTTCTGGGGATGACGATGCTAAGGCTCAACGCCAAAGGCCCTCCTTCACCGGGATCCGAGGATGCTGCAGTTGTGCTGGGGGTGGGCCGGGCCGAGTGCCTGGCAGGACAGAAGAAATTCGATGAAGCGCGTCCGGCATTTGAACAAGTCGTAAAAGAGCACACGAACTATCCCAACATCCATTATGCATACGGGCTTTTCTTCATTGAACTCCGTGACGTTCCCAACACCGTGGATCAGATGAAGCAAGAAATTGCAAACAACCCGAAGAACGTGATTGCGCGACTGCGGATTGCTGCGGTGGAGTTCAAAGAAGATTCTGCCGCCGGAATTCCTTATGCGGAGGACGCTGTCAAACTGGACCCGCAATCACCGTTCGGCCACTACATGCTGGGACTTTTGCGACTCGATGTGGATGATTATTTGAAGGCGATTCCCGAGTTGGAGATCGCGCAAAAGGGGATGCCGCGCGAGCCCAAGATCTATTTCGCTCTCGGCACGGCATACTCCCGATCCGGGCGGAAGCAGGATGCTGTGCGCGCCCGCGTGACTTTTCAGCGGTTGACAGACGAGGCTAAGAAAACTGCAGGTACCGAGCCATCCAGGGAATCCGGGGAAACAATGATCCCGGTCGGAGACGCCCCGCCTCCTTCACAATGAGTGCTACTGTTTCGGTTCTTCGATGGGCAGTATCTGGTCGACGGCCCACATCCTTAAGCGTTTGCCGAATGCCGCTGGGCCAGCGAATTTCTACCTCTCTAATACGCTGATTCTTTCCCAGGCCGAAGTGCACCCGGCTGTCGCTGGAGGACGTGTATCCGACGGCGGTGGTCACTTGGTTCCACTGGGAGTGCCCGTCCTCGGTCGTAATGTGAATCTGCGCTCCGATCGCCATACGATTACTCTTTGTGCCGATCAGTTTCAATAGAATCCAATGATTGCCAGTGTTCGAAATATTGCGAAGGAGCTTGACCGGCCCGTTGAGCACTGAGACCACGGCGTCGATATGCCCGTCGTTGAATAAATCCCCGAAGGCAACACCGCGGTGTGCAGCTTCTTGTTGGAAGTCTGGGCCTGCGGTTGCGCCAACTTCGGCAAATTTTCCATTGCCCAGATTGCGGAAGATTGAATTCGGCTCCGGATATTTCCGGTTAGGTACTACCTCGCTGACGTTGTCGAGCACGTTTGCGCGCGCGACGAATAGATCTTTCCAGCCGTCATTGTCGAAATCAAAGATGCCATTGCCCCATCCGGACATATCTTTCGTCGCTTGCAACCCGTTGGCCTGGGTCAAGTCATCGAATTCGCCTTTTCCGCTATTGATCAGAAGCGGGAACGACTGGTGTTCCACTGCCGTGTACCAGATGTCCGGATGCCCATCGTTATTGATATCGCGGAA
>CAVRZL010000009.1:0-296362 GCA_963725565.1 uncultured Acidobacteriota bacterium
AGATTGGCTGGTTTTCCAGCTTCTCGATGAGCTTCTCCATTATTGCGGTCACCACCGGCCTTTTTGCCACCTACGGCGCGGGCCTGCAAACAGCGGGACCGGCGTTCATCTGGACTTGGCCAGTAGTAGGAGTGGGACAACTGCTGCTCGCGCTCGTATTCGCCAAGTTGGCGAAGCGCATCCCGCTGGCTGGCATGGCGTATCAATGGACCAGAGAACTGGGGGGAGATGCCATCGCCTGGTGGGCGGGATGGCTCATGATTATCCAGGTGCTCACCGGTTTGGCAGCCGTCTGCTATGCGATGGCCAGCTATGCCCTGCCCACTCTCGGGGTTGTGGCCACGAATCGCAACATTGTCATGGCTACGGCAGCAGTCATCTTATCGATCGCCTTTATCAACCACATGGGAGTCAAAATCACGAGCCTCGTGAATAACGTAATGGTTTTGGCGCAAATCATCGTGATTCTGGTGGTGGGCATCTTGCTGTTGGTCTTCGAAGCGAAGCACAAAACGAATTCATTTCATTTTCTTTTCACGCATCCCGGTCATCCGGGAGGACTGGCCTTTCTGGGACCTCTTGCCTTCTCGTCTCTCATGGCTACCTGGACGATCACCGGGTTTGAAAGTGCAGCGAATCTGGCCGAGGAAACGAAGCTGCCAGAGAAGCGCGTCCCCTTCGCGATCGTGTCGTCGGAAATTTTCAGCGTCATTATCGGATTCATCATCCTGCTAGGGTTCACTCTTGCCATCCCCTCGCTGGAACTGGCTACGAAGAGTTCCGCCCCGTTTGCATACATCATGGACAGCCACTTCCCACACGTTTTTACTAACGTGGTGATGTGGATCATTCTGGTGGAAATTTACGCCTGCGCGTTGGCCAATCTGACGATCTTGGGCCGGGTGGTTTGGGCGATGGCACGCGATGGTCAGTTGCCCGCGTCCTCGTGGTTTGGGAGACTCAGCGCGCGGAAAGTCCCGGCGAATGCGATGTGGTTCACTGCGATTGCCGCTGCGGTATTCACGTGGTGGGCAAAATTTCAGATCGTGATTGCGGGCGTCTCCGGTCTGGCGGCTTACAGCACGTATGTCATGGTTGTGGGCTGCGCTCTGCTGAACCGGCCGCACCGGTGGAATGGAAGCAGCGATCTGGCGCAGAGCCCGATCGTCCCGAAACCTCTAGGAATTGTAGCCCTGGTCTGGCTCTTGATTTGCATGGGAGCACTGACGTTGCCCAGTTCCGCATGGATTAACGACAAAGCAATTCTGGTCGGACTGAGCCTCGGACTTTGTATCTGGCTGGCCGCACGCAAGAGTCAGCGGACTCCGCAGGGGAAGGCTGAAGTCAGCGAGTTGGTTCCCTGAGATCACAGACCTGTCGTATAGAAATCCGATACACTCCGGTGCTGCTTCCTGTGTCGGGAGCCATCGCGTTTGAGTTTCTTTCGAAATTGTCAGGAGGAAAAAGATGCCACGACTTCATACACCTCTCTTCTTCGTTGTCGCACTCTGTCTAACACTTCCGGCCTTTTCGGAACAGAATGTCGATGTCGCGCCTCGCATCGAACAGACTTTTTGCACGCATTGGCTCTATACGGCGCATGACGTGGCTAACGGGGAACAGGTTGACCTGAAAGACGACGGATTTGAATCGGTGTCGGTGCCGCACGCGAACGTGCTTACTCCGGCCGAGACGTTTGATCCCGACATGTTCCGCTTCGTTTCTTGGTACCGGAAACACTTCCGGCCTGAAGATGCGTGGAAGGGCAAGCTAGTGTCGCTGAATTTCCAGGGCGTGATGACGGTGGCAGATGTTTATCTGAACGGGAAACATCTCACCACGCACAAGGGCGGGTATACCTCATTCGATGTGGATTTGACTTCGGCACTGCAATTCGGCCAGGACAATGTGCTGGCCGTACGGGTGGATTCACGGATCCAGCAGCATATTCCGCCCGAAGGAGCGCCGGAGATATCGCCATCCGGGCTCTACTATTTCGGGAGCGGAGGACATCTTGCGCGAACCGCTCCGAAATTGTATGGCTATTACCTGTTCGGAGGAATCCAGCGGGATGTCGAATTGCGAGTTACCGACACGCTTGCATATCGAACGCGTGTACTACGTCACCAAACACATACAACCCGACGCGGCGGTCGGCGCCACGATCAGCGTTCGCAATGATCGTGCGACTGCGGCGGAGACGTCAGTTCGAGTTCGCTTGCGAGATGGGGACGGACGTGAAGTCGGACAAGCAGCGACGAAGGTAAAGCTGAATGCTGGTGAAGCTCGCGATATTCCGCTGGAAATCAGCTCGATCCACAATCCGCGGCTCTGGGATCCCGATCATCCCAATCGCTACGTCGTCGAAGCGACCGTCAGCGATTCTTCTGCGGTTACGGATCGGGAGGCCACGTGGATTGGGATCCGGCAGATGGATTGGCAGGACGGAGTTTTCCACATCAATGGGCAGCCACTCCAGCTGCGGGGCTTGAACCGCCATCAGACGTATCCATTCATTGGAGGGGCGGTGCCCAATCGCTTACAGCGGCGGGATGCGCTCACCCTCAAATATGGGTTGGGCATGAATGCAGTGCGGTCTTCGCATTATCCGCCCGATCCGGAATTTCTGGATGAATGTGATCGCCTGGGAATTCTGGTGATGGATGAGTTTCCCGCGTGGCAGTACGTTGGTCGCGACGCAGAATGGCAGGACAACGCGGTGAATGCAGTGCGCGAGATGATTCTTCGCGACCGCAACCATCCTTCCATTTTTGTGTGGGGCGTCCGGGCGAATGAAGCTTCGTTCGCCGAAAAAGATGATCGCGATCTATATGACCGAACTTATGCTCTGGTGAAGCAGTTGGATCCCTCGCGCAGTCCCGGAGGAGCGCGACTCAGCGAGGCGTGGCACGGGAAGATGGTTCCGGAAGAGGTATTAACAGTCAACGATTACGAGGACTTCGACGATTCCTCGAAATTTCCGCAGCCGGCGACGGATAAGCCTTGGGTGATCACCGAATTCGGGCATCCACGACAGGTGCCTGTGTGGGAAGACGAAGACGTGTTGTTGCTGACCGCCGGAATGTGGGTGCGCCATTACGATCGGTTGTATGCGCATCCGGAAATTTCAGGAGCCATCGGGTGGGCCGCATTCGATTACAACTCGCCGGAGTTCAACACTCCGGAAGCGGTGACCGCGACTCACTGCGTGGATGACATCTATCGCCTTCCAAAAGGATTTGCGGCGTACGCTCTGGCGAGCCAACTGGATCCAGACCTCTACGGCGCAACGGTGCACATCTTGAATTACTGGGAGCAGAAAAGGATAAAGGACCTCTGGGTCGCGAGCAATGCAGAAGAAGTTGAGATCAAGATCAACGGTAAATCCATCGGGCGAAAGCGCGGGACCGAATTCAGTCACATGCCGCACCCTTATTTCAAGTTCGAGCTCGGCGATGCCTTTCAGCCTGGCGTCGTAGAAGCATTGGCATACCGTCACGGGCAAGTCGTCGCCCGCGAAGAAGTACACAGTCCGCAAGAAGCGCAGAAGCTATTGATTGTGCCCGATGATGCCTCGATCGTGGCGGATGGCGCCGATGCCACGCGAGTAGTCGTGTACGCAGTCGATAAGAACGGCACTGTGGTTCCGTATGAAGAGCGGCGGATCAACGTCCGCGTCGAGAACGGAAAACTGCTGGGCATGCCGACCGTGCACCTGGAAGGGGGAAGAATCGCATTTTACGTGCAGGCCAAGGAGGGGCAAGGGCACGATATCGCAATTCACGTCACCGCAGACGGCTTGCAGACAGGCGATGGAAAGGTAGCAATCGAAGCGGAGACAACGGCGATACCGTTTGCTGCATTCGATCGTCGCGTCGAATCTCTCAAGTTCGTGCCCGCGAAGCGGTGATCGATGGTGAGTTGAAAGAAGTTTCTCATGTCTCGCAAAAGAGGCGAGACATGGGGCACCCGATAGACGCACTCAGGAACCATGGCGAGGTCGCCTGATCTAGAAAGATCCTTTCAGAGCGGCGGTCTGATTGTCTCCTTCCGCGACTTTGTCATAGAAGTCTTTGAGTTCTTTGTAGTCCTTAGGGGCGAAAAGGAACCCATTCATCGCCATGTCACGCATAGAAACAAACCCAGTGGCACCTTCGCGTTGCTGCTGGCTGGCATAAAGCGCATAGGGAGTTTCCGCCTGACGGGCTGCGGGCAAGCTTTCCAATTCAATATTCGCCGGCAGAGAGACGTGGACTTCATCCACCTGTCGCGACGGATAATCAAAGTAAATCGGACTGGTGCGCTGAGCGGAAGTGAACCGGACTCTCTGATTAAGTTGGAGAATCTGTACGGGTACGACCGATTGCGATCCGCTCTTCGTGGCCAATGGACCGCTGAGCTTGAATTGGCCGGAGAGCATACCTTCGGTTTTATCCCATTCGGGTGAGTTGATCAGGGTTACCAGCGTGCCGCTGGGGAGCCAACTGATTACCTCATCCTCGAGAAGTTTCTTGCGGTCCTCGGCAGTCAAACCAGCGGCTAGCTGGCGGCGAACCATAGCGTCTTGGCCGGAGTATCCTACGGCCAATTGTCCTTGCATCGCGCCTTTTTCGGTGATTTGCAGTCTAGCTACGCGCTGCATGAGAGCCTGCTTGTAGGTTGGAGCCGGAGTGTCCGCCAGGGTCGTGTTGTTATTTCCGGTCTGGCGTAATCCTCGGCTGCCCGCGTAATGCCAACTCAGGGTGCCGTAGGGACAAAATTTCGTTCCGGGATCCAGGAAAACTTCCTGGCCTCCTAGCGAGGCGATCGCAACTTCGGCATCGAGTTGATCAGTACTCATGAAATTGATGTCGAAGACACCCCTTCCGCGATCTGGTATCCACATCATGGTTGCTGGGAGACCGGCAGCGCGGACCAGTGCGACGAAAAGACGGTTCAATTCGTCATGCGTGCCTGATCGCCTCTGCAGCACGTCTCCCGTCCCGACACTTGGCGTTGACGCGGGATCCGTCGACAGAAAACTCTGGTTCTGCAGTTGTGAGACGAAATCGTAGATCTTGCGGAGTTTGTTCTCCGGGTTATCACTGCTTTCTACGAGTTTATTTACGGCCTGCGAGAATCCCATCCTTCCGGTCCAGGAAGGTTTCGACTTTCTTGTCCCACGCTTTGCCGGCCTCTTTCCAGTAGGTTCTCCGGTTTAGCAGAATTGCGGTAAAAGAAATTGACCCGCCAGCGAATCGTATCTTCAGGTGGCATGTCGGGTTCAGGCGTCGCGGGCGAGACATCGGCCATTTCCAGGCTAAGCCACTTGTACATCTCTTGCGGTGTCATGTGCTCTTCAGGGTCTTTTCCTGAAGGCAGATGCTTCGTCCAAGAAACCTCGTTGTTGACCTGCTCAAGATTGCTATTCCCAATGCGCACATAGCTCCCGTTTTCCCCCGAAGCGAGTCTGTTTGTGGCTGATATTTCGTCGGGATAAATCGGAAGACTACCTTCTTTTGAAAGAGTTCGTTTTGCACCATCCACTCGGGAGCATTGCGAGAAGCCTCGGGAAAATGGATCGCATAGCGATAGTCCAGGATGCTGCCGGCCTCGACGGAAGGAAGGGTAAATGCCTTTACATGCATTCGCACGCCGTGTTCACGGAGCACAAGCTTATCTACAGGCTGGCCTTCCCATGAAATCACCTGGCCATCCGCATGCACCGTGCGGCCTGCGATTTCGGAAATCGTGCAAGGATTCCGGCCAATCGGAATCTCAACATCCTGATACTTGCGTCCGGCTTCACTGAACACTTTTGAGCGTACGTAAACGCTATGAAAGTTCTTTGTGTCATCCGTGATGTCCTCCCGATAGAGGACCACGGCGGGCGCTCCCGGCAGCTGGGAGACACTGGTCATGGCTTTTTCTTCCGGCGTGATCTGGGGCCAGTCGGCCGCACAAACATACGAAACCAAACTTAGAAGTACTGCTACAAGGAAAAGAACAAATTTGAAGTGCTTTGAGGTCATATTGAAATTCTCCAAATGCAAAGGAGTGGGCAGCTGGAAATATCTCACCTAGACTCCGTGGTCAAGCGAGCACCGTTCGTCCCGGCTATGGGCTGAGGCACGGCCAACGCAGGGATCCGCATCACATCGCGATCCAGAGCTAAGACTATTACGGTGTCGCTTCCATCTCGCCCGGAAGAGTCCACGGAAATTTCAATGCCGCCAGTGGTCTGATGGAATTGCACGGCTGATCCGTTAAGGGCTTTTGCGGTAGCAATCTTTGCGGGGATATTCGGTAGTCGGAGCGTACCATCGGGCCATTTCAGAACGTGCACATAGATGTTCTTGCCCTTGCGTGTGCTGGCGATGTCAGTCGTTGGTTTCCAGGGACCGCCGCGAGTGCCGTAGATGCTGTCTCCGTTGAGTTTCATCCAGGCGCCGACTTGTTCCATTACATCTACCTGACGGGGCTCGATTCGCCCGTCGGGCATGGGCCCAACATCGAGGAGAAGGTTGCCGTCGCCGCCAGTCACGCGCGAGAGAATACTGATGACCTCCGCGGCGGACTTAATTTTATCCTTGGGCTTCCACGACCACTGCGTGCCGAGCGTCATGCAAGTTTCCCAGGGACGCTGGTCATCGTAGGCGCCGATGCGCTGCTCGGGTGTGTAGTAATCGGCGTTGGGATTGAGCATCGCTTCGTTTTCCTGGGTGCTGAGATCCAGCCGATTATTGATGATGATTTGCGGCTGCAAATTCCGGACAATGGCGTAAGTTTGGGCCTGATCATAGGGCGCGCTACGGCCGTCATAATCAAACCAAAGCAAGTCAATCTTGCCGTAGCGGCCGAGCACCTCCCGCAACTCAGCTTGCATCTTAGTGAGAAATACGGCATTGCGTTCCGTGCGGAAGTCCGGATCGCGCCAATCCATGGGAGAAAAGTACCAACCAAGCCGCAGGCCATCCTTGCGCACGGCCGCTGCCAGCTCTCCTGCCAGGTCGCGGTGGAATGGACTCGCCATAATGTTGTAGCCGTCGACCTTCGAGTCCCATAACAAGAATCCGTCACAATGCTTAGTCGTCAACACGACGTACTTCATACCCGCCGTTTTCGCGACGCCAGTCCAATCACTTCCCTTGAAGTTGACGGGGTTGAATCTCTTATAGAGATTGTCGTAAACCTCAACCGGAGTTTCTCCCTGGTTGGGGCAGTGCGGGTTGGAATTGGCGCGAGACCAACTGAGTTCCTCGCCCGTCAGCGTCACCGGGCCGTAGTGAATGAACATTCCAAAACGGGCGTCCGTCCACCAGCGCAAGCGTTCTTGAACCGCGTGCGGAGTGTCTGCCGCAGACCCGGCTTCTCTGCAAGAGGCAGACAAGCAGACGACGAATACGCAGAAGATGACGAGAAGGGAAGACTTCAGGTAATGCAGTCTTATGCCATTAATCATTTGCGGAAGGGATATCACCGGCGATGTCCCCTGTCAATGACTTGAGACGGTTGGACTATTTGGGATTGGAGCTTTGCCCTTCGGTGATCGTGAGGTAGCGATTCATCTGAGGCTTGAGAATACGGTCGATTCGCTGGCTGGGGTGCGGCCACTTGATTTCAATCCAGTCGATCTGTCCCTTGCCTGCGCCGAGGATCAGGCGTGGGTCTTGGCTGGACAAGAAACTGCCGCCCGCCGTCTTTAGTTTCGAAAATATCTTGCCACCCACACTCCAGCGAATAAGAGCACCGGTGGACTCGGGATTCGTTGTCTTCGACCGCAGAGTGACCCCGACCCAGTTATTTCCGCTGGTGGCGTTGTTCATCAGAATGTGTACAGGGCCGCCGTTCTCGGCGAAGACCACATCGGGATAACCATCGTTATTTAAATCGCCCACGGCAAGGCCGCGGGAGGAGTACTTCTTGGTGAACGTGGGTCCACCCTGCACGCTGACGTTTTCCATCTTTGCGCCGGCCAGATTGTGCATCAGCAGGATGGGCTGGCGATATCCGATGCCTGCATTGCGCGTCTCCACCGCATCATCAGGATGCCCGTTGGAAAGAATGAGGTCCGGCCAGCCGTCGTTGTCGTAATCAAAAAAACGCAATCCCCAGCCGCTCATCATGCGGGTCGCCTGGCTGACTCCGGTTTTGAGATTGAGATCGTCAAACATTTCATCTCCGACATTGCGGTACAACGATGTGGTCTGCGTATCGATATTACCGACGATCAAATCCTGGCGGCCATCCTGATCGAAATCGTCGGAATCGGTGCCCATTCCGGATCGCGGAGCACCGTCGCCACTGTAGCCGACGCCCGCCTCCACTCCAATCTCTTCGAACTTCTTGCCACCGCGGTTGGCCCAAAGGAAATTCGGCACAATGTCGTTGGAAACGAACAGGTCCATATAGCCATCGTTATTGATATCCGTGGCGACCACACCCCAAGCCTTGCCCAGGCGAGAACGAATGCCAGTGGCGGCGCTGACATCCGCAAACTTTCCGTTACCAAGATTGTGATAGAGTTCGCTCGGCATGGGCTTGAATATCTTCGGAGTGCAATAGTAAGTCGATTGGGTCCCGCCCTCTTCGCCTCCATAAGATTCACTGGCCGCACAAGTTCGCAGGCTCGAGTAGTCCACAAACTCTCCGACAAACAAGTCCAGTTTGCCGTCGTTGTCATAGTCAAACCAAACCGCACTGCTGCCCCACTGCGTAGGCGCAATGCCGCTGGCGGCGGTCACGTCGGTGAACGTGCCATTGCCGTTGTTGTGATATAGAACGCACTTGCCATAGCCGCTAATGAAGACGTCTTCGTAACCGTCTCCATCGTAGTCAGCGACGGCGACGCCTTGACCGTAGAGATCGGCGGAGAGTCCCGGCGTCCTGCGAGGCATCCGTAAAGGTGCCGTTGCCGTTGTTGCGGTAAAGGACGGGATGCAATTTAACATCGGGTTTGTAAAACACGCTGGTGCCCGAATCCACCAGCAAAATATCCATCAGCCCGTCATTGTTGTAATCGAAAATTGCAACGCCTGGACCAGTGGACTCAGGCAGATAGTGCTGCGGGGAAAGACCGTTATGATGAACCCAGGTGACGCCACTCTCAGCGGGAGGAACTTCGCGAAAGATGGGCGCAGGATCGAGCGTTGCGAGCACAGTGCCCACGAAAGATAGCGCCAGGTAAGCGGCCCAACCTCTTAGCATAAGCATCACATTTTACCGGAAGGTGAGCGGTGACGGGACTTGAGATCTCGAGGGTAGGCTCAAAGGGCGGCGATGGCGTGCACCGGCTTGTAGAATGAGCGTGATGGCGAAATCCGCAAGACTTGTATGCCTTGTGCTCATCCTGGCTCTGCCAGCGCTGCCTCCAGCCAGGCTACAGGAAACGGCGCTGTAGCCAGGGCGTCAGCCCTGGTACGCGCGGGAAAAGTGAAGCAAGCGGAAGATGTTTTGCGGGCAGCGGCTACGGCCAATCCCCAATCGGAGGCGACCCACAACGCTCTTGGAAAGTTGCTTCTCAAACTCCAGAAGTATGAAGACGCTGTGCAGGAGTTCGGCTTGGCCTTGCAGATCAATCCGGATTCTCTCGCTAACAGTCTGTTGCTTTCCGAGGCGCTGATTGGATGGCAGCATTTCGGAGTCGCGGTGGAGTTTCTGCAGGCTGTCGAGTCCAAGTTCGGAAGCTATGCGGAATTCCACTACAGTCTTGGCCTCGCCTACTACAGCGAGAACAAGATGAAAGAAGCGAAAGCGGAGTTTCAAGAAGCGGTTCGCATCGCGCCAAAACTCGATCGCGCCCAGTACCTGCTGGCGGCCTGTATTGCGAGCGAAGGCGATTACCCTGCGGCAGTCGATATTTTTCGGAAGCTGGTTAAAAGAGCACCCCAGCGATGCGTTGTACTGGGCCACTCTGGGCAAATACTGGCGGAGGCGGGAAGCGACAACTTGCCGGAGGCAGTGCGCGCATGCCGGCAAGGCACGAGCCCTAAAACCGCGTGATGCGCACATTCAGTATGTGACCGCGACGGTCCTGCTGAAGAGCGGTGACTTCGCGGGCGCGAGGCCACTGTTCGAACATCTGGTAACCATTAATCCAAAAGAACTTTCGGCGCATGTCGCGCTCGCGCGCATTTATGGACGGCTGGGTGAACGCGAACTGGCGCGGAAAGAAACCCAGATTGTCAGTCAACTCGAGCAGGAGAAAGCAGCGCAGAGTCCCCCGGTCGCGCCCCCTCCGAATGGCGATCCGGAACCTCACTAAGCGGATTTAATCGCCGCTGGTTTTGGTCGGGGACTATGATGGGCTTCGCTGAGCTCTGCTATTTCGGAGCAGGCAGGTGCGAATCCAACAGCACATGAGGAATCGCAGCAGCCCGGGCCAACCGCTGTCTTCGACGTAGTGACGAATTCATGCCTGCGCGATCTTATTCGATTGGTCATCTGCAGCGCGATACTGGCGGGGGCTGCATCCCTCGCAGAACAGAACCAAATCTCAAAAGCCATGGCGCTGACACCACCCATGGGCTGGGCCAGTTGGAATTACTACTTCTGCAACTACGACGAGCAAACGATCAAGAACCAAGCCGACGCGCTGGTGTTCACCGGCATGCGCGACCTGGGATATCGTTATCTGATCATCCAGGAGTGCATTGCCCCGAGTCGCGATGAGCACGGAACAATTATTGTGGATGCGAAACGCTTCCCCCACGGCATCGCGGTACTCGTGGACTACATTCACGCGCGAGGGCTGAAGGCAGGGATCTACACGGACGTAGGCCCTTTTACCTGCTTCTCCACGACCCACTATCAGGGCAGTTACGACCACGAGATGGAAGACGCGCGAACGTTCGCGGCGTGGGGAATAGATCTTATAGAAGTCGACTTCTGCAACAAACCGAAGGAACACACGGGCAAGGAACTATACAAGCGCATGGCGGATGCGATTCGTGCCAGCGGGCGTCCCATGTTGTTGTACATCTGTTCCTGGGGAGAGGAACAGCCGTGGGAATGGGCTCCGGGGATGGCGCAACTATGGCGGACCACTGAAGACATCAGTTATGAACCAGGCCGGGCTAAGTGGGAGAACGTGGTTCGCAATTTTGAGCTGAATGCCAAGCATGCAGCCTTCACGGCTCCAAACAGTTGGAACGATCCGGACATGCTGGAGGTCGGGAATGCCGGACTGACGCCGGTGGAATCACGGACGCACTATTCGATGTGGGTGATCTCTGCAGCTCCCCTTTGGTCAGGCACCGATCTCACGCACATGGATCAGCAAACTCTGGCCACCTATACAAATCCCGAGGTGATTGCGGTTGATCAGGATGAACTGGGCGCTGGAATCCGGCAGGTGCAAAATGGCGGGGATGGAATTGAGATCTGGGCGAAGCCGCTGGGCACGCGGAGTGGCGAGTCTCAAGCAGTGTTACTGCTGAATCTGACGTCATCGGCAAGAACCGCTTCTCTGTCGTGGCGTGACTTGGGTTTGGCGTCAGGCGTGAAAGTTCGCGATCTTTGGGCGCGAGCAGAGCTCGGAAACTTTTCCGATCACTACTCAGTTGAACTTCCGCCGCACGGCTCCAAGCTGCTTAAGATATCTGGAGGCCCACTCGGACAAAGTGTGTATGAAGCAGAGTGGCCGGGGAACCTGCGACCGCAAGGGGCCGAGCTTACATCTTGTGAAGGGTGTTCGAGTCGATACGCAGTCCGGCTTACAGGACCCGTGGATCGCACTCAGGGACTGATCTTCCCTCAGATCGATGTTCCCGGAGAGAGTTCTTACGAGTTCTCCATCGCGTATCTGGGCAACGCAAACTCTGCCAACGCGCTATTGTTCATCGTCAATGACCATGAGTCTCAGAACATCAAGATCGAGGCCGAACATGGCCTGGCCAGGGCACGAGGGCAACTTCATGCTGGACGAAACCGAGTGGAGATCCGAGCGCAGAATCCGGTCACGATTGACTCCTTGACTGTGAAGAATTTGAATCCGGGGCACAAGTAGGCGCAGATTCCACTGCGCGGGAGCACGGGCCAGCGTGATATGCATCACACACTCGGAAAACACCGACGTGATAGATTTCTCCACTTACGAGCGAGATGAATCCTCGCTCCTGCAGTCGCCGTTACTCATATGAGGAGGGCTCTTAATGCTCGCTGCAATTCTGAAAGACTTTAATCAACTTACATTGGAAGAAGTTCCGAAGCCAGAGCCGGGTCCGGGTGAAGTTCTGGTGCGTATCAAGTCGTGCGGATTTTGTGCCACCGACTTCAAGGCGATCAAAGGTATACGCCGGAACGTGGATTTTCCACTAATCCCCGGGCATGAGCCGGCCGGAATCATCGCCGGGGTTGGCCCGCATGTCACGAATGTGAAGGAAGGCGATGAGGTCATTCTATCGCCCAGCGGATTCTGCGGATTCTGCCGAAATTGCCGCGTCGGGCTAACCCATTATTGCGAGAATTCGTACTCCACCGGAGGCGATGGCACGGACGTTCGCCCGGGAAGTTTCGCGGAGTACACGGTGACGGGCGCAAACGTGGTCTTCTCCAAACCGAAGAACTTGAGTTTTGATGTCGCATGCCAGGGGGAACCGGTCAGCGGAGCATGGAAAGGATTGATCCACTACTCCGAAATGGGTGTAGGAGATGATGTGGTTGTAATTGGCACGGGCGGCATTGGAATGTACTGCCTGATGGTGGCGAAAGCCGCAGGAGCAGGACGCTTGATCGCTGTCGATGTCAGCGAGTTTGCTCTAAAGACCGCCCGCGAACTCGGGGCGACACACACCATCAATCCCACGAAGTGCGACGTGAAGAAAGCGGTTTATGACATCATGCCGTACGGACCCGATCTCGTGGTCGAAGCTGCCGGACCGATCAAGGCAGTCGAACTCATGGTCAGCCTGGTACGTCGCGGCACGCGCTGGAATATTTTCGGAATCACGACGCACGAGAAGTTCGAACTGGACGGCGGCTTGATGCATTTCCTGGAAGCCCGCATGGACTCCAGTTTCAGCACGACTCCGCAGGCCATCGAAAAGGCTATCCGATTGATGGAGCGCGGACTGGTAAACGTGGAGAAGGTAATTTCGCACCGCTTCCCGCTGTCGGAGATTCACAAAGCTGTGGAGGCGATGGGCTCGCCGGAACGCAACAAAGTGGTCATCAATCCGTAAGGGCGCGAGATGACAGTGAGGGAGCAAATAGATTTTCGATCTATCTGCTCCCTTTACATTTGTGAGCGGAGTTCGCGACTGATCTCCTCGACTGATGCGGCCTCTCCGCTGAATACGCACGCAAGAATGAGCAGGCCGAAGAGGGTATCTTCGGAAAATGGCGCGACCCGGTATCTTGTTTCGAATCTCGTCTGAATCGCCGACCGCAAAACTTCTAACTTGCAAGCGAGACCTCCCGACAAAAGAAGCGCTTCCCACTCTTTTTCGGGCCATAACCTGACAGCGCAAGTGTGATAACTATCGGCCATGTTGGTCAGCGCCGCGCGGAACAGATGGCCAATGGTCAGGTTGTCTCCGCGAATATTCGATATGCGGCCACAATCCCCGCCTGAGCTGGAGAAGAAATTGAGATCGACTTGCAAATCGGTGTGATCGACTTTGCTCGCCGCCTGGGAAAAATACGCCCACGGATCCGGGAGGTCGATCTTCTGACTGGCGGCTAGTTCAGTGAGCAATCCAACCAAAACGTTCAGGGACCGTCCCGCCGGCGGATAGGAGAATGTGTTGATGAATTTGCCGTCGAAAAAAGGCCTCGTCTGGTAATCGCCGAGGCTCAACTTGATCGGTGAGGCGGCTGACTTGCGCGCCGGTAGCGATGTTGAGCGAGAGTTCGTCAGTGTTGAGCAAGGCGCCGGCCAAAGCAGCCTGAGCATCACCAACAGGAGCGTAACAAGGCACGGAATTGGCACCGACTTTCAGATGGCCTACGACTTCTCCCTGCTTGCGAATAGCGGGCCAACTGAGATGATCGAGTCCGAGCTTGCGAATGAGATCGTGATGCCAATCCGACTTCTCTAGATTGAAGGCGCCGTAAGCACTGGCGTTGGTGGCGTCGACTCCGGGATCTGAACTGCACAGCGCACTCAAGACGAAGTCTGGAAGAGAAACCGGAATGAGGCCGGGCGCCAAGGTTGCTTTCTTGCTCGAAGCAGAAAAGAAAGCTGACCGGCCTCGCCGGCTCGAGTTCGTTTCCTACCTGCCGGCGCATTTGCGGATCGGTCCGGCCGACAATCACATCGAAGTACGATCCCGAACCGGACGGATGTGGCGCCAAGGCCCGTTGATCGCGCCAGGTCACGCAATTTGACACGGCCTCACCGCGATCGTTCATCAGAACCAGCCCATGCATCTGCGCGCACATGACCACGCCCTGGCAATCGGAAGCATGGGGAGCGAGTTCACTGATCAGCGATCGGACTGCGTTCAGGATTTGTTGCGGATCATATTCACACCGAAGTGAATCTCCGGTGGCGACCGGATCGGGAAACGGGATACGCCTGATGTGTTCCAGTTGCCGCGTCGCGAGGTTGAGCACGGCGCCTTTGATGAAAGACGTGCCTAGATCAATGCCCAGGAATGACAATGTTCCCCTCTGCGCCACGATGACGGCAGTTTCAAACCGCGAGCGTTGGCGTTCGGTGTTCACTATACCGATAGGCATGCACGGCATCAAAGAGTGCGAGAACGTTCTCCGGCGGCACGCCCGTTTGAATATTGTGAACTGCGGCACAGACCAAGCCGCCGCCCGGAGCCAGGGCCGCAACGTTGGTTTCCACTTCGCGGGCAACGTCTTCCGGCGTGCCGAAAGCCAGCGTCTGCTGGCAATCTGCTGAGCCGCCCCAGAACACGATCTTGTCGCCGTACGCCTCTTTCAGTTTGACCGGGTCCATCCCTTTGGCATTGACCTGTACGGGATTCAAAATATCGACGCCCATTTCTATCAGGGAAGGAATCAGGGTGAAGATGGCGCCGTCCGTGTGCAGCATCGTTTTCATCTTCGTGTTCTGATGAATCCAGTCGAGGCCCCGCTTGTAGTAGGGGAGAATGCGTTCGCGGAACATTTTGATCGAGAGCAGCAGGGATTGTTGGGTGCCAAAATCGTCAGTGATTTGCATTATGTGTACCTTGTCACCGACGGCCTGAGCAAACCGCTTGAGATTCTCCAGCCACACCGTCACGGTCTTATCGAATAGCTCGTGGATGTATTCCGGCTCGGAGCCGAAGGTCGTCCACCACGCTTCGAAGTCGCCAGTCCCCATGCCGGTGAAAAGTTCCTGAGGGGGATTGCAGCAGCACACCAGAGCGTAGTCGGTGTTTTTGTGAAGCCACTCCGACCGGGCCTGGACACACTCGAGATCCTCATTGCTCCACACGACTGGGTGCCATTTATCGACATCCACGTGTGCGGCGCCGGGATATTTCTCGACTCGCTCGAAATAGAAACCATCCTTCGGCATGCGGGCGATAGCAACACCGTTGCGGTGCATTGCGTAGCTGCCCTCGGGCTCCAGAATGGGGTTGAAGCCGCCGGGCACCAACACGGGCGTGTCGTCGAACAAGCGCCACGGCTTCCAGTTTTCCTTGCGGATCCCGAGGCCCGGGTTGGTCTCGTTGCGGAAGACGCCAACGGCGTCGACACCCAGTCGGTCCATGACCGGTTGTTCTACCTCGGCCAGCAGTTGGATCAAGTCCACCATCTGGGTCGGCGTGTTCAGACCGAGATGCTTTTTAAGTTGGTGGTACGCCGATGCAGAAATGCCCGATTGCCGTGTAGCCCCTAGGTCAACCGGGACGCGGTCAGGCTCCTGGTGATTGATGGCACGAAGAACACGCTCCCGCGATGTCATTTGGCAGACTCTCCTTAAGGTGACGATCAGCCTCAAATACGCGTGCTAGCACAGTAGCCCTTGCTACTGCGTATCCGCAACTGCCCGGACCATGTTCGGTGGAGCGTTGCGCATCCATCTGCGATGCCAGTCACAGACGCTGGTGACGAGGCTCACTGTTTTTCGGAGGGTCAGCCTTGAGTCTCATCGTTTCAGCGTATAGTGTGCGCATTACGAAAGAGACGAAGAGATGAACATTCGAGAAAGATTTCTGGCAACGATGGCGTTCGAGCCGGTGGACCGGGCTCCGCTGTGGGAGTGGGATTATTGGCCGGAGGCTCTGCAGAAATGGGGAGCCGCGGGTGCTCCGCTTCGCACCGATCGCGCGCAGACTGTGAATCCAAGCGCCGATCAGGAGGAAGGAGCCTTCGATCCGTTAAGTACGACGTTGCTCAGCGATGTTCCTTTCGCAGAGGATGCGCATCTCGGCTTTCACATTGATCCGGGTGCGCGCCGGGTGCCGCTGAATTCATACATCTATCCACTCTTCGAATACAAAGTCCTGGAAGAGCGCGGCGACGTCATCATCTCGCAAGATGAGCGCGGCCATATCCGCGAGGACAAGAAGGGCCGGGGCAGCATCGCCAATATCATCAAGCCGCTGGTTGCTTCCCGGGAAGATTGGGAGCGCGTGAAGGCGGAACGGCTAGCGTTGAAGATGGACGGACGCCTTCCTGCCAACTGGCCTGAGTTGCGGCAAGCTTACAAGCAGCGAGATTACGTGTTGTCAGTCGGCGGACACAGCGGTCTGTGCGGCATCTACCATCCCGCTCGCTACCTGATGGGACCAATCCAACTCCTCTATGCTTTCCATGACGATCCAGAGTTAGTGCGGGACATCATGACGCATCTGGCCGATCTGCAGATTTATCTCATCGACAAGGTGCTGGACGAGGTGGATGTCGATTTCTGCTATGCCTGCGAAGATTTGGGATTTAAGAATTCGTCATTCATTTCACCGGCGATGTTCGAGGAATTCCTCTTGCCCTGCTACAAGCGCCTCACCGGCATGCTCCGGGACCACGGGGTCAAGATCATGATCGTGGACAGCGACGGCTACAACTGGAAGCTGATTCCGCTGTTTATCGAGGGCGGCGTGACAGGCATGGGACCGATGGAAGTCGCAGCCGGGATGGACGTCGTAGAGGTTCGCAAAGCGTTCCCGAAGTTCCAAATTATCGGTGGAATTGATAAGCGCATCATTGCCGAAGGTGGAGACGCGATCGACGCGGAACTCAATCGCAAGGTTCCTCCGCTCGTGAAAGACGGCGGGTATATTCCGTGCTGTGATCACAGCGTCCCGCCCGATGTCTCGTGGGAAAACTTCCGGCACTACCGGCACCGGCTCACGGAGTTAGTAGTCCCGCAGCCTGAAACGGTGCAATCCGTTCGGGATTAGTGCAGGGACCAAGCGGATGTAGGGTGGATTAGTTGACCTCGACTACGGTCTTCAAGCCCTGATACTTCGTAACCTCGTCAAAGCGAGCCGGAACATCATTCAGCGCTAGCCGGTGCGTGATCCAGAGTGATGTATCGATTACTCCGTTCTCAATCATCTCGAATGATGCGGGGAAAATGTCCGGCGCTATTGCGCGAGGCATAGAGAGTCAGTTCGCGATGATGGAACAGTGGATCATCGACAGGAACCGTACCTTGCAGGATGCCCACCCAGACCACACGCCCACCGAATCGGGCGCGGGCAAAAGTGCGAGCCATCGAGTCGGCGTTGCCGGTCGCATCGATGACTACGTCGGCCGAGGCGTCGTCGGATTCCGCGAGGACTTCGACATCGAGTCGCTTCAATCGTTCGCGCCGCTGCGGAGAAGTTTCGATCACGCGCACGCGCGCTCCGGCGGCGAGCGCCAGTTGTGTGATGGCGACACCGATCGGTCCGGCGCCGACCACGACCAGGAACTCCCCGGCCGTCAATCCCGATCTCATCACGGCTTGCGCTCCAATACTCAAGGGCTCGACCACGGCGAGTTGGTCGAAAGTCAGCCGCGATGATTTGAAGACGTGATCGAGCGGTACGGCGAGGTACTCCCTCATGCCGCCGTCGGTGTGCACCCCCAGCACGCGAATATCCTCGCAGTTGTTATAGTGCCCCGTCCGACAAGGGTTGCACTTGCCGCAGTTCAGGTAGGGCTCGACCGTGCAGCGGTCGCCAGCGGAGAGGCCTCGATCATTGGTAGGTACTTCAACGATTTCCGCACCGAGCTCGTGACCCATGATGCGGGGATAAGTGAAAAATGCCTGGCGCCCGTGAAAAGCATGGAAGTCTGTACCGCAAACTCCGACGCGATGCACACGCAACAGCGCCTCTCCGGGGCCAGGGGACGGCCGGCTTGCGTCGTTCGCTACAAGACATCCAGGCCGCTCAAGAACGACTTGTTTCATAACGTTCCTCGTTTTTCAGGATGCAGCTTGACCTGCGGGAAATCGCTCTGAAAGCACAGGGCGCAGGCCTCGTTTGCGAATCTGCAGGAACAGCGTCCGTAATCTCAGGCGCGATTCTTTCGACATCCAAGGATTCGTGCGTGGATTCCGATAATCGAGTGAGCACGTCGCGCGTGAAGGCGATGCACGATTCTTGCGAAGCACAGTCGGTGGCGTTCCAGCGGGTCACGATGTAGTCGGCATGAACGTCCTGAAGTTGAATATGAAAGGGTGTCGCCAAAGTCGCCGCGACAGTAAGCAGGAGTCGTCGAGGCAGTTGATTCCGGCGAATCAGATAATCTCGAACGCTGGGAAACAGGCGAATTGCATTCTTCGTCGTGAGGTCTACGCGGATTCCCTGCAACCGGTGCTCGATCGTGGGATTTCCGATGCGCTGGTAGCATTCGCGAGCGTATTCAGAGTTCACCGTTTCTTCTTCCCGCCCCATCGCTGGAATGATTTCTTGCCATAGCGTTTGCTCAGTAAAGGGCCCCACCTGTGAATCTTTGACGGCCTCGTAGACAATGTTGAAATCCAAGAGCGTGCCAAGCGTGGATAACACCATTTGTGGTCCGTTGAGCATGCGCAGCTTTCGGTGACGGTAGGGCGCCAGGTCTTCAACGAATCGCACGTTCGGTGTGGCCAGATGCATGGGGAAATGCCGGCGCGTGAACTCATCCGCCTCAATGGCAAATAGATAGTAGGGCTCACAGCAGGTGAGGAGCTCGTCGCGATAACCGACGGCCTCACATTCTTCCGCCAGCAACTCCGGGCGCGGCGTACCTACAACGATCCGATCCACCAGCGTACTCGCCACGTGAACTGAGCTTTGCAACCAGGCGAGAAAGTCTTGGCCCAGGTTCCAGGCCCGTGCCTGCTCCACCAGCCAGCCCTTGCACGATTGCCCCGTTGTTCAAGACTAATTCCGTCGGAATGATGGCTACGTCAGCGTCTCGTCCCGCCCGTTGCCTTCCAGCGCTCAAACAAAAGGCGCGTCAGCTTCCCAGGGAAACTTCGTGGAGGTTTCGAATCTACTCGATCTTCTGGATCGAATTTCAATCCAGTTTCCGTGGCGTTACTTAGAATCACCCGGAGCTCGCGCTGCTTTACCGCTGCCTCAACTTTCTCCCACTCTCGATCTGCAGCCAGCACCCGGCTGACGGAACCGATGATTCTCTTGATTTCCACCTGTCCGACCGTTTTCCAGACCGCGATGAATCAGCGTGTACAGGGCGTTCTGGCCAGAGGCGGCTGTAGCACGATAGTCGGACTCGCGCTGGACGGCGAGAATCCGCCCGGTGTAGTTGCCATTCTCATTGGCAAGCTGCACGAAATCGGGAACGAATCCGCGCATGAATTTTCCCCAGCCTAACTGCAGAATCGTTTCCGGTGCATTGCGCAGTGCGAGGGAAGGTTTTTCCAGCCCACGGTTCTGTAGTTGCGGAAGACGTTCGACGGAGAGCGGAGGTAAAAGGATACTTCCCTTAGGAGCATTACTCATCTTTGTGCCAAGATTCTCTACCTGTCCAGGTCGATTTTCAAACCCGCGGAAGTAATCTGGTGTGCCGCAGGTCACAGTGAAACGGGCTATGCGTCACTCGTGTTACGCAAGATCAAAATACATTTCGTAGGGCTCGTGAGAACCTACGGCGTAAAAAGGGACAAACTCATCTTCGCTGCTTAGCCGCAATTCAAATCTAAGTTTCTGATCCGGTTTTGAGAATTTCGGCAACGCATCGGTAGGTATAGGTTTCTGTCGCCTGACGAGCACGGTAGGACCATATACCAAAGCCACCCGCTTGGGGTGTTGTTGGTCGATGCGATCGTAGACCAATTCCATAGGCAGTTCGATCGAAAGTTTGTCGCCGGAATTCCACTTGCGATCGACAATCGCCCAGCTTCCTGAATTCGCGGAGATACTCTGCCGCTGACCATTCACTGCCAGCGAAGCTCCTTTGCACCAACCCGGGATACGAACGCGCAGCGGAAATGACACGGCATTGGCGTTGCGAAGCGTGATCGTTGACGTCTGCGACTCCGGGTAGTTCGTCTCCTGCGTGAAGGTGATTCCCTTCCACGTAACCTCCGAAGGCACAAACAGATTCACATACAGTCCTTCGTCGTCGTGGAGATAGATGAGATTGTGATAGTCGGCAACGGCCTGGGGATACGTTCCGGAGCAGCAACTCCACAACTGGTCGTCGCGGTAGACCTTGGTTCCTCCGCCGACGCGATAGTCCGAGTAGTAAAACGTGTGCCCGTCGGACTGCAGCGGCAATCCGGCCCGATGCCGTTGTACAACATCTTCTCAACCCAGTCGCCATACTTTGCCTGACCAGTGAAGGACATCAGGTAACGCGACAGCTTGAAAATGGCCCAAGAACCGCAGCCGGTCTCGAAGGTGGCGGAAACGGTATCCAGGGAATTTCCCAGGCTGCCGTCGGGCGGCATCAGTTGTTCGTCCGGACCAAATCCGCCGGTGGCGTACACCTGTGTGCGCTGGAACCAGTCGTGGGCATTGATGATCGTGTCGAGATACTTGGGGTCCGAAGTAAGCGCGTAGGTCATGGCAGCACTGCTGAGGGTGTTGCAGTGACTGTAGGCATGTCGGTAGTCGGGGCGGGGGTTCGAAGAGCTGAAAAGACTCCAATAATTGTCGTAGTGCCAGAGGTCGCCGAAAGTTTTGTAGCGCGGATCGCCGGTGCATTGATAGGCACGATATAGGTTCTCGGACAACGTGTACCACTCGGTTCCGTCGGCGCTGAAGCCGCGCTCTCCATCGCGCGGATCGCGGCGCGTGCGGTCCAGGTTTTTTTCCGCCCATGCCGTAACCCTTTCGAGATGGCGGATTGCGTTTTTGTCGCCGCCATAGACGTACATGTCCACCAAGCCACACACCGTTTTTTCGTAGATATAGTGGGGAAACTGAGGCTTGCGCGAGTAGTAGAAGTAGCCATCGGGATCCATGGCCTTCGCCCACTCGTCCATCAGATAGGAAGCCTTTTCAAGGATCGCCGTGTCGTTGGTCGCTCGATACATACGGGCAATGCCGCTGATGTACTGGCCGAAGGCATTGAAGATGTCCGGATCCCGGACAGAAGTGTGGCTGGGATCGCTCCAGCGTCCGCCATACCAACCGATGAGCGGAGTACCGGGAGCGCGAAGTCCGGCACGCTGGCGAAAGCCCAGGAGCAAGTTGTCATTTGGAATATTGAAGAAAAGATCGCGGGTAGCTTGAAACTGGCTCTTGAAGCGGCTTTCGAGCAGACTAACTCCGGCGTAGTCGAACAACTGTAGCTTGCGTCGAGCATCGGACGCGTGGAGTGGAGGAACATTGAGAAAACCAGCCGCGCAGCAAGCGCTAGCGGCAAGCTTGGTAAATTCACGCCGGTTGAGTCTCGACATTGGACGCCTCTCGCCCGCGACGTATGTTAGCCTTAGCGCCGGTGATTTTCCATCACACTGCTCGGAAATTCCAACATCACTGACCGAAGGGACAACAATGCGCTCCTGCTTCAAAGCCCTCTTGCCTTGCTTCGTAGCCTGCTTGGTGTTTGTGCCAACCAGCAAAGCGGCGACAAAGGATCTCCAGATTTACTTCATTGACGTTGAAGGTGGGCAAGCAACGCTGATGGTCGCTCCGTCGGGCCAGGCGCTGCTGGTGGATACCGGCTGGCCGGGATACAACGATCGCGACGCCGATCGCATTGCCGACGCCGCGAAGAGTGCGGGGCTGAAACAAATCGACTACGTCCTCATCACTCACTACCACACTGATCACGTTGGAGGCGTGCCGCAACTTTTGAAAAAGGTGAAGGTGGGTGCCTTCGTCGATCACGGACCGAATCTGGAGAACGACGAAATGGCTCCGGAAGGCTACGACGTTTATCTGAAGAGTCTGAGGTCCACGAAGCGGATCATTGCGAAGCCGGGAGACTCAATCCCAGTCGAGGGAGTCAAGGTCGAAGTATTGACCGCTGCCGGCGCTCACATCACCAAGCCGGTCGCTGGCGCGGGACAGCCGAATCCTTATTGCGCGTCCGAGCCCAAGTGGCCTGCTGATCATAGCGAGAATGCAGCATCTATGGGCATACTTGTGACCTTCGGCGACTTCCGATTCGTCGATCTGGGAGACCTCACAAAAGATCAGGAACTGAATCTGGTGTGTCCGGACAATCTCGTGGGAACTGCGGATCTGTTTCTGGTGAGCCATCACGGGATGGGACTCTCGAATTCAAAATCCTTAGTAGACGCGCTCCATCCTCGAGCAGCGGTCATGGAGAATGGCGCTCAGAAAGGGCAATGACCCGAAGGCGTGGCAAACCGTCCACGACTCTCCGGGACTGCAGAATCTCTGGCAACTGCACTACAGCGCGGCTTCGGGGGCAGACCACAATGTTGCGAAGGATTTCATCGCGAATCTGGACGGCGAAGCCGACGGCCATTTTGTGAAAGTCACGGCAGAGTCCGATGGCACGTTTACCGTTGTCAATTCTCGGAACAAAGTCGAACGCACCTACAAAAAATAGGCGGCAATTTGCCGAGTGCCCAGTTCTCAAAGACGTTCGGCAGTAATTGCGAACAGGAGCAGAGCTGTTTCACCGGCCGCGTAGCCGGAGCCGGTCTGGTTCGGCAAACTGATCAACGGGCGGTCGGCAGGCAGCGGCTTCAGTGCAATCACGACGCGATCGATCATTTTGCGTTTCACAGGCAGCGTGAACACGTAGGTGCGATGGTCCTCGTAACTTTTGTCTCTGGTGTATGCGATTACGGAACTACTTAGCAGCGCCACGGGATTCAGAAGAGTTGAAGAAGACACCACGTTGGAACGCGTGACCTCCAGGCCCCAGCGAAGCGGGACCTCCTGTTTCGTTCGATCTGAGTAGTGGATGGTGTACGTCCCGATTTCGGCGCCGACCTCGCCTCGCGTGGGATAGCCGTCAGGAACAGTCACGTTTCCAAGGAAATGTAAACGGTCGGCTTCAGCGTGAACCGGAACGTCCACGCTCTTTCCGGTCATGACCACTACCGGTCGTGTGTGGCCATCGAGTTGGGGCGTTTCAAACGGAACCGGGCCTACGTGCAGTGTTGCAGCATCCCATGTCCAGAAGTCACCGCCGGTCTTTCGAGAATAGTCTGCCGCGTTCTCTTTCCAGAAGCTCGCGTTAGCCGACTGGAGTGCTTTCCAATCGTCCGTTTGATTCGCAACCACCGACTGTAGGGGAATCGAGGCAAACGAACTGCTTGCGCTGGCTGTGAGGCGGGTTGAAGGCAGCAAGACAGGCATGCGAGGCGTGGCGGCCGGTTCACCGATGTCGTAGCGATAGAGTTCCGCAAGACGAGAGAACACGTCGTGACGGACTTCACGATCTTGCGTGACGACTCCCTCGGCAAGGATTGGCCCATCCATCGAGATATCTTCCCGCTGGTACTGCATCATGTCCGCCCACTCCCAGAAATAAGTACCGGAGAGACGGCCCTGCTGAATCAGAGTGCCTAGCGCGCGCACCTCGCGGTCTAGAAGCCGGGGAACCTTTCCGACCGGGCCGCCCCATTCAGTGAAGAGCATGGGCTTCGCATTTCCGAAACCGTCGAGGACTTCCGCAAAATGCGCTTCGGTATAAGTGTAGGGATGGGCGCTATAGAAATCGAAATCGGCGTCGTCAAACAACTTCCGGACCGATGCGATCGTGTTGTCCGAAGCGGACGGCCCCGGAGTGGACATGAGGATGCTTGGCTCGAGAGCTTTGATCCTTTGCCGCGCTTCCTTCATGACCTCGAGGGTGGGCGTGCTCTCGTTCGCCAGCAAGATGGCGAAGAATGCGGGATTGTTCCAGTCCCGCTGTACCACTCGCTCAAGAATGTTGATTCCTGTTTGCAGCGTCGACGGAGGCGCGTGACGGAAATCGATCCACGTGAGCCCGGATTCCTGAGTGACCAGGAGTCCGACACGAGCTGCGACTTCAATCTCATGAGGAGCGTGGGGATAGTGGACCAGCCTCACGGAATTTGCTCCCATGGACTTGATCATGCGGAAATCTTGCTCGATCTGCGCCGGGGTCAGCGTGTAGCCCTGATCTGCCCACAGACCGTGGCGTGCGACTCCCTTGAACACAAACGGATGGCCGTTGAGCAAGAACTTATTTCCTTGCACAACCAGGCTGCGGAAGCCGGTTTCGGCACTGAATGCGTCTTCACCCTTCTGCGAATTCAGTTTCACCGAGAGTTGGTAGAGCGATGGATCTTCCGGAGACCACAAATGAATGGAATTGAGGGTCCAGTGCAGCGTGGTCACTGTCAGTCCCGCGTTCACTTTTGCTTCTTGCTGCATGTGTACGAAGCGTTTTTTCTCTTGCAGCAAGTCGGAGGTTATCTGGAGGTCCTGAGGGCCGGTGGCGCGAACGAAAACGTCGAGGGTGCAATCCGCGCTGGTGAAATCGGGAGAGAGACGATAGGACAGTCGCGCGTTTTCAATGTAGGGATCGGTCCGCACTTCAGCGTACGCATCGTAGATAATGCCTCCGGAATTTTCCCATGCAGCCGCTGGCCCAAGTCCTAGCGGAGCCTGCCAATCTACAAGTTCCATTCCAATCCTGTTTGGTCCGGCCTTCGCGTTCTCTGTAATGTCAAAACTGTGCGGGGTATAGGGAGCAAGCACTCCGATCTGTTTGCCATTCACGCGCAGGGTTCCGTTCCCAGCGATTCCTTCGAATCGCAGCAACAGTCTTTGTCCTGCATTGAGCTGCGGGAAATCTGCGACGCGGACAAGAACTGCCGTTCCCACCGGGCGGTACGAGGAGGGCACGACCACCGTGTCGTACAGTTGGCCGGCGATCCAGCGCTCCCAATATCCATTGAGCGAGATGCGCTGCTGGGCCGCCGCAGGGGAGGAGAAAAATACCGTTAAGGTCAAAATGAGAATTGCGGAACGGAGTAAGAATGGACGAATTTGCAGATTCGAAACACGCATGATCAGTTGTCTCCTTCGAGCGCGTCTCCTGCGACTCACAACGAACTGCAAACTATAGACCTGAGAAAGCTCGCCCGTATAGCGGAATGATTTTGGACGCCCGGCGTACTATAGGGCCGAACAGTTCATTCCAGTGAAGGGGCGCGTGCCATGGCTCGCAGGACTATTAAGTTTTTATTGCTGTTGATGGTGATAATTCCGCAGATGTCTCTGGCTCAGTTGAAGCCGTACCGTGTTTTGGTTGTGATTTCCGATCAATGGAAAGATCCACGCAGCTTTCTGGTGAGTGGGGGCGGAGAGTTCCAGACGATTGTCACGATGTTCAAGTCGTGGGGAATTCCCTTCGACATTCTCCGGCTCGACCAAAGTTCGATGGACCCGAATCGCTTCACGGATTTTTCCGGACACGCGCGCTACGGTGCGATCCTGTGGGACGTTCCTGACGACAAGATCGGAGACGCAGATCAGGCGGTCGTGGCCGATGCGGTGGAGAAGTTGCACACATCCTTAATCGCAATCGGAGATCGAATCCAGCAGCCCAAAATCCAGGAATTGTTAGGGATCCGCTACAAAAACGAACATATGAATAGCGCGCGTCCCATGGTCACCGGGAATTCGTTCGTCTTGCGTGGTCTGCCAGCGGATCTTCGCCAGCAGGGCCCCGAAGTGATCTCGATGCGGCGCGTCCAGGTCGAAGCGACCACTGCCAAGGTCCTGGCTGAAGCGGGTCGGATCCCGCAAGTCACGGAGAGGGAAATCTCCGACGATACCCGGGGCATTTGGATCGGCGGCGACATCGACCAGATGCTTCTCTATCAACCTCTGCGCACTGCTGTGCGCCGCGCTGTCACGGAAGCGATTGGATACTCGCTGACGAAATCGTGGACGAAGACAATCATCCTCACGATGGATGACATGGGCAATGCGCAGAATGCGTGGCTCGAGCACTGGCATTACCCGGCATTAACTCAGGAACAGATCCGGCATTCGATGATTGAACCACTTACAGGCGCATCATGCGGTGCTGTCTCTCAATATCGTTCCGGGTTTCGTCGACGACACGCAGCGTCGCGTCGTGCCGACATGGAAGCAGCAATTCACCGACAGCTTTGGAACCAAACAAGATTACGTTTCGACGAAAAAGGGGCTCGATGAGGGAGTCGCGCTCGGTGTACTTCAAATCGAGAGCCATGGCTGGACTCATATGCAGCCGGACCTGACTTCGCCCCCGGGACCATGGTGGGGATCGCCGCTCATGGACGAGCGCGCTGAAGTCGGGTGGTATCGCGAATTTTATGACGTGCGACGAGGGCGCGAGATCACGGCAGCCGAAGCGAAGTTCCACATGCAGCAGTCGGCAGAATGGATTCAGGCAGAATTTGGGCAGTTTCCCCTGGAGTTTTCGACTGGGGGGAATGGAGTCTCGCGCAGTCCCGACAACAATACGTGGCGTTTGGCGGCCGAAGCCGGCTACGGATACTACGGCGGCTACCTGGGAAAAGACTTGGCCGTGGAAGGCCGTGCGGACTCAAACGCCGACTTCGGAGGAACCGACGATGTGCCCCTGCTGCTGCCCGCACCTCCCGATGGACATGACCGCGGCATTGCCCATGATCCGGAGGGATTCGCCAAAGTTTTTGATCGCTATCCCGGATATTTATTCACCGGACTCGATGAATACATCGGCTATCAGCATGCAGATATACGAAACGCTTCCGGCATGACGGTTCAAGGACCAACTCTGACTGTGCAGTATGACCCGCACTACTGCCGGGCTTTAATCTCCAAGCCCTCGAGCTGGAATCTGAATATCGCCGATTGGTTGCGTCCGGGTTTGCAGTCTGCACAAGTGTGGGTGGATGGCAAAAACCGCGGGGCAGTGAAAGATGAAATGACCGTCATCGAGTTCGGGGCGGGTAGCGAGAAGCACAGTTTTGAACTACGCGGCCAGAAATAGCATCCGGCTAGCTGTTCGACATTCTTTTAAAACTTTGAAATCTGGAATCTTCTTCAGGAGCCCGCACATGCGATCGACAAGATTTCCCCTGCTGTGGAAGATTGCTGTTCTTCTAATTCTTTCTGCCCAAGCTGTAGCGGTTCCCCTTTCCCCAGGCACCACCGAACTCAAGAATGGCTGGCGGCTGGCGTCGGCTTGGAATGTCGTGCAAGACGGCAGCCTCATCTCGCAATCTTCCTACGATGCTTCCAGCTGGTACGAAATTCATGCCATGCCGGCGACGGTGCTGGAAATTCTGCAGGAGGATGGCGTTTATCCGAATCTCTACTTCGGCAAGAACCTGACCGAGACCGTTCCGAAGGATCTGTTTCGTCAGGATTGGTGGTATCGCACCGTGTTCACCGTGCCCGCAGACCATAAGGTTCACTGGCTCGTATTCAAGGGCATCAATTACCGGGCGGAAATCTGGCTGAACGGCGAGCGCATCGCCGAATAATCGCGAAGTCGCCGGGATGTACAACGCATTCGAATTCAATGTCACCGGGAAAGTGAAACCAGGGGCTGAGAACGTACTCGCGGTGAAAGTTACTCCTGAGCAGGCCTTCGAAGACATCGATGGAGTTGAGTTGGCCGACGCGTGGTTCGACTGGATCAACTCCAAGTATCTCGGCTTCCGGTTGCCCGACCAGCAGATTGGCATCTCCTATGTGCCCGATCGCAACGCCGGTGTGTGGAAACAGGTCTACCTGCGCAATACAGACGAAGTGGAAATTCGTGACCCGTATGTGAAGTCGGATCTTCCGCTCCCGCAAACGTCTCCGGCATCATTGACGGTGTATAGCGAATTGAGAAATGCCACCGACACACGCGTCGAAGGCGTCCTCACTGGAGAGATATCCCGGGAAGGCAAGAATCCGATTCGTATCGAGCAGACGTGTCACGCTCGCAGCCGGCGAGAGTCGCGAAGTTATATTTACTCCCGAACAGTTTAAGCAGCTCTCCGTTGTGAACCCTGACTTGTGGTGGCCCTATCAGTTGGGTCCGGCAAACCTGTACCGACCTGAAGCTGGAATTCAAAATCGGAGAGACCACGTCCGATTCCGCCGAGATCCAGTTCGGAATTCGCAAGATCACGCAGCACCGCGATGCCGACAACCGATTTCCTCAACTCGGCAGGAGGCGGCAATTTCTATCTCAAGGTCAATGGCATCGATTTTCTGGTGCGCGGCGCCGACTACGAGCCCGACCTGCTTTTCAAGTACGACGAGGATCGCGAAGCAACGATTCTCCGCTACGTGAAAGACATGGGGCTGAACCTGCTGCGCTGGGAATCGAAAATTTCCAGCGAGCACATCATCGAACTCGCCGACGAGGAAGGCATTCCGGTGATGCTGGGATGGATGTGCTGCAACCAGTGGGAGAAGTGGAACCAGTGGGACGCGGAAGATCATCGCGTCGCCCGCGAGAGTCTGCGCGCGCAGATCCGGATGCTGCGCTCGCATGCCTCCGTATTCATCTGGGCCAGCGGCAGCGATGGCCTGCCTCCGGTGGAAGTCCGCAAGGAATATCACCAGATTCTCATGATCTGCACTGGCAGAATGCGGTGGTCGATACGGTTTCGACTTTCAACAAGGATTCAAACGGCAAGAACGTGTGGGACGGCATTCGCATGCAGGGCCCTACAGTTGGCGGCCGCCATCGTACTGGTTCAGCGGCCGCTATCAGGGACTCGAACGGCTCCTGCGCGGAGCAGGGCGATAACGAAAGCATCCCGCCGTACGAGAGCCTGAAGAAATTCATTCCCGCGGACAAGCTCTGGCCGATCAATGACTGGTGGTACTACCACGCCGGGTCCACCGAGCGGAAACACCACTCTGGCCAATGCGGCGCTGGTGGTTGAGAAGCGCTACGGTCCTTCCAACGGACGCTGCAGAATTCTGCCGAGAAGGCGCAGCTCGCCCATTACGAAAACACGCGGGCCCAGTTTGAAGCCTTTGCCGCCAATGGCTGGGACGACCACAAGATGACGCTGTACTGGATGCTGAACAGCCACTGGCCGTCGTTCTTTGGGCACATCATCGACTACTACCTGAAGCCGGGCGGAGCCTACTTCGGCGCGAAGAAAGGGCTCAGGTCGATCAATGTTGTGTACGACTATTACGCCAGCGGAGATCGTACGAAGGCAAAGATTTTCGTCGTGAATCAGACTCTGAATCCGTTGTCCGATTTACAGGCTTCGGTCGCGTTGCTGGACCTGGACGGCACGGTAAAGTTCTCAACCAAAGCAGCCAAGGTGAACGTGCCGGCGAACTCTTCTGTTGCTGCAATCGAGATTCCCCGCGTGAAAGAGTTGGGGCCGGTGTTTTTTGTGCGCTGCCAACTGAGGGTGAAAGACGGGCCCGTAATCGCAGAAAATGTCTATTGGAGTTCCAACACGGACGACGAGCTAGGTCCTCCTGAAAAGGAAAACGCCTTCGATGCCACGCTGACCCGATGGGCCGATTTCACAGCCCTAAACAGCATGAAGACCGGGAAGCTGTCTGTAACGGCGAACACAAAGCAGGCCGACGGATGGCTGACAGCGACTGTGACTCTCAAGAATGAGATCGAGTGCTCCCGCATTTTTTGTGCGGGCTGAAATCGTCAACAGTGCCGAAGGGGACGAAATCCTCCCAGTCACATGGAGCGACAACTATGTCACCGTGTTCGGCGGTGAATCGGTGACATTGGAGGCTCGCTATCGCGAAGCTGATGCAGCCGGGTCCGCGCGGGTGGTCAGAATTCAGGGACACAACGTGCCGATGATCACCGTGACCCTTGAGAGTTCCAGGTCAGCGAGCGGAAGCGGCCACTGAATTTGGCTCCAAGCTTCTGAACAAAGGGAAGTCTTTCGTATTCGATTACTCGTTGGAACTTGCGTAACAGGAGTTAAAATAGGGCCCAAGATTACGCCGCAGGATCCTATGACGAAAAAGACAGCGAAACCCCGGAAGAGTCATCACGACAAGAATTTCATTGCCGTTACGCAACGAGTGTTTGCGGTATTGGAGGCTCTCAGCCAGCAACCCAAATCAGGCGTGCCGTTGGAAGAGATCACGCAGATCTGCGGGCTTCCCAAGACCACGGTCTTTCGGCTGCTTTATTCGATGGGCAAGCTCGGGTTCGTCGAGCAGGATCCTGACTCCGGCATCTACGCGCTTTCCGGGAAATTTTTCGAACTGGGCACCAATGCCGCTGCCCTACCAGCGGTTGACCGTGCTGGCGCGCCCTCTGATGCAGCGGCTTGCTTCTGAGCTTTGGCGAGTCCGTCAATCTGGCGGTGCCGAAGCTGGGCGGCGCGATCTACATTGCAGTGGCGGAGAGCCCGAAACCCCATCGGGTCGCGGCTTCCGTCGGTGGATTCTCTTTTCTTCACTCCACCTCCGTAGGGAAATGTTTTGCTGCCTATCTTTCCGCCGAGGAACTGGAGAAGCAACTCATGCGCCATGGAATGCCGCCATTGACGCCGACCACGATCGTTACGCGCCAGGGCTTCGAGGAAGAGTTGGCGCGCGTTCGCGCCGAGGGCGTGGCGGAGGACAACGAAGAAAATTCGCAAGGGATCATCTGCACCGGAGGGCCAATCTTCGCCAGCGGCCAACAACCGATCGCCGCCATGAGCGTTTCTGGCCCCGCCGTTCGCATGTCGCAAAATCTTCCCGCCGTCAAAACCGCCATCCTTGAGGCGGTGCAGACCATCTCGCTACTTCTGGGCTCGCCGGATCGATCGCGCGAGTTCGTGGAGAAAACGTCCGTTCCGGTGACCACGGAGTGATCGGTTAGTTCCCGATTCAGGCAAGAGACTCCTGACTCCACGCGTCCACCCCTGCCAATGATTCTCGTACACCCTCAGCGAGACCTCCTGCCATCTCCAGATTCCCAAGGTCAAAAAACGGATTCCATTCCGGAAAACGAGCAAATCGAGCAAAATTGCCGCGCATAAAAACGATATTCCCAATTCGAAACGATTCGAATTGGACCCCTCCAAAACCGGTCATTGCCCGTAAATCTATGTAAAACATGAAGATTTTGTAGGGGTTTACCGGGTTTTGGGCCTAATGCTTTTATGTGATTAAAATCCTTGACAACGTTTAGAAGACCTTGTTACGCTGCGCTCGTTTTACACGCGAGCTTCGCGCAGGTTTCTACCTGCCGTGAAAACATGCGGGGGCGAAGAAGAAAAATGGAGATGCACATGCGAATGCTGACGGTGAGTTTGCTTGCGAGTAGCAAACCAGATGTGCCGAACGGGAAGCGTTCCACGAAGAACGGCTGGCTGATGCGCACCTGTGCGGCGAGCTGTGCGCTTTTCATTGTGCTTATGGGCCTGTCGGCCAATGTGTTCGGACAACAAGGACAGGCGAATATTTCCGGAACCGTAGAAGACAACTCCGGCGCCCTTTTGGCAGGTGCGAACATCACTCTGACCAACAAGGACACTGGCGTTGTCACCAAGACGACATCGACGGATGCCGGCAGGTACACGTTCTTATACATGCCGGTCGGAACCTACAACGTTCAGGCTGCCAAGGAAGGGCTTCAAGACTCAAGTCAAGACGGGTCTAATCCTGACAGCCGAGCAACAAGCTGCGGCTAACTTCACTCTCACCGTTGGTCAAGTGAGCGAGAAAGTCGAAGTCTCGCCAACGCGCAAGCGGTGGAGACCGAATCGGCAGCTTTGGGTACGGTCATCAACGAGCGGACGATCACCGAATTACCGCTCAACGGACGCAATCCCGCCGACCTGGTTTTGCTCACCCCAGGCACCACAGATGTTCTCAGAGCGACGTAGGGCAGCACCAGGGCTACACCACGTTCCCGATCGAGAGCGGCGCCTCCAGCAGCGGCGGACGCCAGGGCAGCACGGTTTACTTCCTGGATGGCGCTTACAACCTGGACAACTATCACCTCTGGCGGCGCCCTTCCCCAACCCCGATGCGACTCAGGAATTCAACGTCATCGGCAACAACTTTGATCCGCGTTATGGTTTTACTCCTGGCGGCGTGGTCAGTATCGTCACCAAGTCCGGAACGAACCAGTGGCATGGCGATCTGTTCGAATTTTTCCGCAACAACGCGGTGAATGCGACGGATTACTTCACCCACTCCACGGATCAGCATCAAGCGTAACCAGTTTGGCGGTTCGATTGGCGGCCCGATCGTGAAGGACAAGTTGTTCATCTTCGGCAACTATCAAGGCACCCGGCAGGGCATCTTTATCTGGCGGCAACGGCCACGTGCCGACGACCGCCATGCGCAGTGGCGATTTCGGCGCGTACTGCGTAAGCGGTTTTGATGGCACCGGCTGTGCATGGACCGTAATGGTAATTTGTCGCAAATCAATTGTGGAATCCTCGACCAGACTCAATGCGAGCGGGGTTGACGGCGAGTTTGGTGTGCTTCAACTTCCACCAGCAGATGCTGCGGCGCATCCGCAACATGTTTTTCCACGAGCAATGCGAATTCGGACTACCGCACACCTTCGACACGGCTGCGGTAACCCTCTGAGTTACTGACCACCAACACCGCCGATCAGTACGGCCGCTTGGCGGGGAGTGGTTGGTCCAACATCAACGATTACAACGAAGAGACCGTGCGCGCCGATTACAACCTCAACAACAACAACCGTATCAGCGGCCGGGCTTTCCTCAATTTCTTCAACCAGCCGACCAGGTCGCAGGATCTGTTCACCACCGATCGTTCGTGGATCGCGCACTGGCAGAGCTACGCCGGCACGTGGACTTGGACGATCAATCCGCATATGGTCAACAACTTGACCTTCTCGTACAGTCGCCTTTACGACACCAGCAACAGCGGCCTGAAAGTAAACGGAAAGGGCATTTGTTATTCGCAGTTAATCAGCGTATCCGATCCCAGCACAACCCCGTGCTCGATTGAGGGCTTCTCAGGTCAGCGGCGGATATGACAGAGGATCGATTCCCTGAACGCGCAGAACTTCAACGGCATCAACCGCTGGACCTAGGGGTTCTCGGACTCGATCAGTATTCACAAAGGCAAACACCTGATCGTGGCCGGCGTGGATGTGATGCGGCAGTACTGGTATGAGAATACCGACTGGCTGGCGCTTCCCATCATCAGTTGGAATGGCGGAACGAACGGTCAATTTACCGGCTCATCGTTCGCTGATTTCCTGCTGGGACGATGTAGGCAACTACCTGCAGGGCGGCGGCGAGTCCAACGAGATTCATGCCTGGATGGTCGCACCTTACGTCGCGGACCAGATCAAGGTGAAACCGAACCTGACCATCGCCTGGGATTGCGCTACGAGCCCTGGATTGCCCCAGTGGTAACCGGCGGTCGAATCGGGGTGTACATCCCCGGCCAACAAAGTACGCGTTATCCCGCCGCGCCGGCCGGACTGGTCTTCCCCGGCGACTACGGAGTTCCGAGTGCCGGCGTGCCCAGCGACTACAAGAAGTTCTTCGATCCTCGGGTTGGCTATTGCCTGGCAGCCAAAGGCATGGCACACTACTTCCATTCGTGCGGCCATTGGCATGTTTGCCGATTCCGATGGACTATGCCAACTTCAACCACGCATCGGACTTGCACCCGTTCAGTCCAACGTATCAGTTCGGCAGCTGGGATCAATCGTGAATGGCTCGCCGATTCCGATCATTCCCTTCACCAACCCTGGTCGGTCTACACACCGCTGGGCGGCCAGAACCCTTTCCCACCGTTTTCCAGTCCGGGAACTGTCCCGCCTTGAGCGCGGCGATCACCACGCCGATATCTCCGGACGGTTTCAGTCCTAAGTACACCGGCGGGCGAACCTACACCTGGAACCTCAGCATCGAGCATTTGTTCGGCAGCAAACTGGTTGGCGAAGGCTGCCTATGTGGGAGCGAAACCGACCACCAGGGCATAGCGTCTGATCAAAACTACGGTCAGTTCTTCGGAGCTCGGTGATCCCGCCAACGGTACTCGGCTGAATCCGAATTTCGGCCAGGTGCTGATCGTCAGTTCACCCGGAACCGCCAACTACCAAGCTGCCGAGTTTACTCTGGACAGGAAGTTCGCCAACGGACTGCAGTTCACGGCAAACTACACCTACTCGCATACCATCGACTGGTACAGCACCAACACGACAGCATTCACCAGCGGTATCTTCGACCCTCGCTGCTTGAAGTGCAATCGGGCCAATTCCTCGCTCGACGTGCCGCAGGTGCTCACCATGAACTTCGTGTACCAGACTCCAAGCATGAAGAGCGCTGGTCGCGCAGTTGACTTGATCGCGGGCGGATGGCAACTGAGCGGTATCTGGAGTGCACACTCTGGGAACGCAACCTGGATCGTCTCTGGGCAGAAAACACGTCTGTTGATAATCGAGGCCAAGACCAGACCGGACTATGCTCCGGGCAAGCATTCCGTCAGTCATAGCGACTGGCACAACGCCCCGGCGTTTGCGGGGAATACCAGCTCATACCTCAATGCCAGCTGATTTCGTTCGCGGCGCCATGGCACCAAAGGCGACATCGGACGGAATCCAACCGGAATGTTCTATCCCGGCTGGAATAACTGGGACCTGGGCATCTCGAAGTGGTTCACCATGACGGAACGCGTCCGCAGTGCAGTTCCGGTGGGAGATGTTCAACGCCTTCAACCGGGAAACCTTCGGTTGTATGGACAACAACTGGGGCGGCGGAGCGAACCCAACGTTTGGACAGTTCGGTTGCTCCACCAGCACTCCCCAGAACCATGCAGGCAGCTCTGAAGTTCACCTTCTAACCATTCGGGACAGGCGGGCGGCGCAAGCCGCCCGTCTTCTCGAATTACCAGACACCCTCTCATCTTGTCGCGGCATGGAATGAATTCCGATTTCCCTGCTTGCAAAGCAAAAAGCTTGAGCTGTCCAAAGCCGGTCCCGGCGCTCCGAGAGATTAAACGTTTCGAACGCACGGCTTATAACTTCTGAATTCATACATACTCGGTACCCTTCCATGATGAATCGTCGTGGTTTTCTTGGTTCGCTGGGCGCATCCGCGGCTTTGCTGGGTTCGATTCCCGCCCTGGGCAGTGAAAGCAAGCCCGCAGTCTCCTCTTCCCGAAAGCAAGTCTCGCTGAACGGCACGTGGGACCTCCTCCTAGCCGGCAAGCTTCGGGATGTCATCACGGTTCCCTCCTCCCGCCATCCCAGCGGGATTTACAGCCTGAAGCGCACTTTTGCCCTCCCCCGGTTAGCTAAGGGCGAGCGCGCTTTCCTCCACTTTGAGGCGATCACCTATTGCGGCAAGCTGACCTTAAATGGCAAGCAGATGGGAATCCTCGGGCCCTACGTCCCCTATGAGTTCGAATTTACGGACACCGCCCGCGAGGGAAACAACGACATCGAGCTTGAGATCGCCGATCTGGTGCCCTTCCCCGACGGAACCGGAAAAGATGAGATTGCCCTGGGCGTAAACCCGGGCTGGGAATGCTACGGCGGCATCATCCGCGACGTCTGGGCGGAGATACGGCCCGCCGCTTTCGTCGAGAATGTGCGACTGGCGTACCAACTGAGCCAGGGGTATCAATCGGTCGCGTTGCAGCCGCGCGTGATCGTCTCCAGCCTGGGCTCCTCCAGTGCAGAAGTTGAGTTCACGCTGTCTCGCGGCGACGTAAAAGTGGCTAGCACCGCCCGCACCGTTCAACTCAAGCCGGGTAACAACGAGATCGAGTTGACCGCCGACTTCACAGGGCCGGCACTGTGGTCTCCGGAAACGCCCAATCTCTACACCTTGAAGGCCCGCCTGAAGACTTCCGACAGCGAAGACACCTGGGCCTGCCGGACCGGCTTCCGCGACATTCGCACCAAGGGCCGCGAGTTCCTGCTGAATGGCGAGCGCCTGATTCTGAACGGCGTCTGCCGGCACGACATGTGGAAGGAGCAAGGCTTCACGCTCACCCGCGCCCAGCAGGATCAGGACATGCGGATGATCAAGATGATGGGCACGCAACTTTGTGCGCCTGGTGCACTATCCGCATGACCGCCACATCGTGGAGTTAGCCGACGAACTCGGGCTGCTGGTAAGCGAAGAGCCCGGCTACTGGAACATGAATTTCGCCACGATGGATCGCGGAGAAATCGAACTTGGCTACAAGATCCTGGAGGCCACCATCCGCCGGGACTGGAACTCTCCCTCGGTCATGGCATGGCTGCTCTCGAATGAATGCACGCTCACCGAGGCGGTCTTGCACGAAGGCAAGCAGCGCTGCAACGCGATGGATCCGATCCAGCGCCTGGTTTCTGCCGCGAACTCGATGAACGCGAAGTCTTCGCGGGACATGTTCGTCGGCGCCGGCATGGATTTCTTCGACCAGCATCCCTACACCTACGACGTGAAAGAGTTCAACGATGAAGCGGACTACGACGGCCCCACGAAGCCTCTGACCTTTACCGAATGGGGCGGCAAGGCGATCGGCCAGTCGCAGATCGTCATGCAAAACGAGGTTGATCGCCTGATCGATCTGGTCGAGTCTGGCGAACTGTCGGGACACGTGTTCTGGTCCTGGCAAGACATGCGGCAGTACAGCCGCATCGACGCCGAAATGCGGAACGGAGTGCTGGAGTCGGGCGTGGTCACCGAATCGCGCGAGGCTCGCGACGTGGTTTACCTGGAACTGGCGCGGCTGTTCCAGCTGCGACGGCACGCCGACGAAACTCCTGATACCGAACCCGAGATGGTTCCCTTGCGCTGGACGCCATGGTCGCGCAGTTCGGCGTTTACTATGGTTAACCTCCAGCCGCTGGTGGAGGGCCCCAAAGGCGATGCCGCATGGAGCAGCCTGAAGGCCCACATGGCGCACTACTGGGAGCAGACCGCACGCAATCAATGGAAGAAGAGCGGCGAAGATTTCCTGCTCTGGACGAAGAACCAGCTCCAGATTGGCGGAGTTTCCTTCCAGATGCCCGTGGTCAACGATCGCGTCCGGCCGATCGTAGTGACCCCCGAAAACCCTGAGGTAGTCATCCCCATTAATCGTCGATGCTCGAAGCTGCACATCCTGGGGCAAGTGACCTTGACGGGGGGATTTCCCAGCAGCGGCAAAGACGGCGACAAGATTGCCGCTTACACCTTGCAGTACTCCGGTGGACGCACCGCAGAAATTCCTCTGCGCAATGGATATGAAGTCGCACAAGCGAACATCATCCAGGACGCAGGTCGCATCGATCCCCAGACGTCCGAGTCGCAGCAGGCACTCACGTATGTGAAGGAAACAGCCCGAGAGCACTATCAGGTTCTGCTCTATTCGATTCCGGTAGAGGGCGCCACGCTGGCGAGCATCCGCTGCCGGTTAGTTGGACAGCAACCGCCGCTGGCTCTGTTCGCAATCACCGCAGAGGAAGGCACGGCTAAAGCAGCACGCTAGAGAATTGGTTCAGATCGTAGCGCATTACATAAAGGACTTATGATGCAGGCCACAGGAATGAATTCGTCCCGCGCAGTAGTGAATCTGAATGGCGATTGGGAACGGTATGTCCATGACAAGCCGGTGGAAACCGTTCATGTTCCTTCCTCGCTGGCTCCGGGCGGCATGTACAGTCTCCGCCGTGAGTTCTTGCTGCCGCGATTGGAGAAACAGGAAAGAGCCATCCTTCACTTCAACGGCATTTGCTATCACGGCCGCGTTTCGCTGAACGGAAAGGAACTCGGCACGACGATTCCGTACGTCCCCCATGAATTTGATTGCACGAAACAGGCGCAAGAGGGCCGCAACACGGTAGAAGTAGAGATTGTCGACGCCGGAACTGGGCCGAATGGCTGGGGAAGGACGAAGTAAACTTCGGCACGACAGGAGGGTGGGAAAGCTACGGAGGAATCATTCGGGATGCTTACGCGGAGATTCGTCCCGCCAGCTACGTCGAAAATGTTCGCTTCGGGTACCGCTTTGCAGAGGGCTACAGCAAGGCAGCATGCACCGCACAGGTTTCTGTGGCGTCGAACGAAACCGGCGACGCCGAGTGTGAGTTAGTCCTTCTATGGGGCCGCTCAGAGGTGGGGCGCGCGCGGACAAAGGTTGCGCTGACTGCCGGTGCTCAAGCGACAGCTGAGCTGGCGTTCGACGTGAGCGAGGTTGTTCTGTGGTCTCCGCAGGATCCCAACCTCTACCAACTGCAGGTCCGACTCAAGGGGCCATCGCGGAGAGCACAATTGGTCTTGCCGGACCGGCTTTCGCGAAATCAAGATCCAGGGCCGAGATTTCTTCCTCAACGGCGAGAGGCTGGTACTGAATGGCGTGTGCCGCCACGACATGTGGGCCGGGCAAGGTTTCACTCTTACGCCGGGCCAGCAAGAGAAAGACATGCGGATGATCAAGGCGATGGGATGCAACTTTATCCGCCTGGTGCACTATCCGCACGATCGCAGAATCATTGACCTCGCCGAGGAGACTTGGTCTGCTGGTCAGTGAAGAGCCCGGCTATTGGGGAATGGACTTCAACAAATTCGATCGCTCCTTTATCGACCTCGGGCTGCGCATTCTGGAAACGACCATCCGGCGGGACTGGAACTCCCCCGCAGTCATGGCCTGGCTGCTGGGAAACGAGTGCGAGTTTACGGTCTCGTACCTCAAGGAAGCAAAGCAGCTCTGCAATAAACTCGATCCAATTTTCAGGCCGGTCTCCGTAGCTCACATCAACGGTGACATACCAAAGGCTAAGAAGACCTTTGACGAGGCCGACCTCGACTTTTATGACTGGCACGCCTACGAGTTCTCGGAAGACAAGTTCCTGAAGTTTCCGCAGCAGTTTGGGCCCGCCAAACCTCTCACTTTTACCGAGTGGGGGTGGGAAGATGCAGGGCACGGAGACCTTCTGTACGAACGCGACTTCGACGATCTCCTGGAACAAACTAAGGCCGGCAATGTTGCGGGCCACGTGTTCTGGAGCTGGAATGACATGCGCCAGTACACGCGCGAAGATTGGGCGACAAAGAACGGCATCCTGCTCTCGGGAGCAGTGACGGAAGATCGCAATATCCGAGAGCCGATCTATTCCCGCTTGGCGGGCTTATTCGCCGGACGGCGTGAAATCCCACCGTACACGCCTCCAGAAGCACCCACCGTGCTGCCGCTGCGATCGGTTCCCTTTTCTCCGGGAGGCAAACACGAGATCGTCGACCTGCAAGCGCTGGCAGAGAGTCAATCCGCAAAGGAAGGCTGGACTGCGCTGGAATCCAGTTTGAAACAAGCCTGGGAGTCGTCCCAGATGGGCCGCGAACAGTGGACGAGAACGGGCAGCCGCTTCCGCCTCTGGCAGAAGCCCGACGTCGACATCGCCGGGGTTTCGTTCCGTGCGGCGGTGGTTGAAGGCTCGGTACGACCTTTGATCCTGAATTCCGCTGTCCCGGAAGTCACAATTCCCATTGATCGGCAATGCTCCAAAGTGCACTTTCTCGGACAGGTCACTTTTCCGCAGGGCTATCCGCTGCGTGGACGATCCGGGCGAAACGGTTGCGGTCTATTCCATCATCAGCGCCAGTGGCGGATCACAGGACATTCCTGTTCGCAACGGCTTCGAGGTGGCGCAGGCGAACCGGATCTACGACGCTACTCGCATTGATCCCGTCGCAACCGATGCGCAACCGGCCATCGAATACACCAAAGACATCGTTCGCGAGAAGTACCAATTCCTGCTGTGGTCAGTCCCGGTCAAAGCGGGCAAAGTGCGCAGCGTGCGCTGCAAACTGAACGCAGGCCAGCCCAGCCTCGCAATTCTTGCAATCACGACCGAAGCGTAGTACAAGGCTGTCGAACTTAATTCGTCTGAGGAATGTGATCCGTACGCGACCAAGCGCCTAAAACTCAACCAATAGACGAGGCCCCAACCCTGTGTTAATGAAACTGAGTCCTCTGGACTTTGCGATCATCACTTCCTACTTCGTCCTCGTCTTGGGCGTCGGATTCTTCCTCAAGGGCAGAATTCATACTTCCTCCGATTTCCTTCTCACCAACCGGACCCTCAGCCATTGGATCACCGGCATCGCATTTATGTCCGCGAACCTGGGATCGCTCGAGATCATGGGGCACATCGCGAACGGCGCGAAATATGGGATGCGGACCAACCACTGGTACTGGACCGGCGCAATTCCCGCCATGGTGTTTTGCGGCCTGTTCATGATGAAGTACTACTACTCCAACGGAATTCGCAGCGTGCCGGAATATCTGCGCATGCGCTTTGACCATCGCGCTCACCTGCTAAATGCCATGAGCTTCGCAGTGGTGACGATCCTGATGTCGGGGATCAACATGTTCGCTTTCGCGGTGGTATTCCACAGCATGCTGGGATGGCCATTCACGGCCAGCGTTCTACTTTCTGGTGGAGTGGTCTTGCTGTACACGTTCTGGGGAGGCTTGGCTTCTTCCATCTGGAACGAAGTGTTGCAGTTCTTCCTGATCATTTTCGGATTCCTTCCCCTCTCTTTTATTGGACTGCGCGAAGTCGGCGGATGGAGTGGCTTGGTGGCGCGCCTTCCCCAGCAGTATTTGCACACCTGGAAAGGAATGGGTGGCCCCGGCGACCCGCTGGGAGTTGACTGGTGGGTGATGGTGATTGGTATCGGGCTGACTGCGGCGCCAGCTTACTGGTGCACAGATTTCCTGTTGGTGCAGCGCGCCATGGCGGCGAAAGATCTGTCGTCGGCTCGCAAGACGCCGATTGTGGCGGCGGTTCCAAAGATGTTCTTCCCCGCGATTGTCACGCTGCTGGGAATGGTTGCTCTCGTGGTTGCTCCTCAGATCGTAACCAAAGACTACAATCTGGCGCTTCCCATGCTTCTCGGCCGGTACTACGGGCGCGGAATGCTGGGCCTGGGCTTGACGGCACTGCTTGCTAGTTTCATGTCGGGGATGGCGGGAAACGTCACCGCCTTCAACACGGTTTTCACCTACGACATCTATCAGACGTATCTGGTGAAAGGTAAGCCTGACCGGCACTACCTGACAGTGGGACGATGGGCAACTGTGTGGGGAACGGTAATGAGTTGTTTTTCTGCCTACGTCGCGCTCCGATTCGACAACCTGATGGACTATATGCAGTTGCTGGGAGCGCTCTCCATCGCTCCGTTTTTCATCGTGTTTCTCCTCGGGATGTTTTGGAAGCGAGTCTCGGCAACAGCTGCGTTCTACGGCCTGTTGGCAGGCCTGATTTGTACCTTCAGCGAGTACATGCTCTATCGGCTGGGCTATCTTCACTTCAAGACGCCGATGGCATCCAATGTCTGGACCTCGGTCTGGGCGTTCGCGGGTGGAACGACCGTTACCATTCTCGCGACCTTTTTGACCACGGCTCCTGATCCGGAGAAGATCAAAGGACTGACCTACGCAAGTTCGGCAAAAGTGGAGAGGCAAGGCAACTGGTTTCACTCGCCGGAGTTCTATGCCGTCGTTGTGTTGGTGATGTATCTGATCCTGAATATCAAATTCTTCTGACACAAATCGAGAGACCGAGGGGCAGTCCGCTCGGGTAAGTCTTTATGCAAATTTTTCCTAATGTCTATGAGATCAAGTCGCCTTTTGGCGACCGGGTCCTGCAGCAATATCTTTTTGTAGGCGACATCGTAGTCCTTTTGGATGCCGGAGTGATCGCTACGCCGCAGGAAGCAATTTTCCCGTACATGGAGAAGATCGGGATATCTCCTGCCCGGCTGAGCATGGTAATCGCCATGCACGCCGATTCCGATCACCACGGCGGCCTCCCGGCGATTAAAGATGCATCTTCTTCTACGCTCCTGGCCTGTCATGAAGGTGATCGAAAGATGATCGAAGACCCGGAGACCCTCTATCGGGACCGATACAACTTCCTGGCCAAGGAGCATGGCTTGGGATTTGGCCGTGAGGGTATGGTCTACTCCCCTCGGACCTGCAAAATCGACGAAAGACTGTCGGCGAATCAGGTATTGAAGATTGCGCCCGGCTGGAACCTGCGTGTTTGGCACGTACCTGGACATTCGGAGGGGCATCTGGCGCTCTACGACGAGAAGAATCGCGCTGCTTTCACGAGTGACGCAGTCCAGGCTGGCGGCTATCCGACCGTCACCGGCGGCACGGCTTTTGGACCGACTTACTACACCGTGAACGCCTATCTGGCAACGATTGCATTCCTCGAGAACCAACCAATCGAACATTTGTTCAGCGGGCACTGGCCGGCGGCCCATCATCACGACGTGCAGAAATTTCTCTCCAGTTCACGGGAGTTCGTGGAACGCGTCGACGAGAATATTGTGCAGTACTTAAAGCAACATACTCGAGGAGCGACGCTCAAAACCTTGCTCCATGAAATCAGCCCGAAGCTCGGGACGTGGCCAAAGGATGCGGACATCTTTCTGCAGTTCGCCATGTATGGCCATGTCGAGCGTTTGAAGCAAAATGGCACTCTTCGCGCGGACAATTCTGCCCCGGTGAACTATTGTCTCGCCTGATCCAGCAAGTTGGCGGAATTCGTTCCGATTTATTGACCGCCCCTTCTTACGCCTGTTACGATTTCCGCAATCGGCGAAGCAGCAGTTCTATCCCGCTTCCCTTCTGCGTTCGATTCGAATGAACGAGTCCTTCACGATCCCCGCAATGTCTGTCCCCGTCGTGGCTCGGCCGGACGTGTGTGTAGTTGGCGGCGGTGCGGCCGGGATTGCAGCCGCTGTCGGTGCGGCCCGTTGCGGCTTGAAGGTCTTGCTCATCGAAAAATACGGATTTTGTGGCGGAGCGACAGTCGCCGGACTTAGCGGGACAGTCTGCGGCCTCTACAGCAGCGGAGACCACCCTGAACGCATTGTCTTCGGATTTGCCGGAGAATTCCACGACCGCCTCGCGCATCGCTGCGGAGCCGGACAGCCTGCTCGTTTCGGAAGGACCTTGCTGGTCCCACACGACAGCTTCGTGTGGAAAGAGGTCGCCGATAGCTATCTAAGGGACGAGGGCATTGTGAGTTCTCTATCACACCAATTTCGTCGCCGCATACTCGGAGGACGGACGCGTCAGCACTCTCATCGTCCGGGCGCCGGAGGGTCTGCGCGCCATTCAGCCTCGCGCAGTGGTCGACGCTTCTGGAGACGCCGAGGTGGTTCACAGCGTCGGCGCAAGTACGAGCATGGGCAGAGACGGCGTTGTGCAGACTCCAACCATGATCTTTCGTCTGGGTGGCGTCGACATGGCTCGATTCATGAATCTGGATCAGGGCGAGCTGTGCAACAACATCGCTGATGCGGATCGCTCGGGCGCGTATCGGCTTCCCCGCCATCATGTGTACCTGTTTCCCATGCCGAAGGGTCATGAAGTGTTGTGCAACATGACGCGAATTACTTACCCGGACGGCTCGGTTCCGGTGGGCATTTCTGGCGTCGATATGAGCTTTGCCGAAATGGAAGGCCGCCTTCAGGCTCGCGAGTACTCCCGCTTTTTGAAAGACAAGATTCCTGGATTTCAGAATTCCTATCTGATTGATACCGGAACCCAGGTAGGAATTCGCCAGAGCCGTTCGCTGGTCGGGAAGAAGACGGCTGAGCAACGAGGATGTGCTGCAAGCACGCAAGGCTGCCGGAGCCGTTACTTTTTCCGCCTGGCCCATCGAGAGCCATAGCGCGGGCGATTTGAAGATCACCTATCTGGAAGATGACACGTATGACATTCCTTTCGAGACGCTAATCCCGTTGACCGGGACGAATCTGCTGGTCGCGGGACGCTGCCTCTCGGCCGAACATGAGGCGATGGCCTCGGCCCGCGTCACGGCCCAGTGTTTCGGCATGGGCTACGGGGCCGGTGCCGCGTCAGCCCTCATGCTGAAAGAAGGAATCGACTCACAACAACTGGCGGGCGTCGACGTCGCGAACTGGATGCACGATCGCCATCTGAAAACATCGGAAGAGGCCTGAATGCTGCGAAGCAATTTTGAACGAGGAAGCACGCGCTGGGCGGTGCGGAGGTCGCAGTGGTGTGCCATGGGCATGAGCGAGGAGGACTTCGCCAAGCCAAAAATTGCGGTAGTGAATTCCTCATCGACCCTGTCAGTCTGCTATATCCATCTCGACGACATCTCACGCGAAGTGCAGAAATCGATAAAAGAGCACGGGGGATTACCCTTCGAGATCCGCACCGCGGCCCCCTCGGACTTCATCACCTCCGCGGGGAAAAAAGCCCGTTACCTTCTGCCTAGCCGAGACCTAATTGTCAACGATATTGAAGTCATGGTCGAAGGAGCTTGTCTCGACGGCATGGTGTTGCTGTCTTCCTGCGACAAGACAACGCCGGGGCATCTCATGGCCGCAGCCCGATTGAATATCCCATCGATTGTCGTCCCTTGTGGCTATCAACTGGGTGGAAGCTGCGGTGGGCGGGATGTCGACATCGAAGAGGTTTACAAGGCGGTAGGAACTGTCTCGACCGGTAGCATGAGCGTGGACGATCTCGAATCCTGGACGAAAGTCGCGATCCAGGGACCGGGCGTATGCGCTGGCTTGGCAACAGCTAATTCCATGCATATCATGGCCGAGGCGCTAGGGATGGCGGCGGCGGGAACGACGCCGATTCGTGCCGGAAGCCAGAAGTTGATGGATGCTGCCCGGGCTGCAGGCGGCACGATCATCAATCTTATTGAGAAGGATTTGAACCCCCGCAAAATCCTTACGGCCGCCGCACTGCGCAATGCGATCCGGGTGGCGATCGCGATTGGAGCATCCGTCAATGTTGTTCGTCATCTGTCCGCCATCGCGACCGAAGCTGAACTGGATATCGATGTAGTCGGCTTGTTCGAGAGCCTAGGCTTCAACATTCCGCAGATCACACAAATCAAGCCCAATGGTCCCGATCGTATTGAAGATCTCGAAGCGGCGGGCGGAACCCGTGCGGTGCAAGCGCGTCTTCGTGACCGCTTGGAATTGGACGCCATGACAGTCGGTGGGCAGACCCTCGGCACCGTGCTGGAAACTCCGATCACTATCGATGAAAAAGTCATCCGTCCTGTCGATCGTCCGTTCCGACCGGAGCCTGGTTTGGTGATCTTGCGGGGCAATCTGGCTCCAGACGGCGCCATCATGAAGATTTCGGCGATTCCAGGGGCGATGCGTGAGTTCGAAGGACCAGCCAGAGTCTTTGAAGACGAAGATGTCGCGCTTCGCGAACTGGGCAAGGGAGGCATCCATCCAGGAGATGTGGTGGTGCTGCGGATGATGGGACCGGTAGGCGGGCCGGGCACGGTTTTCGCCTGCAGCATGATGGCGGCTCTCGGTCGGGGCTGGACTTGGCGATAAGGTTGCCGTCGTCACGGATGGAGAATTGTCGGGACTCAACCGGGGAATCACAGTTGGCCAAGTGATGCCGGAGGCGGCTTGCGGCGGACCACTGGCTGTTATCCGCGAGGGAGACGTCGATTCGTATCGACGTTCAAGCTCGCAAGATCGACGTCAAGATCAGCGACCTCGCAGAGCGGCTGAAGAACTGGGCCCCTCCTCAGCGCGAACTGCGGCCGGGATGGCTCGCCATCTATTCGGAAGTCGTCCAGCCCATTCAAAACGGTGCGGTGTTAGGCCGAAGGCAGACCAAGTCCGCAGCGCCAATTCGAGAGAAATAGAACGTCTGGCGACTTTTTTGCCATATCGGAATGAATTCCGAAACATTGACCTCCGGGGATGCGGTGCTAGACTTTGCAGCGCCTGTCGAGGTGCTAAACTCACGTCGCACTTGCGAATTCGTTCGTTGCCGTTAAGAGTTTGAAAGGAGTTGTCACATGGCCACGCTTCCGAAAGAACCGTCGATCGCCGTCGGTCCAACCAAACTTCTGATCAACAATCGCTGGGTGAACAGCCGTTCCGGCAAGACCTTTCCCGACTTTCAATCCAGCCACCGGCGAAGAGATCTGCCAGGTCGCCGAAGCGGATGCAGCGGACGTTGATGAGGCCGTGAAAGCGGCGCGCACCGCCTTTGAGAACGGCCCGTGGCCACGGATGTCAGCCGCCGAACGCGGACGCTTGCTGAACAAACTGGCCGACCTGATCGAAGAGCACGCCGGACGAACTGGCGATGCTGGAGGCAACCGACAACGGCAAACCTTATCGCGTGGCAAAAGCCGCTGACCTCGGGCTCACCGTCGCGACCTATCGCTACTACGCCGGCTGGGCGGACAAGGTGCAGGGCAGAACCGTTCCTGTGGCCGGCAACTATTTCACCTACACGCGCCATGAGCCGGTCGGGCGTGGTCGGGCAGATCATCCCCTGGAATTTCCCGATCCTGATGCAGACCTGGAAGCTGGCCCCCGCGCTTGCGACCGGCAATTCCGTCGTGATGAAGCCAGCCGAGCAGACTCCGCTGACGGCCCTTCGCGTCGGGGAACTGATTTTGGAAGCTGGGTTCCCGGAGGGAGTGGTCAACATCCTGCCGGGATACGGCCCCACAGCCGGAGCAGCGATCGCCGGACACATGGACGTCGACAAGGTGGCCTTCACCGGATCCACCGAAGTCGGGCACCTGATCATGGAAGCGGCCGCCAAGAGCAATCTAAAGCGAGTGACCCTCGAGCTTGGTGGCAAGAGCCCTAACATCGTGTTTGCCGACGCAAACATGGAAGAAGCCGTCGAAGGAGCTCACTTCGGCCTGTTCTTCAATCAGGGACAAACCTGTTGCGCCGGATCGCGAGTATTCGTCGAAGCCAAGTGCTACGACGAATTTGTGGAACGCAGCGTGGAGCGCGCGAAGAAGCGCAAAGTGGGCGATCCTTTCGATCCCGAGACCGAGCAAGGTCCGCAAGTGGACGATGTCCAGTTCGACAGAGTGATGGGCTACGTCGAAGCCGGCAAGCGCGAGGGCGCCAAGCTGGCGGTCGGCGGCAAGCGCGTGGGCCGCGAGGTTACTTCATTGAACCCACGGTCTTCGTCGACGTTGAGGACAACATGAAGATCGCCAAGGAAGAAATTTTCGGCCCGGTGATGAGCGTCATCAAGTTTGACGACCTGAATGACGTCGTCAAGCGCGCGAATAAGACGATGTACGGTCTGGCGGCGGCGGTATGGACTCGCGACATCGGTAAGGCGCACGCCATCGCCAACAAGGTCCGGGCGGGTACGGTGTGGGTCAATTGCTACAACGTATTCGATCCGGGCGCGCCTTTCGGCGGCTTCAAGCAGTCCGGCATCGGACGTGAAATGGGCGAGTATGGCTTGCAGCAGTACACCGAGCTTAAGACGGTAACTGTAAAGCTGTAGCTCCGGCTCTGGATGGAACATAGATCAGAACGCGAAGCGGACGTTCGTAATGAGCGTCCGCTTTTGTTTCAGATCGGTCTCCAAGTCACGTTATTCGTGATGCTCGTTCTTACCGGTGCAATTGGATATGCACAGACCGAGCCGGGCACGAACTCAGGCCCCCCCTGCTTCGCACGTCCGCATCAACGGGCCTCGTCTTTACGGAGCCCGTCCCCACCACCCCTTCCTCTATCGAATTCCAGTCGTCGGAGAGCGGCCTCTCCAATTCTCTGCGGAAGGGCTGCCTGCCGGGCTGACTCTCGATGCCAAGAGCGGCGTCATTTCCGGCACTGCTCCTGATCGCGGTACGTATATTGTTCACCTCACGGCAAAAAACTCTCAGGATAAGGACGCCCGGGAGTTTCGCATCGTCGTTGGCGATACGCTGGCACTCACTCCACCCATGGGCTGGAGTTCCTGGTACATGGCGCATACGGATGTCAGCGACGCTCTGATTCGGGCTCAAGCGGATGCTCTGGTCGCAACCGGGCTAGCGGACCATGGCTATTCCTATGTCAACATCGATGATGGCTGGAATATAAATTCCAAGTCGACGGATCCCGCCGTCAACGGCCCGGCACGAGACGGCAACGGAAATCTCCGCACGAGCCGAAATTTTCCCGACATGCACGGATTGACCACCTACTTACATGGTAAAGGGTTGAAAGCGGGCATCTATATATCTCCCGGTCCCCGAACCTGCGCAGGCTTTGAGGGCAGTTATGGACATGAGCAGCAGGATGCGCGGCTGTTTGCGGCCTGGGGATTCGACTTTCTGAAATACGATTTGTGCTCTTACGACGAGCTACTGAAGGGAAGCCGCCGTCCGGAAGATCTGAAGAAGCCGTATGCCCTGATGGGATCCATCCTCAAGTCGCTCGACCGGGATTTCGTGTTTAATCTCTGCGAATATGGGCTCGGCGATGTATGGGAATGGGGACGCGAGGTAGGGGGGAATTACTGGCGCACTACTGACGACGTGGGCAGCGGCATTGATGGTTCTCTCTGGAAGAGTATGGCCGCTTATGGGTTCGGGGAAGCCGGAAAAGAAAAATGGGCAAGCCCGGGAGGCTGGAACGATCCTGACAACATATTGCTCGGCCAGATTTTGTGGAACGACAAGATGGCCGCCACCCCTCTCACCCAAGACGAGCAATACACGTGGATGACTTTGTGGAGCATGTTGGATGCTCCCTTGATCCTGGGAAACGACCTGACGAAGTTGGATCCCTTCACACTAGCACTGCTCACCAATGATGAAGTGATCGCCGTGAACCAGGATGCGCTCGGAAAACAGGCTGTCCCGCTGCTTCGCAAGGACGGCATCGAGATCTGGGAGAAGAATCTGGAAGACGGCTCGAGGGCAATCGCATTGTTCAATCGAGGCAGCAACAGCGCGCCGGTGCGACTTGAGCGCTCAACGTTGGGACTTCAAGGCGAGTGGCTGGTTCGCGACCTTTGGCGCCATAAGGATTTGGGTGAGTTGCAGTCGTCGTTGGAATCCATAGTGCCCACTCACGGCACAATCCTGCTTAGAATCTCGCGCTTTGAGCATGATTCCGCGATGCGGAATTGATTCCGTTTTATTGACAGAGCACTTTTGCAAGTGTTAATTTGGAACGACTTTTACATGGGGGTGAGTTACGAACCATTTGGCTGACCTGGCGGGAGTTGTGCCGCCCATGTTCACTCCGTTCGCTGAGGATGACGAGATCGACTTCCCGGGCCTGGCCCGCGAGGCCCAGTATCTGAAGGCGGCGGGAGTCTCCGGCATGGTCGTCGGAGGCAGCATGGGCGAGGGTGCGGGCATGTCGCCGCACGAACTCTCGGAAGCTGTCCGCACCGTGATCGAAGCTGTGGACGGTTCCCTGCCTGTGCTTGGCGGTATCATCGCAGACAGCTCTGCAGAAGCGGTTCGTCTAGCACATGCCTTGCGCAAGGCAGGTGCGCAAGGATTGCAGGTTCCCCCACCACATTTTCATGTGTCCGCCAGCACTTCGGTTCTGGCGGAGTACTACCGCGCCATCACCGACGCCGCCCAAATTCCGCTTCTCATTTATAACGTGATGCCAACGGCACAAGCAGCCGTGGAATCATTGCAAGAACTTGTCGCGGATAACTCCGCCATCGTCGGCATCAAGCAAAGCGGTCGCAACATCCATACACTCGCCGCGCTCCTAGCCGAAATGCGCGGGAAGGTAAAGATATTCTCGGCCATCGACGACATGATCTATCCCTCGTTCGTTCTAGGAGTGGATGGAACAATTTCCGGAACGTCCGCGATGTTTCCTCGCGAAACTGTGGAGATGCTCAAGGCCGTCAAGGCGGGCGACCTCAAGCGGGGATTGGCTCTGCATCAGAGACTCACGCCGGTGTGGCGCACGGTTGATTGTCCCGATTTCTGTTCAAGAGCGAAATACGGAAGGAAATTGGCTGGACATCCGGTCGGCAAGCCGAGGCGCCCTTTTGTGTGGCCAACGGGAGAGGCAGCCCGCAACATCGAAGATGCACTCCGCGCGGGAGGACTCCTGAGCGAGCAGTTCTCCTCTGTTGGAGGCACGGAACAAGTAGTGCAAGCATAGTTTCAGTTCTGGCAATTCTTGATTCGCGACGCCGGCATTTGCTCGCCGCGGCGTCTCTTTACATAAACGGAAACTGCTGCCAGGGACAATATCCAGAGAGGAAGTCGTGCGAAGAATGCAAGCGCTAGTGCCGGGTGTAGTCGCCGATATCATTGTTCCATACTCCAGCACTGAAGAATTCGACCTCGAACGACTCCGCGACGAAGTGAGAACTCTGGATAAGAGCGGAGTTAACGCGCTCTCGTTCGGTGGTGTACTGGGCGGAGTAATTGGGGCCACACCGGACGAGCTTTCATTCCTCTGCGGCGCGGTCAAGAGCAACTCTAAAAAACCTCTTTACGCCATTGTGTTTCCCGATGCCTCGCCCGAAGCCTTTGAGATGATCCGGGCTCTGGATGAGGCCGGCGCGGATGCCATTCTCGTGGGCCAGCCTCATTATCTGGCGCAGCCAGGAATCGAAGGATTGGAAGAGATGTTTGCCCAGCTTCGAGGATTCACGGATCGCCCCTTGCTGGTCGCGGATTGCCTGCCAGGAAGCATCCTGGGCGTTCAGTCCGATTCGGAGATTGGTCGAGAGACGTCTGGTCGACGGCGTATTCGAAGCCGCGGATATGCACGTTGTAGTTGATCTCCTGACCTCACGATTGGGGGTTCCGGTCTACTCCGGCGTAGAGGACTTGCACTATGCGGCACTGGTTCTGGGCGCGCAGGGCTTCATTTCCAACTTGGCCAGCGTGTTTCCCGATGATTGCCTGGCGCTGAACGCGGCGTTTCAAAGTCAGGAGCATCTGGCAGCAAGGAAAATCCATGAGCGGCTGGTACGCCTGTGGCGCGGCCTCAGTGTTGGAACAGAACGAGAGGGTCGCTTGCGTTGCGCCCTGGCTGCGCGTGGCCGTTCGGTTGGCACCGCCAAGAGCCCTTACGGCAAGCTGGCGCCAGAAGCCAAGCAGCATATCCATAGCATGCTCCAAAAGGAAGGCGTACTCTTGGAAGGGCGCTGATAGCCCCGGTTGCAAGCATGTTTTCGCCAAGTACAACCGCCCGCTCTCAGACTTCGGTGCCCGCCTGTAGTTTCAGCCGTCATTATTCATATCTATTCACTAGTATGCGCTCGAAAGGGGAACTCACGTGAGTGATCGCGTCATCGTCATAACGGGTGGCAGTTCTGGAATTGGCAAGGCAACCGCCGAACTCTTTGCGAAAGATGGGGAGCATGTCGTCATCCTGAACCGGAACGAGAAAGCAGGGGCAGAAACCGTGGCCGAACTCCAGGCACAGGGCGGCAGCGCGTTGTATTTGAAGACCGATATCGGCATTGAGAGCCAAGTGGAGGCGAGTTTTGCGGCCGCCGTTGAGAAGTTCGGGAAGGTCGATATCCTGTTTGCCAATGCAGCAATCCAAATCAACAAGCCAATCGATGAGACCACGAAGGATGATTGGGATCAGATGATCGCAGCCAACCTTACCGGAACTTTTCTTTGTTCCAAGGTGGCCAGCAAGTACATGAAGAAACAAAAGTCGGGATGCATTATCATCTGCTCTTCCGGGCACGCCTTCATGTCGTATCCCGGCTATACCGGATATGCTGCCACCAAGGGCGGACAAGTTGCCTTCATGCATGCCGCAGCCTTGGATCTGGCTCCGTTCGGAATTCGCGTGAACTGCATCATCCCCGGAGCGACGGACAGCCCGCTTCTCCGGTATCACTTTTCGGTTCATCCCGAAGATGAGCAGCGGATCCTCGCGAAAATTCCCCTCGGCAGGTTTGCGACGGGAGAAGATATCGCACGTGGAGTGCGCATGTTGGCCTCGCCAGACGCAGGCTATATCACCGGCTCGTGCCTGATGGTTGAAGGCGGACTGCTCGCGCAGGGATAGGCCCTCGCGTCATTCCTAAGCACGCGATAACTCGAAGGCAATTCCCGCTCCACTGGGAATGGATATTGTTTTCCCGAAATCGAGCTTTACCCCGGTTCCGGTCACGCTTACTTTAATGCCACTGATCGGTTGATTGTCCGGCCCATGCAGATTTGTAACCGAGACCTTCCCGTTACGTGATTGGCTGTTCACTGTAACGTATCGCAACGGAAGTTTGCCGTGCGACACTTCGAGTCGGACCATCTGGGAAGCATTCTGCGATTTCTGGCTATACATTCCCCAAGTTGGACCGGCCGCAAAGAAGCAGCGGAAGTCCTCCGCGTTGATCACTGGGGAGAAAGCCAGGCTCTGGTCGATCGCGGAGTATTGATAGCCCGAAAGCGCCGTGAGCAGGGACCAACTTGCCAAGGCGCGAGCATAATGCGAACCACACTCCACCTCGTTCCACGGGTTCCGCCGCAAGCCGTCATAGCGGTCCGTAATTCCCTTGACGATCGCGAGTCCCTCCTCGACGAGTCCGTGAAGAATCAGGTGAGCAGCGACCTGAAACTCGATTCCCGTCCAGACTTCGTCGGAGTAGACGAACGGCAACTTCGGCCTTCCCCCCTTCGGCCAACTGCACAACACGAGCCCCTTCTCATCGTTCAACGCGTAAATTCGCTGGGTATTCGGGTGATCGTAAAAATTGTTTCGGAAGTTGTAGCGATAAATCGACTCCAGCGCCTTCTTTAAACGTTCCGCGGACAAGCCGACGTCAAGCCCAACGGTATCGGCAAACCACGCTCCCAGCAACTGGTCTGACAGGCAGCCTTCCCCGAATTGGTAACGGATTTGCCCATCCTGCACGGCACTCGCATACCAGTCCGGCTCAGCGTATTTCTCCATCGCGTGAATTTTGTCTGCGGGTGGAATTTTCTGGATGTAATACTCGCCGTTCCACAGCTGCTCCAGATTCCGGATTCCCTTTTCGCGAACGCTGCGGTAACTCGCCACGGCTGCCTCATCGCCCATCGCCGTCAGCCATCAATTCCCCAGCCCGCAACGCTCCCAGATAGAGAGTGCTCATCATGGGATTGGGCCCGTAGAACTCGATGTCATAGGTGTTGTGCTGCTGACCTTCCATCAAACCGTCTTTGTCGGCATCCCAATGAGTCCAGGCAAATTCGAGAGCGCGCTTGGCCGCGGGCCAATGCTGCTTCAGAAAATCGTGATCTCCTGAAATCTGCCACTCGCGATACAACTTCATGATGCAACCCATCTGTCCGTCGGCGGCAGGACGGAAATTCCACTGGGCAAGTCCGACCGGGAGAAGAGTTCGAAATGCCATGCTATTGTCGTCCCGCATGTTGTAGGTGAAATCCGTGTGCCGCATCGATCGTTCGAGTTCTGGAAACAAAAACGCTAACGCCTGCTCGTAGTTCCACACGTGCGCACAGTTCATCGGACAACAGCCGGCATTGTCATCGCAGCCTTCAAATGCGAAGAATTGCTTTCCTTCCAGGAGAAGGCATGTATTAGTGCGAAGGATCGCCGCCTGGCTGGAAACTGATTCCAGCACGTGCCCGGGCAGGGTTGTGGAGTAGAAAGAGTTGCTCGAACTCGCGAGTTTGCTTTTCCAGTTCAGGCAGCCGCGTCATGGTGTGCCGCGCTACTTCCCATGCGCTCTCAAACCTCGTGCCGTAGTAGTTCCGGAGTTTCTGGCCCTTTACCTCTTTCTCTTCGTTCCAATAGTTCTCCCGAGTGGGGAAATACCACGCCAGAACAAACGTGATCGTCTTCGATTCACCCGGAAGCAACCGCAGGCGCGGTGCCAGCGTGGCATAGTTTGACTGTCCATCCGCAGAAGGATGGGCGGGTTCAGTGTCGTGCATTTCACCCGCAGCGGCGAATTCGTCGTACCATCTCTGAAACGGATCCCACCAGTCGCCGTGCGGCCACGCCGTCCTGGCCGTGACTTGCGAGGTCGCGCTCAAGAGCGCCATCGAGCCGAACTGAGTTTCACCTGGACCATATTTGGCTGAACTCATTTCGAGGCCTGTAAGGTCGCCAGTCTCCACCTGCTCCCGACGAAGCTGTGTGATGTTCTTTCCAAAACCCGCGTGGCGCGTGCCGTCCAGATTCGCAACCCCGTCATAGCCAACCGCGTTCAGCAGAGAAAATGCCAGGGCAACATCCACAGGCTTGGTACTGTTTGATTTCAAGTGGTAATGGAAGAGGGCGACCGGCAGACTCGAATCGTCAACGTTCAAGGGAATGAAGGGATTGAAAGCCTCCAGTGAAACCGACACAGGAACACCGGGATCTTCGAACGCAATCCGAGCGAACGGATATGTGCCGGTGAATTTCGCATCCCTAAAGCGGGGAAGCCCCTCCGCCGAGTTTCGATTGAATCCTCCGCCTCCTCGATAAGGTGGACCCAAAGGAGCTTCGACAACCTTGACGGTCGCTGCGCTTCCCTCCTCGCGTGTCCATAATGTGACGAAGCTGAATGGCAGTACCTTGCCCTTGCCCGGGCGATTGAAGATCTCCCAGTCGCGTAATTGGCCTCTCCCGCCCAAGGAAACTGTTCCGGTGCCGATGCCGCCAAGCGGAAACGCCACCTCAGAGAGTTGTTGACCGGACAGCACTCGCTGCGTTCTCGGCTCGAATAGCTCCTCACGGGAGAAAGGAATCACCGATCCTGCCGGCGAGCGGAAAGCCTGCGGCGCGGCCGCCACCGGTGCATTCCGTAGTGCAGCGAAACCCACGGCTGCGGCGGAGGAGGAGCTTAAGAATTCTCTGCGATTGATTTCCTGGCTTTTCGACATTTTCAGTCCTCGAGAGGAGTGTTCCTGGACTCATCGAACACGGGTGCTTTCGGAGGTAGCGGTGCGAACGACTCTATGTGACTAACCGTAGCTGTTATCCCACGGCTCTCCGTCAGTTGGTGCACGCACTCTTCAATCATCAATCGCAGGCGTTCAGGATCAGCCGCCACCCGCGCATTGACGATCACGGAAGCTTCGCGGCACGGCGGTAGCTCGCGGCTTCCTCCCCATGCTGCTCGGCCTTCACTCTCGGTGAGCGCAATCCAGTCATTGCCTTCCGCCGTGACGAACATGATCTTCACGTGCGCGACCGCCCATCGGGCGATTCGGCAGGATTCTTGCACGTTCGCCAGCAGAGTTTCGCCCAGATCAGTCGCGTGAAACTCGCTCTGTGCACGCAAATCAACGTTGGCATTCAGCCAGCCGAGAGACGCTTCGGCCTGCCCGTAGAGGTCGTAGTCGAGTTCCAGTTCGCGTGCGCCTGCCTGCTCCGTCAAAATCTGTTCCACCCACTCGTTCACACCCACCCCGTTTCGTGCGCTGATGGCGCTCACAGGGGCATCTACACCGAATTTCTGAAGATATTCCCGTAAATTCGCGATTTCCTGATCATCGATCAGGTCGCACTTGCTCAAGAGGACGCGATCCGCCTCAGCCAATTGCTTACCAAATAGATATTTGATGTTCTCGTCAAAGCCTGAGCCATCTTTCGACATTTCGCGGATACGGTGCGGGTCTACCATTACGGTCAGAGGTGCAAGAGCAAACTCCCCGGGATAGTACTGGCGCAGCCGTTTATACACACTGGCGACAAGATCCGTGCAACTGCCCACGGCCTCGGCGAGGATAAGCTGCACGCGATGTTGCCTTACCAACCGCTGGGCATGGATTGCAAACTGATCAAACCGGCAGCAGAAGCAACCGCCTCCAATTTCTTCGGCAAGAAGTCCGTGGCCGCGCACCAACGCGGTATCGACCAGTTCATGCCCCTGATCGTTCGTGATAATCCCAATCCGGAAGCCGCGTTCGATCAGGCACTGTGCGGCCTGAATGATTGCGGTGGTTTTCCCGCTACCCAGGAAACCACCGACACAAGCGATCCTGGGTCTCAGAAAACTCGTCGACTTTTGAGCCGGGTACATGACTTCCGCATTATGCGTTCGCCGGGCACCTGATCAAGAAATTATCCCATCAAGATGCAGGTCGGATCGTTTATATCACAGTTCCTTGGCGGCATAGATTCTGTCCTCGGATCTGGGTGAACAGCAGAAGGATCGTCCGAGCTTCCGAGTCGAGATCCGCGCCAAGAATACGGTCTAACCGATTGATAATACGATGTTATTACGATTTCCATAATCCGCATTTGCAGGGAGTGAACTTGGAGCCAGTCTTGAGCAACAACATTTCGCCAGAAACCCGCCTTTTAGTTTGAAACGTTTCGAATGACGTAGTAGATTGAGGAGCTGCGAGCAGGCGCAAGTACCTCCGGAACCTACGTCGACAACGCTGGAACACGGACTACGGCGGAGAGGTTAAGAGTGTGCCCTTGCGAAGCTTTCAGGGCGCGAATACTCTTGCGCAGAACACGCGATGACCGATCCCATCCCCGAACCCCTGAGCCGGCGCGCTATTCCTCAAGGCATCTGGACCTCAGAAATTCTCTCGCGGCGCGGACGCTTGTACTCCCAACTCAAGAGTGTAATCGGGCTTTTGGCTGTACTGATCATCGCCCTGCTCGCCAGTCCGCACTCACCGCGCGGAGGGCTCGTATTCCTCGAACCGGGCAACATCACCGATATCCTGCGGCAAGTGTCGGAGATCGGAATTCTCTCTCTCGGAATGACGTTCGTCATTCTGACCGCAGGCATCGACCTGAGCGTAGGAACCGGTACTCGCGCTGGCATCGTCATTGGTTGCGTTGATGCTGACGCGGGTCACCTTCGGGCTGCCGCAATTTTCCGCCATCGCCCTGGCAATGGTCGTGGCCCTGCTCGGGGGAGGCCTGGTTGGGCTACTGAACGGCGTCATCATTGCACGGTGGAAAATTCAACCTTTCATTGTCACCCTGGCGACAATGATCGGCATTCGCGGCCTGGCGCGCTGGCTGACCTCGAATACCAACATCGATATCGGATTTGGAAACGACCAGGCTTCTGTCTTCGCCAGTTCCCTATCGACAAAGACGGTCGTCATCGGATCATACGTCGTGTTAGCCGTTGTTTTCGCTGCATTGCTCTCGAAAACGGTTTTTGGGAGATACGTGCGGGCCGTCGGCGATAACGAAACCGCGGCGCAGTATGCGGGCCTTCCGATTACCCGCATGAAAATCCTGGTTTACACCATGGCAGGATTGCTTGCCGGCTATTCGGGCATCCTGCACGCCGCACAGAATCACCAGGGGAATCCGAACGCGGGCGTCGCCTACGAATTGGAGGCCATTGCGGCAGTGGTTATCGGCGGGACCAGCCTGATGGGCGGGAGCGGGTCGATCGGCGGAACTGTGGTCGGAACACTGATCATCGGCATTCTTGACTAATATTCTTCGCCTCAACAACGTAGACAACAACCTGGAGATGATTATCAAGGCCGTCATTATCCTGGCGGCGGTGCGGCTGCAACAGGCCGGGAAGGAATCGGCATGAAGAAGAAGAGATTTATAAGTTTAATGATCCTGGGAATGATGTTGCTTCTGCCCGCGTGCCGGGAGAAGCGGCAAGGGGCCAATCGCTTTTTTGTCGCCTTCAGCCAGTGCAACAATGCCGAACCGTATCGCGCTGCGCAGAATCAGTTGATGACCAAGCTGTTTGCTGAGAAGGGAGATGTGCAGCTCGTCATTGCCGATGCGCAACAGGACAACAGCAAGCAGATCGCCCAGATAGAAACCTTCATTCGCCAGAAACCGGATCTGCTCATTGTCGCTCCCAACGAGCGCGCTCCGCTCACGGAGGTGATGGGGAAGGCGATGGCAGCGGGCATTCCCGTGATCTGCTTGGAGCGTGATATTACCCAGCCCAATTACACAACCTTCATCAGCGCCGACAATCTTGCGATCGGCAAGATGGCTGGGCAATTCATCGTGGACAGCCTCAGTAAGAAGTATGGCAAGCCGCAAGGGAAGATAGTTGAAATTCGCGGCCTCCTGGGAGTGGAGGCTGAGATGGAACGCTACAACGGAGCCCACGACGTTCTGAAAGCTTACCCGGGGGTTCATATTGTCCATGAAGCCGGTCGCGGACTGGCTGCAAAGCAACGCCCGGGAGCGAATGCAGGAGATTCTCCGTGCACAACCGGAGATTGACGTCGTGTACGGACACAATGATCCGATGGCTGTAGGGGCCTATCTCGCCGCTCACGATCTGGGCCGCGAGAAACAGATGATCTTCATTGGCGTGGATGCATTGGGCGGTCCTGCGGGTGGTATCAAGAAGGTCGCCGACGGGAGTTCTCGCCGCCACGTTCTACTACCCTCTGTGCGTCGACAAGGCGGTCGAGGTCGGTGAGCAAATCCTGCATGATCACAACTTCCACCCCGAAAAGCAGTACATCCTGCAGCCTCAGTTGATCACATCCGAAAACGCGAGCCAGATGTATCAGAAACTGACTTTTTAAATGCCGCCCGTTCTCGAAGCTCGGAATGTCAGCAAGAGATTCCAGGGCACCCAAGCCCTGCGAAACGTCAGTTTTTCGCTCGAGAGAGGCGAAGTTCACGCCCTCATGGGAGAAAACGGCGCTGGCAAAAGCACTTTGGCCAAAATCTTCGCCGGAGTCGTCATCGCCGATGAAGGAGACCTCTTCGTCAATGGAGAGAAGGTCGCGATCGACCATCCTCAGCGCGCGCAGGAACTCGGGATTGGCATCGTCTTTCAGGAACTCGATCTCTTTCCGCATCTCACCGTCGCAGAAAACATCGCCATAGCGAATCCCGCCGCCCACGAACAAATCATCGTTCGCAAACGCGAACTGGGCGCGTGGTGCTCCACCTTTCTTGCCAAAGTAAGGCTCGATGTTCGGCCGGATGCGTTGCTGCGGAGTCTTTCCATTGGTCAGATCCAGCGCGTTGCTATCGCGCGGGCTTTAAGCCTGAACTCCCGCGTATTGCTGCTGGACGAGCCGACAAGTTCCTTAACCGAAGATGGTGTGCAATCCCTATTCGAATTGATTGCGCAGTTAAAGAAGGATGGCGTTTCGTTCGTCTATGTCTCTCACAAAATGGCTGAGGTGAAACAAATCTCGGACCGGGTAACCGTTCTCCGCGATGGCACGTTCGTGGGCACGCGGAACGCCGCTGACCTGAATTCAGAAGAACTCATCACCATGATGGTTGGACGCAAACTCGATCGCAACCAGCGAACGGATCGAGCGTACGGACCTGATGTCGTCCTCGACGTGCGGAACCTGAGCACGACCTTTTTATCCGGCATTAGTTTCACACTTCGGGCCGGCGAAGTTCTGGGAGTAGCTGGACTTGTCGGCGCCGGCCGCAGTGAATTGGGCGCGACTCTCTTCGGCCTGCGTAATCGACTAAGCGGCGACATTCAACTCAGGGGCAACGCCTATTTTCCGAAATCACCCGCGCAAGCTATCGCGGCGGGAATGTGCCTGTTGCCGGAAGACCGCCGCTGGCAAGGAATTTTCCCCAAGATGTCCGTGCGAGAGAATGCATCGATCGCAGTTCTTGCCCGCTGGGGCGCGGGACGTTTCCGGAAAGAGCAGCAGAAGGTTGCGGAATTTCAGAAAAAGCTCGCGGTGTCATCCTCTCCGGAAGTGCGGATCGCTAGCCTGAGTGGAGGAAATCAGCAGAAGATTGTTTTGACGCGCTGGCTGCTCGCCGAGCCGGTCGTGCTTTTTCTCGACGATGCCACGAGGGGTATCGACGTAGCCGCCAAGGAGCAGATTTACTCGATCGTTGATGAACTCGCGTCGCAGGGCAAGGGCGTCATCATGGTGAGCTCTGAACTGCCGGAGTTATGGCGCTGCTGTGATCGAATTCTCGTGTTGCAGGAAGGCCGGCAAGCGGGGATTGTCACGACGGCGGAATCCAGCCAGGAAGAAGTATTGAGGCTGGCCACGGGCACCAAACCGGCGGCGTGATGCGGTTTGACTTTCGATAATTTTATTCCTAATCGAGTTGGACGAAGGAGACAAATGTTCATTCGAGTCCTCGCTTTGGTTTTGGCTCTGTGCGTGCCCGCCGTTACACAAACTGAGACGGGAAGCACCTGGCTTTCTGGGCTTCCCACACCTCACGACTACGTTCAAAAACGTTCCTCAAGCTACGACCGCAGCGGAGGCAACGCCGACTCTCGCCCCATCGCCCCAGGCCAAACTCTTACCTTACTGGAGGACGCAGGGCCGGGACTCATCACCCACATCTGGTTCACGATCGCGTCGCCCGAAAAGTATCACCTCAAGAAACTCGTCCTTCGCGCATACTGGGACGGCGAGGCCACTCCCAGCATAGAAACTCCTGTCGGAGACTTTTTCGGCTTGGGACTCGGAGACTACGTTCTTTACCAGTCTCTGCCATTGCAGGTGGCTCCGGATAATGCCCTCAATGCGTTTTTCCCGATGCCGTTTCAAAAGACAGCACGGTTGACCGTCACGAATGAAGGCAGCCGCGCGGTTGACGATTTCTACTTCAACATCGATTACCGGATGTATAAAAAGGCGCTTCCGTCCGACACCTTGTATTTCCATGCCCAATATCGTCAGGCTGCTCCCGCGAAGGGCTGGACCAATCAGTGGGGACCCAACGGCGATCCAGCAGTGGACAACAAGAAGAATCTGGATGGTGCCGACAACTACGTTTGGTTGGAGGCGACCGGGCGCGGACATTTTGTAGGAGTGACGATGTCAGTGCAGCAGAATCAGGACAACTGGTGGGGCGAGGGCGACGACATGTTCTTCATTGACGGAGAAAAAACGCCTTCAATCAATGGGACGGGATCGGAAGATTATTTTCTAGGCGCCTGGGATTTTGGAGGACATCCATTTTCCTATCCACTCTATGGAGCTCCGGTGGTCGGCGCGGAACGGGCGGGACGCGGCTCGTCCGTCTATCGCTTCCATCTGGATTCTCCAATTCCGTTTACGAAATCGCTGAAGGCCACGATCGAGCATGGACACGCGAACCATCGCTCCGACAATTACTCCTCAGTGGCGTACTGGTATCAGACGGAACCTCACGCGGCCTTCCCACCTATGCCGTCGGTGGACGATCGCTTGCCCAGACTGTATCCAGTAGGAGGACCGGGAAACGCCGGAAAGTAGTCTTCGGCAATTTCGAAATCGTCTCGCACTGCAGTTAATTCTTGGGGGTTCCAGATTGGAGCCCCTTGAAAATTTCTCCGCCAAGGAATCGAGAGCGTGAACCCAGCGCCTTTTCGATCCGGATTACTTCATTCCACTTTGCCATCCGCTCGCTTCGGGCAAACGAGCCTACCTTTAGCTGTCCGGCGTTGGTCGCCACGGCCAAATGGCTAATGAACGTGTCCTCGGTTTCGCCGGAGCGGGCGCTGATGATGGGCAGCCATCCAGCTTCCTGGGTAAGCCGAATGGCGGCGAGAGTCTCGGTAACCGTTCCGATCTGATTCGGCTTGATCAGCACTGCATTCGCAACTCCCGCGTCCATACCTCGCTGGATGAGGTTCACATTCGTACAGAACAAGTCATCGCCGACAATCTGAACTTTCCCGCCCAGCGCGGCGTGAATTCGACTCCAACCGTTCCAATCGGTTTCAGACATCGGGTCTTCGAGCGAAATGATCGGATATCTCTTGCACCAGCCCACCATCAATTCAGCAAATTGCTCGGAACTGAATTCCCTGTTTTCTCTGGCGAAACGATACCGGCCACTCTCTTGGTCGAATAAGTCGCTAGCTGCAATGTCAAGGGAGATAGCCACGTCTTTCCCCGGCTCATAACCAGCTCGCTCGATCACCTCCACGAGCAGTAGCAGAATCTCTTCATTCGTATCGAATTCCGGCCAATAGCCACCCTCGTCGGCTATACCAAACAATTTATTGCGCTCTTTCAACACATCTCTTGTGGTTTGGTAGGCATTAAAGATCATCTCGAGGCTTTCGAGGTAGCTTCGAGCCCCAATCGCAACCAGCAAGAAGTCCTGAATATCCGTGCGATGTTCGGCGTGTGCACCGCCTCCGATGATCTGGATTTCAGGCAGAGGCAGCAGGGTTCCCGGCTCCGCAGTAAGAGACTCGCAAAGCATTTTCCGCTGAGCTTTCGCCGCTGCATCCGCCACCGCCATCGATACGGCAAGAATGGCATTTGCGCCCAGTCGCGCTTTGTTGGCCGTACCATCGAGTTCGACAAGTATGCGGTCGATGCCGGCTTGATCACTCGCATCCTTTCCCTGCACCGCGCGCGCAATTTCGCCATTCACATTCTGAATCGCGTCGCGACACCGACCGGCCGCGAAATCGTGCGCGATCACCATCCCGTAGTTCCAGAGCCTCTCGCACGCCGGTGGATGCTCCGGATGGAACGAGCCCGCGACCCCGAGTTCCACCCGCGAGTACAACCTCGGCCTCCACGGTCGGATTGCCTCGGGAGTCAAAAATCTGAAAAGCAATGGTCTGCGCAATTCTCACGGTGCCTCTTGCCCCATTCTCGCTTGGAGATCCGTAAACCAGCCAGAAACTACCTTGTCCATCGTAATGGTGGATGCGAAAAGTTGAGACTTTACGAAGCCTCTCACAAACTCTCTCTTAAAATCGCTGCTCAAATATTCCACGGGAGACTTCCCGTCGATCCGCGCCAGCAGCAACATTAGAAGCAATCTTGCCGTCCTAGAATCGAAGTCTCCTTTGAGGCTCCGCTCTCCGCGCTCGACATAATACGCCTCAAGCAATCCCTCGATTATTTTCTCCAACCCTTTATCCGCCGGCGCATGATAAAGCGCCTTCAGCAGCAAATGATTGATCAGGAATGCCAAGTCGAATGATGGATCCCCATACCATGCCACCTCGCAGTCCAGCAGCACCAATCGTCCGTTGCCAATGAGCATGTTCTTCGGGCTGTAATCTCCATGAACCAGGCACTCCCGCGTACTCTCCAACCTCTCAACCTCCTGCTCGAAGAACCGGTTAAGATCAGGATGCCTCCCCCCCGTAGTAATCAAGTAAGGATCGGTACGAAGTTGATGAAAATTGCGGGTCGTATCGAAGCGTTTCGCGAGGTCAGCGTCGCCCCAGGAAGAACGATGCAAACGACCCAGGACTTTCGCGGCCATCGCAGCATGGAGAAGTTGACAATCTCCACTCATCAATAACTGCTTCCAGTTGCGATACTCGGGTCCCGAGGTACTCCATGGTGAAGTAGTCGTTCCCCAGCGCGAAGACTTTGGGAGCTGCCTCCGGGACGATCGCACCGAGATAGCGCAGGAATTCGTATTCGTAACGATTGCGAGAAACGTCTGCCTGCCAAATCTCCGCGACTTTGAGCCGAGGAAGCGCTTGCTTCACGACAAATCGCTTCGATTCGTTTTCGACAAGGAAGACGTCAGATGACACGCCTCCGCCGAGAGGCGGTCAGAAGGACCTGACTTCCAGAGATGAGCTGATCACGGCGCAACCGGTCGAGAATGTGCGATTCGTTTTCGGCCATCGTTGCGTAGCATGCGGGAAATCGGTCTAGTTTGCTTGCGAAATGATTCGCACCTTGAATCCGAGTTCCTTCGACAAAGCCACCATCTCGCCAAAAATGTCACCGTACGCTACGGCGATATGATTGGACATGTAATGAGCCATCAGAGTATCTCGCGACATGCCAAGATCAGCGGTCATTAACGGCCATACCCGGGTCGTACTCGACCACCAGTCGTCGCGCACTTTAGGTGGCAATTTCACCACTTCCCCTTTTCCGATATCCATCCACAAAACGCCACCGCGGATATAGCTTCTTGCCCAGGTTATGTTCCCAGGCAAGCTGTCGCCGGTGAATGTTCCTCCGGGAGTTGGAAAGTAGGCCGCTGGCTGCCGGTAGGAATGCACCCCATCCAATGTATCGGGGTTATGGTTAAAGGCATACGCCCCGCTGGAACCGGAATTGAGCAGCACCCAGATGAACCGGCCCTCCCATTCACCACCCCAGCGCACGTCATGGAAAAACACAGCTTGATGAAGGCCTTTGCTCTTCAGCAACCGCTTCATCATCTCCATCGGAATCACATTGCCCTGATCCGCCTCGGTTGCGCAAGCGATCGTATCGCCGTTCGATTCCGGACGGCATGTGGAATTAAACAGGCCTTCGGAAAAGTCAGAAGGCGGGCGCAGCGGAATTAGACCCAATTGGTATTGCCAGCCTAAACAATCGGCCTTGTATTCTTTAATAAGGTCGAGCACGGCAAGGTAGTCGCGAAGTTGTTCGCAAGTTGCATTCTGGTTGAAGTCGGCCGCGCCGTTTTCGTTCCAATGAAATTTCACGCCCCGATCCTGAACGAATTGGAAAGCGTCGCGGATACGCTTAGCATCGATTTTTGCCCCGCGATCGATGATCCACGCCTGATCGATTTTGTGTTCTGCGAAACCATATCGATGCAACAACCGGGGGCCAAAATATCCGTTGATCATCCCCATCGAGGTATCGCCCATCATCAGAATCAGGATCCTTCTCTTTCTGATCTGCTCGGCGATCCTTTGCGCAGTATCTCCAGCGTCCTTGGAAACAGGAGCGTCGTAAGAAAGATCTTTCTCTGAATAGCAAATCTTGCCTGTCTCGCACCATTGCGCCAGACGCTCCATAAACGCGGCATCCGAAGTCCATTCCTTTGAGTCGGTCCAAATCCGGGAGAAGGGGCGATCCAGACTCTCTAGAGAGGCGCCCGTGTTCAGCAGACCAACGAGGCCCGGCCATTGACCAGAGAAATTGCTCGCCAGCAGCAGGGGATTCTGCTTGTCGACCACTCCCTCCGTGGTGTGAGGTGCATAGATCCAGTGCACACACACTCCGATCATGGGATCGTCGATCGGGCCGAGCTTTTCGATCGATTCATGAGGTTTGGAAATAAATCCCTCAATCAAATGGGGTTCGCGGCCAAGTTTCCGAAGCGCGAGTTCCAGTTGGCGCGTGGCGCTCTGCATGCTCTCGGTTGCGAGATCGTTCGGTGCCTTTCTGCCATCTCCCGGCCAGAACAGGAACACTTGTTTTCCCATGATGGGCTCCCTTTCGTCACATCACCATGCCAGCGAGATCGTATTGCCCGAGTTCGGTCTCAGGGGTAATCTACTCGTAAAATCGAATCGATTCAACTGCAAGAGAAATACCGACAGAGGGGCTCGGAAAGCCGGATTTAGATGCTTTGCAAGTCAATGAAAATAGATGATTTTGTGGAGTTCTATCGAGACTTCCACGCGGGTCATTCCTGCCCAATTCTTGACGGTCAATAAAAATCGATTCGACGTATTCTGTTGCGCTCATGATGCAAGCCGATTAGCATGGACGACCGTATGGACAAGGTTACACAGAAGCGCTCCTATACCATGCGCGACGTGGCGCGCTTAGCGGGAGTGTCGGTGGCCACAGTTTCCGCAGTCGTCAACGGAAAGCAAGTCGTTCGCCCTGTGGTCGTGGCAAGGGTCCAGGATGCCATGAAGGCGTTGAACTTCCACCCTGATCACGTGGCTCGCAGCCTGCGGGTAAAAAAGACAACCACCCTGGGGGTAGTCGTCCCGGATTTCTCGAGCGGCTTCTTTGTGGATGTGCTGCGCGGAATCGAAGATGCAGCGCGCAGTGGCGGATATTCCGTGCTCTTATGCAATTCGGACGACGACATGGAGCAGGAGCAACTTCATCTCAGAGCCCTGCTTTCGCGACGAGTGGACGGTATTCTGTTAGCCTCGACCGACCTATACTCCGTTGCGGATACACAACTTCGCTCCGGCACCCCCATCATTCTTTTCGACCGGGTGCCGCCCGGATATCGCGGGGCTGCGGTCGTGGTCGACAACGTCGACGCGGCCTACCGGGCGACTCAGCACCTCATCGAACTAGGTCACCGATCGGTGGCGTTCATTGCTGGACGTCTGGACCTTTCCACGGCCAGCGACCGGGCGGAGGGTTTCCGGCGCGCGCTCGAGGATGCACATCTGCCTCTGAACGGGGCGTACTTTAAACGTGGCGATTATCACCCTGAGAGCGGATATCAGAACGGTCTTGAACTATTGAAGTTGCCCCAGCCCCCCACAGCAATCGTTTCTTCGAATGGCTTGATGACGTTGGGGCTTCTACGGGCAATGAATGAACTTCAAGTACGTTGCCCAGAGCAGGTCAGCATTATCGGATTCGATGAGCCGGCTCCCGATAGCTATGGTTTTAATCTGAGCACTCTACTCCGCCCCGAATTGACGGTTGTCGCACAGCCAGGACACGAAGTAGGGCAGCAGGCGGCGCAAACGCTTCTGCGTATGCTATCGGAGACAGATCCTCCTGCCGCGGAACCTTCTGTGCTGATGTTAAAAGCGGAATTGCGGGTTCGAAAATCAACCGGTCCGCCGCCAGTTTCGTAATTGAGTTTTGTATTCATACTGAGGAATTGTCCATGAATATCGGATGGAAACAGGCGCTGACCATAGCGATAGTGTTGTTTTGTATCTCGGCGTTGGAGGGCAAGAGCAACGTGAAAAAAGATCTTTTTGGCAAGCTACCGGATGGAACGCCCATCGATCTCTATACCTTGTCCGACGGCCCGTTCGAAGCACGTGTGACGAACTACGGCGGGTACCTGGTATCGCTCAAAGTGCCGGATCGAAACGGAAAATCCGAAGATGTCGTTCTCGGATTCGACGACTTAAATGGATATGTGAACAACAATACTCACAAGGGGACCGCATATCTGGGCCCTATCGTGGGTCGCTACGCCAATCGAATTGCGAAGGGTACATTCAGTCTGGATGGGAAGCAATATTCGCTCGCGATTAATAATGGTCCGAATGCTCTCCATGGCGGACCACATGGATTCCATCAAGTCGTCTGGAAGGGCCAACTCATCCCCGACGGCGTTGAGCTTTCTTATTTGAGCAAGGATGGAGAAGAAGGATATCCCGGCAATCTCGCTGTGGTTGTGCGTTACACAATGAGTAAGGGCGCTTTAACGATCGACTACTCGGCGACGACCGACAAAGACACGATCTTGAATCTCACGAATCACACTTATTTCAATCTCAAGGGAGCAGGCAAGGGCGACATATTGGACCACGACCTTACTCTGCGCGCGTCGCGATTCACCTGGGCGGATTCAAATCTGACTCCCACCGGCGAGCTGAAGTCTGTGGAAGGTACGCCGCTGGACTTTAGAAAGTCGACTCGCATCGGCGAACGAATTGATTCCGATTATGAGCAGTTGCGAGTGGCTGGGGGCTACGATCAGAATTTTGTCCTGGACGCGGGCGGCCGCGAATTGGCAGAAGCAGCCGTGGTTTACGAGCCGAGTAGCGGACGGGTCATGCGCGTCCTCACCGATCAGCCAGGAGTGCAGATCTACACGGGTAATTTTTTTGATGGCACCATCAAAGGGAAAGGCGGCATCGCGTACCAACGTCGCTACGGACTGTGCCTGGAAACCCAGCATTTCCCCGACTCGCCGAACCATCCGGAGTTTCCCACGACCGAATTGAAGCCTGGACAACACTTTCATCGGGTGACGGTATTCAACTTCTCGACTCGTTGATTGGATGTGGGGACTGCCATTTTCTATCTGATGGCAGACAGTGGGCGATTACAGAAGCGGTACATACGGTCGATGTCCGCAAAAGTAACTACTGGACAGCAAAGATCGTCGAATAATGAAGTTTTGTGAGAAGGATATGCATCGATTGCCTTCGTTTGAAACGATACGATTCATCGCCCATCGAATTGAAACGTAGACATTGGTAGGTGTGTCTGGCAGGCGCACGTCGCCTCTTGCATACCTTCATCTAGGGAGCCTTATGCGTACGGTGCAATCGTTTGTTCGTGGAGAGTTTTGCCCAGGGACCACTTCGATCCTCGACGTTAACCCAGCGCACCCGTCCACCCCGGTAGCGCAGGTATCTTTAGCCGATGACAAAATCGTGAGGCAAGCGGTCCAGGCAGCTACTGAGGCGGCCCCAGCCTGGAGAAACACGCCCGCACCCGCACGCGGCGAAATGCTTCGGAAGGCGGCAGACATCCTGCAACAACGCACTCCGGAAGTCGCGCGCGATCTTGCGATGGAAGAGGGCAAGACCCTGCCTGAGGCGACCGGCGAAACGGGCCGAGCCATTGCCATATTGCGCTACTTCGCCGCCCAGACCTTGGAGCCCGACGGAGAGACTTACCCGAGCCATTCCGCAAGAACACTCCTCTACGCGGTTCGAGAGCCAATCGGCACGATCGCTGCGATCACTCCGTGGAATTTCCCGATCGCAATTCCAGCGTGGAAAATTGCGCCGGCTCTGGCTTATGGAAACACCGTCGTTTGGAAACCGGCGGAGATTGTCCCTCTCACCGCCATGCATTTAGTGCAGGCGCTGGTAGATGCGGGACTACCGGCCGGCGTCATCAATCTCGTACTGGGCCGCGGCTCGGAAGTGGGTGACACCCTCACGACTCATTCCGGCGTGGATGCAATTACATTCACTGGCTCCAACAAAGTTGGACGCGCCATTCAGGCCAAGGCCGTGGCCCTGGGGAAAAAAGTGCAACTCGAGTTGGGAGGAAAGAATCCTGCGGTCGTACTCGGGGATGCGGACCTGGATCTAGCCGCCGATCAGATTGCGCGAGGAGCATTCCTCAGCGCCGGCCAGAAGTGCACGGCCACCAGCCGGGTGATCGTCGAACAGAAAATCTGGAATGAGTTTCGGCAGAAGTTGGTCGACAAGACCAAACAAATGACGATGGGCGACCCTCTCGATGGCAGCACGAAAATCGGCCCACTTTCTTCTGAGCAGCAGTTTAAGACCGTCAATTCATACCTGGATATCGCGCGCAAAGAAAATGCAAATTTCTTGACTGGAGAGGGTAGCGCGTCAGACGGCAGCCAAGGGATATTTCGTCCCTCCAGTAGTTCTTGACGGATTGTCTCCCCAGAGCCCGCTGGTTCGCGAGGAGGTCTTTGGTCCCGTTGCCGCGCTGCTCCCAGCGCGGGACTCGGAAGAAGCGCTGGCATTGGCGAATGACACGCCGTTTGGATTGAGCGCCAGCATCTTCACCAACGACCTGAACCGTGCCATGCGCTTCGTTCGCAGCATTCGCGCCGGAGTGGTCAAGGTGAATCAAGAAACCGCCGGCTTGGAATTCCAAGTTCCCTTCGGCGGCATGGGGGACAGTTCCTCTGGAAGTCGTGAGCAAGGTAAAGTCGCTCGCGAATTTTTCACGCAATGGAAAACAGTCTACATCGATACTTTCTGAACGTGATATTTCGACTCACTGATTCGCGCGAACTGCTTGTCCGCATTGCAAAACCGGCTTTCTTCCAGCAGCCCCGCAGCTTGATGGAGGATTGATATGACATATCGCTCTTTTCCGATGAGATCCCTTCGCCTTGGCCTAACCTGGCTTTTGCGCTTGGCAGGAATGCTGATCGTTTCGTCAACGCTCCTCGCCCAGAATCAACTTCCAGAAGAGGCACGCGCAGAACTGAAAAAGCTTCCTCCTCATGCACAAGCGGTCATTCCGCAACTTTTTGCGCTGGACTGGTTGTCGCAACCGCAGTGGAAAATGCATGTCGCCGACATGCCTCATGGTGAAGCGGTCGCCCTCGACGATTCCACTTGGGAAGTGGTGAATGCCCCCTCGCAAGGTCCTGCGGACGCGCTTTGGTATCGTGCCTTAATCGAAGTACCCAAGAATATCGGCGGCCAGGACATCAGCGGCGCCAAGATTTTCTTCCACTTCAATGTCAACGCCGACGGCCTCGGTCCGTCCATCGTCTACTTCAACGGCCGGCGAGTGGCCATGGGCGACGATTTGGAACCGATCCTCCTGTTTGATACCGCAAAACCTGGCGATAAAGTGCTGGTTGCGGTAAAACTCACCCGAAGCCTGGAGCCAAAACATTTTGAAGGTGCAGATCTTCGGATCGTCCGAAATTCTGGCCAACCGAATTCAGAAACGCTCTGGCAGGAGATCTTCTCCGCTGCTGAATTTGCGCCCGCACTAGGACCGAGCCTGGCGGACACCACCAGCCACATCGAGTCCGCCTCTGCCGCGGTTGACATCGATGCTCTGCACCGCGGCGATCAGCAGGCCTTCGATCGATCGATCGCTAAATCTCATGGCGTCTTGGAGCAGATGAGCGAACCCGTCAAGAACCTTTCCGTCCAGTTGACCGGAAATTCACATATCGATGCCGCTTGGCTATGGCCCTGGACCGAAACGGTGGATGTGGTGCGCCGCACCTTCGGCACCGCGCTGCAATTGATGGACGAATATCCGCAACTGCACTATGCCCAGTCTGCGGCGCAATACAGCGAATGGATGGAGCAAAAATATCCTCCGCTCTTTCAGCGTACGGTCGATCGCGCCAAAGAGAACCGGTGGGAATTCGTGGGCGGCATGTGGGTCGAACCCGACCTGAACATGCCGGATGGCGAATCGCTGGTGCGCCAGCTTCTGATCGGGAAACGCTATTTCCGGCAAAAATATGGCGCCGATGTTCGCATCGGCTGGAATCCGGATTCATTCGGCTATAACTGGCAACTTCCGCAAATTTACAAAAAATCCGGAGTCGATTATTTCGTTACGCAGAAAATGAGTTGGAACGACACCAACAAGCTGCCATTAACCTTGTTCTGGTGGCAATCACCCGATGGCAGCCGGGTGTTAACTTATTTCCCCAGTAACTACGGCGGCTCCATCGAACCCGTCGTCATTGCTAATGATCTCGGCCAGGCGACTTCTCATAATCCCGGGCTCACTGAGGTTATGCATCTCTTCGGAGAAGGCGACCACGGAGGTGGACCTACGCGAGACATGCTCGACCGCGGTATCCGATGGTCGTCGAATCCCGCCCTGTTTTTTCCCAAGATGAATTTCGGATCTGCCCAGGAGTTCTTTTCGACAGTAGAGTCGAAATTGGACTCACAGCAGTCGCCAGTCTGGAATTACAAGTCGATCTCAGCGCAAAAGCCGGTGTTGCCTTCCGCCCACGATGGCAAGATCGAATTGCCGGTTTGGAATGATGAACTCTATTTGGAATTTCATCGCGGCGTTTTCACCACTCAGGCCAAGCACAAGCAGAACATGCGCGAGAGTGAGGAATGGCTGCTCGACGCGGAAAAGTATTCTGCCTTGGCTTGGTTGCGGGGTGACTCCTATCCATCCGCCCGCTTAAACGAGGCATGGAAGAAGGTTTTATTTAACCAGTTCCACGATTTGGCTGCTGGATCCGGCATTGGCGTGATCTATAAAGATGCGCAGCAAGACTACGACGTGGTTCACTGGACCGCGAATGACGCCACATCAAGCGCGTTGCGCACCCTATCGTCTGAGATCAATACGAAGGGCTCCTCGGGCGTGCCGGTCATCGTGTGGAATTCGCTTGCCTGGCCGCGAACCGACCTCGCGACGTTTGATGTACAACTCCCCGACGCGGCTAGCAGAGGCGTAACCGTAGTCGATGCCCAAGGTAAGACTCTCGTCGCCCAGACTCTGTCATCCAAGGCAGAGACCAATACCTATCGTCTGCTCGTCAAGGCAGATGATGTGCCGGCGATGGGGTACGAAGTCTTGCATGTCGTTCCCGGTACTCATCCACCGCAAACGGATCTGACCGCGAAAGGGACCACGCTGGAGAATTCATTCCTGAAAATCACGATCGACCCCAACAGCGGCTGCATTAGCAGCCTGTACGACAAAGAATCAAAATTTGAAACGCTTGCCGCCGGTGCTTGCGGCAATGAATTGCTCGCGTTTCGTGACACTCCGAAAGAATACGACGCATGGAATATCGACGCCGACTTCGAGAAGAATGTCACATCACTGGACAAAGCTGCGTCAGTCAAACTGATCGAGCAAGGACCCGTGAGGGCAACGATCCGCATAACCCGGAATTGGCAGAACTCCAAGTTCGTTCAGGACATCAGCCTTTATACGCAACTGAAGCGCGTCGACATCACCAACGATATCGACTGGCACGAAGCTCACGTCTTATTAAAAGCAGCGTTCCCTCTCGCGGCGTCCGGACCGGAAGCCACATACGAAATTCCTTACGGGACGATCACCCGGCCAACAACCCGCAACAACAGCTGGGAATCAGCCAGGTTCGAAGTGCCTGCGCTGCGCTGGGCCGACCTCGGAGACGGACAACACGGCTTCAGCCTGCTAAATGAATCCAAGTACGGATATGACGCCAAAGGAAATGTGTTGCGCCTCTCTTTGCTTCGGTCCCCCAAAGAGTCCCGATCCCGAGGCCGATCAGGGACATCATCACTTTAGCTACTCTTTATACCCGCATTCCGGAGACTGGAAGCAATCGCTCACGATCCGGCGCGGCTATGAATTCAACTACAAACTAGAGGCATTACAGGCTGAAGCACATAGCGGCAGAATGGGCGCAGATCAGTCGTACGTAAGCGTGGCTGCCGATAATGTAGTCCTTACCGCGATGAAGAAAACTGAAGATGGAGATGGGCTGCTGCTCAGGTTCTTTGAGTGGGCGGGGAAGAGTGGAGACGCGGAGATCACCGTCCCTGAGGGAGCGGCGTCCGCTTCGATAACAAATTTGATGGAAGCAACTGAGGGGAACGAAATTAAGATCAAAGATAGCAAGCTGACAATACCAGTTCATCCATTTGAGATCGTAACGGTTCGTGTGAACTATGCCTCCCCCTCACGATAGCGAGAAGGGGAAATCGGCGGGCAAAACTCGCCTTTGGAGTTGACGATGTCCACACTGAAACAAGCTGATAAGAGCTACATTGCCGTGATGGGCAAGATTTTCGATGTAATCGAGGTGTTCGCAGCAAAGGGACCGAGCCAGGCCTTAGCCTTTTCGGATATCGCAAAGGGGTTGCCGTTTTCTCGGACCACGATTCATCGCATCCTGTATTCGCTTGGAAAGTTGGGGTATATCGAAAAGGACGAGATCGGATCCCGCTATCGCTTGACACGGAAGTTCCATGATCTCGCTGCGCACCCTGCACATTTTCGCCACCTCCAGGCTCTTTCCAAGCCCGTCATGCAGAACTTGTCGGTTCGATATGCGGAGACGGTAAACCTGGGCTCTCTCGACGATGGCCAAATTGCCTATCTCGACGTCGTGCAGAGCCCCAGTGCTCTGCCGATCGCCGCGTTCCCGGGCGATCGCAATCCGGTCCACAGCACCGCACTTGGAAAGGCGATTCTGGCGTTCCTGCCCGAGTCCCGAACGCGCGCCATTCTCGCCGAACACCCACTCATTAAGAAAACTCCCAAGACGATTACTCAGAGTACGCACTTTCTAGATCATCTGTCGGCAGTACGCGACCGTCGTATCGCTTTAGATTTGGAGGAAAACGTGGTCGGAGTTACGTGCGTGGCTGCTCCGATTTTCGATCCCGGTGGCCGCGTGATCGCCGCCTTCAGCATCTCCGGGCCAGCCCTCCGCATGAATGTAAAGCTTAACGCTATCAAGATTGACGTTCGCGCCGCAGCTTCAACTGTAACGAGACTGCTAGCGCCTCCCCGGGAGCCCCTTGAGCGCGGACCCGCGATCTCCGCCGCATCTTAGAGCCAGCCCGTGGTCTACCTAACGCGGCGACTACCCTTATCGACAACTCATTCCGGAATACGGACACCGTGTCATCGCGTCCTCCACCTTGATGTAACATGTTCGCGTTCTGGAGATAGCCAGATTTTCAAAGCCGTCATTCATACCGCAATCCTGGTGGAGGTCGCCCTTTCATGAACCAAAATCCGTGGACTCGTCGTGACTTCCTTCGCGTTGGCGGTGGAGCGGCTGTAGCTGGCGCGGCGGTGAAATACACGGTCTTACAGCCCAACCAACTATTAGCCGCGGCTCGGCCCGTTGCTCCCAGCGACCGCGTGCGCTTTGCCGCGATCGGTACAGGCGTCCGCGGATGTGAACTGCTCCATTCTTCCCTTCACGTGCCGGGAATCGAGTGTGTCGCGGTATGCGATCTTTACGACTCCCGGCATATTTCAGCGCGACAAGCATTGAATAAGGACGTCCCGGCGACGCGCGACTACAGGACGATTCTCGATCGCAAAGATATCGATGCCGTCATCATCGCAACCCATGACCATCAGCATCGCCGAGTCTTCGTGGACGCGTGCGCCGCGGGCAAAGACGTCTACTGCGAAAAGCCTATGTCACACACCGTGGATGACGGATTCGCTATGGTCGAAGCCGCGCAGAAGGCCAACCGGATCGCGCAGGTCGGAAGCCAGCGCGTGAGTTCGATTCTTTATGCGCGCGCCAAAGAGATTTACGATTCCGGCAAACTCGGCGATGTATACGCTATTCAGGCTTACTGGGATCGCAATAATCCTGGCGGCGCTTTCGTTTGCCCCATTCCGCCGGACGCCAATGAACAGACGGTCGATTGGAACTCCTTCCTTAATGGCGCGCCAAAGCGACCGTTTGACCCGATCCGGTTCTTCCGCTGGCGTTGTTTTACGGACTATGGCTCCGGATTGGCCGGGGATCTTTTCGTCCACCTGCTTTCCGGGATTCACTTCGTCACCGGAACCAACACCATTCCCGAGCGCGCGCAGTCTATGGGCGGCCTGTTTCATTACAAAGATGGTCGCGACTATCCCGACCTCATCGAGACTTTCTACGACTATCCGAATTTCCGCGTCTCGCTGCGCTGCAATTTGAATAACGACCAAGGCGAATTCTTCGGGTTCTACGGGACCAAGGGGACGTTGATCATCAAGGAGTCGACGGTAAGCTACACCCCGCAGGACACCCGCCCTGAGCCTGACACCTACACCGTGTCCTGGTGGCCTGCCCAGTTGCGAAAGGACTATCTGGACAAGTGGCACGCCGACAATCCTGAGACCGCTCCGTTGAAGTCCGAACTCGACACGCAAACGGAAGTTTTCGCAGCACCTCCCGGTTACAACGACGTGGTCGATCACGAAGCCAGGTTTTTCGAATCTGTGCGCTCTCGCAAGAAGGCAGTCGAGAACGAGGAGTTCGGCAACCGTGCCGCGATTGGCTGCCACCTGGCAAACCACGCATATTTCAACCGCACTCCGGCGGTGTGGGATGCTGCCGCCCGGAAGATCAAATCGTAATCTGACTTGTGCCTGAAACCGTTATCAACTCGCTGTCGGCAATATCGACTCTCGTTGCTTTCTGTACAGGAGAATAAAGTATGAATCGTCGAACCTTCTTAGGAGCATTGACAGGCGCGGCCGCCGCTACCATGGTCGGCCGCAATTTCGCATGGGCGGCCGAGCAGCGCCGGATAAAGACCATCGGCATTCAGCTTTACACCGTGCGGGACGCATTAAAGCTGGACTACGACGGCACCCTCGCCAAACTCGCCGCGATGGGCTATCGCGAGGTCGAGTCCGGCAAAGACCATGACAAGCCGAATCCGAAAGAAATGCGTGAAGCCTTGATGCGTCACGGCCTCACGTCTCCCTCGTACCACGTCGATTGGGAAAGCTTGGGCGCCAACTGGCCTAAGGTTATCGAAGACAACAAAATTGTCGGCCGCACTTATCTCGTGAATCCCTGGATCGACGACGAGGTTCGCAACAAGCCGGATGGTTGGAAGCACGCCTCCGAAACTCTGAACCGGGCCGGCGAGACAGCTAAGAAAGCAGGCATCCAGTTCGCATACCACAATCATTGGATGGAATTCGTTCCGCTCGAGGACGGAAAACTGCCGTATGACGTTCTGCTGGAGAATTGCGATCCGAACCTGGTGAAGATGGAAATGGATCTGGGTTGGATCACCGTCGGCGGGCAGGATCCAGTGAAATATTTCGAGCGTTATCCGGGACGCTTTTGCATGGTGCACATAAAAGATGTGCACGAGGTTCCAGACGCTGCCAGCGTGCGCGGTGGCAGGTTCGCCGGAGAGAATATGACTATTCTGGCGGACGTGGGAAAAGGAATCATTGACTGGAAGCGGATTTTCGCTAACTCAGAGCACGCGGGGATCAAACACTACTTCGTCGAGCATGACAATCCCAAGAACTCGATGGAAACCGCGCGTGTCAGTTACGAGTATCTTGACAAGCTTCGGTTTTAGTACCGTGTCGCAAGTTCGCGGAATACGAGTCAGACTGGTTTGACGGGCGCCCGCTTTACAGGCCAGCAGAAAATGCGAATTCTGGTGGGCATTTGAAAGGGCGCGGCTTTCAGCCGCACCGCAAGTCTCGCCAAATCCGTCGCGCCTTCAATCATTGCGGCGATCTTCAGGTATGAAAAGAGTTTCTAGCCCTACCAGAGCATCCAGTAAATCAGCACGGTGACGACCGTCAAAGCGGCGAGTTGCAGCCTCCAGTCCAAGAGCCCGCGGAAGGCTTCCTTCTGCATCCTCCAACTGACCGTGAGTTTCTCCAAAGCGGCCGGATCGCTCTTGCGGGTGAAGGAAGACACCACAAACAACACACAGACGCAGGCTATGCTTCCCCACAGGCCGCGGTAGGAATAATTCAGCGTCAGTTTAGTATGCAGCCATGGAAACAACGTTGCACCGCGTTGTACTCCCATGAGCTGATCAGTCACGAACAGAGCGGCCAATCCACATCCCACCAGCACCGAGGCGAGAGCACCCTTCGCCGTGACTCGCTTACTGAGAATTCCGAATATGATTGCCGGCGCAACCGGCATGATCATGTAGATCGAAATGGTCTGAAGATATTTGTAGAGACCATCCGGAGTCTTGTAAATAGCGTAAGCAGCCAGAATTCCACATAGCGTAGCTAGAAGGATGACGATTCTTCCCAGAAATACCTGAGCACGCTCGCTGGTTTTTGGACGGAAGTGCACCACAAAATCTCTCACCGCCAAGGTGGATACGGAGTTCATCACCGACAGCGTTGAGCCAATCAAAGAAGCGAGCAGGGCAGCGAGGACGAGGCCACGAATCCCTGTGGGCAGCAGTTCGTTGAGCAGGGTTACGAACGTAGTCTTGCTTTCGCGCCCTGGGAAAAGGGCTAATGCGACGACTCCCGGCAGGGCAAAAATAAAAATGGGGAAGAGTTTTAGAAGCGTGGTGAACATCCCGCCCCAGCGCGCCTGGTCAATGTCGCGAGCACCCAGAACGCGTTGCACGTTCACCTGATCAACGCCCCAATAAAATATGCCTCCATAAAATGCCGATAGGATGACTCCCCAGAAAGGATAGTTGGGATCGTCGTAGGGCTTCGCAACGTGCATCGCCTGCGGCACGCGCAAGGCGAGGTTGTGCCAACCGCCGATGTGATGCAATCCCGTGAGCGCCATCAGGCTGCACCCCAGTACGATGATGCCGGTCTGAATCGAATCCGTGTACGCAATGGCCGTAAAGCCGCCGACGATGGTCACGCAGGCCGCCACACCACCCATGATCCAGACAACCGTCATCACGTTCCATCCCGTCAGTCCCCGTAGAACGAGGGCGCCCGCATACAGGTGAAAAGCCATTTTGGTGGTAATCGAGATCACGAGCATCAGGCCGGAGAAGAGGGCGCGGGCCGCGCGGATGATAGCGTTTTTCGAGAAATTCGGGTGTGGTGAATACGCGATTCCGAATGTAGAACGGGTAAAGAAATGCGGCTGCAAAGCCGACGGTAATACACGTCGTCAATTCCACCGTACCTGCCGACAAGCCGTAGCGGTAAGCGTCGCCTGAGAGTCCAACAAGATGTTCAGCGCCGATATTCGTTGCGAATAGGGACGCGCCCACCAACGGCCACGTCAAACTGCGATCCGCCAGGAAGAAATGAGAGCTATCGACGGACGCCTTTTTTCGAATCGCCAGATAGAGGCCAAAGAAAATGCTGAAACTCAGGACGATCAGGCAGATACACCAATCGATGACACCCAGCGATAAGGTCATAGTCGCCCCAGTTTGTTAGGTCCGCCCCAACACAATCGATAAGCTAAGGTTCCAACTCGACGATGTCATCCAATTAGCGGCACATCTTCTCTTCCCAGTCGCTCGAAAACATGTTGAGCTTCGCATCCCGATCATAGGGATGAGCGGCGGCGGCTTGCTCGTTCACCTCAACTCCCCAGCCGGGTGCCGTCGGCACGTCGTAGTATCCGTCCCGCAATGCCGGCATTCGAGAAGTAAGTTCGGCTCGCCAGGAGACGTCGTAATCCTCAAACGTTTCCAGGATCATAAAATTAGGAATATTCGCAGCCAGATGAATTCCGGCGATGCACTTCAGAGGTCCGTCACAACTGTGAGGCGCCACGCTGATGTAATACGTTTCGGCCAGAGCCGCAATTTTCTTAGTCTCCAGGAATCCCCCGGCGTACGTGATATCCGGTTGAATAACGTGAGCGCCCTTGCGCTCCAGGAGGTCGAGAAATCCGAAGCGGCTATAGATGTGCTCTCCGGTCGCAACCCGCAACGGCGATCCGGCCGTTACCTGGGCCATCGACTCATTGTTGTGCGCTGGAATCGGCTCTTCACACCAGGCGGGATGATAAGGAACCATCGCCCGGATCGCTTCCAGAGCCATCACCGGACTAAAGCGTCCGTGAAACTCCAGCAGAATATCGACTTCATCTCCGATTTCATTGCGAACGATTTCCACGGTTCGGCACGCCTCGCGTAGGTCCGCACGAGTGATTTCGCGGCCGCCCGGCCCAAATGGATCAAACTTGAGCGCTTTGTAGCCACGGCCTGCGACTTCTCTGGCCTTCTCCGCAAGTAATTTCAGATCTTTCGTATTGCTGTACCAGCCATTGGCATACGCCTTGACTCGGCTTCTCACCTTGCCGCCTACCAGGTTGTAAACGGGCTGTCCGCACGCCTTGCCCACAATGTCCCATAAAGCCATTTCGATTCCAGCCATGGCGGAATACATCACTGGGCCGGTGTTGTGTTCGACCTGATACAGCTTGAACCAAAGGTCTTCGATATCAAAAGGACTTTGCCCGATCACGTAGCGCCGTCCAAAATCGAGAACCAACTCGCGCACCGCGCTCTCTTTCCACCCTAGCGTGCCCTCTCCCCAACCCACCAGGCCGGAATCGGTTTCGATTTTTACAAAAAGGAAATTCCGCCATCCAGCGGCGGTCATGATGACATCTACGTTTTTTACTCTCATGGTTGTGAAATGCCTTTAGGCCTTGATTGCCTCTTCCCGGATCTCAATCTCGGAAAATCGCTCGTACCCGTTGCGCAGTCCATTCACCAGGGCGAAGTGATCATCGAAACAAGTGACCATGCGCGCTCCCCGGTCCAGTTCTCGTTGCGCCGACTCCGGAGTGACGGTTACTGTGCCCCACCACTTTCCGGCTTTGGCGGCCGCGTTGGCAACCTTGTCTTTGGCCTGCTGGATGAGCGCATGTTGAAACTGCATTGGTATGCCGTAACTGAGGCTGAGATCTGCGGGTCCGACAAACAGCAAATCCACGCCTTCGACGGTCGACAATCTCATCGATGCAATCGACCGCTTCGCGATCTTCAATTTGAAGAACCAGAAAAGTCTCTTGATTCGCGTGCGCGATGTAATCCAAAGAATTCGCTAAAGCATAGTCGCAATCTGCTCCCGCATTATCAAAACCTCGCTTGCCTCTAGGCGGGAACTTCGTCCATTCGACCCACTGCCGGGCTTCGGAGACGCTCCGGCAATGCGGCACCATTGTGCCGTTCGCTCCCATTTCAAGCACTTGCATCGGACTGGCATATCCGGTTTTGGGTAGGCGCACCATGAGGTCAATCCCGGTTGCCCGGCAAGCCAACGCCAGACCGCTCACCACGTCACAGGCATAAGGACGGTGCTCCAAGTCGAACCACACCACATCGAAGCCAATTTTGCCTGCGGCCTCCGCCAACCATGGCTCGGGGACGCGGTTAATCCCGGCAACACGAACAAATTCTCCATTGCGTAACATCTTCAAAACTCTGCTATTGGTCACGACATCCTTCCATGTCGAGTGACATCTCCGTCGACGTGGGGAGAAACTCGATGTTTCATGCTACTACCCTCGCGGTCTGCTTTCTAGAAACGAGTCCGCAATCCGGAACGGCAGATCCCGGCCCGCGCCGGGCTCGTATAATGACTTGCCGTCGGGCTTCCTGGGCATCACGGCAATCATCACGATCACATCGTTCGCAGGTCTTTTTGGAGAGTATCGATTTCCAGACAAGATCGAGTTTTGCATTGAACGGCCACGCTTGCGGAGCTTCTATGTCCCAAGAAAAAATACTCAGTGCAACGCTGGCATTCGTTCTTCTCGCCGGAGTGTCTGCTGGCCAGCAGAACGCAACCGGAAACCTAGCTCTTGGTGCGCGAGCAACGGCGTCCAGCGAAGCGGAAGGAACCAAAGCCGAGAATTTGACGGACGGGAACATCACGAACACGCAATGGACGGCAAAAAACGGAACGTCCCCGGCTGCCACCTGGGTCGAATTGAGCTGGCAAGATGCATTGCAGTTTCAGGAAGTTGTAATCCGGCAAGAAGGCTCCCCCAAACTCTCCCATGTCGATCTGGAAGTCCGGGACTTTAACGGCCAATGGCATAAACTGCAATCCGTCGGTGATTCTCAGCGTTTGCTGCCCCGATTGATACTGACCCAGTTCCCTGTTCAGAAGACAAACGGCCTGCGCTTGTCGGGATTCTCGGGCTCGGTCAGCCTGATGGAGATCGAAGTCTATGACCGGATTGATCCGCCGGTGATTGCAATGGGATCGGATCTGCTGAATCACATCTTCGGCATCGTCACCGACGCTTTTGGTACTCAGCCCTTTGCCAACGCTCCAGTGAATCTCAGCGGCAAGGCAGCCGGGAAGTCATGGGAGGTCAGCGCTCAAACGGATGACGGCGGCATTTTTCAGATAGAGATGCCCGTAGGCCTGGAAGGCAACGTCATCGCGACCGCAAACTTGCCCAGTGGGAATTCTCCACAACAAACAATACCGGCCGGCGATCTGACTCCCGGGTTGAGTTTGCCCGACGATAGCGCCTCTGCACTCAATCTCGACGGTGATTGGCGCTTCCAACCAGATCCCGATCCCGAGTTCTACAACGTCAGTTTCTCTGATATAGATTGGAAATTGATCAAGGTCCCCTCCCATTGGGTCATGGAAGGTTTCGATAGCGCCACGGGGACGGGTGGCTACCGTCGTCATTTTCAGATTCCGGCGAACTTCCACGGACGACGGATCAAGCTGCTATTCGACGGCGTATACAGCGGTGCCGAAGTGTGGCTGAATGGCCAGCGCGTGGGCTCGCACGAGGGCGGATTCTCCCCTTTCGAGTTAGACATCACGAAGGCAGCTCACATTGGCGGCGACAACCTGCTGGCGGTTTTGGTCCGAGAGGAGACACTGTCCTCTCACCTGGACAACATGAGTTTTTACGCCAACTTCCCTTTGACCGGAATCTTCCGTCCCGTCAGCTTATTCAGCCTGCCCGAAAATCACGTTCGCCGTTTTCATATTCGCACTACATTTGACCCCGACTATCGTAATGCGACTCTCAGTCTTGATCTTTCCCTTGAAAACGAGTCTGACCATGAGATCAACGGCGGCAATCTTACATTTATTCTGAAAGACTCGAAGGGGCTTCAGGTCGCGCTTGACAACAGTGCCCTTCCCGTCACTCTCGCTCCCTGGTCTCGGCTGGAAAGAACAGTGGACTTTCAAATTACTGATCCCCAGCATTGGGAAGCCGAGCACCCGCGCCTGTACACCTTGAGCGCGAAACTCTCCGGCGCAAATGGCAATGAAACCGTCTCTCGCCGTTTTGGATTTCGTCAGGTTGAAATCCGTGGCACCCAGTTTTTGATCAATGGCGTTCCGGTCAAGCTGAGGGGAGTCAACCACTACGAAACAGACCCTCTGACTGGCCGCTCCATCGACCCGGAACTGACTCGCCGCGATTTGCAAATGATGAAAGACGATAACCTCGACGCCATACGAACCTCTACCTTTCCCGCCGTCAAAGACCTCTACGACGGCTCGGACGAGATGGGTTTTTACATCGAAGAAGAAGGCCCTTTTTGCTGGGTCGATGAGAGCGCTGACCTGCGTTACTTGCCCACATTCGTCCAACGTACAGCGGAGATGCTGGAGCGGGACCGCTCTCATCCCAGCGTCGTCTACTGGTCGGTCGGCAACGAAAGCACGTGGGGACCGGACTTTGAGGCCGCGCATCAGTTCCTCAAGAAGCACGACCCTACCCGCGCGGCCAGCGCCGGACAAAGCGCCACGCTCGAGCTCGCCACCATGCACAATCCCATCAGCCTGGAACGCATGAAAGAACGGGAGAATGTACCGGTGCCAATCATGTGGGATGAAAGCATGGCGCCGTTCCAGGGGGATCTTTGGGGAGATACACGCGAGATGTGGATCGACCCCGGAGAGCGCGACTATTACATCCAGCCTCTCATTCCGATCTGGGATGCGGTGCAAGCCAGCAAGAATGTTCAGGCCAGCATCATCTGGGCATGGGTCGATGATGCGTTTCTGGTTCCGGGCCGCGATTCCGAATATGGCCGCGGCAGCATCGTACGCCCGCTTCATTTCCTTGATCGCATCTACCACATGCCCGGTCGAGGCATCGTCGGAGACGCACCTTGGGGAATCGTGGACGGATGGCGCCGAAAGAAGCCGGAGTTCTGGCACGTCAAGATGCTGTTCTCTCCGGTCCATCTGCCAGAACGCAATCTCACTGCCTGGAAACCCGGAGAAGTAGCCACCTTCAAAGTCGATAATCGGTACGAGTTCACGAATCTCTCGGAGCTGACTTTGGACTGGTCCGTTGGCGAACAGCATGGCTCGCTGCACCCCGACATTCCTCCCCATTCCACCGGACAACTCTCTGTGCCCGTTGGGCCGCAGACCAAACCAGGCGATTCCTTGTCGCTTCGTTTTTTAGACCGCCACGGCAATTTGATAATTCCTCATCGCATGCAACTCGGCGTCGCAACTGCACAGCCACCGGTCGTGCCCAAGTCTGCGCCGCTTCACTACCTGCACGAACCATCATGGCTCGGTGGCCCCATGGAGCGCATTATTGGTGACAATTTTGAGATCGCTTTTGACGGAGCGAACGGCAGGATTCGGCGCGCTCTCATCGACCGCCATTCGGTTCTGTACCAGACTCCTAAGCTTCACGTCCTGCCCATCGATGCCACACTGGAGGAGTCCCCCATCTTCGAGACCTGGCGGATGACTCAGCCCATCGACATCCACCGTGCGGGAGATGACTACGAGGTCGTCGAAAAAGGAACCTATCGCGACTTCGCCGGAGACTTGCGATTCCGCATCACGTCGCAGGGAGACATCCGAGTGAGTTACGATTTCACGTATACCGGAAAAGAAGTCCGGGCCCGTGAAGTCGGTCTGCAATTCGGCGTGCCCCTCTGGTGTGACAAATTACAGTGGAGGAGGAATGGAGAATGGACCGTTTATCCCGACGATCACATCGGGCGCAACGAAGGGATCGCTATGGCCCACGCTCCGGGACCGCAGACAGTCCCTCCCACTCAGAGTTATGCCGCGGATGATACGCCGCTTGGCACTAACGACTTTCGCAGCACAAAACGCAATTTTGTCTTTGCCGCGTTGACCGACCGAGACGGCTACGGGCTCGGCATCGAGGCTGTTGGAGCGCAGCATCTCCGCGCTCGTGTCGATACGGATTTAATTGAAGTAAATGTGAACGATTGGTTCGGAGGCGCAGCCGCGACGGCATGGGGTGAGTGGTGGCAAAATTATGGCACTGGACGCGAGATTCGTCCCGATGATCCTAACCAGGGAGTTGCACATAACAAGGTGAGCGGCAGCATGAAGCTACACCTGTTGAGTCCAGCGAACTCTGCTGGCTGGCTCGTGAACAGCCTGCTTCTGAAATGAGCGCTTGGCGTTAAGAGGTTGTGGCATCTTGAAGGCGCGATCTTTTGCAAAAGAAGTTGCTGGTGGCAATACAATGGCGTCGCAGCCAGATTAGCAGGGAGGAAGATCCTACAGAACATGACGAATATCGCCGGAAAAGAAGAATTGAAAGTCGGACGTATCCTCGACGTCGAATGGGTAGCAGGCCCACAGCATAGCGCAGAAAACTTTGGCAACCCGGGCGTGCCGGTATTCGCGACGCCTGCCGTCGTATGGCTTCTGGACTCTTTAGCCCATCAGGTAATTGTTCCGACCCTGGACAAAGATCAGGGCACGCTGGGCACGAAGATTGATATCGAGCACCTGGCCGCGACTCCGATGGGGATGAAAGTCCGCGCTCGGGCTGAAGTCGTCCAGATTGACGGGAAACGCGTGCTGGTAAAGGTCGAAGCTCACGACGAGTCGGAAATGATCGCTCGCGGCACGATCGAGCGTTACATCACAAATTCCATCCCGCGATTTCTGGAACGGACCTATGCCAAGAGGAAGTCAGGCAATGCTTGACTTCCAGGTTACTGACGGTGTCGCGTGGTTAACGCTGCAGCGGCCTGCAGTTCTCAACGCGATCAATGAAGAGATGGCCGGTTTGTTCGGCCAGCGCATCCAGGAACTTGAGGAGCGCTCCGACGTGCGCGTGGTCGTGACGCGGGGAGCAGGACGAGCCTTCTGCGCGGGCAGCGACTTGCGCGAACTCGCGCCCTTTGTCGCCGACGGACGCGGCTAGGTATGAGCTTCGATTTGCGGAGATTTTTTCTGCGCTCGATCGCTTGCCGCAACCCACTATCGCCGTGCTCCACGGCCATGTGCTGGGAGGAGGAGTGGGCCTCGCCCTTTATCACGATTTCCGCATTGCGTCCGCCACGGCTTCTCTTGGTATGCCCGAGGTTGAACTCGGATGGGCTCCTCCGTGGTCGGTAGGGCGTCTCGCAGAGATCGTAGGGTTCTCGAAGGCTCGATGGATTTTGACGACCTGCAACACGATGACTGGAACGGAAGCAGCAAGAATCGGCCTTGTGGACGAAGCAGTCGCTGACGATCAACTTGCCGAGCGAGCGGAACAATTGGCCAAGCGGATTGCAGCCATGCCTCCCGAAGGAGTGGCCCAGACCAAGCGATTGCTGAATCGCATGTCTCCGCTGCGCCGCTTCGAGTGGGATGAGGCCGCTTCCGAAGCCTTCCGGGAGTGTTACGCAAAGCCGGAAGCGCAAACCCGCATGGCGGAGTTTCTGGCGAGAAAGGGAAAGCGTTAGCTCGGACCTCCGTGGACATCGTCGGCAATCGCACGCTGTACTCGATTTTCCGTTCCTACGCTGCCCAGCAGCCAGATCGGCTTTGGCTGACGTTCGAATCGTCGGACGAGAATCTGACGCGCTGGACATTCGCCGAGTTCCTGAACACCGTCCATCAGGCCGCAAACTTGCTGAGAAAACTCGGCATCCGCGCAGGCGACGTGGTCAATCTCCACCTCAGCAACCATCCAGCTTATCCGCAGGTCATCCTTGCTGCCTCCTATTTGGGAGCTGTCGTGCTTCCTACCAGCCCCTCCTGCAGCAGGGATGAGCTTCGCTATTTCCAGGAGCACTCCGAAACCAAGCTCGTCATCATGCAGGAAAAGTATCGCGAAACGTGTGGAAGCAGCGGCCAAAGACCAGAGGTCGTGCGATCGTGGTGATTGCAGACGGCTATTCTCCCGGCAAGTACCGCTGCTACGAAACGGAATTGGAGTCTCAAAGCCAAACCGTTTCGGGTGGTGAAGGTGGCTCCGACAAAGTCGTGCAACTGCTCTATACCTCGGGTACAACTTCTCGACCAAAAGCCGTCATGTTGACGAATGCTAACTTCATCTATGGCAGCGAAGTCTTTCGCTCTGCCACGGGACTGCGTCACGATGATCGTCATCTCATCGCCCTTCCTCTTTATCATTCCGCAGCCCAATGCCATGCGTTATGGCCGTCTGTGATTGCCGGCTGCAGTGTTTCGATTCTGCCGCGCTTCAGCGCTAGTCGATTTTTTGAACAGGCAGCAAGGCACGAGGCCACCATGGCGGCATTGTTTGGGGCTCCTCTGCGGATGCTTCTCAATCAACCGGTACAAGCCTTTGATCGGGCTCACCGCCTGCGCAACGTCACTTACGCTCAGAACCTCACTCCGGGCCAGTACGAAGACTGGCATCGGAGATTTGGCGCTCCCTTTGCAGCAACTCTGGGGCATGACGGAATTTGCCGCGCTGCCGATTATGAGTCCTCTGTACGGAGAACGTCGCCTAAGCGCCATGGGTCGTCCGGTTCTGGGTTATGAGTCAACAATAGTCGACGAGGCGGGCCAGGAAGTTCCGCCAAACACTCCCGGGCAATTAATCGTAAAGGGCACTCAGGGACGCTCGATGATGAAAGGATATTTGAAGGATGAAGTCGCGACCAATAAAACGATTCGCCAGATGAACGGCGAGACCTGGCTTTTCAGCGGAGATACCGCAACGTACGACGAAGACGGTTTCTTTTACTTTGTCGACCGCAGCGGCGACATGATCAAGCGCTCGGGAATCAACATCTCCACATCGGAAGTGGAGTCGGTGATCGCCTCTCTCGACGGCGTTGCCGATGTCTGCGTATGTGGCCTCCCGGATCCAACCCGAGACGAGGCCGTCGCCGCCGTAATCGTCAGGAAACCCGAAGCAGACTTGACGCTGGAGAAAGTTCGATCCCATTGCGCGGCATCGCTGGCGCCGCACAAGATCCCGGAACGCATCGAATTTTGCGAGATGTTGCCGCGAACATCAGTCGGCAAAGTGAGGAAGAATCTTGTTCGCGAGCAGTTGCTGGCTCGCAAACCCTGACACCAACCGGCGAACCTTAACAAGAAAGAGGCGGGACAGTCACGATCAACACCTAGGGAATCTCGACGCTCCGGCTCATCGCAGCCAGATGTCGGTCACCGGAGTCCTGCACGACCTCCCGCAACAAATACTTCCCGGGTTTGAGTTTGAACGTATGCTGTACACCGACTCCGTTCGCGCGCATGTCCTTCAGTTGCTCGTCCGGTACCTCGAGGTCCACTTGCTTCTGCTCCCCATTCACCCATTTGCCGGTTTCATCGTAAATTCCCGCTGCAAACATCAACCTGTTCAGGTTGCGCTGTCCTTCCTTGCGAAAAGGTACAGCAGAGAGATCGAGTCGGACTATTACAGTCAGATCTTTGGTCGCTTCGGCCGACGGTCCGACCTCAGTGCTTACATCTATGGATAGTCCGCGGAGTTCCTCTCTCGAAGCCATCGCCTGCCGAACATCGCCATTCTGATCGTCCTTCTTACTACTTGGCTCAGGCTCGGATTGCTGACCACCTGCTGAACTTGTCGAAGATTGGATTTCGCCTGGATTTCCGCCTGCGCCAGCACGCTTCGCGCCTGCGAGCGGATCGCAGCAATTACCGAATCAATTTCTGGCGACGGAACGCGTTTGCTCCCCTCCAATAATGACTCTAGTGCTTGTGGATCCAGCATGCCGCAGCGGTGAGCGGCTTCGTCGAGCGCCATTTTCCAAGCATCGATACTGTTGTTCTCGGACTCAGAGATTTGCCAGGCTTGATAATCCGACAACTCCGGACAATCATGCAGGCGCGAGAGTGCTCGAGGGCTGGCGTGCAACTTTGTAAGGGCCTCATGGATCTGCTTCGGATCAGATGTAAAGTCCGACAGCGTCCCCTCTGAGGTGAAGACACCGACCTTTTCATTCGCCTCCAGCCGGCTGCCGAAATAGCTATCGGCAGCATCGCGTGCCTGTACCATGTCCATATCGGAAGTGTTGAGATCGTCAAAATACAAGGCCAGGAAATTCGGGCGGGCAGTAGATGGTACCGGCGCCGATGAGGAAGGCTCCTCGATCTTCGCTTTCGACTGACGAGCGGGTGCCGGCGGGGGTGGACTTACGGCTTCGAACTGAGATAATTTTTGCTCTTTGCCTTTATCGAGAAGTCTAAAATCTTCCTTCGTCAGATTCTCTACGGGCTTGCCCTGCGCGTCCCGTACCACAGCACGCACAACCACCAAGTTGCTTTCAGTTTTCAGGCGGAAGTCGGGGGTTGCCTGTTCGGTGATTGAAGTGGTTTCAGGCGCCGCGCGGCCTCCGTCCTCGGGTCGATCACCAATTGCTGGAGTGGTAGTTGGTGCAGGTACAGAATCTGTCGGCTCACGCCTCGGTGGGATCTCGGTGGAAGCCACGGATGCGGTCGCACCATCAGCGTTCAGTTTCTTAGGCGCGGCTTGATTCTCTCGCTTCTCCTCTCTCGATGTGGTCACCCATTTCGCATTCAGCCCGCTCAGCCGCAAATGCTCTTGAACAAGAAAGAATTCCCCAGTATTCGGCAGCAGCCCGGTTGGAGAAGCCATCATTTCCGGAAAGTCGCTTGGCGCATATCCGACCTGCGCCTTCGGGGGCATGGGCCCTTGCGGCTGATCCACCAGGGCAGCGTATAACGGCCGTTTGGTGCCATTTATTTCGACCGATTCCAAGCGTACTGCAATTTCAAAGTAATCATAGGTACTGAAATGCTTCGCTAGTCGGACTAGCCGTCCACGGACCCTCGAGCCGACGGGGGCAAGAATCGTATTGTTCTTGTTCCGAATAGGAGAGCGCAAAACGCCCTCGATCGCTCGACCCGCAGCCGTATCAGAATCAATTGGCGTCAAGATGTGGCAATCGAATTTGAGTCCGGGAGGAAAGGGGATCAATGGAGGCTTCTGGACCCCAGCCTCCGCATCTCGAGCCCGTGTCATCGCCACACCAGATCCCGTGCTGTCAAAACGCAGCGATGACTTACTTGCGAATTCTCGACAGCTTGAGTAAGACGTGGTCGTTACTGCCTCGTCACCATTTCGAAAAACCACTCGCAAATCCGTTGTGCGCGGCACCAGCACATCGATTCCATGGATATCGCTTCGGCGGTACTCAATTTCATCAATTCCCTGACATGACTCCGTGCTCTTGGGCAATTCCGCCGTGCGGACTGTCAGATGATCTAAATCCTCCTTTTGCGGGTCCAACCAAAACGATCCCTCATAGGCCGTGACGACCGGTCCCGTTTTGCTATCCACCTGATACCGGCTAGCGCTCGCCGGTACCTGAAACGAATACTCGAACAAAGATCGCCCATCCACAATGCGTTCGCCGTCGAACCGGATCTCCGCGGATCCGCCGAAGATGCCTCCTATAAACGCGGCGAAATCCCCGCTTCCAAAAGCTCCATTCCCAATCAACTTGCGAATCTCATCTTCCTCATCAAAGCTGGCTGCACCGGGCCAGGAATGCACTTCTCGCTTGTCGGCTATCGCCACATCAAGCTGGCCATGGTGCCTGAGTCCTTCCTGATTTGTGATCCTCATCACGGACCTCCTCATCGCACACACGTACACATAGACATATGACCGAAGAAAGCGCCGTAGTCAGCCACCCCGGCGTTTCCAGTAACGGAGTCGAATCGGGGACCACAAAGCGATCGATGCCGTACGATGCCACCCGCCTGCAGAACTGGCAGATTTCCCAGTTAGCCGAAGAACACATGCCGACTCCACCCGAGTGGGCGGAGCGATTGGGGTTGCAACGGGATGAGGTGATTCCCATCGGCCGTCTCTGCAAGCTCGATTTCCTCAAGATCATGGATCGGGTGAAGGATCGCCCGGATGGCAAGTACATCGAGGTTACGGCCATCACTCCAACCCCGTTGGGAGAGGGTAAGAGCACGACGGCCCTGGGCCTGATCGAAGGCTTGGGCAAGCGCGGCAGAAATGTCGGCGGCTGCCTGCGCCAGCCTTCCGGCGGACCCACCATGAATATCAAGGGAACAGCTGCAGGTGGCGGGAACGCTCTGCTGATTCCCATGACCGAATTCTCCATGGGCCTGACCGGCGACATTAACGATGTGATGAACGCTCACAACCTGGCGATGGTGGCCCTGACCGCCCGCATGGAGCACGAGCGCAATTACGACGACGCCAAGCTCGAACGTCTCACGAAAATGCATCGCCTCGATATCGATCCCACTCGCGTTGAAATGGGATGGGTCATGGACTATTGCGCCCAGGCGCTGCGCAACATCATCATCGGCATGGGCACCAAAGCTGACGGCTACATGATGCAATCGAAGTTTGGTATTGCTGCCAGTTCCGAGCTCATGGCGATTCTCTCTATCGTCCGCGACTTGCCGGATCTGCGCAAGCGCCTTGCAGAAATTACCGTCGCCTACGACAAACAAGGCAGGCCGATCACTACCGGCGATCTGGAAGTAGCAGGTGCGATGTGCGCGTGGATGCGCAATAGCATCAATCCGACTCTGTGCAGCACTGCCGAGTACCAACCGTGCATGGTGCATGCCGGCCCATTTGCCAACATCGCCGTGGGCCAGTCCTCCATCATCGGTGACCGGCTCGGACTCAAGATGTTCGATTATCACGTGACCGAGAGCGGTTTCGCTGCGGACATCGGGTTCGAGAAGTTCTGGAATGTGAAGTGCCGCTACAGCGACTTAAAACCTCACGTTTCGGTGCTTACCACGACGGTGCGCGCCCTCAAGATGCATGGCGGCGGTCCCAGAGTCGCTCTTGGCCTGGCACTGCCCGACGACTATACGAAGGAAAATCTGGGCTTGCTGGAGAAGGGACTGCCCAACCTCCTGCATCACATCAACGTCATTCGCAAGTCGGGCATCAATCCCGTGGTATGCATCAACATGTTCCAGACCGACACCAAGGCTGAAATCGCACTCATCCGCGAAGCCGCCGAAAAGGCGGGAGCACGGTGTGCTGCTTCCGATCATTGGGGAAGAGGAGGAGAAGGTGCACTCGATCTGGCCGATGCCGTCATCGATGCCTGTAAGGAAGAAGTGAACTTCCGCTATCTCTATCCGCTGGAGATGAAGCTGCGGGATCGGGTAGAGCTCATCGCCAAAGAAGTCTATGGCGCAGACGGTGTGGCGTGGACACCTGAGGCGATGGCAAAGTGCCAGGCTCTCGAGTCCGATCCCAAGTTCGACGAGTACGCCACCATGATGGTCAAGACCCATCTCAGCCTGAGTCATGATCCCACTCTAAAAGGGGTGCCCAAGGGCTGGATCTTGCCGATCCGCGACGTGCTGGTCTATTCGGGGGCAAAGTTCCTGTGCCCGGTCGCCGGGACCATCAGCCTGATGCCGGGTACTTCATCGAATCCCGGCTTCCGCAAACTCGATGTCGATGTGACCACGGGCAAAGTCACCGGTCTGTTCTGATCGAAGGAGTCCGCTATGTGTGTCATCGCGAACAGCAATCTGTTTCGAGGGTTCAGCCAAGAAACGCTAAAGAAAGTTCAGGATGCCGCAGAAAGAAAGGTGTTTGTCCCCGGTGTCTTCATTTTTCACGGCGGCGACCCCACTGACTACCTCTATATTCTGGAAGAAGGGCGAGTCCGTCTCCGCATTGGCCAAGGTGGACAGGTCTCTTACTCCCTAAACGAAGCCGGCGACGTCTTCGGGTGGTCCAGTCTGATGAACCAGGCCGAATACACGCTCTCGGCCGAGTGCATTTCAACGGTCAGTGTGGCCAGGCTGGAGAAAGACGCACTCCTGCGCATCCTCGAAAATGACCCTGCCAGCGGTCTCATCTTCTTTCGGCGCCTGGGCGAACTGATCAGCCAGCGGCTGTTCAATTCCTACAAGGCTACCGTCTTCGTGCATGGCGAACGTAGTTCTCTGTCCTACGGATAGGCTGTAAGTACCGAGATTCTCACTCCGACAGGTCGTACTCACGTCGGTCTGTGATCGAAATCACAGATAACCGTTGGGTTTCGTTTTGACAATGAAGTTCGCCGTACAGGTGTGTTATGGACAATAGTTCCGCTGACGCATCTCCTATCAATCCGGCACCGGACGGGGCACTCGCTTCTTCTGACTTGGAGAGCCGCAGGGATAACCTTCTCCGAACATCCTTGAAAAAAGGTGAGTTCATCTGTACTGCGGAACTCGTTCTGGGTCGAGATCACAACGCGATTGACGCCGAAATCTTCGTTCGGGAAGCGGCGCAGAACGGGATCAGCGTCATCAGCCTCACGGATTTACCCGGGGGCAATCCCGCTCTTCCCCCCGAGGCCTTCGTCACGTACGTCCTCGAGCACGGCCTGACTCCAATCGCCCACCTCACTGGAAAAGACGGTAACCGTTCGTTCCTCGAGGGGCGACTGCACGCGCTTGCGCGTCTCGGCGTGGAGAACATTCTCGCTCTTACAGGGGACGCTCAGAAGAGCGGCTTAGGTGGCAAGTCCAAGCCGGTTTACGACCTCGATTCAGTATTAATTCTTTGGCTCATCCGGTCCCTACGCGAAGGACTCGAATACAGTATCGGCAGCAGGAGCGCCCACACGACTCCCTTCAGCTTCTATCCGGGCGCGGTCGTCAATCCGTTCAAGGTCCGCGAACCGGATCTCATGATGCAGTTGTATAAGCTGCAACTCAAAGTGTCTGTGGGTGCCGAGTACATCATCACGCAACTGGGCTACAACCTGCGCAAGCTCTACGAATTGAAACAATACATGCAGCGGGAAGGCATGGGCCATATCCCGGTGCTGGCCAACATCTATGTGCCAACCGCGAAAGTCGCGCAGATGATGCAGGCGGGAGAAGTCGCAGGCTGTGTGATCGCAAATGATTTTCTCAAAAGGCTGGAAGGAGAAAAGAAGCCGCAACGCCTGGAGCGGGCCGCTCTGATGGTAGCGGCTGTTCAAGACCTCGGTTTCGCCGGCGCTCACATTGGCGGCTTCGGCCTGACTTGCAAAGATTTTCTGACAATCAGGGACCGTGCGGCCGCGATTGGTAAGGATTGGCGAAGCCATATCGACGATCTTGTCTTTCCCCTTCCAGGTGAGTTCTACCTCTTGCCGCAAAACGCTGACGGCCTCAGTAAAGACAGCGGCGAATATCAGCTTACTCGAGTCAGACCTCACGTTTCGTTTTCGCAGCGCGTGTCCGAAATGGTCCATCGTCACTTCATCAAGGATGGATCCTTGGGCGCTCGTTTCTTCAAGAAACACGTGGGAACGAAGCCTACGCAAAATGAGAACGGTTCGTGGCGCCATGGATTCTGGTACAAACTGCTCGAGCCCTCCTCTTTATATCGGAAGGCCACCTTGGGCTGCGTCAGTTGCGGCGACTGCCTGCAAGACCATCTCAACTACGCCGGATGCTCGATGCGCTGGTGCTACAAAGAACTTCGAAACGGCCCCTGCGGCGGTGCCCGCGTCGATGGCACCTGCGAGGCTCACGCCGACCTGCCGTGCATCTGGAACCTCGTGTATCTGGGCACCCTTGCGGTCGGCGACGACCCGCGCAAGTTCGGACATGTGCTGGTCCCGCCACGCGACTGGTGTCTCGACAAAACTAATGCGCTGGCTAACCGCTTTGTGGGCTTGGACAATCTCTGCAAGCGAACGGAATTACCGGCGCCGGCATCCAGCAAGAAGGACTAAACACAGAACAGTGAGGAAGATTCTCTATGCTGATTATTGGTGAACTGATCAACTGCACCCGCAAGAAAGTGGGCGAAGCCGCCAGAAAACGAGACGCAGCCTTCTTTCGCGAGTTGGCTCGCAAGCAAGTGGATGCCGGAGCGCATACTCTCGACGTCAACGGCGGAGTGCCCGATCAGGAGGTTGAGCTTCTCAGTTGGCTCGTCGAGTTGGTGCAGGAAGTCGCGGACGTGCCTCTTAGCCTCGACAGCGCCGATCCCGAAGCGCTGAGCAAGGCGCTTCCTCTTTGCAAACAGCGCCCGATAGTGAACTCCGTCAGCGATGAGCCGGCACGATGGGATCTGCTTCCATTACTTAAGGAGCACAAGCCGCGCCTGATTGCTCTCTGTATGTCGGAGTCAGGCCCGCCGTCTACTGTCGAGGATCGAGTCGCCACCGCCAGCAAATTAGTAGATCGCCTCACCAAAGAAGGTTTCGCAGTCGACGACCTCTACGTCGATGCGTGCGTGATGCCGGCATCGACTAGCCAGGATCAAGGCCTGAAGTTAATGACAGCGATCCGCCAGATCGTGGAGAGATATCCCGGAATCCACATCAGCGCGGGGGTCAGCAACGTCTCCTTCGGGCTGCCGCAGCGCAAAGTGCTCAATCAGGCTTTCATGCTGTTGCTCATGGCTCACGGTCTCGACACGGCCATCATCGATCCATGCGATCAGCAACTGATGATCAACGTCCTCGCAGCCGAGGCGCTGTTAGGCCGCGATGATTATTGCGGTGAATATCTGCGAGCCTATCGCCAGGGCAAGTTGGCTCCCGCAGTCTCAGTTCCGGTCTGAAGTCGACGCTCCTGGTGAAAATGCCATTTGCTCGACAAACACGTCCTGGAAACTTGGATCGAGATTAAGCGCCACGTGCCGAACACGCTTGCGCAGGGAATGAAAAGAAAGCCCCTCTCCTTCGAGTTCGAACAGCGCCATCTTCGCGCCCAGCAAAGCGGTATTCCCTGCCGGCTTGATTTGCTCGGGTGAGAAATCCAACAATCCAATCCTCTGCGCGCTAGCGCGATTGATGTAGTTACCGAAAGCGCCCGCCAGATACAGGTGTGCCAATTCGGTCACTCCCATCTCGCGTGACAACATGCGGATCCCCGCAGCAATTGCCGCCTTGGCCAGCTGCAATTCGCGGATATCGCCCTGAGTCAGGGAAACTGGGGGACACACCGCCCACGTATTCAAGCCACCCGAAAGACGTCCCGACAGTGTAATGACGTTTAGATCCAGCCCGGTCGCCACAGCATCGACCAAGCCGCTTCCGCACAATCCTTGCGGGGCCACATCGCCGAGGACGTGACAGCGCACCTGTCCATGCTCTAGTTGCACCTCCGAAATCGCTCCCGTGCAGGCCCGCATTCCCATCGAAATTTTCGCCCCTTCAAACGCGGGCCCGGCAGCTGTGGACGTACAAACGATAGACTCGCGATTGCCGATCACGATCTCTCCGTTCGTTCCTAGGTCGACTAGTCCTACCAGTTCTTCACTTTGATTCAGGCCAGTTGCGAGAATGCCTGCCAGGATATCGCTGCCCACAAATCCGCCAAGACACGGCAGAAAGTGCACTGTGGGATCGGATTCCAGCTTCCATTCAAGCTCCGAGGCTCGAAATTCCTCCAAGCCGTCACGTGGAGACTCGAAGGGATAGTGAGAGAGGGGTTCGACGTCCACGCCGCAAAACAGATGATGCATCACCGTATTTCCGACGATGACAACGTCGCGAATGCTTCCCGTCGCTTTCGGCTACGGTCAACAACTGCCGGATCAGGCCGCCAATCTGCTCTCGAATAATCCGCTGTAATTCCAGCTGACCGCGCTCCAGCACGGCAAAATGAACGCGGCTCATTACGTCTGCCCCGTAGCGCGCCTGGGCGTTGAGGGCGGTCTTAACGGCCAGCACATTCGCAGTCTGCAAATCTACGAGTTGCGCGACCAACGTAGTGGTACCGAGGTCGACGGCGACTCCCAGCCCATCGCGTGGCCGGAATTTAAATTGGGTTTCATCCGACAGGATCGCAGAATCCCACTGTCGCAATTCAATCTCGAGATCGCTCTCAGCGAAACACTGGCACGCCAGCCGCCATCCTTGGGAGATCTCCTGCGCAGATAGAATTTCTCTCTGCGCGTCGTTGGGAGCCGCAGTACCGTGGAGTAAGCGAATTCGGCATCCCCGGCAGCGCCCCCGGCCACCACACGGAAACTCCACACCCTGCTCGAATAGTAAATCGCGAAGGGGCATCCCGCGCGTCGTGGTCAACTCGGCTCGGGTGGGCTGCAGAATAATTCGGCAGATATGATTGTCAGTCAAGAATTCTCTAACGACACGCTACCTTGCATTTCAAGGCTGCGGGGTTCCAGAGCGATCACACCCTCATCGTAGGTCGCTGCCACACGGCAGCCCGGAGGAACGATCAGAAACTCGCTTTCGTTCCACGCTCCGTTCACGAGTCGCTGGAACATCCCCATCTCTCCCTGCACTTTCTCGAACTCCCAGTGCCGCCCCTCGGCCCTTTCGATCGCACGTTGCTCGAAGCTACCGTCCGGCTCAATCCCCATTTCGATGAATGTGAGTTTGCGATAGTTTTTCTCCGGGCTGCCCAGTTGCTCCCATAAGTAGCGCGCGTTGTCTTCGCCATAGCGCGCTACTAATTCTTCAAAGCTCTGCTGTGTCTTCAGCTTCTTGCCGACGGTCAACTGGCTCAGTTCACCGTTGGCCTCGCCGCGCTCGATCCAACCAGTAGTTTGAAAATACACTCCGGGATTGTTCTGGAAGTAGTCGAGATAACGTTCTTTGCTCCCCAGAAATAGCGTGATGCAGTCATGTGCCCGGGGGAGAACCATCGGCCGGTCACGGCCTGTCAATCCGACGATGCCGTTGTTGCAAAGGCCGTAGCCGATCAGAATGGCATCGTAGGCTGATGGGTCCACGCGGTCGACCGCGGCCTGGATACGTTCCCGCATCCCTCCAGTCCCGATATCGTGCAGGCCTTTGGGGAGAAATTCCGCATCCACCATGTGCGGAGAACGCGCGACAACCGTATTGAATTCCCGGTAGAAGATCTCGCAGCTGATTAGCTTGAATTTCATGCTTTGGAACTGAACCGAATATAGTACGCCTGCATGAATTGCCCTTCACTCAAAATGCAGCACACGATTCGGAACGGGTTCCGAATCAAAGAATATCTAGGAGTAGCATTGCCCAAAGAGTATGATTATCATGATGGGTTTCATAATTCACACTAACGGCCGGCATCATAACGGACGAAAGGACTGCTTATGGCAGATCTTAAGAAACTGTACGATGCAGTACTGAATGGAGACAACAAAGCTGCAGTTGCAATCACGAAGGAAGCCATCGCTGAGAATGCTGATCCCATGGAGTTGGTCACCGGCAACATGATTCCAGCCATGGACGAAGTGGGAAGACGATTTGAGTGCTCCGAATATTTTGTCCCTGAACTCTTGCTTTCCGCCCGCGCGATGAAGAGCGCTTTGGAACTGATTCGTCCGTTGTTAGCCGCCAGCGGAGCGCAACCCGTTGGGCGGGTCGTAATCGGCACCGTAAAGGGCGACCTGCACGATATCGGCAAGAATCTGGTCAGTTCGATGCTGGAGGGCAGCGGCTTCGAAGTAAAGGATCTGGGAACCGACGTCTCTCCCGAGAAGTTTGTTCAGGCTGTTCAGGACACGAAAGCCGACGTGGTCTGCCTGTCCGCACTGCTCACTGTGACCATGCCTTCGATGAAAACCACGATCACTGCGCTCGAAAATGCCGGCTTGCGGAAGCAGGTTAAGGTGCTCGTGGGCGGCGCTCCCGTCACCTCCCAATACGCAGCGCAAATCGGGGCGGATGCTTTTGGCGAGAACGCGAACAGTGCCGTCACTCTTGCCAGGAAAATGGTCGGCACACCCGCGCCCCAAGTCCCTGCTTAATCCGTCGTCGCAGCTAATTCGCCGGCGAGCAGCGCGCTTGCAGCGCAAAGTAGTATTCAATCAGCTCGTCGGCGACCCGCAGGCTGTATCGGTCCCAGGCGTAGCCCGGAGAGCGCATGCCAGGGTTCGGGATGAGTTTCGCTCGCACCAGCATTCTCTTGAAGAACGCAATAGAGTGATACAACTCCTGGTTGCTGAAGACCAGAACCGGAATCAGTTCCCGGAAAATCCGGACTGCTTCATCGCGCTTGCCAGACGAGTAAGCGCGATAAATGGCCGCATAGACAGGCGTCAATGCGCACTCGGGAATCATCGCATCCACACCCCGGTCTAACGCCTCGATCAACTGTGGAACCGCCCAGCCTCCTGAGATATAGAGATCCTTACCGAGCGCGTCGCGCACGGTCGTGTACTTCGCCCCCGCAGGCACAGTCTCAATCTTGAGGCCAGCAAGTGTAGGCAGTTCGTCGCGCAGGCTGCGGATGGTGTCCAGATCCAGTCCGGGGCCGTTCCATTGCAGATCCTGAATAACCAGTGGCGTCGTGCTTACAACGGCAATCGAGCGAAAGAACGAAAGCAATTCCTGTACCCGGCCGTAGAGCGCGTTGGGCACGGCCACCAGGTACGCAGCCGCATCGACTTTCTCCGCCAGCTGTGCGAACCGTCGGCAAACTCCTGGATCTTCCGCGGACGCTCCGACAATAAACGGCACGCGGCCGCCAATCGCTTGGGCCGCGGTCTGTACCAGTTCCTCCCGCTCTGCTATCGCGAGCGCCTGCACCTCGCTCGCCACTAGGGGCGCGGTGAGTCCGTTCGCTCCCCCCTTGATGCTGTGCTCGACCAGCCTGTGCAAGCTCTCGTAGTCGATGGATCCGTTTTCGAGGAATGGAGTCTCCAGCAGGGGTACGATTCCCCGCGGCAGATTGGAGGCCCTCACTCCGCGCTCCTCAAAATAATGTTCGTTCTAAGCATCTAGTAATCCCGCAGCAGCCATATGCCGGCGAACTTGTTCCCGCTCAGCAGGGCCGAGGGGTTCGAACGGCTCCGCCAGTACATCGCTGCAAATGCCTCTCAGGGAAACTGCACACTTCAAACTACGAAGGTAGGACGAACCCTCCGGAGTCGTGTGATACACCGTGGAACTGATCTGCATAATTCGGCTGTGCAAGGGCCGTAAGGCCTTCAGATCGCCCGCCGCTGCCGCCTTGTACATATCGACATACAGTTTGGGATAGATATTCGACCCGCCGCACATGCCGCCGTGACCGCCCAACAGCACGGCCTCCGCAGTCAACTCCTCCGGCCCAACCAGCAACGTGAAGTCTGGCCGGTCGCGAAACATCCAAACCAACTTATGGAAATAGATCATGTCGAAGCCGCTGTCTTTCACTCCGCGGACTTTCGGCAGTTCCGACAATTTGAGCAGCGTATCGGGACGCAACACATGATGCGTATTGGACGGCGCATTGTAGAGGAAAACAGGCAATGGCAGCTCCGAGACCAGCCGCTGCACGTACCCGATCAGTTCGCGCTGACTGGTGGAGAAGTAGTACGGCATCGCCAACACCAGGCCGTGAGCCCCTGCCTCGGCAGCATGCTGCCCCAGTTGCAGCGATTCAGAGAAAGATGTGTCCGTGATCCCAACGATGACAGGTATCCGGTCCCCAGCAAATCGGCAGGTGTGTCTAATAACTTCCTGACGGGTTCGATAACTGAGGGACGGCGCCTCGCCGGTCGTTCCGAGTATGAATAGACCGTTCACTCCGCCTTGAATCAGGTTGTCGATCAGCCTTTCCAGGCCGCCGACATCAAGGGTGTCGCGGGCCGAGAGTGGCGTGATCATCGCAGTCACAACGCCGCGCAATGGTGCCGGTAGTTCCACGATTGGTCCTCAGAAGTTTAGATTGGCTCGTTCTACGGTGACACTTCCGAACGCCGAAAATGCCAGTCATCTTCGAACAGGGAAATGTCCGGATTTTCGTGGTATGGATGGCGCTTTACTTCGTCCAGATTAAGATCAGCCCCAATACCGGGCCCTTCGGGCAACTCGAAATATCCATCAACGATGCGCGGGAATTTCGTCAGCAACTGCCGCTCCCAGGGCTCGTTGTAGTCCTCAAACGTCTCCTGCAGCCACGAGTTCGGCGTGGAGATATCGATATGCAGACACGCGAGCGTACAGATCGGGCCCTGTGCGGCATGGGGAATGACTGTCCCATAATGCGCATCGACCATGTCCGCCACTTTTCTTGAACCCAGGATCCCCCCCATGTGCAGCGGCTCGATATTGACGATGTCGGCTGCTGCATGACGCAGCAGGTCCGCCACCTGTTGTTTGGACGAAAAACTCTCGCCCGTCGCGATGGGGATTTCGAGCCGCCGCGCCACTTCCGCCATGGCTTCGACGTTATGGTGGGGGACCGGTTCCTCAAACCACGCGGGGCGAAAGGGTTCGAGCCTCTTGCCGATGCGTACTGCGGTTGAGGGAGAAAAACGAGAATGACACTCAATGGCGACCAGCACGTGCGGCCCGACTGCCTCGCGCACGGCCGAAACCAGGTCGATGGCAAGGTCTTCGTCGGGGGGACTCAAGTGCGACATGGCCGATCCAAAGGGATCGAACTTCAATGCAAAGTAACCCTTCGCCACAACTTCCTTGGCTGCCTGAGCGAATGCCGCCGGCGTCCGCGGACATCGATACCAGCCATTCACGTAAGCGGGAATGCGTTCGTGAACACGCCCTCCCACCAGGTTGTAGATGGGCTGGCCCACCGCCTTTCCGATGGCATCCCAGCACGCTATCTCCAGCGCAGAAATCGCGCACATCTTGATCTGCCCGCCATCTGCATAGACATGGCGAGTCAGGCGCGTAACCAGCGTCTCCACCTGAAAGATCTCCAGACCGAGCACAAACGGCTTCATTTCGTGGACCGCCGCCTCCACGGTCTTCGATAGATGCCCGAGCGATCCCTCGCCGATTCCATGGATACCTTCGTCCGTGTCCACCCTCACAAAAAGCCAGTTCTTCCAGGGATTTCCAACCAGATAGGTCGTAATGTTGACAATCTTCATAGGGAAATTGACTAAGGCCTCATTGCATCATTCCACGCAGGCCGGCAACGCAAAAACTATAAGCTGATCTGCCATCTCAGTCAAATTCGGAATGCATACCGAATTCTTGACTCACCTCCCAAGCGGGCATACTATTCTCGCTTTATGAACTTATACCGCCTCGTCGCAGTGATTTGTCTCATCCTGACCTCCCTGGCCGACGCTCAAAGCCAAAACAAGAATGTCGTAGCGTCAAGCGCCTCCATCATCGCCTCGGATTCTTCTTTGCGACATGACGCCCGCAGTGCCGGCGACGGCTCTCTTGATTCCTACTGGGAGTGTGCTGGCTCACCGGTCGTCCCCTGCTGGATCGAGATTGACTGGAAAGATCCCGTATCGATCCGGGAGTTGGTCGTGCAGCGCTACGACGCCAGGCGCGGTACGCGCGATTTGACTCAGCTTAAGGCAGAAGTCTTTACAAATGGTGTCTGGCACAAACTCACCGAATCCGGGGATGGAAAGTCTGCGCTGCCGCCGTTGCTCTATCTTCGAGTGCCGCAAATAACGGCGCTGAAGTTACGCATCACGGGACTAGACGCGCAGACAAGGATTACTGAAATCCAAGCCTACGCGCAGAACACTCCTGCCTGGATTGACGTCCGCGGTGACGCACGCGGCAACGCCATCGGAATGCTCACCGACGGCTTCGGCGCGGCTGGCATCCGGGCCCAAATTCAAATCTCTGGCCGAGTGGCGGGCAAGCCCTGGAAGACCACCGCTGAAACCGGCCCCCAAGGCGAGTTCACAGTACCGCTGCCAGTCGGCCTCACCGGCTCTCTCAACTTCTCAGCCTCTGCTCAAGGCGAGTCGGTTCACAAATCCGTTGATGTCGGAGACCTCCAACTTGGACTCGTCCCTGATCCGGGATCTGAGTTCACTCTGGAGTTGAACGGCAAATGGTCTTTCCAGCCCGACCCACCTAAGGGCTTTGAGCAGGCCACCTTTAACGATTCGTCGTGGAAGACCATTGAGGTTCCCTCGCATTGGGTCATGCAGGGATTCCACTCGGAACAGGGACAAGGTGCATACCGGAAACATATTCGCATCCCCGACAGTTGGGGCGGCCGTCAGATTCGGGTCGCTTTCGACGGAGTCTACAGCGGGGCGGAAGTATGGTGGAATGGGCGCCGCATAGGTTCTCACCTAGGCGGAGCAACTCCGTTTCAGTTAGCAGCACCATCAGCGGAGCCCGGATCCGACAATGTCCTCGCAGTTTTGGTCGACGAACACACGATCGCTTCCGAGATGGATCACATGAGTATGTACGCCGATTTTTCCCTGGCAGGAATCTTTCGGCGAGCTCGCCTATTCTCCGTGCCTGCCATTCACGTGCAGAGAGAGCAATCCCATGCCGAGTTCGACAGTGAATTTCACGATGCAGATCTGGTGTCCGAGCTTTCGATGGTCAACGAATCCAGCTCCAATCTGTCCGGGGCATCGGTTCGCCTCAGTTTGACTCGCGAAGGAACGACGGAAGTTGCCGCAACCGATCCGATTCCGCTCGACTTAACGGCATGGTCTAAAAAAGATCAGACCGTAAAACTGCACGTTCAAAATCCGTTGAAGTGGAACTCCGAACAGCCCAACCTCTACGTTCTTCACACCGTTATTTCGCAGAACGGCAAAGAAGTGGAGCACTTGCAGCGCAAGGTTGGATTCCGCCAGACGCAAATCCAGAAGACGTCCCTGCTCATCGATGGCACGCCGGTCAAGCTCAAAGGAACCGCTCATCATGACTCTCATCCGATCCTGGGACGCTCCGTCACGCCCGCAGTGGAGCGCCAAGACCTGGAATTGATGAAGGAAGCGAACCTCGACGCGGTCAGAACCTCGCACTATCCACCGATTCCCGAACTCGACGAGATCGCCGATGAACTCGGACTGTACATTGAAGAAGAGGCCCCCTTCTGTTGGGTCAGCCAGGCGCACGATCTTCGCTGGGGAGCTCTGACCCGGCAGCTAACCGCAGAGATGGTGGAGCGCGACATGTCGCATCCTTCCGTCGCCTATTGGTCCGCCGGAAATGAGAGCGATTGGGGACCAACTCTCGATATGGGCGCAGCGGAGATTCGCTCGCATGATCCCAGCCGTCCCGTCATGGGCAGCTGGACCAATAATCTTGATTTCACCATTCGCCACAATCCGATCACAGTAGCAGGCATCCACTCCTTGGACAGCAACGATAAGCCCGTGCTCTGGGACGAAAGCCTTGCGCCCTATCAGGGAATTTGGAACGACGGAAAAGCCCTGTGGCGTGACCCTGGCATCCGCGACTACTACGTTGTGCCTCTGATCGATGTCATGGAAGCGTTCTGGAACAGCAAGGTTGTCCAGGCAAGCTTTATCTGGGCATGGTCCGATGACATGTTTCTCGTTCCCGATCGCGGCTCTGAGCAGGGTCGCACCTACACCGAAGATCACGGCGTAGAAAGAATCTACTACCAACCAGGACACGGACTGGTCGGCGACGCGCCTTGGGGCGTCATCGACGGCTGGCGCCGCCGCAAACCCGAATTCTGGAATATCCAGAACTTGTATTCCCCCATCGCACTCCCGCAGCGTTCCGTAGATCTCCCTTCCTCCGGACCGCTGCGGATTCCCATCAAGAATCGTTACTTCTTCACCAATCTGTCGGAATTGGGCATCAAGTGGCGGATCGGCGACAAAGAAGGAAACGCGACCGCCGATGTCCCACCGCAAAGTTCCGGATTTGTCGAAATCCCACTCCCGCCCGGAACCAAGCCCGGCACCGACCTCGAGTTGCGCTTCACAAATGGCGACCACCTGGTAAACGCCTACACCGTGCAAGCCGGGGTTCCTCCGATCCACGTCTTGTCCCCTGAATCCTCCACACTTCAGAGCAAACCATTACGCATTCAGAAGCAAGAACTGCTTTCGGGAATCACTCCGCGCATCGAAGGCGAAGGATTCTTGCTGGGCGTCTCCGGCGAACGCGGCCTCCTGCAATATGTGGTCGATGGAGGAAGCACCGTTCTCTACGATCAACCGCAGATCCATATTCTTCCCATGCAAGGTTCGTCTCCCGCTATGCCGGAAGTGATCAACTGGAGCCTGGATCATCCCATCGACATCATAGAGACCGACGGAAGCGTCACTATCACCGCTCGCGGACATTATCCGAATCTAGTGGGCACGTACCAGACGGTCTTGAAACCGAATGGAGAAGTGACCATTTCATATGACTTCCAGTATGACGGACCAGAGATTACCGCGCAGGAAGTCGGGTTCCGCTTCGAAGTCCCACTTCGATTCGATCGGCTATCCTGGACACGAAAAGGCGAATTGTCCTGGTACCCGCAAGGCCACATCGGCGCTCTCAGCGGAAATGTGCAGGCCCATTCGACCCGTCCGCCGTTTGTGCAACCCACGTGGCCCTATGAAGAAGATGATGCCCCGATGGGTAGCAATGCTTACCGCAGCACGAAACGAAATATCCTTAGCGCGAGTGTGAAAGAATCCTCCGGCGACGGATGGACAATTCAGTCGGATGGCTCGCAAAGTCTTCGCGCCTCCGTCGAATCCGATCGAATCGCGATCTTCGTCAACGACTGGTATGGCGGGAGCCCCGCAGAAATCGGAGAATATGTGGAAAATTACGGCCGCGGCAAAATGCTCCGCCCCGGCGAACGGCTGCATTCCACGATTCATCTGCAGTTGCTCAAAGGGGGAGCAACTCAGTAATTCGGAAGGCATTCCGATCATTGAACCGACTCCTGCAATCAGGTATATTTACCTGACTTGCGGCGATACATACATTCTCTTATACGAGGGCACCAATGCTGACGCTGAACGGCATTACTCCTGTGATGGCTACATGCTTCCGCGAAGACGACACCATCGACGACAGCGCGCTGCGCAAACAGATCGACTTTGCCATCGAAGCGGGCGCAGCGGCGGTATGCGGCCCTGGCTTCGCTGCCGAGTTCTACAAGCTTTCCGACACCGAGCGCTATCACTTTGTCGATGTCCTGGTCGAACACACCAACAAGCGGGTGCCTGCTATTGCGGCCACGAGTTCCGGGTCCACCTATAGCACGATCGAATTCTCGCGCTACGCGGAAAAGATCGGTGCCGATTGCCTGATGGTCACCGCTCCCCGTACGGCTCCGCTGCCCGCGAAAGAAATCATCGGGTATTACAGCCAGTTGTGCGATGCCGTCGGAATCCCCGTCATGCTGCAGGATGCCGACTTCACAGGCGCCGGCTTACCCGCCAAAGTATTTGTCGAATTGGCGCATAAGCATCCTAATTTCCGTTTTGCCAAGCTCGAGGTCGTGTTGCCCGGAGAAAAGTGCGCTGAAATCGTCGAGCAATCCAAAGGGCAGGTACAAATCATCTATGGACTCGGCGGCATCGCCATGATGGATGGCATGGCGCACGGTGCGTCCGCCATGATGCCGGGAGCGGCCTGCCTTGAAATTTATGTTCGTGTCTACGAACTCTATAAGCAAGGACGGCAGGATGAAGCAAAACAGATATTCGAACGCATGATTCCGTACCTGGCGTTCGCGCTGCAACATCTTGAAGTGGCCCTTCGCATCGAGAAGCGAGTCCTGCACAAACGGGGGATTCTGCCGAATTCCCGCTTGCGCCCGCCAACTCTCTCTTTGGACAAAACCTACATGACGCAACTGGAGTCGCTGGTCGATTCGATGATTGCGCTATCGCTGCAGTGCCGCCGGCAACCTGTAGCTGGTTAGTCGGCGCACGATCAGCGACGCCAAAGAGGCGGCTCCGTTATTTTTTGTCGCCCAGTTGCAGTTCCAGCAGCGTGACAGAAAATGGCGCAAAGCCATACTCGAAGTCGCGCCCTGTCACAGTTAATTTTCTGTTCTGAATAGCAACCCGGCGCTGATCATCTGGAGTATTCATGGCCTCCGTATCAGGCACGGCATTTTTGTCAGTCAACGTGGAAACATCAGCGCCCTGTATGGACCCAAGATGCGCAGCCAGAGCAAACTTGACTTTCCGCACTTCAGCTGTGGAGTTGACTCCATAAATCCGCAACGTCTTGCCATCAGGGCTCAAGGTTGCGTCCAGATCCGGCTCTCTCAAGTAAAACGACAGAGGACTGCTGCGCTCTACGTGCAGCGGAAATGATCCGGCCGCTCTCTGGAACAAAGACTGGGCATAGTAATCGGGGATTTTGTAAAGGGAACCCGGCCCCGGCTGAATTTGCCCACCCGCAAAGCTGTGGGAGAAATTTGATAGGTTCGCGATCTCAATGAGATCGCTGTACCGGTGCATCATCTGCTGGTAGCGCGAACAGACCAGTGCGTTTCCCAGCGTATGCAGCATTCCGCGCTTGAGTCCCCAATCCCCGGCAGTCGCATTCCACTCCGTCACTGACAAGCGTATATCTTTCCCATTCCCATCCCGGGCGATCTCATCCCGCAGTTGCTTCAACTCACTTTCAGTTCCATTCAGATCCCCAACTGAGTACTGGTGCGGAGATAAATAGTCGAGCACCTGTCCGGCTTTCTTCACGGTTTCGCGGCTCGGATAGGAGGACGAAATCTTGATGGAAGGATCGACTCTGCGCATCGCATCCGCGATAGCACTCAGCGATGCGTCATACTCCGCCCCGCCCACTTCATTTCCGATTTCCCAATACTTCACGTGATACGGCTCGGGATGCCCGTTCTCGGCGCGCACCTGGCCCCATTTCGTCTCTGCGCTGCCATTGAAGTATTCCACTTCATCGGCTGCGTCCTGAGGCTTACGGTTCGTCCAGCGCAAACAGACCAAAGGCTCGGCGCCCACGTGTTGCACCAGGCGCACGAACTCTTCGACCCCGACAAAATTCTCCTGTAGCCCGCCCCACGGATCATCGGCAAACGGGACTCGATTGTCCCAACTTCCGATCGTCTCCGACCATTCGAAGGTTTCAATCGCGCTGCCACCAAAGCGCACGATTCCGGGGTTCATCGCCTTCAGCGCTTGCACCACATCCGGCCGCCAGAGGCCCAGCACGGCGTTGCTGTCGATCAAGTACACACGATCCAGCCACAGCGTTCCTGGCCCCTCAAACTCGATGGTCAACGTTGCGTTCTTCACACTGCGCTTCGCACTCATGAGCGCCTCGACGGCCTTCCAGTCCGTCCCCGTGCGCCCCAACGAGATCGGTCCGGCAATCATCCCGCCATCGCCATGCAATGATGCCCGCACCGGAACGGCGCTCTCGCCGCGTACATGAAGCCGTAGTCGGTAGCTGTGCCCAGCCTCGGCGTAGAAACCGTCCTGCGAAATCCCGGCCCAGGTATTCGCCAGGGGTAGTTCTATCTTTTGCGATCGCTTCCCATTGAACGGATGATTGCCATCGAAAGAATAAGTGGCAACGTGCACAGCCCCATCCGGATACCACGGCCGATATGGCTTATCGACTTCGGCCTTGTAGGCATAATTCCAGGGAGTCTCCTCCTCAAAACTCGTGGAGTTCACCTGCTGTGCCGTCATCGACGGCAGAACGTCGCACAACGGCTCCATGAACTGCCCGCCTTGCTTCAGATCGATCGGCCGCTTGCTCAATCGCTCATCAGAAATAGTGACAGCCTCGGTTTGCGCAGGTTCCTCAATGCGCTCCAACCGGATGTCATCGAGCCATACCTTCCCACTCTGCCTGTTAAAGATATTCAGCGCTACGGTCATTCTGCCGGGAGACGGAACGCGAAATAGAAACCTCTTCTGCTCCCATTTTCCCGAACTGTTCGTGGACTCACTAAATCCCTGATCCCCCACCTGTGCTTCGATTCCAATCCGCGGTCCCACACTCGACTCAGAAGACGAATTCTCCGAACCCACATTCCCGGCAACCTCGGATTTTTCCCAGCCGGTCAGCTGCCAGAGCGTACCCACGGGAAGAAAGACCTCCTGCCGCAGGGTAAGTTGCACCGTCTGGTCTGCGGAAATCAGAAGCGACCGCCGCCCTTCCTTCACCTCGCTCGTGTCCAGTTTGAGCGAGAACCCCTGCTTGGCCTCTGATTGGTCGACTTGCCAGAACTCTCCCGGGACAGACGACTCAAATCCGCCATTTTGCAGATGACCGGGATTCTCACTACCCACCATCGCCAGCATCGTAAGAGTTGGTATCAACAGAAAGATGCTGATAGGCCGCATGGTTGCGTGATGCTCCTGATTTTGGCTTCTTGCTCCGCTCCGGATCCTCGGGCAAATATATTTCAGTAGGACGGATCTCAATGAAAATCTCCTTCTGCTTCGCAACTCAGACGACCACTGCATTCCCTTTGTCCCTCGCTGGAAGCAAGTTGAGTCTGTTTTCGCACGAACAGCGCCAAACAACCGGCAACCCCCAGTACCACGCCAACGAAAGCAATCCCATTGCGAAAGCCTGTGTTCGAATTCCTCAGCGCTCCAATGGCATACGATCCGACTAGGCCCCCGAGATTGCCGATCGAATTGATCAGTGCAATTCCGATCGCCGCATTCTCCGGCTCGATCAGGGTAGACAGCGCCCAAAAAGGCCCAACCATCGAAAATTCAGCAACGACTGCCAGGCTCAGAGCCGCAACCAGTCCACTGACGGACGTCGAGTACCCGGCCGCGATCAAGGCTGCTGCTCCCAACAACGCTGGTCCAGCAATGTGCCAGCGATGTTCGCCGGACTTATCGGAGTGTGCGCCGGCGAGCACCATCACAATCAGCGCCGCCGCATAAGGAATCGCGGAAAGCAGTCCAATTCCGATCGTGCTAACTCCCGAGAGGTTGCGGATCAGCGACGGCAGCCAAAACGTAATTCCATACCCCGCGCAATTCACGCCGAAGTAAACGAAGACCAGCAACCAGATCGGTAGGCTGGTGAAAACCGTCCAGTTGCTCCGGGAACTCTGTAAGGGAATCAGTTCCCGCTCCCGAGATAACTCTTCGAGAAGCCAATGACGTTCTTCTGAAGAGAGCCAACTGGCTTCTGTCGGAGTGTTGGTCAGGCACAGGAACACCCCGGCTCCAAGAATAATTGCAGGGGTACCTTCCAGGAGGAACATCCATTGCCATCCTGCCAGCCCGCCCTGATGAAGTCCCAACAAAGTTCCCGAGAGCGGTCCCCCGATCACGGCCGACACGGGGCCTGCCGCGGCAAACAGCGCCATCGACCTTGCTCGCGAAGTGGAGGGAAACCAGCTTTTCAGATAAAACACGATTCCCGGAAAGAACCCTGCCTCCGCCGAGCCCAACAGGAAACGAAGCACATCCAGTTGAAGCGGAGAGCGCACAAAAATCATGCACGACGAGATAATGCCCCACGCAACCATCAGCACGGCGATCCACCGCCGCGCCCCGAAGCGCACCAGAATCAAGTTGCTCGGCAACTGAAAAAGGACGTATCCCGCGAAGAAAATTCCAGCGGCAAACCCGTAACTGCCGTCGCTCAAATGAAGCTGGGACTTCATCTGCAGCGCCGCGAAACCGATATTGATTCGATCTACGTAAGCGACAACGTACAAAAGAAACAGTAGCGGCAGCAGCCGCCGAGTCAGCTTGGAGAGTACCCCAGCCTTCAGCGACGACGCGGATGATTTCGCCACAGGATCTCGCAAGCACGCCCGCCCTCTAACCGGACGCCGCGATTGTAGCATCCCGTCGGAACGCATTCCGAACGCAGATGAGCGGGCGGGGCAGGCTTACTTCATCGCCGGATCCTGTCCCGGACCGCCGGTCATCACAATCTTTGGAATTCTCTTTTCCACCGGCGGCAGCGGCGGGAATGCCCGGTGCGGCTCCTTCTGATACCAGTAGGCAACGGTGAAAATGTTATCGGAGCGCAGATTCGCCTGGCCATCTTCCATCGTCACCTTGATCGATTTATGGAAACGTACTGGCGCCTCCAGGTGCCACCGATACATAGTGAACCGCGATCCCGGCTGCTCTCCTGAAAACTCAACGATGCCCACCAATGGCGTGGCATAGAGCGGCCCGAAGCCCCAGGCCCCGTTGAAGTAATCTTCCCCGCCGGTGCCATTGATTCTCGGCGTCTTCTCGCCGTCAATGAAGATCATGTCATCGCCTTCGTTCCATGCCCCCCATTGGTTGTTCAGCACGGACATCATCACTCCGACGAACTGGCCGTCTCCTTCCGTATCCAGAATGGTGTAGTTGTCGGAGCCCAGAGGATTCAGCCACCGTGGATCCTTGTGGGCATCGGCGAAGTCATTGCCGTAGAAGTTGCCTTTATACCAGCCCTGGCACGGAGCGCACTGACGGTACTGCGCATGAAAATAACCCGTATCCGGAGAGACTGAGTTCAACTTCACCCAGTCGATATTCCAGTAGTAATCCGTGATCTGCTTGCTGCCCTCGTTCGTGATCGTGATTCGAGCGTGCGAGCGAAATGGCATGGGGAAATATGCGTTCAACGCCTGCACCGGGTTAACCGTAATTAATGCCGACTGAAACACCGGAGGAGTTCCGAACGCATAGCCGAAGAAATTCCCGATCGGCGCTTCCACGCTAGGGTCTTTTTCCCCGTCCCAGTAGGCGCGAATCACGACGCGCTGGTGTACGTAAATTTCCGACCAACCCGGTATCGTCGTCCAGAGATGGCGAATTTCTCCCGGCCCATCCGCGTCGAAGATGGTCACCGTCTGTCCCGGATCGACCGAAACGTAATCGTGATTTCCACCGGTGTGATCGTAACTGGAAGCCCGCTCCGACTCGTAGTCCTTGAGCCTCGGCAAATCCGACACCGAATACTGCGCCCAGAGAACCGCGGGCAAAGATAGAAAAAACAAAAACACAAGAGCGCTACGGAGAGATGCCTTCTTCATACTGCGCCTCCTTGACTAAGTGCAGGACTAGTTCAGTACGAATTACCCAATTATCGCGTTCAGTGAGATTCCCTGGGAACAGCAGAACCGCTGCACCCAACCAGAAAATCGAGATCCGCCCCTTCGTGGGCCTGCAGCACATGATCGACGTAGAGCTTGGCGTAGCCGCGCGTCGGCGCTGGCGGTGCCGTCCACTTCGCGCGCCGCTGTTCGAGCACCCGGTCTTCGACCTCCAGAGAAACGGTGCGGGCGGGCACATCCAGGCTGATCATGTCCCCTGACTGTGCCAGCGCCAAAGGTCCTCCGATCGCCGCCTCGGGCGAAACGTGCAACACAACCGTCCCATACGCCGTGCCGCTCATGCGCGCGTCTGAGATGCGGACCATGTCCTTGACTCCACCGCGAAGCAGTTTCGGAGGCAGAGGCATATTTCCAACCTCCGCCATCCCTGGGTAACCGCGCGGCCCACAATTCTTGAGCACCATGACACAGTTTTCGTCGATATCGAGATTCTCATCCACAACTCGGGAGTGAAGTTCCTCGATATTTTCAAATGCCACGACTCTTCCCCGATGCCGCAGTAGATGTTCGCTCGCCGCCGACGGCTTGATGACGGCTCCATTGGGCGCAATATTTCCGCGCACCACGGCAATCCCGGCATGCGCCTTGAACGGCTGTTTGAATGTTCGAATCACTTCCCGGTTCCAGCATTCCGCCTTCTCGACGTTCTCCCAGATCGGACGGCCGTTTGCCGTTATCGCATCGCGATGAAGCACTCCCGCCTCACCCAACTCCCGCAGAACAACCGGCACCCCTCCCGCGTAATAGAAATCTTCCATCAGGTGCTGGCCCGAGGGCTGCAGATCGACCAGGCAAGGCAGACCCGAACCCAGGCGGTCCCAGTCATCCAGACACAGCGGCACTCCCACTCGTCGCGCCAACGCCAATAAATGAATAACCGCGTTCGACGATCCGCCGATGGCTGCGTTATTGAAGATGGCGTTTTCGAATGCGGCCCGCGTCAGAATCTTCGACATTCGCAGATCTTCCCGCACCATCTCTACAATCCGCCGCCCCGTCAGCTGTGCCAGCGTGTTTCGCCGGGCATCGACCGCGGGAATCGCCGCATTTCCCGGCATACTCATGCCCAGGGCTTCTACCATGCTGGCCATCGTGGAAGCCGTTCCCATGGTCATGCAATGCCCCTTCGACCGGTTCATGGAGCTCTCGGCCTCCAGGAAGTCGCACATGGGCAATCGTCCAGCCGACAATTCGTCAGCCATCTTGAGCAGGCTCGTGCCTGAACCAAGCTCCTGGCCGCGGAAAATTCCTTTCAGCATCGGGCCACCGGAGAGGCCGATAGTCGGCAGGTCGCAGGAAGCCGCCCCCATCATCAGCGAAGGCGTAGTTTTGTCGCACCCCATCAGCAGGACGACACCGTCCATCGGATTCCCACGAATGGATTCCTCCACATCCATGCTGGCCAGGTTGCGGAAAAGCATGGCTGTCGGACGCAGTTGCGATTCACCCAATGACATGACCGGGAATTCCAAAGGGAATCCGCCCGCCTCCCATACGCCGCGTTTGACCCAGTCAGCCAGTTCGCGGAAATGCGCGTTGCAAGGGTTCAATTCCGACCACGTGTTGCAGATCCCGATCACCGGACGTCCTTCAAAAACGTCGTGTGGATAGCCCTGGTTCTTCATCCAACTGCGATGGCAGAATCCGTCCTTATCTTTCTTCCCGTACCACTCCTGACTACGCAACTTCTGCATGAGCTTTCCTCGTCAATAAATTCGAGTGTTGGCAAGCCGAAGGAATCTAGAGACACGACCGCGTCCTCGCCGTCACTCCTTGAGTCATGTTTCAGAAAACGTTAAAGCGCGTGGACTCAGAACTCATTTCATATGGTTTGTGGAAGGGCACGGCTTCAGCCGTGCCGCCAAAGCCCATGAGAAATGCGGGCTTTAGCCCCTGAGGGTCCAGCACTTCTCCGTAAACCCTGTTTATGAAACCACTCTGAGTAGCGGATCATTCATCGATGAGCCAGCGTCGCACGGAATCGTGTTGTGCTTACCTACGCTCGCGCAATCTCGGAAAAGCAATTCTGTTGGCCGTCCCGATCAAAGTCAAGTGCAAAGGATGTACCCGTCCGTATTCCGGAATCCGTCCCGAAAATGCTGGGTGATGTCTTTACTTCACGTTCTTTGCTGCATATATTGAGACTACTTTTTCGATGATCGATCGCGACTGCGAGCCACCGATGAAGAGTGGCGGAGGCACGAACATCGAATGGGAGCACGAATGGAAGCGCAACCAAGCAATGATCTGCAGAGCAAAGACCTTCAGGAAACCAATGCCATCATCACGGGCGCGGGCAACGGTCTCGGCCTCGCCATCGCGCGCAGGTTCGTCTCCGGCGGTGCCAGGGTCTTGTTGGTAGACCAGGACAGGGCTGTGCTGCAGCGAATCGGGACTGACGATCTGCCATCCGACCGGGCGTTCGCATTCGTCAAGGATCTCGCCGACGACGATTCGGCGCCGGCTGTCTTCGAAGCCGCCGCGAAAGCCCTCGGGCGCGTAGATTGCCTGGTGAACAACGCAGCCTGGAGCTTTCATAAACCTCTGTTGGACGTCACCACCGCAGAATTCGACCGCGTAGTTCATATCAACCAGCGTGCTCCTTATTTTCTTTCCCAGGAATTCTGCCGCGCAGTCGCAAAAGACAAGAGCAAGTTTCCCAATCCTTCCATCGTGAACATTGCCTCGGTGAACGCTTCCCGCGGCAATCCTTACCTGATCGCCTACGCCGGAACGAAGGGCGCTCTCGTCACTATGACGCGCACCATGGCCGTCGAGATGAGTTCGTTGGGAATCCGCATCAACAGCATTAGTCCGGGAGCCGTCGAGACCGCCTACACCCGCTCGCTCATCGCCTCGGGAGTGATCGATCCGCCCAAACTTTTCGAAAAGGCTTTGATCAAGCGCTTCGGAAGCTGCGAGGAAATTGCGGACCTGGTCGCCTACCTCGCCAGCTCTCGCGCCGCCTTTGTAACGGGCGCGAACTGGGTGATCGACGGCGGCCATCTCGCCATGTGACCTTGCTGGCGCGCTGCAGTTTGCCGGCCGCAGCTAAACGCTACGATATTTTGAGTCCAGGCTAACCGATTGACTATACTGCTTAAACTCGCATATCATGCGGTCTTATTCTAATCGTTTCGAGCACAAACTTACATGACCGCCGCTCCTGACAACCAGGCGAAGATCGAAGATGTCCGCACAGACTGGCTGCGCATTCCACTTTCCCAACCCATCGCCGATTCCACCCATGTCCTCAATTTCATTGATCTGATTCTGGTGGAAGTTCGCGCGGGAGACCATGTCGGCACCAGCTACATGCTCTCCTTTGACTATGCCCCCACCCTTCTCAAAGGGATCATCGATCACGAATTGAAGCGCCACGTTCTGGGCCAGCCCTCCCACGCCATTCGCGGCATTTACGAAAGGAACCTCGCGGCCACCGAATACATCGGGCAAGAAGGCGTCGCAATGTGGGGAGTCGCCGCCATTGACGTCGCGCTTTGGGATCTCCTCGCGAAGCGTCTGGGAGTCTCAGCCGCCGTGCTCTTTGGCTCGAACGCGGATACCGTTCCGGTTTACGGCAGCGGCGGTTGGCTCTCTTACACGGACGAACATCTGGCGGACGAAGTCTCGCGCTACATGGCTCGTGGATTCGCCGGCGTCAAAATCAAGATTGGCGGCGATGAAGACCGCGATGTCGAGCGAGTCCACGCCGTTCGCCGTGCCATTGGCCCGAAATGCAAGTTAATGGTCGATGCCAACCAGGCGCTCACGTTAGAGAGAGCTCTGCGACTGGCGCGCCGACTCGAGGATTGCCGCCTCGATTGGTTTGAGGAGCCTTTCCCGCGGCATGACATTGAAAGCTATGTCAAATTGGCTCGGCGTACCGAGATTCCCCTGGCCGCCGGGGAGCGCGAATTTGGAACCCAAGGTTTTCGCCGACTCGTCAGCGCCGGAGCGATTTCCATTGTTCAGCCAGACCTGCTCCGCATCGGAGGTGTTACTGGATGGCGCCTCGTAGCCGCGCTAGCCGACGTCAACTTGTTGCGGATCGCTCCCCATTTCTACCGTGAATACGATCTGCACTTGGCCGCGTCGCAGCCTAACACCGTGGCCATCGAATCGTTCGATTGGCTGGACGCTCTCGTACAGGATTCCTTCGAGGTTCGTGACGGGTGCGCACAAGTCCCCCGACGCCCAGGATTCGGAGTGACTTTCAAGCCCGAGGCAATCCGCGAATACCGTCATCGAGGAATGTAAGGGCGGACGCCTTCGTCCGCCCCGCCAAGCGCAGCGAGGCGTAACTCTGCGTGGTCTGTCCGCTAATGCTTTCACACCGACAGTTTGCGAGTGGCTGCACCGAACCAAAACTTAGTTCGTCTTAACAGATTCAATCACCTTGCGAATGCGTTCGAATGCCCAGTCAATCTCTTCGCTGGTAATCGTCAGCGGCGGAGCGATTCGAATCACGCGCTCATGCGTCTCCTTGCAGAGCAATCCTTCTTCCTTCAGGGCTTCGCAATAAGGCCGAGCGGCGCTGGTTAGCTCAATCCCGATCCACAGTCCCTTGCCGCGCACTTCTTTCACATTGGGGCTGCTGAATCGTTTTGAGCCGATCGAGGAAATAGCGCCCGAGAACCGCGGACCGTTTCACCATGCCTTCCTCGACCAACACGCGCAGCGCAGTACGCGCCACAGCGCATGCCAACGGATTCCCGCCGAACGTGCTGCCGTGATCTCCGGGTTGAAGACTCCCAGCACTTCTTTCGAAGCCAACACCGCCGACACCGGGTAGAAGCCGCCAGATAATGCCTTGCCGACGATCAACACATCTGGCGTGATCCCCTCGTGCATGTAGGCAAACAATTCGCCGGTGCGTCCCAGCCCCGACTGAATTTCGTCGCACATCAATAGAACATGATTCTCATGGCAGATCGCAGCCACTTCCTTCAGATATCCGGCGGGCGGGATAATGATGCCCGCCTCTCCCTGAATCGGCTCCACCAGAAATGCGCACGTGTTCGGCGTGATCGCCGCGCGTAAAGCATTCGCATCTCCATACGGAATGATCTTGAAGCCGGGCGTGAACGGTCCAAAGCCGTCCCGGTATTGCTCATCGCTCGAGAAGCTCACGATGGTCACCGTGCGCCCGTGGAAATTATTCGCGCAAACGATGATCTCTGCCTTGCCGTCCGCTATGCCCTTGACCTTATAGCCCCACTTGCGTGCGGCCTTGACGGCAGTCTCCACCGCCTCCGCCCCCGAATTCATGGGGAGCGCCATATCGAAGCCGGTTAGCTTGTGCAGGTCGCGATAGAGCAACGGCAGTTGATCGTTGCGGAAGGCGCGCGAGGTAAGCGTCACTTTGTGCGCCTGCTCGATCAACGTTTCCAGAATTGCTGGATGACAATGTCCCTGGTTGACCGCCGAATAAGATGCCAGGCAGTCGAGGTAGCGCTTGCCTTCCACGTCATACACCCAGACTCCCTCGGCCCGCTCGATGACTACATCCAGCGGATGGTAATTGTGAGCGCCGTAATTCTCCTCCAGTTCGATCAGTTCATGGGTCGATGTGGTTTCCATTTGTATAGGCATAAGTCCTCTCGGGTTTTAGGAGTCAGTAGTTAGGAGTCAGGAGTCAGCCCTCACGGTCAGCGACCAGCTTTTCTGACCACGCTTTGAGGCCATTGAGAATTCTGGCAATCTCGCTCGCTTCGGCCATAAGTTCATTCGCCGCTTGGGAGTCCAAATATCCAAGATCGCGAGCGATTTCGAGTTGGGTTTCGACTTCGAGCAATGAGCCCCGAGCATGACCGATGAATTGCCGAAATTCCTTTCGTGAGAATCGTCCATGCCCTTCCGCCAAATTACTAGGCACCGATATCGCTGCTCGACGAAACTGGTTCGTCAATCCGTACATTTTGGCCCATTGGGAACAGCCGCGTGACACGATAAATATCCCGAACCAGCGTCATCGACTTCTGCCACGCAACCAGATCGCGATATCCCTGCATATCCAAACTCCCAACACGACGCCCTTAACTCCTGACTACTGACCCCTGACTACTGACTACTGACTACTAAGCCCCATCCAGCAACATCGTCAGCAGCGCCATGCGCACATACAACCCGTTCGCGGCCTGCCGGAAATAAAGCGCCCGCGGATCGTCGTCGACTGCCTTATCCAGTTCGACCGTGCGGGGCAGCGGATGCAGGATCAGCGCATCGCGCTTCATCCTCTGCAGCAGCGCTGAATCAATCGCATACCGTTTCACGCGGTGGGTGTCGGTAACTCGCTCGGGACGAATCCGGGTCTGGTAAATTACGTCCGCTTCCCCGATGACCCGGTCGACTTCGGATTCGAGTTCGTATCGCACTCCGTGTTCATCGAGATACTCCAGAATGTCGGGCTTCATCTGGAGTTCCGGCGGAGCTACAAAGAAAATCTTAACCCGCTCAAACTTGGCCAGCAGGTACGCGAGCGATCGAGCAGTGCGTCCCCGATCGAGTTCACCAATGATCGCGACACTGAGCCCCACCAGCGGCCGCTCGCGATAAATCGTGTACAGGTCCAGCAGGGCCTGTGTGGGATGCTGTCCGCCATCGCCGTCTCCCGCATTGATCACCGGGATGGGGGACACATGCGCGGCTCGCTCCGCTCCCCCGCTTTGCGGATGGCGCACCACAATCACATCGGAATAATTTGCGATGATCCGGATGGAGTCCTCGACCTGCTCCCCGGCAACTTCCGACGAAAATGCCGCGGCCTGCTCGGTGGAAAGCACCTTCCCCCCCAGCCGGTACATCGCAGCCTCAAAGCAGAACCTTGTCCGCGTCGAAGGCTGGTAGAACAGGTTGGCTAGGATCTTGTTCTGATATTCGAGCGTGCCCCCACGCGCCACCACTCGCTCCATCCCTCGCGAACGCTGGAAGAGCTCCGTCAGGAGCGGCAGGGTGAACTGCTGCGACTCGATCACATGCTTCAATCTCGAGACCTCGCCCCGGTCCGTCCGTGAATGGTCGGAACCTGCAGGCTTCCATGCAGTGAGATTCGAGCTCGCCATGGACTTATCCTCCAACCGGCACTTCCCTTTCGGCTTTGTCGCTGAGACTATCCGTCGCATCCGGCACGATCCGCGTTCCCATCCGTCCGGCAACCGCCTCGGTCAAATGCTCATAAGAAGTAATCACGACTTCCTTGCCGCCGGCTTTCAAAAAGCGCAGCGCAGATTCCACCTTCGGTCCCATGTTTCCCGCCGGAAAGTGGCCAGCCTTGTAGTGCGCTTCCAATTCCGAAGCCGCGATACTGCGCAGCTGGCGTTGCGCAGGTTTCTTGTAGTCGAGATAAACAAAATCGATATCCGTCGAGATGGCGAAAATGTCCATCCCCAACTGCGAAGCCAGCAACGCCGAGGCGCGGTCCTTGTCAATTACGGCTTCCACGCCCTTCAGTTGACCACCCGACCTCACCACCGGAATTCCTCCTCCGCCACAGGCCACTACCAGCACTCCCCGGTTCACGAGTGACCGGATCACCTCCAGTTCAACAATCTCAACTGGCTCGGGAGAAGGAACCACACGACGGTAGCCGCGTGCCGCATCCTCGACGATTTGCCATCCCAGGTGGCGGTGGCGCTCCTCCGCTTGCTCCCGCGAATAAAACGGTCCGATCGGCTTCGTCGGATGTCCCATTGCCGGATCGTCTGCCCGCACCACGGTCTGGGTCACGATGCCGACCACAGGCACGTTGAGGCCCGCGACTGCGAGTTCGTCGCACAACGATTGCGATAGCAGGTATCCGATCTCCCCTTGGCTGGCAGCGCCGCAAACATCCAGGGTCTGCCCCGGAACCTGATCGGAAGCCCGCTCCGAACGCAGCAACTGCGCACCCACCTGTGGACCATTTCCGTGCGTGATCACCAGCCGGTTTCCCGCCCGGATCAACTCTACGATCGCAGCCGCCGTGCGCCGGGCATTTGCCCATTGCTCCGCCGTAGTCCCTGTCTCCCCGGCCCGGATCAGGGAATTGCCGCCCACGGCGATGAGTATCGACTTCATAGTCAGTAGTCAGCGGTCAGAGGTCAGAGGTCAGGAATCAGAGTTGTGCCTTGGAGTGCTAACTACTGGCTACTGACTCCTGACTACTTTTCACTCACCCATGCACCAGTTGCGCCTCACTCGAGGGCTCCGCCACTTCGCGATACTGCATGAGTTCCAACAGAATTGCTTTCTGCGCGTGCAGACGGTTCTCTGCCTGCTGATACACCACGGAGTGCGCCGAGTCGATCACTTCATTCGTCACTTCATCCCCGCGATGCGCGGGTAGGCAGTGCATGAAAATCGCATCGTATTTGGCGTGCCGGAACAACTCCGAGTTCACCTGATACGGTGCGAATATCTTCCGCCGTTCCTCCACCTCTGCTTCCTGCCCCATGCTTGCCCAGACGTCCGTGTAGATCACGTCAGCTTCTGAAGCCGCTTCCACCGGATCGTGCGTCACGGTGCAAGTCGCTCCCGTCTGCTGGCCCCGTTCAATTGCCCATTGAACGGCCTCGGCGTTCGGCTCGTAGCCAGCCGGGGTCGCCGCCCAGACCCGCGCTCCCAACTGCGCCCCCGCGAACATGAGGGAGTGGCAGACGTTATTGCCGTCGCCAACATAGGCGACCTTGAGGCCTCTCAGGTCGCCTTTGACCTCGAGCATCGTCAAGTAGTCCGCCATTGCCTGGCAGGGATGGCTATAGTCTGTGAGTCCATTGATGATCGGAATGCTGGCATACTCCGCCATCTTCTCCACGATCTCGTGGGCGTACGTGCGGATCATGATGCCTTGCACCATGCGTTCCAGGTTCTTGGCTACGTCGTAGAGCGACTCCCGCTTGCCGAGATTGATCTCAGCGTTGGAGAGGTAGAGCGAGAATCCGCCCAACTGTTGAATACCCACGTCGAACGAAACGCGGGTCCGCAGCGAAGGCTTCTCGAAGATCAGAGCCAGTGTCTTCCCCTTCAACGCCCCGTGGTGCGCCGCTGGGTGACTTTTTATTTCGCGTGCGAGATCCAGCAGGTAACGAATCTCCTGCGGCGAAAAGTCCTTGATGGAGAGAAAATTATGACGGCCCATCGATCACTCCTCTTTCCTCTTCGTTCGGCGGACATCCGAAGGCCGTCCGACCTGCGGATCGCGAACGGACCAATAGCGTTGTCGGAGATAAAAAGTGGATACTGCGGTGCAAGCCCTGATCAAGTTCTTCCGCTCGTGCGGGTGCTTGTCGCCGCCGAAACTGAACATATGGAAGCCTGTTCGATGCTCTCCTTCGGCCCCTGGCCCCGACAATGAAGGACATCACGAGCGCAGGTGATCCTAGTCACGTCTGATCCTGCGCTTCACTCCGAATCGCCCTCTTAGGTGATCTCGATCACAATCAGCCCAGTCCAAAGCCTGCCACTCAAATCAGGTCTGTCTGAAACTTCTCCACAATCAGCAATTATTTTGGCGAGGTCTGTCGATTTGCTTGGCTCCTATTCGACATATATGTGACGAGGTTCTCTGGGGACCTGGAAGTCCATCACACTGGGCGGTTTGCGGACTTTCGGACCAAAACACGCGAAAGAAGTCGAATCCGAACCGGGCCTAGCTGAATCTAGTTAGGAAAGTTTTTTTAGTTTCGTGGGGAATCCTTCAGGGGAAATTCATGGCCAAGCGAATGGTTTTGATGTTGGTTGTTATGTTAGCTCTGATATCCGGTTTGGGCTTTATGAAATTCCGCCAGATTTCGACGGCTGTGCAAGCGGCTTCACATTTCCAGCCGCCTCCAGAGGCCGTGACCAGCATCGTCGCTCACCAGGAACACTGGCCGTCGACTATGGGAGTAATTGGCACCATGGAAGCCGTTCATGGCGTTGAAGTTAGCGCGGATCTTCCGGGCACGGTAGAAAAGATCGCCTTTGACTCCGGCCAGTTCGTGCACGCCGGTGATGTCCTGGTTGAGCTCGATACGCGCCAGGAGCATGCCCAGCTCGCGGCTCTCGAGGCTCAGCGCGATCTCGCCAAAGTGAATTTCGCCCGCACGCAGCAACTGCTGGATGCCGGTGTGATCTCCCGCTCCGACTTCGACGCCTCCTCTGCCCAGCAGAAGCAGACTGAAGCCAACGTTGCGGAGACGCGAGCCACCATCGAGCGCAAGACCATACGGGCGCCGTTCTCCGGAATCCTGGGCATCCGCAAGGTCAATTTGGGACAGTACCTTGCTGCCGGCAACGCAGTCGTTCCCCTACAGTCTCTTGATCCGATCTATGTGGATTTCGGCGTACCCCAACAGCAAATCGGCCAACTGCGGTCCAGCAATACCTTGCGCGTAACCTCGGACGACCTTCCGGGGAAGGTATTCTCCGGCCGCGTCAATGCAGTCGACTCAGTGGTTGATCAGGCCACCAGAAACGTGCAGGTGCAAGCGACCCTGGCCAATCCCGGCGGAAAGCTCAAGCCGGGAATGTTCGTGCAAGTCGAAATGGGATTCGGAGTGAGCCGTCAGGTGATCGCGTTGCCGGCCTCGGCCATCAGTTATGCCCCTTACGGCGATTCGGTGTATGTCATCACCGATCTGAAAGATCCGAAGGGGAATTCCTATCGCGGGGTGCGTCAGCAGTTCGTCAAGGTTGAGGGTTCGCGCGGCGATCAGGTCGGCGTGATCACCGGAGTGAATCCCGGCGACGAAGTGGTGACCTCCGGTGTCTTCAAGCTGCGCAATGGCGCCGCCGTTCGCGTAAACAACCAGGTGCAACCGGAAAATAATCCGGCGCCCAAGCCTTCAGACAGCTAACTCGGGGACAAGTATGAAGTTTACAGATCTGTTCGTAAAGCGGCCGGTGCTCGCGATTGTCGTTAACCTGGTGATCCTGATCGCCGGGTTGCAGGCGATCCGTTCGCTCAGTGTGCGCCAGTATCCGCGCAGCGACATCGCGGTGGTGCAGGTAACGACGGTTTACGTCGGCGCCAACGCCGATCTCGTCCGCGGCTTCATCACCACTCCGCTCGAGCGCGTAATCGCCGCCGCCGACGGCATCGACTACATGGAGTCGTCCAGCGCTCAGGGACTCAGCACCATCAGCGTTCACTTGAAGCTGAACTACGACACCAATGCGGCCCTCACCCAGGTTCAGGCCAAGGTCGCGCAGGTCCGCAACGATCTTCCGCCGGAAGCGGAAGCCCCGGTCATCGAACTGCAGACCGCGGACGATCAGTTCGCCTCCATGTATCTGGGCTTCTCCTCCAAGGATCTCGATCAGAATCAGATCACGGATTACCTGACGCGCGTCGTACAGCCCAAGCTCAGCGCCATCAGCGGCGTGCAGCGCGCCGACATCCTCGGAGACCGCACTTTCGCCATGCGCATCTGGCTCAAGCCGGATCGTATGGCCGCGTATGGTATCTCGCCCTCGACCGTGCGGGATGCCCTCTCGAAGAACAATTACTTGTCCGCCATCGGAAGCACCAAAGGTTCGATGGTGTCGGTGAATCTCGTCGCCAACACCAATCTGCGTACGCCGGAGGAGTTTCGCCAGCTTGTCATCAAGAATGAGAACGGCGTGGTCGTCCGCCTCGGCGAAGTCGCAGACGTAGTCCTCGGAGCTCAGAACTACGAACAGGACGTGCGCTTCAACGGCGAGACCGCAACCTTCATGGGCATCTGGGTATTGCCGACGGCTAACTCGCTCGAAGTCATTAAAGAAGTTCGCGCCGCCATTCCCGGAATTGAAGCCCAGTTGCCTACCGGAATGAAGGTTGGCATTCCTTACGACTCGACCGCCTACATTCAGGACGCAATCAACGAAGTTCTGCACACGCTGACCGAGACCCTCCTAATCGTCATCGTGGTCATCTTCTTGTTCCTGGGATCGTTTCGATCGGTTCTCATTCCCGTGGTGGCGATTCCGATTTCGCTGATCGGCGCTGTCTTCCTGATGCTCATTGCAGGTTTCACTATCAACCTGCTGACCCTGCTCGCGATTGTGCTCTCCGTTGGTTTGGTCGTCGATGACGCCATCGTCATGGTCGAAAACGTTGAGCGTCATATTCAGATGGGTAAATCTCCGATGAAGGCAGCGACCGATGCCGCCCGTGAACTGGTCGGCCCCATCATCGCCATGACTATCACCTTGGCTGCCGTGTATGCCCCCATTGGAATTCAGGGCGGCCTCACCGGCGCGCTCTTCCGGGAATTTGCCTTCACCCTGTCCGGTGCGGTCATCGTTTCCGGAATTGTGGCGTTAACCCTCTCCCCCATGATGGGCTCCAAACTATTGCGTCCGGGAGCTGCGGACCGGGGATTCGCGGGTTTCATCAACCGGCGTTTCGAGAAGGTGCGCGAGTGGTATGCACGAACTCTTGGCGGAACCCTGCAGTATCGCCCGGTCGTCCTCACTCTCTGGGCGATCGTCGTCCTGCTGATGGTTCCCTTTTACATGTTCTCGCAGCACGAACTCGCGCCTGCGGAAGATCAGGGTGTCGTATTCGGGGTGATTCAGGCTGCCCCTAACTCGACCATCGATCAAACCAACTTGTTCACCAATCAGGTTTACGACGTGTATCACTCGTTCCCTGAGAGCCAGAGCGTGTTCCAGATCACGACTCCCGTCGGCGGTTTCGGTGGCATGGTCACCAAGCCCTGGAGCGAGCGAAAAAAGACTGCGCAGCAGTTACTGCTGGAGTCAACCGGGCCGCTTTCCCATATTCCGGGTATTCGGGTTATTCCGCTGACTCCTCCAGCCTTGCCCGGCGGCGGAAATTTCCCGGTCGACTTCGTGATAGCCTCAGCCGCCGAGCCTGAACAACTGGTTCAGTTCGCCAATCAACTGGTGAAAAAGGCGATGACCAGCGGAACGTTTATTTTTGCCGACTCCGACGTGAAGTTTGACCAGCCGCAGACCGAAGTTGTCTTCGATCGCGATAAGCTCCGCTCGCAAGGAGTCGATCTGAGCCAGGCCGGACAGGATCTCTCCACGCTGCTGGGCGGAAACTACGTCAACCGCTTCAGCATTCAGGGCCGGAGTTACAAGGTCATTCCGCAAGTGAAGCGTACCGAACGGTTGACCACAGACCAGTTATCGCAAATCTACGTCACCGGATCGCAGAACAAACTTGTACCGCTATCTACGTTCGCCAGTCTGAAGACCACGACCGAACCGCGCGAGCTGAAGAAATTTCAGCAGCTCAACGCGGTGCGTATTCAGGGCGTCATTCCGCCGGGCGTACCGCTGGACAAGGCCCTGACCATGCTGGAAGATGAAGCGAAAGCCATTCTTCCCCAGGGATTCACCGTGGATTACGCTGGCGAATCACGCCAGCTGCGTGTGGAAGGCAGCAAGTTTCTCGGCACATTCCTGCTGTCGGGCATCCTGATCTACCTGGTGCTCGCGGCGCAGTTTGAGAGCTTCCGCGATCCTTTCATCATTCTTGCAGGATCGGTGCCTCTCGCTCTCTCGGGAGCGTTGCTCTTCTCGTTCCTTGGCCTGACGACGCTGAATATCTACAGCCAGGTTGGATTGATTACGCTGGTGGGGTTGGTCTCGAAGAACGGCATTCTGATCGTGGAATTCGCCAACCATCTTCAGGAGCAGGGCAGGGATAAATTAGCCGCCATCGTCGAAGCGGCCAGCACCCGCTTGCGCCCGATTCTGATGACCACCGCTGCCACGGTAATCGGCCACTTCCCGCTCGTGCTGGCCACGGGTCCCGGCGCCGGAGCTCGCAACAGCATCGGCATCATGCTGGTCAGCGGCATGATCATCGGAACTGCGTTCACGTTGTTCGTGGTGCCGTCCATCTACATGCTGGTAGCCAAGCGGCACGTAGCGTTGGCTCCCACGGAAGAAGAGATAGGCGCCGATCTGCGGGAACCGGTCGACGCTGTAGCTTGATCGAGAATTACCTTGCCCCGGACGCATTCGTCCGGGGCCGCCGGCAGGAACACTCTACCGCAAATGGCATCGCGCACAGATGCTATACTTCTGATTCAAGTTGTTAGAAACTCCAGGAGCAGCCCATGTCCGCACCCAGCCGCCGGCCCGAGATTCGCCGGCGCCGTACCCGGAAAGAAAAGATTGTCCAGTTGCGCAAACGCCTGACCGCCGCCAAAACCGACGCCGACCGCACCCGCCTAACCGCGAAACTGCACAAGATGGCGGTCCTCTCGCCCGGCCAGCCGCTGATCAAAACGCCGTAGGACTACCGTAGCGCAATCCTGAAAATGAGTGCTCCATTTCTCGCTTCTTCTGCGAGAAGTGGGGATTTTCGACAGGACGAAGTCTTCTCAATCCGCCGCATGCTGCCGCGGCTCGCCATCCCCGCCCCGTGCCACCTGCCGGTACACTTCCAGCACCCGCCGCACCGAAATCTCCCACGAAAATCTCGTCGACTGCTGGTACCCGCGTTCTTTCATGCGATCGCGCAGCGGTTGATCCATAAGCACTCGATGCAACGCCCGCATGATTTCAAAAACATTCTCGGGATTCACCAATACCGCCGCATTTCCCACCACCTCGGGCAAAGACGACACGTTCGACGTCACTACGGGCGTACCGTGCGCCATCGCTTCCAGCGGCGGCAGTCCAAAGCCCTCATAGAGCGACGGGAACACAAAAATCTTCGCCTCATCGTAAAAAATCCGCAGTACTTCGATCGGGACGAATCCCAGAAAGCGGACATCGTTCTGTACTCCGCTGCGAACCACAGTGCGGCGCAAGTCTGGATTCCCTGACAGATCGTCCCCAATGATGATCAACTTCAGGTCGGGATAGAGATGGTCCCGCTCCAACTCCGTCTTCAAGGCGGAGAACGCTTCGATCATCCGCACTACGTTCTTGTGCGGACTGATTCGCCCGGCATACAGCAGAAAGGGATACGTCACCTGGTAGCGTTGCGCAATCAATTCGCGATCTGCGGCGGTCGCGTGCCCGCGCAGAAAGCGGTCGTCAATGGCGTTGTAGACGACATCGATATGATTAGGCGGGATTTCAAAAAGCTTTTCGATCTCATTCCGCGTGAAATTCGACACCGCAAAAATTCGCGCCGCCTTGCCCAGCACTCGTTTCGTCAGCTGAAAATACAGCGAGCGAAGAAATCCGCTGCGCTCCCGCGCCCGCGACATATGCTCCAGCATGTCGTGCACCGTCATGACATACGGACACGGCAGCGCCCGCGGCACCGAAAACAAGTTGGGAATGTGAACCAGATCGCAATGCAACCGCTGCAGTGCGCCGCGGAACTCACGGTATCCCTGCAGCGTCCGTTCGTCCGCGAGAAGAGGAATGGTTTTGAAATTCGGCGGAAGAGCTCCGATCTCATCCACTTTGGCTGGAGAGCCGATCAGAAAATAGCTGCTTTCATGGTCGAGCCGACCCAGCGTGCGAACGATGTTGCGGATGTAGGTCCCGACGCCGAACTCCGCCATCCGCCGGATGTCGATCGCGATCTTCACCGCTGGCATTTAACCATAGAGTTCGCGGGCAGCACAGGGGAATTAAGCCCGAACCTCAGCCTGTGCCTTGGCCCGGCGATCCGCATAGAGCGGAAACGCCTCGCACAGATCGAGCACCTGCTTGCGCACTTTGGCCAGAACCGCAGCATCCGTCCGCTGCAGCAGCGCCTCAGCAATCCAGCGCGCAATCTGCCGCATCTCGCCTTCCTTCATGCCGCGCGTGGTCATCGCCGGCGTGCCAATGCGAATGCCGCTCGGCTTCATTGGAGGATTGGTGTCGAACGGAATCGCATTCTTGTTCACCGTGATCCCGGCCTCACCCAGCGCCTTTTCGGCCTCGCTCCCCAACATGCCCTTGGAAAAGACATCGACCAACATGAGATGCGTATCCGTACCGCCCGAGATGATGCGGAAGCCTTCGTTCGCCAGCGCCTGCGCCAGCACCTTCGCATTGGCCACGACTTGCCGCGCGTAATCGCGGAACTCCGGCTGCATCGCCTCCAGGAAACACACCGCCTTCGCCGCCATGATGTGCGCCAGCGGCCCACCCTGCATTCCCGGAAACACAACTTTGTCGATCGCTGCAGCGAACTCTGCCTTGGAAAGAATCATTCCCGACCGCGGCCCACGCAACGTCTTGTGCGTCGTCGACGTCACGATGTGCGCGTGCGGCACCGGCGACGGGTGCGCGCCCCCAGCCACCAGACCGGCAAAGTGCGCCATGTCCACCAGGTAGAGCGCGCCGACCTTATCGGCAATCTGGCGCATACGGGCAAAGTCGATGATCCGCGGATAGGCGCTGCCCCCGCCAATGATCAGTTTCGGCCGTTCCTTTTCGGCGATCCGTTCTAGCTCGTCGTAGTCGATCGTTTCCGTTTCCTTAGTGACCCCGTACGGAATGATCTTGTAGGTCTTGCCCGAGAAATTCAGATGATGCCCGTGCGTCAGATGCCCGCCATGCGCCAGGTTCAGCCCAAGGATCGTATCCCCCGGTTGCAGCACGGCGGCGTACGCTTCCATGTTGGCCTGCGAACCGGCATGCGGCTGCACGTTGGCGTGCTCGGCGCCAAACAATTGCTTCGCCCGGTCGCGCGCCAGATTCTCCACGACGTCGGTGAACTCGCATCCTCCGTAATAGCGCTTGCCCGGATACCCCTCGGCATATTTATTCGTGAACACCGAGCCCGCGGCTTCGAGCACCGCCTCACTGACAAAATTCTCCGAGGCGATCAGCTCCAGGCCTTCATGCTGCCGCCGGGTTTCGTTATCAATCGCGGCCGCGATCTGCGGATCACTTTCATACAGCGGACGGTACATCGCAGTTTTTATGGGCACTGAGTTGCTCCGTTCTTAGACCGTTTCGTAAATGTTCGGCCGCAGTATTTCCATGTATCGCTCCGGCCACTTCGGCGACGTAAAACCAACTTGCGCGTATAGCTTGTGGGCATCAAGCGTGCTCAGGTTCCAGCGCCGCAATCCCTGCAGCGCCGGATGCTGCACAATGCTCTCCATCAGCGCTTTGCCCAGTCCTCGTCCGCGATGCGACTCCAGCACGAACACATCCGCAATATAGGCATAAGTAGCAAAATCGCTAATGACCCGCGCAAACCCAACCTGGGGGCGCCCCATCTCTCGCCGCCTTTGCGGGAAGTGGGGAATTTCCGTGTTCATCATATACGCCAAAGCACAACGAGTGCTCGATCGCCCGCGCCACCGTCTCTCGCGGAATTCCCTTCGCCCAATACGACGTTGTCAGGAATCCGTGGATAACGTTCAGATCAAGCCGGCTCGGGTCGGTACTGACCACAAACTCCCCGCGCCGCCATTCCGTCACCTCAGGCCGAGAGCTGTGCGCAAATTCCATCTCGTAATTCTAACCGCCCAAACCACCAGAAAGAAGGCGAATGAATACGAAGGAATTTAGTTGTGACTTCCTTCGTGTTCCTTAGTGCCCTTCGTGGTTATCGCTCTTCAAAACGCCGTCCGCAAGAACGAAGCCAGATGCCACCCATCCATATATTTGTAAGGCGTCTCTCCGGTCGTGTAATGCCCACAAGGCAAAACGGCAACCTTGTGATCCAGCCCGTGCCGCTCGAACTGTTCCACCACGTGATGCGAGAACTCGGGCAAGAACGTCAGATCGTACGCCGCGTAAACAATCAGCGACTTCTTCGGCCAGCGCGCAAACTGCTGGAAATACGACATCGGGCTGATGGCCATCCAGGCTTGCCGCAACTCTTCCAAATCAATCTTCTGTTCGATCCCCTGCCGGATGTGCCGCGTCGACTGCCCATGCCACACGACGTCCGCAAAATAGGTAGCCGCATGATTGAACGCGGCCACGCGAATCCGCGGATCATGCGCCGCCGCAATAAATGCGTAACACGAGCCCAGGCTGGTTCCCATGATCCCGAGCTGGCTGTACCCCTGCTCCTCCAGCCAATCCAGGCAGCAGCGAATGTCGACCACTCCTTGCCGCACCGCATCCAGCGTGCGCCCAATGTTGGCCGAAACCGCATAGTCCGCACGCTTGATCTCCGCCGGCATGCGGATGTCGTGATACGGCATGCTCAGCCGCAGCACCGCGATTCCCATCAAATTGAAGACGCGGCACAGGCTGACGTAGGAGATACCATCTGAATTCCAGTGCGGCAGGAGCACTATGGCGCGCCGTCCTCGTGCCGGAAACCAGCGCGCGTTCACCAGATTGTTTTCCGCATAAGGCGTCTTCACCGGCGACGTGAATCGCAGGAACTCGCCATGCGTCCCCTTCACCTTGGCTTCGAGCTTCGGATCGGGCGTCTCGCGGGTGGAGAAAACCTGGACCTCACGGTTCTCCATGCGAAAATCGCTCGGACGCTGTACGAGTAGAATTCATCGCTCGCCGCCACAATGCGCCGGTTGTAATCCAAAAAGAATTTCTCCGGATTCTCCGGCGCCTGCCCCGGACGATATCCATTCCGGCAAGGCCAATCCTGCGCCCACTCCACGCCCCACTCCAGCGGACGGACCACACGATTGTTGTCCACCGACGTCAGCCGGTGTTCCCAGTCATACATCCACTGTGCGTAGCGCGATGGCATGTTGAATCTTCTAGTGTACCAAGCCAACACGCCGTTTTCGGACCCGCCACAGCCAACGGCAACAATCAGCAGTTAGCACTTGGCATTTGGACTCTAAGCGGTGATTGATGAACTCCGCACGCAGAAGGCATCAACCACAAAGGACACGAAGGTGCACGAAGGAAAGAACTTGCAATCAGAATCCTTCGTGATACTTCGTGTCCTTAGTGGTGAATGGTTTGGCGTTTAGCTCGGATATCTGCGCGGCACGCGCTTCGAAATATTGCAGAGGATCTCGTACGGAGTGCTGTTCGCCAGTTCCGCATGCTCGAGCGCATCGACGCTAAGACCGTCCCCAGCTCCCAGCAGAATGACTTCGTCTCCCACCGACACGCCAGGAATGCCGGTCACATCCACCAGAGTCAAATCCATCGAGATGCGTCCCACGATCGGCGCGTAGTGCTCGCGCACAATCACCCGGCCGTGATTCGAAAGCTGCCGGTTGTACCCGTCGGCATATCCCACCGGAAGAACCGCAACGTGCGCCGGAGCTTTGGTGACGTAAGTCCCGCCATATCCCAGCGGCTGGTTCGCGTTGAAATTCCGCATGGAAAGAATGCGCGTCTTCCACGTCAGGATCGGCTTGACCGGCAACCGCAGCGTGCCTCCGCTCACTTCCCGCCCCGCCCTCTGAAACGGCAGGTAGTACCCATACAGCGCCACACCCGGACGCACCATCGTATTCCACGTCTCGCGCCGCGAAATCACCGCCCCGGTATTCGCCATGTGGACGAATGCCGGCTCCATTCCCGCCTCGCGCACCATCCGTCGCGCATCGTCGAAGCTGCGTTCCTGCTCGGCCACCGAAGGCGCATCCATAATTTCGGAAGCCGCCAGGTGCGTCGACAGCCCCTCCAGCGCAAGATGTTTCGCGGCACTCAATGCCCGAAGCACCGCCGGAAGTTGATCAACAGCCACACCCAGGCGCCCCATCCCGGTATCCACTTTCAAGTGCACTGGATGCCGCGCCACGCCGAGCGCTGCCGCTGCCTTCTCCAGGGATTCGATATGCCAAAGTTCCCACACCGTGGGAGTCAGTTGCAGCCGTACGATTTCGCTCTCTTCGCCGCGCCAAAAACCGGTCATCAGCAGAATGTTCGCCCGCACACCGGCCTCGCGCAGTGGAATCGCCTCATCCAGCGAAGTCACGCCCAGCCAGCGCGCGCCCTCCGACTCCAGTGCCCGGGAACACTCCACCGCCCCGTGCCCATAGGCATCTGCCTTGACGACCGCGCACACCGTCACGCCGCTGCCCACATGCTTTTGCACGGTTCGAAAGTTTTGCCGCAAAGTAGCCAGCGAAACCTCCGCCCAGGTCGGACGCGTCGCCGCACGGCTCAGGATTTCTGCTGTAGTAGCCACTTTCGCGATTATAGCGGGAGCCCCCCCAAACCGATGGTTACCCCGGGTCTACTCCCGCCAGAAATTCCAGCAGCTTCCGCGAAATTGTCATCCTGAGCGGCGCTTCTTGCCGCGAAGGACCCATGCAACTCTGTTCGCGACCACGCCGCCAGCAAAATTCATAGATCCTTCGGCGGGCAAACTGCGCCCGCCTCAGGATGACAATCCAAAATCCCCTAATTCCCCGCCAGCACAAAGTTCACCGTGATCTGCGTCTCCACCTCAATCGGTTCCCCATTCAGAATGTAAGGACGGTACCGCCACTGGCTCACCGCCTCCAGCGCCGCCTGCACCAGCATTGGATGCCCCGAGATCAGCCTTAAATTCTCCATCGTCCCCGCCTTACTGATAACCGCCTCCAGCACGACCGGCCCTTGCACACGAACATTCCTCGCCAGAGGCGGATACATCGGCTGCACTCGCCGAATCAGACTTCCTTCCAGCATGGACGATGTTCGGAACGCGCGTGCCGCTGTCGCCAGAACCGGCGGAATCGGTCTCGTCCCAGTGATTGGAATCTGGAGTCCATTTGGCGGTCCCGTCGGAAAGCCTACATCGCCTATTCGATCACCCACGATGCCGATCGCAACTAGGCCAGTATCGTCGCCCGGAATGACTCTTGTTGGCACACTGCTCGGCGCCATAATCCGCCCGCTATAAGGAATGATTCGAATTCCGCCACCACGAGCAATCGTGTGCGATGTCGCTATCGGCGCCGGATCTGGCCTTCCCATGCTGACAGGCGTAGAAACGGTGCGCCCCGACGGCAACCCCACCGTCGTCCACAACGGCACCATCAGCAACACTCCAATCACCACCGCCTGCAGCCCAAACGAGGTAGCGGTCGTCCAACTTCGGCGAGTACGTTGGGCCCATGAAGTTTCCAGCAAGCTATCGGCAAACATGGTGTCCTCCAGCGTGAAAGTCTGTTTGCTGTTATGGACACCATCAACCTCGCGCGTAGCGCTTCCCCGCAAAGAAAAAAAGGCCGCGTTTTCACGCGGCCTGCTGGAACTTTTCCGACACGCAAGGTGTCCGGTGTTGGACTATTTCGGAGGTTCGCTCGACTTCGGAGTGGCTGGCTTTGGCGTCGTGCCGGCGCCCGCGCCCGGAGTCTTGGGGGCAGCCGGCTTCGCGGCTCCTGCCGGAGCTGCCGGTGCAGGTACGCCCGACTGCACGTTGTAGGCATCCACCACCGCTTTGGTGATATCCACCGTCTGGCCCCACCAGAGCACTGGACTCTGCGGCCAGGGCTTGGAGGTGTCAATCATCACCGAGAAACCATTCTCTTCCGAATACTTCACGATCATCGGCGCCATCTTCTGCAAAACCCGGGTCGCAATGTCCTGCTGCTGGCTGCCTACTTCTTCCTGAAAATCCTGTACGTACGATCGAAGCTCTTTTGCTTGCCATCGATCTGTTTTTTCAGGTTCGCCAGTGCGTCCTCGTTCAGCTTGTCCTGCTGCGTGCTGAGCTGCTTTTTCAGAGCTTCCAGTTCGTCATTCTGATTCTTCAGCTCGGCCTGCTTGGGTTCGAACTTCTTCTGCAGCGCCTGCATGTCGCGCTGGCCTTCATTGCTGCCAAAGATCGCTTCCTGGATGTTGATGGTTCCCACCTTCGTCCCGGTGCTCGGGACCGTGGTGGCAGGTGCAGTACCTGCCGGTGAAGTAGCTGACGCGGCTGCCGGACTCGACGGGGTGGCGGCGCTGCCGGTTTGGGCTAGTGCGGAGAATGTCAGGGTCGCCGCAGCAGCCAGAAGAACACGCAAGAACTTGCTTTTCATTGGATCGATTGAACTCCTTGGAACATGGTTCCGGGAATGAACTTCTTTCGCTCTCAGATCGCTTCTTCAGTCAACGCTGGGCCGCACTGAATGAGGTCTCCGCTGCGGTAGCGGCCGCCATCGATAAGGCGAACTAGATTTGCCAGCATTACACGCCAGGCGTGCAGGCGTGTCGTCCACTCCTTAAACTCATTCGATGGCGTGGATCACCAGCATTATAGTGACCTCACTCTTACCCAGTCAAACCTGCTAGGGCATTCACGTACAGCACCCTAAAACAAAAATGTGGGACAGCCGCCCTCGGCTGTCCATCGACCGCAGCTCGATTCGCTAAGCCCGAGCCTAGAACGTCGTCGCCACCGTAAACCGGAACGTCTTTCGCGGCTCCCGCAACAGGAAAGTCGGCGCGTATGTATTCACCGCCAGATGATACGTGTAATCTCCCGCCGCCCCCGCCGGGAACATCGCTCGCGTAATCGGGATCGGCGGATTCGCTGGCCCATCCAGCCGCAACGGGTTATACGCCCAGTAGATGCGGAACGGCGCGTTGACCACCGGCAGGAACATCTGCAGTTCGATTCCCGTCGAGATGCGCGGCTTCCAGTTCGTCGACGACAACACCTGCAAGTACTTCGAGGGTCTGGGATCCAGGATGCTTCCCCCCGAACAGTTGTACCCCGCATCGAGCGTCGGACATCCAAACGGCGTCGAGATCACCTGGTCGTATTGCGCGGTCGCAATCTGCAACTGCGATTTCCGCACAATCGCGTCGATCCCGGTATCGACGAAAGGCGCGATCGCTACCGGCCCGGCAATCGTAATGCGGTACTCAAGATTCGTCCACGCACTCAGATCGCCGCCCGGAAACACGATCTGATCCACCGGGATCGGCACCGTCCAGTTCCCCTGCCGTGGATTCGCCGGATTCTTCAGAACCGGAGTGCCATCCGGATTCGTCAGCGTAATCACATTCGAACTCGGCAGGAACGCGACCGGCGAGACCGATCGGATATCGAATCCGCGAATATCGTTTTCGCCGCCCATGTAGAAGCGCTGGAACGGCGGAGCGACCAGCCCTCCATACCCGCTGATGTACGATCCGTTCACGCTGTACCCGATCGCGTTCCGTCCCTTTTGCACGGGAATGAACTGCTTGTACTGGATGATCGGACGGAATGAACGGACCGTGCCGCCGATGCCCGCGAACTCCCCTCCCAGCGTCATCTGGTGTCCGTGGTGCGGAGAGATGCCGCTATCCAGCGTATTGAATGAGAAGTTCGGGAAAATCTTGCTGGTGATGATTCCGTTCACCGCGTTCGGCCCGGAGATTCCGCGGAACGCAATGAAATCGAACAGGGTCTTCGATGCCGTGCTCAACGGAATCAGCGTCGATCGGTCGAGCGAATACGTGATACCGACGCGCTTGAACGAGCGCCGCAGCGGATAGCTCAACGAAGTCGTGAAGCCCACGCTCGACTGCGAGTAGTTCTGCAGGTTCTGCAGCACCGCGCTGGGCAGGTTCAAATTCTGTCCGCTGAAGATGGACAGCTGCCGCGCCTGGTCGAAATTGATCTTGTTGCCGAACACCGTGAAGCCAAACTGCAACGGCCGGTCGAACATATAAGGCTGCGTGAATCCGAACATCACGCTGCGCGCCAGGTTTCCCAGGCTGATCTGCACCTGCAGCGTCTCGCCGCGACCTAGGAAGTTATTCGTGGAGTAGTTCAGTCCGATGAACGCTCCCTCCAGCCCGCTGACGCCGCCGTTCAATCCGATGCTGTTCTTGCCCTTCTCGTGGACCTTCAGCGTTAGGTCGACTTGCCCGTTCTTTTCGTCGAGCTTCTTGTCCGTGACGTTCGGATCGTCCGGCTTCAACTGGTCGAAGTATGAAAGCTGGTTCAATCGCAGCAGGCTCAACTCCCACAGGCGCGAGTTGTAGACTCCGCCTTCTTCCAGCGCCAGTTCGCGGCGGATCACTTTGTCGCGCGTGGTCGTATTTCCCTGGAACTCGATGCGCCGCACGTAGAACTGCTTGCCCTCGTCGATGTCGATTTCCAGAAATCGCCAGCTTCTTGTCGTCGTCAAAGGTCGTGTTCGGAACAGCCGTGTAGTTGATGTACCCGTATTCGCCGTAGGCCTTGCGCAGGTTCTCGAGGCCCTTCGCGATCTTCTCGCGGCTGAAGATGTCTCCATCCTTCAGCGGGATCAGGGAGCGCAGCGCAGCCGTATTCGGAAATCGCCTTGTTGTTCTTGAAGGTGATCTTGCCCAACCGGTACTTATCGCCTTCCTCAATGGGCATCGTGATATCGACGACCTTGCCCGGCCCCGCCTTCAACAGCGGAATGTGGATCCCCTTGTGTCCGGTGTCGTGGATCTCGGTCTTCGGATCGTTCACCACCGCCTTGAAATACCCGCGGTTCTGGTACTCGGCGCGCACCCGCTCGGTGTCTTCTTCCAGTTTGGTCGCGTCGTAGGTCTTGGCAAAAATGCTTTCCAGGAAGATCGAGTGCGGAACTCCGATCGGCCTCAGATTCTTCATCGCCGCCCGCAGGAACGCGGCTCTTGATGTTCTTGTTTCCTTCGAACTTGATCTTGCCGACTTTGACCTTCGGCCCTTCTTTGACCACAAACGTGATGCCGACCGCCGCCGGAGGAATCTGCCGCACTTCGGTCCGAATCGTGGCGAATTGCCGCCCGTGCTCGGACAGCAGATTCTTGATCGAAACTTCGGCCTTCTTGATGCGCGTCGGATCGTACTGGCTCTCGACCACCAGACCGACCTTGTCCTGCTTAAAACGATCCAGGATGTCGCTGTTCGAAACCGAACTCGCGCCCAGGTAGAGGATCTCGCGGATGGTCGGCTTTTCCTTGACCTGCACGATAATTCGCCAGCCCTTAGGCGTTTGCTCGCGCAGAAACTTGATGTCTTCGAAGTAGCCCGTGTTCCACAGCGAGTTGAAGTCGCGCTCCAGAGCCGCCGGGTCATAAATGTCGCCCGGCTTTGGTAAAAATGCGCGCCCGGATCGTATCGGCAGGGATACGCCGGTTGCCGGTGACGTTAATCTCCGAGACAACATCGGTTCTGCGCCCACGCCAGGCTGGAAGCTGCCAAAAGAAGGGCGGCCAGCAACAGCCCGAAGGTCGCTCCGCCTCGTCCCATTCTCCGCCAAAACCGTTGAAATGAATGAGATGGCACCGCAGCGCCTCCGGGAACGCAGGAGCGCTTGGGCACAACAAGGTTCTCCGAATGAAAGCGAAAAGGAATCGCTACGACCTCAGCCTCTGGGATGTAAGAAAACTGCAATTATACGGTAGAGCAAGGGAAAGCGTCCAAGCTGCAACTCTTTATTCGCTGTCTTTCGGTCGCTCTGAAGCCAATTCTGGTGTGACGTACTGAGCGTGGAGCACCTCTCCCGAACGCGAGTCCACTCAGCCTCTAATTTTCTCTACCTCAACCAAGACGGAATAAAACGTGGCCGAGTTGCCCATGTCGGTAAGTTTTTCTGAGGTTAAGCTGTTGATACTCTGAAATCCCGGCGTCATCTTCGCCCAATTCAGGCTGGCGGACACGACTCCCGCCTGCACTTTGCCGTCCACTCGCGCCTTCAGCAGGATTTCACCCCGCTGGTTGAAGACCCGCACACGATCGCCATCGGCAATGCCCCGCGCCTGCGCATCCGGAGCAGAAATCTCCAGCAGGCCTGGCTCTTCCATCTCTTGCACCGAGGGTACGTTGGAAAACGTGGTATTGAGGAAGTTGTCCGCCTTGCGCGCCAGCAACTCCAGCGGCAGCGAGTGATCGTTTCTTCCATGTCGCGACTCCGATGGAGGACGTAAAGTCCGCCACCGGATCCAAGCCCCTGCGCCTTCAGACTTTCGTTGTAAAGCTCCGCCTTCCCGGAAGCAGTCCGGAAGCCCCCTCCGCAAAAGGAAGAAACGGCAGATGCTATCTCAGAACCTGGGGCAGGAATCGCCTGAGAACATGTGGGGACAGCCGCCCCCGGCTGTCCGGCGGAGCGAAGCTCCGCAGTACTATCCCCACTGCCGGAAGCTGAAAAGTTCAGCCGGACCGGACCTTGCTCCAGCCGCTCGCGACTCATCCCTTCCATCCAGGGATCGTTTCAAGTCCAGAGCGAGATCGATCATCTCGTCGACGCTTTCGCGGAAGCAATCTTCCTCAAATCCCATCCGCTCCGCCAGCCCGCGAAACAATTCCACGTTCGACCGGCACTCGCCCAGCGGCTCGATCGCCTGGTTCGAGACCTGCACATAGTAGTGCCCGTACGCCTTCTGCAGATCCTTGTGCTCGAAGAAAGTCGTCGCCGGCAGAACGATATCGGCATAGTCCGTCGTGTCGGTAAAGAACTGCTCGTGCACCACCGTGAACAGATCGGGCCGCATCAGTCCGCGCACCACCTCATTGTGCTGCGGACAGACCGCCGCCGGATTCGAGTTGTAAACGAACAGTGCCTTAACCGGCGGGTCATTCACCGTATTCAGCACGCGCCCCAGTTCCACCATGTTGATGCGTGCGCGCTTCGCGACCCAGAGCCGTTTGCATCAGGTCCGGACGCTTCAACACGGGTCGCATCGAATCTCCACCGCGCCACTCACCGACATCTGCAGTCCGCCGCCAACTTCTTTCCACGATCCAATCATGCAGGGCAGCATGGCGATGGCTCGCGTCGCCATCCCGCCGCCCTCCGAGCGCTGCACTCCGTAATTCAGCCGGATCACCGACGGCCGCGTCGTCGCATACTCGCGCGCCAGCTTGCGAATATCTTCTGCCGCAATTCCTGTCCACTGCGCCACCCGCTCCGGCGGATACTCTTTCACTCTTCTCGCGCAGTTGCTCGAACCCCAGCGTGTACTTCGAGACATAATCGGCGTCGTGCAGATTCTCGCCGATGATGACGTGCATCATCCCCAGCGCCAGCGCCGCATCCGTCCCGGGATTGATCGGCAGATACCAGTCGGCACATTCCGCCGTCCGCGTGCGGTACGGATCGATGACCACCAGCTTCGCCCCATTCCGCCGCGCCTCGACGATGAACGGCCACAGGTGCACGTTGTTGCCGTGAATGTTCGAGGCCCACGCGATGATGTACTTGGAATGGCGGAATTGCTCCGGCTCGGTCCCAAGTTTCACGCCCAGCACCGACTTCAGTCCGGCCTCTCCCGCCGCCGAACAGATCGTGCGATCGAGTTGCGACGCCCCCAGCCGGTGAAAGAACCGCCGGTCCATCGTCGACCCGTTCAGCGCTCCCAGCGTTCCGCCATACGAATAAGGCAGAATCGCCTCACTCCCAAACTCGCTGGAAATCGCGCGAAAGCGCGAAGCGATCTATCCAGCGCCTCATCCCACGAAATGCGCTCCCAAGTCTGAATTTGTTGTGGATCTTTGTGTGGCGACAGCTGGCCCCGGGTCCTGCTCGGTCATGCGCAGCGAAGCTCCGCTGCCCGCCACGGGCCCTTTAGGCCCAACTCTCCGCATCGGATACATCACCCGGTCCGGCGAATACACCCGATCCAGATACTTCGCCACCTTCGCGCACAAAAACCCGCGCGTCACCGGATGCTCCGGATCCCCCTGAATCTTCGTGGCCCGCCCATCCTGCACGGTAATCAGCACCCCGCAAGCATCCGGACAATCGTGCGGACACGCCGCATTGACAACCTGCTTCATAATTGCCATTATAGGGGCGATTCATTGGGAAGCCGCCTTCCAGGCGATGTGCAGATGAGCGGCGGGTGCCCCACCCTTCTCGCGATTTTTGCGAAGCAGGGTGGGGACTTTTGACTTTTCGGTTCTAAAACTTCGACGCGAGGTGCTACTTCAACTCCAGCACTTCCTTCTCTTTCGCCTTGCTCATCTCTTCCATCTTCTTGATCTCGTCATCGGTCAGCTTTTGAATCTCATCCAGCGACCGCTTCTCTTCGTCCTCGGTGATCTTCTTGTCCTTCAGCGCCTTCTTGATCGCGTCATTGCCGTCGCGCCGGATATTGCGCACCGCCGTGCGATGCTCTTCCAGCACGCGGTGCAGATGCTTCACCATGTCCTGCCGCCGTTCCTGCGTCAGCGGCGGGACGGGCACGCGGATCAACTTGCCATCGTTCATCGGATTCAATCCCAGATCTCCGCCGCGAATCGCCTTCTCGATCGCGCCCAACTGCGACGGATCAAACGGCTGCACCGTAATCAACTGCGCCTCCGGCGCGTGCACCTGCGCCACCTGGTTCAACGGCATCTGCGCTCCGTAGGCATCGACGGTCACGCCGTCCAGCATGTGCACCGATGCCCGCCCGGTGCGCAGTCGCCGCCATCGCCTTGCGAAAATCTTCGACCGCCTTATCCATGCGCGTCTTCAGTTGCACGTACGTCTCTTTCAGTCCAGCAATGGAAGCCATTATCGCCATAAGGTCAGCTCCGTCTTCTTACAACTCAAAACGTCGAATTATAAACCCGCAAAACACACGCAGAACCACGGATCCACGACGGATCACGACGGAACACGAGCGAAATCGCCTGTCCATTCGTGAATCCTTCGTGATCCTTCGTGGTTATTGGTCTAAGCGCTCACCATCGATCCGATCTTCTCGCCCAGCACCACGCGCCGGATGTTCCCGCGAGTGATTCAAGTTGAACACGACGATGGGCAGATTATTGTCCTTGCACAGGCTGATCGCCGTCGAGTCCATCACCTTCAGCCCCAGCTTCAGCACATCCATGTAAGTAATCTGATTGAACTTCCGCGCTCCATCCACCTTCATCGGGTCGGCGTCGTAGATGCCGTCGACCTTGGTCGCTTTCAGGATCGACGTCGGCCTTGATCTCCATGGCGCGCAGCGAGGCCGCGGTGTCGGTCGAGAAATAAGGATTGCCGGTGCCGCCCGCAAAAATCACGACACGGCCCTTCTCCAGATGCCGGATCGCACGCCGCCGGATAAACGGCTCGGCCACCTGGTTCATCTCGATCGCCGACTGCACCCGCGTGTAGACGCCCTGCTTCTCCAGCGCATCCTGCAAGGCCAGCGCATTGATCACCGTGGCCAGCATTCCCATGTGGTCGGCGGAGACGCGATCCATATCCTTGGCCTGTTGCGCGACGCCGCGGAAGAAGTTCCCTCCGCCCACCACGATGGCAATCTGCACACCGAGCTTGTGCACGTCGCCAATCTCAGCCGCAATCTCGTGAATGCGTTTCGTCTCGACGCCAAAGCCCTGGTTCGCCGCCAGCGCTTCACCGGATAGTTTGAGAAGAATGCGTTTGAAGGCAGGAGTTGGTTCGTCATGCAGTCGGATTCTCGTAGCGCCGGGTTCAGCAGCGCCGGCGTCACTCGCCGGCTGTCGCGCGGGCGTCTCGCCCGCGCACATCGACAGCATAAAGCTAAAAAAGGCGCCCCGCAGGGCGCCCTGGAATTACTCGGCCTTTGGCTCTGTAGGCTTGGTGATGGCGATGGTCTCGCCCGCGTCGCCCACCTTGAACCGCGCAAACCGGCGCACAGCGATATTCTCGCCCAGCTTGCCGATCTTCGCCGCGATCAGCTGCCCGATCGAGATGGTCTGGTCCTTGATGAAAGGCTGCTCCAGCAAGGCAGACTTCCTCGTAGAACTTCTCCATCTTGCCGTTCACCATCTTCTCGGCGATGTTGGCCGGCTTGCCGCTGGCGATCGCCTGCGCGAGGATAGATCTCCTTCTCGCGCGCAAAGTCCGCGGCCGTCACGTCTTCCTTGCGGACGTACTTCGGATCGCTGGCCGCGATGTGCATCGCGATGTCGTGCACCAGTTCCTTGAAGTCGTCGGTGCGCGCCACGAAGTCGCTCTCGCAGTTCACTTCGACGAGCACACCAATCTTGCCGCCGGCGTGAATGTAGCTCGCCACCGACCCTTCGCTCGTCACTCGCGTTGCCTTCTTCGCCGCCACCGAAACACCCTTCTTGCGCAGGACCACGACCGCCTGCTCCATGTCGCCTTTGGCTTCGGTCAAAGCCTGCTTGCAATCCATCATCGGAGCCCCGGTCTTCTCCCGGAGATCCTTCACTTGTGCTGCTGAAATATTCGCTATAGTAGTACTCATTGCGACTTCTATTTCAAGTTTCAATGTTTCAATGTTTCAAGGTCAACCAGTTCGTCTTTGAAACCCTGAAACTCGCGAAACTTTGAAACTTGCTTTCTATAAACAACGACCCGCGCCGGACGACCCGCGCGGGTCTGAAATCCAAATGCCCGGGTTTTCGCTCGGCTACTAACCCCTGATCCCTGGCCCCTGCTCCTAGACCGTCTGGCTCTCCACCTTCGGCAGTCCGCCTCTTCGTTCGCCACCGGCTTCTTGTGCGTTCCCGGACCCAGCACTTCTTCCATGCTGATGTCTTCCGCCGGATCCACTCCGGCGGCTTCCTCCGTGCGTACTCGCCGACCGCGTCCGCTGCAGCCTGCGCCTGCATCCGAAGCAGCCTGCATATCCGCAACCTGCTTGTCGGTCATCAACTGCGCGCCTTCCGCAATCGATTCCGAAATCTTCGAGGTGAACAGCCGGATCGCCCGCAACGCATCATCGTTGCCCGGGATCACATAATCCACTTCGCTGGGATCGCAATTCGTATCCACCACCGCGACCACCGGAATGCCCAGCTTGCGCGCCTCGCGCACCGCGATCTGCTCCTTGTTGGAATCGATCACAAAGATCGCATCGGGCAGGCGGTTCATGTTCTTGATGCCGGCCAGGTTGGCCTGCAGATGCTTCCGCTCGCGCTCGAGCTTGATGACTTCTTTCTTCGGCAGCAGCTCGTAGCGGCCATCCGTGGCCATCTCGTCGAGCTCTTTCAGCCGCTTCACCGACTTCTGCACGGTGACCCAGTTGGTGAGCAGTCCGCCCAGCCAGCGCTGGTTGATGTAGAACCCGCCGCACTTCGTGCGCCTCTTCGGCGATCGCGTCCTGCGCCTGGCGCTTGGTTCCCACGAACAGCACAATCTTGCCGTCGGCCGCCAGATCCTGCACAAACTTCGACGCCTCTTTGAACATCTTCAGCGTCTTCTGCAGATCGATGATGTAAATCCCGTTGCGCTCTCCGAAGATGTATTCCTTCATCCTGGGATTCCAGCGCTTCGTCTGATGCCCGAAGTGAACTCCTGCTTCGAGCAACTCCTTCATGGTGATAGTAGCCAATGAACCTCCTCTTTAGTCTGCATCGGGAACCAGTTCAAGTTTCAAAGTTGCAAAGTTTCAAAGTAAGTCTTGTCTTTGAAACCTTGAAATCTTCGAAACTTTGAAACCTTTATCCCCGATTGCCATTCCCGTCCCCGCGCCGCGAGGCACGGGAAGAATTGAACACCTAAAACCAGGTTTCCAAGGTTTCAGAGTTTCAGCCAGAATCGCGCGAGTCTTGATCAGCGACTCGAAACTTGAAACTCTGCAACTCGAAACTATCTCTTCGCTGAACTGGAAGCGCTTGCGCGCGCCCTTCTGTCCGTACTTCTTGCGCTCTTTTCCGCGCGAGTCGCGGCTGACGAAGCCTTCAGCCTTCAGCTTCTTGCGCAGTTCGGCGTTGAACTGCATCAGAGCGCGGGCGATGCCCAGCTTCACCGCATCGGCCTGACCACGCACGCCGCCGCCCAGAACGCTGGCGATAACATTGAACGACGCCGCCGCATCCGCCGACGCCAGCGGAGCCTTCGCCGCCGAGCGCTGCGCCGGAGTCACGAAATATTCGTCGAAACGCGCGCCCGTTGACCTTGAAGTCGCCGCTGCCCGGACGCAGATAAACGCGGGCAATCGCCGTCTTGCGGCGTCCCGTTCCGTAGTATTGAACTAACTCTGCCATTTAGCTTCTAGCTCCTGAGCTCCTAGCTTCTAGCGAAAACCAGAAGCCGCGCTCTTCAATCTTAACACTTTAAACGTTTTGTCATCCTGCGGCGACAGCTGCGACGAAGCTCATCGGACTCATCGCTGCGGCTTACGAAACTGCCACTTTCCGCGGCCTTGTACTCGCGCACTTCCAACTTCAAATCCTGCGGCTTCTGCGCCTGGTGCGGATGCTTGTCGCCCTTGTACACATTCAGCTTCGACAGCATATGCGCCGCCAGCTTGTTCTTCGGCAGCATGCGCTTCACCGCCGCCTCAATCATCGCTTCGGGCTTGCGCACGATGCGCTTCTTGTAATCTTCGGTCCGCAGTCCGCCCGGATATCCCGTGTAGTGGTGATACTGCTTCTGCTCCGCCTTCATGCCGGTCGTGCGAATCTTCTCGGCGTTGATCACGATCACATGATCGCCGGTATCGAGAAACGGCGTATACCGCGGATTCTCTTTGCCCATGAGGATGCGCGCCACCTGTGAAGCCAGGCGCCCGAGCGTCTGCCCGTCTGCATCCACGACGTACCACTTGCGCACAATTTCCCCCTCTTTGGGGAAATAGGTTGACATCGGAAACTCTCCCAGATTGAAAAAGCTGCGAAAGAAGACCGCTCGTTGATTCCCCTGACGAGGACGCCAGGACCATCAGGCGGGCAACCACACGACTACCAAAGTCTTTACGATAGCGTAGTCTGCAAACTCTTGTCAACGCTATGTTACTTCAGAATCCACGGTTTGCGGAAGACTTACCTTGCTCCGGAATTTTCCCTCGGCGCCACGTTTGAAGTACTTCCCAGGCTCCAATTGCAAAGTATTGTCAACTCTATTTTCCCCCGCCTCTTGCGGTGGTAACTTCAAAAACTCACGGAGGCAGAAATGCGAATATTCCCTGTGGTCCTCGCAGTCTCGCTGATGTTCACTCTCCCCGCTCTGGCGCAACGTGGAAACCACGGAGGCAGCCACTCCGTCGGCGGAGGATACGTTCCCAAGCACGGACCGTCGCCCGCTCACGGCACCATGGCGCGACCATCCGAACCTAGACCGTCAGGTCGAGACATGGAAGGCCATCCGGAAGCGCCTCATGTCCATCACAATGGCCAATGGGTCGGCCACGACTACGGGCACGATGATGCCCGCTTCCACCTTGATCACCCTTGGGAACATGGCCGCTTCCCCGGCGGCATTGGCCGTGGCCATCGATGGCACCTCGCCGGTGGTGGTCCCGGACGCTTCTGGTTCGGTGGTTTCTACTTCAGCGTCGCCGATTTCGATCTCGGCTTTTGCAACGACTGGAACTGGGGCGACGATGACGTCGTCATCTATGATGACCCCGACCACGAGGGCTGGTACCTCGCTTACAACGTCCGCCTGGGCACGTACGTCCACGTCACATATCTGGGACGCTAACGGTTGATCCGTCGGCCCGCACCCTTGCTGCGGGCCGAACTAAAAAACTCACGTGGCGACGGCCGCCTCGGTCGTCCAAGCGAGGGCGAAGCCCAGCGCCATCTACACAAGTTCTGAACCCAAAGAATCTCCCACTCGTTAACCCAATACCTCTGTGATATATTGCGCGCCATGAGCGCGCGCCTCGTCCTCATCATGCCTGCTCAGCGCCGTCCTGTTCACCGCAGCCTGGGCAGGTGACGAAACCGGCCAACCCGCTCCCCGCTTTCGTGCCAAAACCACAGCCGGAGAGTTCTTCAACAACGACTCAGTCAAAGGCAAGATCGTCCTGTTCGAATTCTGGACCACCTGGTGCAAGTATTGCGAAGAGGAAGCCGGCTTGGTGGACGATGTTGCCAGAGAATTCAAGAGCAAAGATCTAATCGTCCTTGCCATCGATGTTCTCGAACCCGATCAGAAGGTGAAGAAGTATCTTGCCGAACATCCCCGTTCCGTCCCCATCGTCCTCACCAAGGACACGAATCTCGCTGCCATGTACAACGCCCAGGTCTATCCGATTTATGTTGTGGTAGACCGCGACGGTAACATCGCGGCTGAACAACGAGGTGCTGCCGGAGAGCGCGGCCTACGCCGCATGCTAAGCCGTGCCGGCCTGGAAGCAGAGTAGAAGCCTTAAATAATGCCGACGGTTCAAGTGTGAGGACGGTTCAAATGTGGGGACGGCTCATATGTGGGGACGGCCGCCCTCGGCCGTCCATGCCGAGCAAAGCTCGGCTGCCATTCCTGCTCTCGCCTTCTAAAACGACCCACCTTCACTCGTAAGCCAGCGCGTCAATCGGATCCCTCTGCGCCGCCTTAAACGCGGGATACAAAGCCCCCGCCAGAGCCCCAGTAATTGCGATGACCGTCGCCCGCAGCACCCAGGCATTGCTCCAGAACAGCCGCAGCACGGGCTTCTCAAACATGATCACGCGCCGCGTCGCCATGCTGATAACGATCCCCGCCACAACCCCCACGAACGTCAGCAGCAACGTCTCGCGCAGGATGACGTTCACGATGTACCACTTCGAAGCGCCAATCGATTTCAGTATCCCGATCTCCCGCGTCCGCTCCATCACCGCCGTGTACATCGACTGGAAGATCACCAGGAATCCCACAACGACCGCCACGCCGATCACGATCCGGATTGCCAGATCGAAACCCGGAAGATTGTCCGGAGTCATCATCGACAGGTACTCTGCCATCGAGCGCACCGCATATCTCTCCATCCCGGGCACAGCCTGAATTGCCGCCGTGGTCGCTTCCAGATTCGCCGGATTATCCAGCTTGATGTAGAACCCCGAAGCACGCCCCTCTGCCCCGATCAGCTCCTGCATCGTGTCCAGGCGCAAAAACTTGCGCCCACCTTTACCGTGCGGAACAATGCCGCAAATTCGGAACGGATTGTTCAGCACCTCGATCGTGTCCCCAACCTTCTTGTGATTCATTCCCGGAAAAATAGTCGTCCACGATGACGTCTTTCGGTCCCTGAAAGGGCCCGCCCGAGAGGTATCGAAAGCTGGGAGGAAGATTGTCGTAGGTGGCTAAGTCGATGCCGTAAACAATCTCCAGAGGTTTCTGGCTGAACGCCCAGATCACCGGCGCGGCTACCGTCACGTGCGGAATACGCTGCAGGATGTTCCCAACTTTCACGGGGATCGGCGAGCCCGACATGCCCACCATAGCGGCCGACGATGGCGGCGTGAGCATGATGTCCGCGCCCACTCCCGAGCTGGCTCTCTTTCGACCCGTTCAGAAGCCCGTAAAACAGCGCCACCACCATCAGGATCATGGTCACTTCCAGCGCAATGGCGCTCATCGTGACCAGCGACCGTGTCGGCCGGTGCGCCAGATTCGCCACAACCATCTTGTTCATCATAGGGAAATTGAATCGGATGCCAGGTTAGCGGGTGCCCCATCCTTGTCTCGCCCGCCTTTTGGGCGAGACAGGATGGGGAATTTGACTTTAAGCCGTCGAGCTCTAGTTATCTCCGCCCGATCGGCATCACCAAACTCGACTGCGGACGATCCAGATGCACCACCTGCGCTCCCGCCGGTTCCTGCAGCACAAACTGATCGTCTTTCAACGGCGTGTTGATGTCCACCTTCAACAGGTTCAGGGTGATGTCGTACTCCTCCTGCGGCCGGTAGATCTGGATCCTCGAGGGGAAACTCGTCCCAGAGAAATCCTTGTACGAAGCGTAGCGCGCATCCGTTGCGACTTTGCCATCCTCGCTGTAGATGAACTGTTCATGCGGCTTTAGGTCGATCCGCCCGAAAATGATCTTGCGGGCCAGAATCCACCCGTTGTCCGACTTCTTGATGACCGTTAGCTCATAGTCTTCCTGCAGCACCCGATGACCTTTGGCATCATGCAGGGTCTCATAGCCGTTCTCCAGCACCGCGATCTCCGTATTCGGATCAATCGGCCGGATCAATAGCGCCTCGTAAATATTCTGCGGACGGATGTTCTCCATCGGCTGATCGGAATTCTCCGTCTTCACCTGGTTCTTCCCGATCACAAACTTGTTCTTCGGAGGTATCCACAGCTTGAAGTCCCGGCCATCGCTCACCATGTCGAACGCCGTCGTGCGCACAAACGGCATCAGCCCGATCATGTGCAGCGAATCCGGCTTCCGCGCCAGGACATACCCGCGGATTTCCTTGTACTGGGTCTCTTGACCCTTCTTGATCCCGCCCGAGGAGCTGTCGATATCAACCGTCGCCTTCAGCGAATGAATCGCCTCGGCCTGCTGGTTGATGCTGTCGATGAGCCCTTGCTGAGAGGATTCTTGTAACGGCGCCTTCGAGTACTTCTCTTCGACCGGACGCGTACGGAACAGGCAGCCCGTGGTGGGCAGCACAGCCAAAAGCAGGGTTATGGCCTTGAACGACACTCTACGTCTCATGCAGTTGTAAGGATGCCTCCAGCGACATTTGAGTATACCGCGCCCAAAAGGGTTCAAAACTCGCATTAGGGCACTTCCCCTAGTGTCCTACCCGGTCCCCACCTGAGGGTGCCCCACCCTTATCCCGCCCGCATTTGGCGGGATAGGGTGGGGGTTTTGACGTGAGATTTTGACCTGCGGCCCTTTCCCCAATCCCGCACCGCCCACCCACCAAAAGCAGCATCACCATCGTCAGGTCCCGGCCGGCGAATCATCGTCTAAACTGGGCCTAACGATGCGGAAGATCGTATGGTTTCTCTTGCTTGTGGTCGTGGGGGCTGCCGGATGGCTTGCCTGGGCGCTTCTCATGCCCGTCGAACCCTCTGGCCAAACCGTGGTATTGCTCCGCCCCGGATACTCCACTCGCCACATCGCAGCCGAACTGAAGAAAGCTGGAGTCATTCGCAGCCAGCAGGCCTTCATCCTCTGGCACTACTACCACCACGGTCGCACTCTAAAGGCCGGCGAATACCTCTTCGACAAACCCTCCAATATCATCGATATCCAGAAACGCCTCCGGCGCGGGGACGTCTACTTTCACACCGTGGTCGTCCCGGAAGGCTTCACCATGTTCGACATCTCCCGCGCCATCGAAGATGCCGGACTCGGTTCCGCCGATGATTTCCTCAAAACCGCCCGCTCCGAAACCAGTCTGGTGTCCGATATCGATCCTCAAGCTCATTCCTTGGAGGGCTACCTCTTTCCTGATACCTACCAGTTTTCCCGCATGATGACGATGCAGGACATGGCTGCGGCCATGGTTCGGCAGTTCCGTCAGGTGTCGAACAGATCGGGTTGAACTCGCGCCTAGACCGATGTTCGCGAACCAGGAAGAGCTCAGCACTACTTCAAGACTGCATCCGCGAACCGCAAGGCACGCTCCAAGTAAACATCGAGCGCACCGTAACCATGGCTTCAATTGTCGAGAAAGAAACTGCCGTCCCCGAAGAGCGCCCCATGGTGGCCAGCGTCTACTACAACCGACTTGAAAAGCACATCGCGCTCGACGCCGACCCCAGCGTGATCTATGCCGAACTTCTGGCCGGGACATACCAGGGTGCCCTGCACCACGCCGACATGCAGTTCACCTCCGCCTACAACACCTACCGCAACGCCGGCTTGCCACCCGGCCCCATCGCGAATCCCGGCCGCAGCGCTTTAGAAGCCGCCATGCACCCCGCCCAAAGTGATTACTACTATTTCGTCGCCGACGCCCAGGGCCACCACCGCTTCGCCCGCACCATCGAAGAACACAACAAAAATGTGGCCGCCTATCGGAGAGCAATTCGGGGACACTAGAATTGCTCATGTGGGGACAGCCGCCCTCGGCTGTCCGCGGAGCGCAGCTCCGCAACTGGCAGGATGGCTGAACCGTATAATCGCGACTGTGCCTACAGACTCCACCACAAACCACCGCATCCTCGGCCTGGATGTCGGCGCGAGACGAATCGGTGTTGCCGTTTCCGACCCGCTAGGCATCACCGCCCAGGGCCTCGAAACCCTTCACCGCAAAAACAAAAAACACGACTACGCCCACCTGTATCGCGTCATCCGCGAATACGCAGTCAAGGAAATCGTCGTCGGCCTCCCCCTTCGCATGAGCGGGGCCGAAGGCATCCAGGCCGAGAAGATCCAGGTCTTCGCCGAAGACCTCCGCAAGCACTTCAAATTGCCCGTCCACCTCTGGGACGAGCGCCTGACCTCCGCCGAAGCCAACCGCCTCCTCCGTGAAACCGACCTTTCGATCGAGAAACGCGGCCAAGCCGTCGACCGCATGGCCGCCATCCTGATCCTCCAAGGCTGGATGGAGAGCAAAAAGCTATAACGGTATTGGTCTTAAGGTCTAAGGTCCGAGGTCCGAGGTCCGAGGTCCGAGGTCTAGGTCAGCCTGAGGCCCGAAGTCGGGAAGCCCGCAAACGGAAGTCAGCGCCAGCGCCTTCAATCGCACCGATTGGTCATGGCTCATTCTGAATTTCTGCATGGCATTTTCGCTCTTTGATAGTGTCATCCTGAGCGTAGCCGTTCTTCAGGCGGAGCGAAGGATCTCCGCTACGACGCGGTGTGCCACGAGAGATCCCTCGGCCCGCTCGTAACAACACGAGCTCTTCGGGATGAGTCCTGTGATGTTTCAGAGTTCAAACTCAGCCAGTACCAAGCGCCTCCCTTGCCTTCCCCTGCCCCGAGGAGTAGCATATTTACAGTATTTAAACGGCTTCTTCCCTACTAACCCTCCGCCTTCTGGGTGCCCGACTATGAGCAGTATGGATCTGAATTTCCACATCGGCGATAAAGTCGTCTACCCCAACCACGGCGTCGGAGTCATCGAGCAGATCAGCAGCCGCTCGATCGGCGCGACGGTCGAGAAGTTTTACCTGCTTCACATCAAAGCCAGCAGCCTCAAGGTGATGGTCCCCTGCCAGAATGCCGGCAGCGTGGGACTGCGCCGGGTGGTCCGCAACGGGGAAATTCAGAAGGTTCTGGACCTGCTCTCGATCGCCGAAAGCAACGGCAACGGCGACTGGAAGGACCGCTTCAAGGAAAACTCCGACCGCATGCGCACCGGATCGCTCCTCGAAGTAGCCGGAGTCCTGAAGAGCCTGATCGCCCTGCATCCGGCCAAGCCGCTCTCGTTCCGCGAAAAGAAAATGCTCGAGCGGGCCCGCTACCTTCTGGTCAGCGAACTCGCCATGGCCCGCAACTGCGAAGAATCCAAGGTCGAAGAACTCCTCACCACCGCCCTCGCCAAGTGCAAGCTCCGCTTCCCCGAAGCCTCCGAATTCCAGGCCTAGCGACCGCGGCAAATCTCACAGTCACTCTTGAGGATTAACGCCCCGGCGTTCTTATCTCAGCCCGCTGAATATGACGGCGTCGGTGTCGTTGTAACGGGAACGCGTGACCGCGAATTTCTTTCCATCCCGCGACCAGGCATAAGCAGGCACAAATCCGGGTTCGGAGTTAAAGTGAGTCAACTGAATCGGCGCGCCCCCCAACAACGGCATGACGTACACGTTTTGCGTGCTGCCGGTTGTATTGTGTACAAAACTGAGGCTTTTGCCATCGGGTGTCCAGCCCAGGGCGTGCCAGTCGTCATACGGCGCGAGCATCTCGATCTGCTTCTCAATCACACCGTCTCCTAGCCTCTGCACAACGACCTTGGATTTTGTACCAGCCCCTTGTCCCTCCGTCTTCCCGTAGACGATCAGTCTGCCGTCTGGAGACACGATTGGAGAAAAAGTGGTTCCGCGGACCAATTCAGCGGGAGTCCCCCCAACGGTTGACACTTTATAAATGTGCCCGATACCGTCAGGAGCTGCTTCCTCTGTGTATAGGAGCCATTTGCCGTCAGGCGTGCAGTCCCCCTTCTCCACATCCATCCCAAAAGTAAGTTGCTTCAACTCGCCAGTGACTATATTCAGCAGCCACACATTCGGTTTGTTGTCTTCAAGCACTCGCCCCACGACGACTGAGTCCCCGTTACCGCAAGGCACGGCACTAAACAGCAGACTGTCGTTTTCTAACAAGCGAATCCGGTTGCTCCCATCCGCCGCGGTCTCATCAATGTGCCAGCTCACATCTTTTTGCAGAAGCTTGCCGGTCGCGGTCCACGACAAATCGTATCCAGTCGCTTGCTGGGTCGAGATTGGCGCCAGTTTCCAGTCGATCTTATCGCTCAGCACAGCAGGCGATTCTCCGACAAAAACCGTCGCCGCTTGACGCTGCTCGGTCGTAATGAATGACCGTCCGTCTCCCGTGACGCTTAACGAGAGATAGCTACTCAGGTCGTTACTGACCCGGATTGCGTCGCCGGCCGGGTAGGGCTGAAACCATATCTGGCTCCTTAACCCCGCTCCTTTTTCTGCTCCCACAAAAAGCAAGCCTGACTCGTCCGGCAACCACGCCAGCGAGGTGACCATCGTGGGTTGGGGGAACTTTTTCAACAGGCTACCTTGAGGTGTGTACACCAGAATCGATGTGATCTGCCCCTTCGCCACATCGAAAGCACCCACCGCGATGAGATCGCCCTTGGACCATGAGGGGGCCGTGAACAACCCCTTCCCCAATCCCCGATTTGCCTGGACGATGACTTGCTCACCGGTTCCATCGGCATTGGCGATCAAAATCTGATCTTGGCCGGACTCCTGAAGCGTGCGGCGGTACACGATGTGCTTTCCGTCCGGCGAAAATGCTGCCGCGCCGGCCACATCACTCGCTACTTGCCGAGGCGTCCCACCCAGAGACGGCACGCTGTATAGATTGACGTTATTTGGGTTGGCAGGATCGCCGTGCGGGTAGTAGAGATAATTTCCGTCGGGGGTGAATGCCGCCCCCGTCCCGAAGAGACCTGGCTGGGGCGGTACCACTGTCACCTCACTGCCGGTGGCCACCTGCTTCACTCGCAGACTTCGTTCGCCTTCCCTCCGGCCGTATGCCACCAACCTTCCGTCCGGTGAAATCGTGGCAAAGTTCGTCACTTCTCCGTGGTCCGTCAGTGGACGAATCGTAAGGCTGCGAGGATCGAACGTCGGTGCACGGTGGCTCGCGAGTTTGTAAACACCAAAGCCAGCCGCAGCGATGAGCGCCACTATTACCACTGCCGTGCCGATCAACGCTCCGCGATGCCTCTGAGCCTCAGCCATGAGAACTGAGCTGGATGACCCGGCTGAGGATGCTGGCGATGCGGGCACTTGGTAAGCGGAGCCTGACGTATGCGCAGAAGCCGAGGAGCCGGAAGACGAGCTTTCCGCGACCGCTCGCCCCGACTCCGTCTCCCGCTTCAGCCGCTTCAGATCCGCTCGCATCTCCGACGCGTGCTGAAAGCGCAGATCCCGATCCTTCTCCAGCGCCTTGTGAATGATCCGCTCAAGTTCGACGGGGACCTCCGGGTTCAGTCGCACGGGAGCCGTGGGAGCTTTGTGCAGGATCGCGTCGACGATGTCGCCCGAACCTTGCCCGCGAAACGGCACGGCTCCCGTCACCATCTCGTACAACACCGCCCCGAAGGAGAACAGATCTGTGCGCGCATCCAACTCTCGCCCGCGCACCTGTTCCGGCGACATGTAGGCGACCGTGCCCAGCATCGCGCCCGGACTGGTGAGGTGCTCTTCGCCGATCTCCGGAATCGTCGCGGTCGCGCCCTCGGGAACACGGCCGCCGGGCGGAGATACTTTCGCTAATCCGAAATCCAGAATCTTCGCGTGTCCGCGTTTGGTCACGAAAAGGTTCGCCGGCTTGATGTCGCGGTGGACGATTCCTCCCTCATGCGCCGCATCGAGCGCGTCCGCAATCTCGATGGCGAACGCCAGCACCATCTCCAACTCCAGCGGCTTTCCGCCAATGCGATGCTTCAGCGTCATGCCATCCAGAAATTCCATGGCGATGAACGTCTGATCATGCTGGTCGTCAATTTCGTGGATGGTGCAGATATTCGGATGGTTAAGCGCTGACGCGGCCTTCGCCTCGCGCTCGAAGCGACTCAGTGCTTGCGGATCCTTGGCCACGTCATCCGGCAGAAATTTCAACGCCACGAAGCGCCCAAGTTTCAGATCCTCGGCTTTGTACACAATACCCATCCCGCCGCCGCCGAGCTTCTCGACAATGCGATAGTGCGAGATGGTCTGGCCAATCACAAGAGGCTCCCCAGAAGTGCATCCATCTTATGTAGGCGTTCCCCACCCGTCAACGAACCTGGAATCCAAGCAAGTGCATGCAGGGACAGTCGCGTAAGCCTGCCCTGAGCGAAGCCGAAGGGGCGTCCGGCAAGTGCATGTGGGGACAGCCGCCCTCGGCTGTCCGGCGAGCGCAGCTCGCCAGTCTGTCCGCTGGCAAGTGGACGCCATGGCCCGAGCAATTTCCCGCCGCAGCCCGATCGCCTGCCTCTCCCAGACACCGTTGCATCCCACATGCGATAAAATCGCCGGACGCCAACCCGCAAGGAGAACCTTCATGCCCTCAGTGCTCATCACCGGAACCAGCAAGGGAATCGGACTCGAAACCGCGCTCACCTTCGCCCGCGCCGGATATAAAGTCCACGCCACCATGCGCAACCCGGCGCAGTCGCCGGAACTCGCCCAGACCGCGGCGCGCGAAAAGCTTTCCCTGAATGTTTCCGCAATGGACGTTGACTCCGATGATTCCGTGAGCAGTGGCATCACCCAAATCCAAAAAGACCACGGCCCTATCGACGTCCTGGTCAACAATGCCGGCATCGATCGAGTCGGCGTGGTCGAAGAGGTTCCTCTCGCCGAATTCCGCGAAGCCATGGAGACCAATTATTTCGGCGCTATCCGCTGCATTCAGGCGGTCGTGCCCCAGATGCGTCAACGGCGCAGCGGCTGCATCATCAATGTCACCTCGGTCGCCGGTCGCATCGCTAACCCGCCCATGGCTCCGCTACAACGCGTCCAAGTGGGCTTTGGAAGCGCTCAGCGAAGCCCTGGCCATCGAAATGAAGCCCTTCAATGTGCGTGTGGCGATCGTCGAGCCCGGCATCATCGACACCGCCATGGCACGCCGCGTTGGAGATCGAGGGGTCGACTCGGCGTATCCGTACCGCGAACGCTTCACCCGCCTTTTCTCCAACGCTCTGCGGAACCCGGTCTCGCCTGCTCTGGTCGCTAATAAAATCCTGGAGATCGCGCAGAGCGGAGCCTGGCAACTCCGCCACCCTGTCGGTCCGGATACTGGTCCTCTCCTTGAGGGTCGCAAGAAGATGACTGACGAGCAGTGGATCGACCTGCATTCTAGCGACAACGAAACCTGGTATCGCAACATGGGCCTAGACCCACCCGCGACGTCCGAACAGAAAAAGTAGCGCAAGCCACAGGCACCGGCCGTCGGAATGTGGGGATGCCGCCAGAGCATGTGGGGAGAACCGCCGCAGTATGTGGGGACAGCCGCCCTCGGCTGTCCGCGGAGCGAAGCTCCGCTCTTTCGGTCACTAGAGTGAAGTCATCGGGAGATTGCGGACATGCGATGGAAGGAAGCCGCGAAGCGGCGAAAGAATGCAGCCCACCGCGCCAGCGGTGGGTAGGCTCCAAGAAGAATGACCCAGCCCCCTAGGGGCGAAAGAAATGTACCAGTCCAGCACGCTCGAGACTCTACCCGGGCCCACATTCCCGCGCCCGCTCGATCAACAAATCCCTCTCCCGCGCATTCCGCGTAATCGCCGCCGCCCGCTCAAACTCCGCCCGAGCCTCATCCAGCCGCCCAAGTTTCTTCAACAAATCCCCACGCACACTAGGCAGCAGGTGATAACTCTTCATCGCCGGGTCCCCCCGCAGCGGATCCACTATCTCCAATCCCGCCGCCGGACCAAACGCCATGCCCACCGCCACCGCCCGATTCAACTCGACCACGGGAGACGGTGCAACTTCACCAAGCTCTCCGTATAGCGCGGCAATCCGCGCCCAGTCTGTTTCTTCGTTCGTCGCCGCTCGGGCATGACATGCGGCGATCGCCGCTTGAATCGCATAGGGTCCGCGCACCCCGCCAAGCTTTTGCGCGCGGTCCAGCGCCGCCAGTCCCCGGTGGATCAGCAGCCGATCCCATCTCCCGCGATCCTGCTCTAACAAGCAGAATCGGCTCTCCCGACGGCCCCACTCGCGCTCTTCGCCCGCGATGCCTGAATCTCCATGAGGGCTACCAACCCGTGCACCTCGGCCTCATTCGGAACCAACTCCGCCAGGATGCGCCCCTGCCGCAGCGCTTCTTCACAAAGCGCCGGCCGCAGCCAGTCATCTCCGGCCGTCGCCGCGTATCCTTCGTTAAAGATGAGATAGATAACCTGCAGGACAGAAGACAATCGCTCTGTGAATTCCGCACCGCGCGGAACTTCAAACGGAATGTGCGCTTCTGAGAGCGTCCGCTTCGCCCGCACGATCCGCTGAGCGATGGTCGGCTCCGGTCGACAAAAACGCGCGTGCAATCTCGTCGGTCGTCAGCCCGCCCAGCAGCCGCAGCGTCAGCGCCACCCGCGCTTCCGTCGAGAGCACGGGATGACACGCAATGAACACCAGCCGCAGCATATCGTCGCCGATGTTGTCGTCCATAGCAGCGGCGAGGTCCGGCACCTCCATCTCCCGCTCTGCCATCTCGCGGCCGAGATCCTCATGCTTGCGGTCGACTAGCGTCCCGCGCCGCAGAAAATCAATCGCCCGATGTTTCGCCGTCCCCATGAGCCAGGCTCCCGGATTCTCCGGAATGCCCGACTCTGGCCACTTTTCCAGAGCTGCGACCAGCGCGTCTTGAGCCAGTTCCTCCGCGACTCCCACGTCGCGGACGATTCGAGTCAGCCCGGCAATAATGCGGGCCGACTCGATCCTCCATACAGCGTCGATGGCGCGATGGGTCTCGGCAGTCTCCACAACTACCGATCACATCATGTTCCATCGCCGAACCGCAACTCGCCAAACACCCGATCCCGTCGTAGAGACGTAGCTAGCTACGTCTATGCCGGCGCAATTCCTACTGCCGGCCTTCGAGGCACTGCCGGCAGAGACGTTGCAAGCAACGTCTCTACAGGTACAGCGCTCACCCTTTCAACGCGACTTCAGCGTGGTCGCGATTGCCGGCACACTCCGACTCCGGGCCGCCATCGCAGAGCTGCCGCAACTCGCACTCGCCTTCCCCGACCACGTTGAGGAAATCCTTGGCCAGCTGGATCGCCTCCTCCTTCGAATTTGCCTTAAGAATTGCAAACCCTCCCACCAGTTCCTTGGCCTCGGTAAACGGACCATCCGTCACGCTTAGCTTTCCAGCTGATCGCCGCACCCGCGCTCCCAAAGCCGAAGGCAGGCAGCCTTGCGTCTCCAGCAACCACCCCGCCTTCGTCCCTTCTTCGATCAGCTTGCCCATCTTGGTCATCTCCTCCTGCGTGGGAGGCGTGTTGCGTTCAGCTGCCTTGTAGATACTCAGAAATCTCATCGCACTTCTCCTTAGTTTGTTTTAGTGAATCAAAGTTCAGAGCGGGTTGTGGATCACGTTGACTGGGTGCCCCATGTCTCGCTTCTTTTGCGAGACGTGGGGTTCCCGCCCATCGCCTGTAATCCCACACTCTATGAATACGTCGAACGGCGCATCCCCAGTTCGACAAGGAAATTCCAGAATTTTATTTCTTCTTTCCCGCAATCTTTTGACGCAACTGCGCGTCCCTCTCCTGCAGCTCCGGCGTGAAGTTCTCGCCAAAATCCGCCGCCTCAAACACCTGACGAATCTCCACCTCCGTACCGCCACCAAACGGCGCCCGCTTCAACCATTCCACCGCCTCGTCCATCGACCGCACCTGCCACATCCAGTATCCCGCGATCAGTTCCTTAGACTCGGTAAATGGCCCGTCGATCACGGTCCGGCTCGTCCCTGAAAACCGCACCCGTTTCCCCTTCGAAGTCGGCTGCAGCCCTTCGCCCGCCAGCATGATGCCCGCCTTCACCAGTTCTTCGTTGTATTTCCCCATCTTGGTAAGGATTTCCGTGTCCGGAAGCGCTCCAGCCTCCGATTCCTTACTCGCCTTTACGATGACCATCACTCGCATTGTCTTGTCTCCCATTGGATTGAGCGGCCCATCCTGGATTCCCGCTCTATATACACGTCGAACGGAAATCGCACAAATCGACAAGCCCTGAATTTAATTTGTCGAGCTAGGTAGCCTTATGTCCCGCAAAAGGTTGCCAACCCCATAGCGGTCGAGAGTGGGATCACCGCCGCCGGGCGTATAATACCCAAAGTCTTGCCGTAATCCGGCCACTTAGTAATCCATGACAGACGCAATCAAGAAGAAACTGCAGGAAGAGATCAACGCGCTCGAACACGAGTTGATCCATGAACTTCCCAAGGAAATCAAGAAGGCCGCAGCGCTCGGCGACCTCAGCGAAAACGCCGAGTATCACATGGCCAAGCAGCGCCAGGAGTTCGTCAAGGCGCGCGTCCGCCAGCTCGGCAAGCGCCTGGCCGACCTGTCCATGGTCAATATGAATAACATCCCTCACGATAAAGTGGGGCTCGGCTCGACCATCAAGGTCTACGACAACACGAAGAATGAAGAGCTGGAATACAAGCTGGTGACCAGCGAGGAATCCGACGTCGCCACCGGAAAGATCTCCACCACCAGCCCCATCGGCCGCGCCCTGCTGAATAAGAAGGTAGGAGACGAAGCCGTGGTAGTCACGCCCAACGGCAAGCGCACGCTAGAGATTCTCAGCCTCAGCACGATCCACGACGAAGTGGACGGAGCGGCCCCGAAAGAGGCGCAAGCCTGAGGAAAGGCCTTTGGCCTAGGGTGTCATCCTGAGCGTAGCCGCTTTTCAGGCGGAGCGAAGGATCTCCTACGAATCGGTTGTATCTGAGAGTACAGACCCTGCCCGCAGGACGACTTGACTCCCTCCCCGAACGCGCGTGAAATAAATCGTTACAATTGACTGACAGTGCCGATCACTCTCCATAAACCGGGTCTTATCCAATGAGCGCCTCCTGGACATCCGCCTTCGGACGCGCCTGCGGAGTCCTGCTCGACACCATCGTCCGCTGGCTGGCGCTCTCCCGCATCAATCCCAACGTCCTCACCTTCATGGGACTGGTCGTCAACACCTGGGCCGCAATCCTGTTCGGCTCGGCCAACGCCACCAATCAGAAACGCATGTTCATCTACGCCGGACTGGTCATCATCTTCTCCGGCTTCTTCGACCTGGTCGACGGACAGGTCGCTCGCGCCACCAACCGCGTCACCCGCTTCGGAGCCTTCTTCGACTCGGTCGTCGACCGCTATAGCGACGCCAGCCAGTTCCTCGGCCTCTTAGTCTTCTTCGCCCGCGGCGGACGCTTCTTCTACGTAGTCCTCACCGCCTTCGTAATGATCAGCGCCATCATGGTCAGCTACACGAGGGCCCGCGCCGAGAGCCTGATCGGCTCCTGCCGCGTAGGATTCATGGAGCGCCCCGAACGCCTGGTCCTGGTCATCCTCGGAGCCCTCTTCAACCGCATGGCCCCAGTCCTCTGGGTGATCGCAGTCCTGAGCACGATCACCGTAATCCACCGCATGCGCTACACCTGGACCAGAACACAGGATCCCCCAGTCGCCCTGACCCCAGGTCAAGCCGCGTAATCAGCTCGCGTAGCGACAGCCCCTTGGGCTGTCCAGCGAAGCAAATCGAGCGCCCTACGCCACGAACCTCCGACGTTGTCATCCTGAGGCGCCGCATTTTGGCGCCGAAGGACCTGTGCAACCTGCCGGCACCGCCGATCCCGCAAAAGGAACACGGTAGTCAGGATGACAAAGCAAGGGAAACCTCCTAGTCCTCTGTGTCCTCGGTGACCTCTGTGGTGAACGGTGTTGACGTTTTTTCCAGCAGCCAGACGTGAAACTGAGTACCCAGTACTGGATGCTGAGTACTGTCTTCCTGCTATCCTATCCAGTCGCATCATCCGTTCTGGGGACACTTCTTGCCGACTGATCCCGTTCTAGTCATCCACGGTGGCGCCTGGGCCATGCCCGATGACATGGTCGACGCCCACCTGCGCGGTGTGAACAACGCGCTGGCTGCGGGATGGCGCGTGCTCGAGCGGGGCGGCTCGGCGCTCGACGCCGTCGAAGAGGCTGTCGTCATCATGGAAGACGACGAGACCTTCGACGCCGGACGCGGCAGCTTCTTGAATCGCGACGGCAAAGTCCAGCTCGACGCCCTCATCATGGACGGCGCCACCCTGCGCGCCGGCGGCGTGGGATGCGTCGAGCGCCTGCGCAATCCGGTGCGCGCCGCGCGCAAGATTCTCAGCGAGAGCCCGCATGTCTACTTCGTCGCCGAAGGCGCGGAGAAGTTTGCCGCTGAGCACGGCGTCCCGCTGTGCAAGAACGAAGATCTGATCATCCCGCGCGAAGTCGAGCGCCTGCGCGCCTACCAGGCCGCGCAGCGTGATTCGAAGGCGGATGGCAACGACCTGTTCGCACCCGATTCCGACGACGTGACCATCTCGCACGACACCGTCGGCGCGGTCGCGCTCGATCGCAATGGGAACATCGCCGCTGCCACTTCCACCGGGGGCACGCTGAACAAGGCTCCCGGACGTCTTGGCGACTCCTCACTGATCGGCTGCGGCTGCTACGCCGACAATGAGAGCGCCGCTGCCTCCACCACCGGATGGGGGGAGCCCATCATGAAGCTGGTGCTCGCCAAGTGGACCGCCGACCGCATCGCCGCCGGAAATCTCCCCGAATGGTCCGCGCAGGAGGCGATGAACTATCTGAAGCAGCGCGTCAACGGACACGGCGGCATCATCGTGCTCGACCCCGCCGGCCACATCGGCATCGCCCACAACACCCCGCGCATGGCCTGGGCTTACAAGACGGTCAAGAAGCAGGACGCTGGGATCGTTCGGGAGAGCTGAAAGGCTTGGATCTTGGGTATTAGGTCTTGGGTTTCAGGCTCGGCCTCCGGCGTCGGATTTTAGTCGTCTCGGCGTTTCAGGTCTTGGGCCATCGGTCGTCTGAGCGGAAGTCAAATAGTTCTGCGGCCTAAGACCCAGACACCTAAGTCCCAAGACCCACTCCCGTATTACGAACGTCAATTGTCCCGCCCCAGCATCCGTGCTCTAATCGCGCCCATGGGGATCGCGCGCAAGTGCCCGAAGTGTGGCTTCGATCTGAGTACGGCCACCTCGCCCATATGTCCCGGATGCGGCACACCGATCATGGCAATCCCGCGAGCAGGAAAGTGGATCGGCGCTGCGATCCAGATCGCCTTCTCCACCGTCTTTATGCTGGTGTTCGGATTTCCCAAGGTCATGATCGGCGTCTTTGCCGCGTTGATCCTGATCGCCACCGCAGTTTCTGCCTTGGTCAAACCCAAACCGCCAGGGGCGCCAGCCGCTCCGCAGAGACCGCTGTCGAATCCTGTTCTCTTCAAAGTTCTCAGCTTCGCGATCGCACTGTGCTCGCTCGCCTTGGTGTGCATCTTGCTGTTCGGCTTTGTGATGTTCATGAATTCGTGGGATCGCTGGCACCAATACGAAGGACATCGCTATGAGCGGACCGACTTTACGGTACGGCAGGTGTACTGGCAGTCGCACACGCGCGGGGGCCCGGACATCTATGCCAGCGGAACCGTCGACGGCAACAAAGAGTGGATGAGCCTGAGGCCCTATCTCAATTCCGTTCCGCGCAGTCAGGCCGAGCTCGACTCACGCGTTGCCGTGGGTACCATGATCCCCATTTATTTCTTCCCTGATATGAAGGGACGCGCCCGCGCACAGGTTGTCACAGGAGGTCCGCCCGCGGAAACCAGCCGCCGCGCTGCGATGAGCACACTGAACTCTGCCCTGATTGGCCTGGCAGTAACGGCGGGAATTATTTTCTTGCTGTCACTGCTGCGCCGCTCCTGCTATGCCGACACCGACGCCTCATTTCAGCAAGCCAGCACAGGCCCAGGCAGTCTGAACTAGTGGACTGCCGCAACGACGACCATAGTGAGAGGAATGCAGGGGCGGACGCCCTCGTCCGCTCCGCCGAGTTGCACCGAGGCATAATCCCGCGAGGTCTGCCGGTAACTCACCGCGACAGTCCACAAGTTGCGACTGGACGGCGCTATTTGAGATCATCCATCGCCGATCTGCGAATCGTCCCCATCCAGGCAATGCCGACCGCGCCCTTGTGCACATCAACCACCACTGGGTCGTTTATCTGAAACTCCGCGTATCTCCGGGATGAGACGCTCGCCCTTTCCGCTGTGTGATCTGGACGCCACGACGTGAACTCGACGTAGTAAGACGTGCTCCTGCCCCGGCTGATGTATTTCGCAGTTACGGACTGTTGATGTGTCTCTACAACAGAGCGATCAAGCCCGCCATTCACGCACACAACCAGGGCGACAAACGCGGGCGCAAAAGCGAGCCAGGTGGTCAAGGGAAAATAAGAGCGCACATCCTCGCCTGCCTTTTCCTGCTTCCGAATGTGTGAAATAAGAAATATCGCGATGAAGAAGAGTCCAAAACCGATCCAATAGAGCGGCACCGGGCTCAGCGGACGCCATTTCGACATGCCGTAAGAAAATCCAAGCAAGCCTAGGATGGGCGCGAACGACAGCGCCCGGTTCACACGAAACGGGCGTTCATCGAAGTCGTGTGGCTGAGACGTGTAGCCGCCGACTTGATCTCCACCAATTTTTGCCATGCGGCCGCCAAGAGAAAGATTCGAAACGCGACGTGCGCAGGCAGTTTACAGCCAGCCCTTGGTCCGGGCAATTCTGGCCGCCTCGACGCGGTTGCCGGCGCCGAGTTTGCTGATTGCTTCGGAAAGGTAGTTGCGCACCGTGCCGTCCGACAACCCCAACTCGCCGGCAATGTCGCCGCTGGCCATCCCTTCTCCAGCAAGACGCAGCACCTGGCGCTCGCGATCCGTGAGCGGATCCATCTCTCCCCAGGCCTCGGTCGCCAGTTCGGGATGGATAACGCGCAGCCCCTGATGCACGCGACGCACAGCATCCGCCAGTTCTTCCGCCCGCATGTCTTTGAGCAGGTATCCGGATGCTCCATTTTCGAGCGCGCGGCGCAAATATCCCGTACGCGCAAACGTGGTGACGATGACGACCCGCGTGCCCGTTTTTCGCCGCTTCAACTCTGCAGCCACGTCGAGCCCTGTCATGTGCGGCATTTCAATATCTGTGATGAATACGTCAGGCTTGTGCGCAAGCACTGCCTCGAGCGCCTCTTTGCCGTTACGCGCCTGCGCGATGACAGAGATATCGCCTTCGATTTCCAGGAGAGCGGCGAGGGCGCCCAGGACCATTCCCTGATCCTCAGCCAGCACCACGCGGATCGTTTTACGCGCGTCTTTGACGGCGGGATTCAATTTTCGCGACCTTCCGTTTTCACGACAACATCCTTTAAAGGCAAAGTGATGATCAGCGTTGTACCCGATTCGCTGCTGCGCCGCATGGTTCCCCCCATCATCTCCACCCGTTCGCGCATGCCGCGGAGACCACTGCCCTCGGCACTGCCACAGCCCAGTCCGTCATCATGGATTTCGAAACGGCAGGTCCCGTTCTGTTGTTCGAGTCGCATGCGGCAGGTACGGGCCTGCGCGTGGCGAACCACGTTGGTGACCGCCTCGCGCACCGCAAGCGACAGCACGCTCTCCTGCATCGCCGGCAACTGCATCGTCGTCGCAGCGTCGCACTGCACAGTCAGGCCTGCGGTTTCGAGTGTGGACTTGGCCTGCGCCAGTTCGGCCGCCAATCCTTTCGAGCGGTATCCGCGAATCGCGTCCCGCACATCAGACAACGCCTGGCGCGAGATCTCTTCGACTTCGCGAATTTCTTTCCCCGCGCGCTGCGGATCGCGGTCGATTAACTTGCCCGCGAGTTCCGATTTCAAGGTGATCACCGACAAGGTGTGCCCCAGCACGTCATGCAGATCCCGCGCAATGCGCTCGCGCTCGGCGACTTTAGCCAGGTGTTCAATCTCTTCCTGGGCATGCAGCAGTTTCTTCTGCGCCCGGTTGCGTTGCGCGAAATGGATGTTGCTGGCTCCGATCACAAAGGCGAGAGCATTACCGAAAACCAGAAACCATGGACTTAAATGGAATACCCACCAGGTGGCAAAGGCTGTGGCCTCGATGCCGGCCAGCATTTTGACTCCATCCATCTCGCTGTCGACGATGAATGGAGACATGGCAGCCGCGAAAATAAAAAAGGTCGTCGCGCCGCCGTTGTAGCGCGCGAATGCCACTCCCAGCACAACCATGCCCGCAATGTGCAGCAAAGCTCGACGCTTCTTCACCCAGAAGATTCCGAAATACAGGGCGAGGAACGCAATCGTTCCCAGAATGGTGAAGAGCCATTTGACAGGACTGAAGTGACTCTCGATCGGATCCATGAAAAAAAATCCGAAGTATAGAACGGAATACATTGCCCATGTGTATTCACTGTTCTTGGGTAGGAGTCTCATAGGGCGGTATTGTGCCGGGGCTGTTCGGCGCTCATCCTTCTACGTCAATGGTCATCATATCGTTCAGCGCGCGCTAATTGCGACTTCGCCGGAATCCCTCGCCTCCAGCGGCGTACCAGGTCAACAGGGCCGCGGGAATCAATATAAGGAGCCAACTCGTGCCCCCGTACAGGGCAAGCAGGCCGAGAGCGAGCAGTGCTAGCATCGATCCATAACCTCGTTTGATGTCCGCGCTCATAAACCCCTCCTGTTGTCCCGGATTCCGCACAGCCACTTCGGCATTCCGCCTAGCCGTACATCTTTGCCTGGTCGCGCTGGAAGCCGATGCGCGCCACTCCAAGACAAATCATGGTGAATGCAAGCAATACTTCCCAATGTCCTGCCGCAGATTCATGCCGCCCCGCGCCCACTACTCCCAACGCTAGTTGCGACAGGTGATATGGCGGCAGAATGAGCGCGATCTTCTGCACGACTTTCGGCAAAAACATAAACGGCACCCACAATCCGCTGCAGAACGACATGGGCAGATAAATAAGGTTGATGGTCGCAGGCGCCGAATTCGGACCGGTGAAATATCCAAGCGCCAGTCCCATCGCGGAAAACGGTAGCGAACCCGCGACCAGAGTCCCCAGCAGCCGCGCGAAATCTGCGGCCGGCATGCGCACGCCACCCGCCGCCAGCCCCAGCGTGAACAGCGCCAACACGATGATGGCGCTGAAGATCATGCTGGTAATCACCTTCGCCGCGAAGTACGCGAACGGCGGCATGGGGCTCGCGCGTTTCACCTGCAGCCATCCCAGGCCGCGATCCGATGAAAGTCCTGCCGTGGTGCCGAACAGTGACGCTCCCATCACTCCGAATGTCCCGTAAGTCGCGATCAGGTAGGTGGGAACATGGGTTCCGCCTATCGCCTCTTTTGCGTTCAGCACCAGCCCGAACAGAACATAAAACATGACGGGAAAGCTCAGCACCGACGCGGTGTACATGCGCAACCGAAGATTCTTGAGGAACTCGTATTTCGCTTCCTTCAAGAAAATAGTCGTGATGTGGCGCGGGGAACGTTGGACGTATGCAGGATTGATCGCGATGCTTGCGCTGCTCATGGCTTACTCCTTCAAATAAAACGGACGTCAGTTGCTGTGATTTCCATTCTTGGAACTATCTTGCGTCAGTGCCAGAAACGCTTCTTCCAGTCCGGCGCTGGTCACTTCCAGGCCAGAGAGAGTTGCATCGCGTGCCAGCAATTCCCGGAGTACGGGTTCGGCCGTCCCGGTATGCAGTTCCATGGCTTCGCGATCCTCCTTCACTTCGGTCACGCCGGGAAGCTTGCGCAGCGCGTCTCCGCTTAGGCTCGTGATGCAGCGTATTTTCTTGCCCGCCGTCTGAGCCTTGATGGTCGCGGGTGTTCCTTCGGCGATGATCTCCCCTCTATCAATCACTGCCACCCGGTCCGCCAGCGCATCCGCTTCCTGCAGATAATGTGTCGTGAGCAGAACGGTTTTCCCGCGGCTGACCAATTGGCGGATTTCATCCCACAACATGCGCCGCGCTTCCACATCGAGGCCCACCGTGGGCTCATCGAGAAACAGCAGATCGGGATCGCCGCAGATCGCCAGCGCAAAAAGCACCCGCTGTTTTTGTCCGCCGGATAATTCTCCGAACTTGCGGTCGCTTAATTCTTCCAGTCCGGCCGTGGCGAGGACCTCCGCTGGCGGCAGAGGGTTCCGATAGTAAGAAGAGAACAGGTCGATGTGCTCGCGGACGCGCAGCGTTTCCGGAACCTTCCCCACCTGCAGCATGGCCCCCAACCGCATTCGGTTTTCGGGATTCGTGGGGTCCCCACCAAAAACGCGCACTTTCCCGCAGCTCGGTTGCATGAGTCCGAGAAACAGCTTGACCGCGGTTGTTTTGCCGGCGCCGTTGGGACCGAGCAATGCGACTACTTCTCCGGCGCGAACTTGAAAATCAACGCCGTGCAGCGCACGGACATTTCCATAGTTCTTGTTGACGCCCTCCAGCCGGGCCACGATCACAGCGGCGTCGCTCGTTCGTGCGCTTCGGGTTTGTTCCAAGGTTTCCATCATGTTGCGCTCCTGGTGTCTTGTGCCACTCGCTCCGGTCGGCCTTTTCCCTTCACTGATCGCATCATCTGATATGGACGGGAGCTGCACCAGTGCAATGCATCACGCAGGGAGCGTGACAAATGTCATCCCGGTTTTTTGCGGGTGAGCGTGTGGCGGCAAGAATCGCCCTTGGAGTGCAGGGAAATAATTGTTGGTGCAAACCGGTTGCCCGATCGGGCTGTCAGGCCTTGTTACGAAATCCGAACAAGGATGGCGAATTCGCAATCCGGAGCAGCTCCGGGAATATAGGGTGGTTGGAGGCTAGATCGGCGTAGATGGCAGGAGTGGCGAGGCACAGCGCGTGTTCGGATTTCGTAACACGTTTTATATGTGCAAATTTTTCGCCCTTAGTGCGCAAAAATCCCTCCGCCTTTGGTATGATTCCGGCACACTTGGAGGGATCCGGTGTTGACCGCAGGAAAAAGTCTCCGCACGTTACGAGAAAAGCTCGGCCTCACGATGCGCGACGTGGAAAATTCCAGTGCACGCATTGCCGAACGCTATCGCAACGAAGAATTTTCCATGCCGCCAAGCCGCTTATCCGACATCGAAACCAAAGGCATTCTACCCAGCATTTACCGCTTGTACACGCTCTCTGTAATTTACCGCCGCGACCTGCGCGAACTGATGTCGTGGTACGGCGTAGATCTGAACAACACCGCGGCAGACCTCGGTCTGGTCACTCCGCCAAAATCGCACGTGTCGGATGCTCTGTCGGGAATCGCCGCCGTGCAGGTTCCGGTGCGCATGGATCCCGGCTTCGACGAGCGCCGCACCACCAATCTCGGCCGCATGGTGGAGCAGTGGGGACTGGTTCCGCTCGCCTATCTCGCACAATTTGCCAACACCGATTTCACCTATGGTTATGTGGGCACGCAGGATTTCACGATGTACCCCATTCTGCCGCCCGGCAGTTTTATTCAGGTGGACGAAGCCCGCAGTCGCGTGCTCGAAGGATCGTGGCGGTCGGAATACGAGCGTCCCATTTATTTTGTGGAAACCCGCGACGGCCATACCTGCTGCTGGTGCAGCATGCGCCGGGAAGAGATCATTCTGCAACCACATCCCTTGTCCCCCGTTCCGGTTCGAATCCTGCGCCATCCGCAGGAAGCCGAGGTGCTCGGCCAGGTTGTCGGCGTGGCTATGAAGTTGACCGAGTGGCACGCCCTCGACTCTTTTCCAAACTCCAAAGGGCCAGCAGCACTGAATTAAGGTGGCTTGACGCCGGGGTATTGCTCCGTCCCTCGGGCAGCAAGTCTTCGAAGTGCTCGCGCATCTCCTGCACGTACTCCTGCCCGTTCACTCCACTTTCCTGACTCGAGTGCTGCAGATCTTCAGTCAGCAAATCCAGTGGCATCCGCAAGACCCCGGCGACAACTTCTGAGTGGGCCGCCCTCAAGGCACGCTCGCAAGGTTCCTGGCCGTAGACCATCTGCAATCCCCAGTGCTCATATCGGCCGTGTACGCGACGCAGAGATGCCAGGTACGACAACTTACCCAGCAGTCCCGAGACTGCGGAAAGCGTCGTTTCCTTCACGTCTTGAAAAGCTGATTTCAGGGGCATGTTGTTACAAATTCCGAACACTCAGAGGTCGAAATCCCTTTGTGCAGGGCAGACGCGCGCATGAAACTATCACGTTTCAAATCGTAGTCAACAAGGAGACCACAATCGTGAAACGCACCCTACTCGTCCTCGCCGCCGCCGTATTATTCCTCAACAGCTTGGTGATTCCAACCGTCGCGCACGCCGATGGCGGCGCAGGTGGTACTAATTGTGGCAAAACTCTGTGCAAACCATAACAATATTTTTGGTTTCTTACGAATTCGGAACAGGATCGCCGAAGAGTTGCCGCCTGCAGCAAGGAACGGTATAGTGCGAGTTTACCGCCATGTTGCAGGCGCACTCAATTTTGTGGCATTACCTTTGGATCGCGCCCAACGTCCTTCTATTGCTTCTTGCCCTGCTCTTGTGGCAGGGTTCACTTCGCAAACAATACCCCATCTTCCTGGCCTTCGCCGTCATCGGCGGAATTGAACAACTTACCCTTTATGCTGCCGATGTCGTGCCATGGGTGACGCCGGCTGCCTGGTGGATTATCTTCTGGTCTGCTCTGGTAATTGAGGGTTTGCTGAAGTTTGCCCTCATCGGAGAGATTTTCGTCCGCATCTTCGACTCCTACTCGTCGGTAGCCAGGCTGGGCAAGCTCCTCATCCGCGGCGTTGGTATCGTTCTTGTTTTTGCCGGCGCCATTGCTGCTGCTTATGCTCCGCAAGACAGCCAGTTTGGAATCGTTCGCGGCGCACACCGCCTGGAGCAGACAATCTACTTCATCGAATGCGGCCTGCTGGTTTTCATCTTCGCCTTTTCAAAATACTTCCAGCTCACCCCACCGCGCCCGGTCTTCGGAATCTCGCTCGGCTTGGGGGTGTCCGCTTGTGTACATCTTGCCACCTGGGCAATTCTGGCGAACGCCGGATTGCCGCCAGAAAAACGCAGCCCCTTCGATCTCGTGAATATGGCCACGTACCACATCTGCGTGCTGATCTGGTTCTACTACCTGTTCGTCTCTAAATCTAAGACCTCCCCTACTCTTATCTTGCCGGGCCCACCGGCAGTCGTCTCTTCAAGGGATGATCTCGCTCTCTGGAACCGTGAATTGGAGCGTCTCCTACAATGATTATTGCTTTCGTCCTTGTCATCGCTGCTGCCCTTGCACTTATTTTCATTCTTGGCGTCACGGTTTCCAGAAGTCTGCAAGTTTCCGGGTCAAGCCTGGTTGGGAAGATTCAGCCAATCGATCTGGAAGCTTTTCGCAACCTGGTGGATCCGGCGCAAGATGAATACCTGCGCATTCGCTTGCCGGCTTCGCAGTTCCGCGTCGTACGTCGCGAACGGTTGCGCGCTATGGCTGCTTATGTCCAAGTAGCGGGACGGAATGCCGCGATTCTAGTGCGCATCGGGCAAGGCGCAGTGGCGGCGAGCGATCCTCATACCGCAGAAGCGGCGCGCCAGTTGGTCGACAGCGCATTGCTGCTGCGGCGCAACGCCGCAGTCGCCCTTTTCCGGATCTACGCCGCTCTGGCGTGGCCGAATTCCGGACTGGCCGCCGCCCCCGTGCTCGATGGCTACGAGCAACTGAATGGCTCGGCCATGCTGTTGGGACGGCTGCAAAATCCCGCGGTCCCGGTTCGCATTTCGGCAACCCTATAAGTCGTCTCTCGTATGTTGTAAATCACAACAACAGCCCTCCTCGTAAACCGCACGCCGTCCTCTGACCCTCGCAACGGGGTTACTGGGAAACGACCCGTCCTCATTCCTTACTTGTTTTCAGCGAGGGTTCTGATATAAAACCACGGGGAATTCAAGCGTTCCAAACTGTCGAGTGAGCGCATCGGCAATCTGCCGGGGGATCGGGTCCCACCGTCTGCTCGCGTTCGCGAGGTCAAGGGAGAACCTTATGCTGCACCATTGGAAGACCGTTTCGCTGGCGTTTGTCGTCCTGTTGCTTTCAGTTTTCGCTTGCGCTCAGGGTGGTGTCGCCACCGGCGACCTGCATGTTAGCGTCAAAGATCCCAAAGGAAACGGCGTTCCCAGTGCGACCGTGACCGTGCAGGACGTCGCCAAGGGCCTGGAGCGTACCGCGACCAGCGACAGCCAAGGTGGTTATAGCGTTCGCTTGCTGCCCCCTGGCACCTATACCGTGATCGTAGCCGCGTCAGGCTTTGCCAAGACGCAGACGAATGACGTCGTGGTCACGGTAGGCGGTTTAGTGGAACTCCCCGTCGCACTCACCGTTGCGGGCAGCAAGGAAGTGGTTGAAGTTACCTCGCAGGCGGAATTAGTAGAGACTTCTCGCAGTTCCACCACCGACACCATCGGCGAACGGCGCATCGAGAATCTTCCCATCAATGGAAGGAATTACATCAACTTCACCCTCACCGATTCTCAGATCGTTCGCGACAACGCCCCCAACACGGGAGCCGCGCCCACTTCTGGTCTCAACATGAGCGGACAGCGGGCGCGTTCCAACCTGGTCAACGTCGATGGCGCCGACGCCACCGACAATTCCGTCAACGGCGTACGCTCCACCGTCTCGCAAGAGGCCGTCCAGGAATTTCAAATCATCACCAATAACTACGCGGCGGAGTACGGACGCGCCGCTGGCGGCGTCGTCAACATCATCACCCGCTCCGGATCCAATCAATTTCACGGTGACGTCTTCGGATATCTCCGCAACCGCAACTTTCAGGCAGTCAACCCTTTCAGCACAGTTCCAGATCCCGCTTATACCCGAGTGCAGGCGGGAGTCGCGTTTGGCGGTCCCATCAAGAAGGACAAGACGTATTATTTCTTCTCTTACGAAGTCACGCGACGGCACGAAACTGGATTCTCCAGCATCGGGCAGAATAACTTTGGACTTACTCCCTTCGATGCATCAGCATTCTTCGGCGCTCCCCCAGGAAGTGTGGGCTTGAATCTCACTCCCGATCAGATTTCTTTTCTCGCGAATCCCGCGGTCGGTGCGACCGTGGCCGCCAACCCGGCCTATGCCGGGGAAGTTGCGCAATATCTTGGTTTCGTCGGTCTTTCATCAGGAATGGCCGTCAACGGCGAATGGCCTCTCGGATTGACCGGCGGGGTGCCCGGCATCGGCGGCTTTCCTACTACCTGCACGGTGCCGCCTTGCTTCGTCCCGGCGTCGTATCAGACCTTGAACTCGCAGCGCGGCAATTTTCCGGTATTCGAAGGCACGAGCGTCTATTCGTTGCGCCTCGACCACAACATCAGCAATAGCAACCGTCTCACGTTTCGGGTCAATGTCAGTCCCAGCACCGTAACCGGCATCGAAGTCGGAGGACAAGATCAACCTTTTGGACAGAACGCCTATTCTCGAACCTCGCAGCAAACGTTTCGCGATATCGCGGGAGTGGTGCAGGACACTTGGACATTCGGTCCCAACAAGGTGAATGAATTCCGCTTCCAGTACGCGCGTCGCGGTCTGTCGTACTTCTACAACACGGCGATTCCCGGAGGCTCCGATCCCGCGGTAAATATTCCCGGTTTCGCGTATTTTGGCCGCGAGCCGTTTTCTTATATTCAACGCACCGAGCAGCGCTATCAGTTTACTGACAACTTCTCGTGGACCATCGGTCACCACGAAACCAAGTTCGGCGTGGATTTCAACTACCTTCCGCTCAATGCCGTGTTCACCGTCAACTACGGCGGTGTATATGACTTTGGAAGCATCTCGGCCAGCGGCCTCGGGTTCGTCAATCCTGCTCCCGGCTTGCTACCGGATTTCGCAGCTCTTTCCCCCGTTCAAGCCTATGGTGCTGGCTTGCCGCAGGATTTCATCCAAGGTATTGGCAGCCCCAGTGACTCCTTCCACAACTTTCCCATCGGTGCCTTCTGGCAAGATACCTGGCGCGTCAATCCGCACGTGACCTTGAATTACGGCGTGCGCTACGACGTGGAAATTCCACCGACTTTCAAACCGCCTTCTGCGCTTGCTTTGGCCGGATACAACTTCCTTGGCCTGCAAAAAGGCATTCAGACCGACTCCAATAATATTCAGCCCCGCATTGGCGTTGCCTGGGATCCGAAAGGCGACGGCAAGACCGTGGTCCGCGCCTCGTATGGAATGTTTTATGACCATCCGCTGCTCGGCTTGTACTTCCTGGGCGACGCTTCCGACGGCTCAACCAGCGGACAGCTAGCGTTCGCCGGAGGCGCTCCCTGCAATGCTGCCTCTAGCCCCTACAGCCCTTCGAATCTAAACGGCGCCAGCATTTTTACCGGGACGCTCTCGAACCCCAACTGCATGCCAATCAGCCAACTGAATTACGAACCGAATCAACAGCAATTCCAGTCACTTTTCCCCGCTGGCCAGTCCAGCCAATCCCTGTTTCTCCAGCAGCAGTACCTGACGAACGCTCCGGCCCCGTTCGGACCAGCTGCATTTCCGCTGGCCTTCCAACCTTTTGGCTATCCGCAGGCGAAGAACTTTGTCTACGCCTACTCGCAGCAGGCCAATCTGAGCGTCGAGCGTGATCTCGGCGGTGGCTTTGCCCTGAATCTCGCGTACAACTTCAATGGCGGACGACACCTCAACCGTCCGATCAATGCCAACACGATTCGCGGCGATCTTCTGACCGCCAACTGGCAGGCCGCTTATAGCGATCCCACTTCCAACGCTGCCGCCGGTCCGCTGCAAGTCGGAACCGGAGCCGCACCCTGTGGCGTCAATCCAAACAATGGCCTGCCCTGGGTCTCGGCGGCCTTGACCAATTTCTTCCGGCCGGGCGGAATCAATCCTTCGATTGCGAACCTGCTGCTTGCCAGCGGTGGCGGGGCGTGCGTCACAGCCAGACTGCCGGCGGTTATGAATTATCTGCAGGAGGATGCCGGGTACAACACAGCGGGCTTCAATACCAATTGTGATCCGGGCAGCTTTTCGGGATGTCTCCCCTTCGGCGACATGGATGCGAACTACTCCAACGGCAGTTCCATCTATCACGGGTTCAGCGCCAACCTGCGCAAGCGCTTTAACAGCCACTACGAGTTCCTCGCGTCCTACACTTGGTCACATGCGATTGATGACTCCACAGACTTGCAATCGACTCTGACGCCGCAAGACAGCTACTACCCTGGTGTCGATCGTTCAACATCCTTGTTCGACCAGCGTCACCGCTTCGTGTTCAGCGGCGTATATCAAACCGGGAAAGTGGGAAGCAGTGGCTTTGCGCGAGCGGTCCTAAGCGACTGGACTTTCGCGCCCATCATCGAAGTAGCCTCGGGACGCCCGTTCAACATTCTCACCAGCAGCGGCGACAACTTCCAGTTATCTTCCCTGACCGGACGCCCCAACGTTGTACCTTCGGGAACGGCCACCAGCGCTTGTGGTTTCCCCGCTATCGCTTCGAAGTACTCGCCCACAGGGTTTCTCCAGGAACCCTGCTACCAGGATTTCACGCCGAGTTCGCCGACAACCGTCGACTTTCCGCACGTCACTCTTTTGTCGCTCGATGGCAGCCTGGGCCGCAACGCCGGCATTAGTCCATGGACAGTCTTCGACGACATTCGAGTGGCTAAGCGCATTTCCTTTACCGAGCGCTTCAGCATGGATCTGATTGCGGACATGTTCAACGTAGCCAACAAAATGAACGTGGCCGCCGTCAGCCCGCTCTTCACCAATGCCGGACAAGCCACCGCCGCCTACGATCCGCGGCAGTTCCAGTTCGCGATGAAGCTGAACTGGTAAGCACAGCGGAAGAATCGTGTAGGGACGGCCGCCTTCGGCCGTCCAGCCGAGCGGAGCGAGGCAACTCCGGCGTCCCCTGAGGCGCTCGAAGGTCTGAAGTCTGAGGTCCGAAGTCTGAGGTCCGAGGTCTGAGCTCCGCCGCCCGATGTTACACTTTTCCTTCACCCATCCTTGGCGTTTGCCGGAGTAATTCCCCCATGCCTGAAATGCCCATGCCCACTGCGCGCACCCGCGTGGTCCGCGAAGCCGATCGCGCCGTGTACGATCGCGAGGCTGTCTACCGCATCCTCGATGAAGGATTCCTGTGCCACGTCGGCTTCTCCGTCGATGGCCAACCCTTTGTCATTCCCACTTCCTACGGCCGCAAGGACGCGAATTTGTATATTCACGGCTCCGCCGCCAGCCGCATGTTGCGCCAGATGAAAGAAGGCGTGGCCGTCTGCATCACCGTAACTCTGCTCGATGGGCTGGTCCTGGCCCGTTCGATTTTCAATCACTCGATGAATTACCGCTCAGTAGTAGTCCTGGGAAAAGCCACGCTGGTAGACGATCCGGAAGAGAAGTTGACGGCCTTGCGCGTGTTATCGGAGCACATTCTCCCCGGCCGCTGGGACGACTCGCGCCAGCCTAACGAACGCGAATTAAAAGCAACGTCGGTGCTCCGCGTGCCGATCGAGGAGTTCTCCGCGAAAGTGCGCGTCGGCCCTCCGATCGATGATGCAGAAGATTACTCATTCCCAACCTGGGCAGGAGTGATCCCGCTGGAAATGAAAGCGGGCGAGCCGATCAACGATGAAAAGCTGGATCCGAAGCAAGCAGTCCCCGCCTACGCAAAACACTACAGCCGCAAGCAGGAAAAATAAAGAATGAGGGTGCCCCACTTCTCGCCTCTTTTGCGAGAAGTGGGATTTCGACAGTGCGAGCCAAAGGTGGGGACACACAAAACGTGCAAGGTGTACCCTCCGCGTTCCCCTGTGCCCCTCTGTGTCCTCTGTGGTGAAGATTTTGAATTTAAGGGATGAGCAATAACTTCCCCGCAACCTTCCGCGCTTCCATGTCCCGATGCGCCCAGACCGCCTCGGCCAGCGGATATTTCTTTGCAATCCGCACATGCAGCTTGCCCTCGTCGATCATGCGAAACAGCGCGCTGGTCCGCTCCAGCAATTCCTCCCGCGTCGCCGTGAAGTGCGCCAGGGTAGTGCGCGCCATATAGAGCGATCCCTTTTCCGAAAGCTTCGCGGGATCCACCGGAGGTACCGGCCCGCTCGACATGCCATAAAGCACTAGCATCCCCCGCAATCGCATGACGTTCAGATTCTTCTCGAATGTGTCCTTACCGACTCCGTCATAGACGACGTCTACGCCTTTGCCGCCGGTGAGACGCTTCACCTCAGGCTCAAAGTCGTGCTTCGTAAAAATGATTAATTCATCGGCCCCGGCCTCGCGCGCCAACTGTGCCTTCGCCTCGCTCGAAGCCGTGCCGATCACTCGCGCTCCGATCGCCCGCGCCATCTGTACCACGAGCAGACCGACGCCTCCAGCTGCAGCGTGCACCAGCGCGGTCTCGCCGGCCTTCAACTTGTGGGCGTCATTGACCAGATAGTGCGCCGTCAGGCCGTGCATCATGGCCGCAGCGGCCTGCTCGTCGTTGATCGCTGCCGGGACCGGCACCACATGATCCTCCGGCGCGACTACATACTCCGCATACGAACCCAGCGTCCCGCTCCACGCCACCCGATCGCCGATTTTCACCACTCTGGCTTGCGGCCCGACCGCGGTCACTACTCCTGCTCCCTCCTGCCCGGGAATGAAAGGCAGCGGCGTGCGTAGCCGTCCATCGCGGAATTGCCCGTCGATGGAATTCACTCCCGCAACGTTAACTTTGATGAGAGCTTCGGCAAGTTTCGGCCGCGGCGCCGGAATCTCGACGATTTCCAATACTTCCGGCCCGCCTGTATGAGAAACGCGAATGGCTTTCATAAATGTTGGAACGAATCCTGACCCTTGTCATCCTGAGGCGCGCGCCTTTTGCGCGCCGAAGGATCCCTGCAATCGCCGATGGTGCATAGGCTCCCGGCAACTGCACAGTTCCTTCGCGCAAAGAGCGCGTTCAGGATGACAAATAGACTAAAGATAGTAACGAATGAGCTTAAGCTCTTACGGAATCAGCAGCAACTTTCCCGTCGTTTTTCTTCCTTCCAACTCGCGATGCGCGCGCGCCGCCTCCGCCAGCGGGTAAGTATGCTCGATGCGCAACTTAAGCTTGCCGGCGGCGATCATGCCAAACACTGCGCTCGATCGCGCTATCAGTTCTTCGCGGCTGGCGATGTAGTTCCCCAGCGATGGCCGGGTCAAGAACAGCGACCCCTTCGCAGTGAGCGTAATCGGATCAAATGGAGGCACCGCGCCGCTCGATCCCCCAAACAGCACCATCATGCCGCGCGGACGCAGAATATTCAGTCCCTTCTCGAATGTGGTTTTGCCCACCGAGTCGTAAACCACGTCCACGCCCTTGCCCGCCGAGAGCCGCTTGGCCTCCACTTCGAAATCAGACTGGGTATAGAAGATGATTTCATCCGCCCCGGCCTCGCGCGCCAGCTTCGCCTTCTCCTCGGTCGAGACCGTGGCCAGAACGCGCGCCCCGATGTGGTGCGCCATCTGCACCAGCAGCAATCCCACTCCGCCCGCCGCCGCGTGCACCAGTGCCGTCTCGCCGCGCTTCAAAGGATAAGTATCGTGCGAGAGATAGTGTGCGGTCATTCCCTGCAGCATGACGGCCGCCGCTTGCTGATCGCTCACGCCCGCAGGAACGGTCACCAGCCGGTCGGCAGGGATCGCGGCATACTCCGCGTATCCTCCCATCAACCCGGTCCAGGCAACGCGATCGCCGGTCTTCACCGACTTCACGTCCGCGCCCACTGCGGTCACAACCCCCGCGCCCTCTTGTCCCAAGACAAAAGGCAGGGGGACTTTGTATCGTCCTTCGCGGTGATACACATCGATAAAGTTCACTCCCGAAGCGGCGAGTTTCACCACCGCCTCATTCGCCTTCGGCTGCGGAACGGGCAACTCCACCAGTTCCATCGCCTCCGGACCACCGGGTTGCTTCACTTGTATGGCTTTCATGGGAACTTGGATTCCTGAATACGCTCGTAAGATTCCGGCTCAGACTATTCCTTGTGCACGGAGTAGTCCAGTTCCGTCCCTACAAACCGAGACTGCAGCGTGACAGCATTCCAGCCGACTCTAATTACCTGCGTCTGCTACACTTCCCCTTCCCGCTAAGGAGAAAATCATGGCCGAGTCCAAGCCGCAGACGTTCGCCAACCATACGCGCTTCGATCCCGCATTTCATTTCTTTCTCGTTCCCGTCTTCCTGCTTGCCCTCATCCTGACGCTGGTCCACTTCTTCTATCATCTGCGCGAGAGCGACCTGCGCGACAACATTCACTCGTTCCTGCTGATCCTGCTGGCCTTCGCATTCTTGACCCTGGTTTTCAAAGTCCGTCTTTATGCCCTCAGGGTGCAGGATCGCGTGATTCGCCTCGAAGAGCGCCTGCGCCTGACGCAACTTCTGCCCGAACCTTTGCGTGCGCGCATCCCGGAACTCACCGAAGGCCAGCTCGTCGGACTGCGCTTCGCCTCCGACGCCGAGGTTCCCGCCCTAGCAGCGCGCGCCTTAAACGAAAAACTCTCGCGCAAAGATATTAAGCAGGCAATCCAGAACTGGCGTCCTGACTACTGGCGCGTCTGATTGGGCCAACAATTCTTCACGCAATCTTCACCAAACTTTACTTGCATTCCGCATCTCCGCCCGCAACAGTCCTTCTGTCACGGGGTTTCATTGACTAGGAAATGCGATGTTGGAAAGCATTTGGATGGAGGCCCGTCGTGCGCTACTTCAGGTCGCCCGCTTTCTTACAATTCTTGACCGCAGCCTGCCTCCTGGCTCTGACCGGCTGCACCTCAATGAAAGTCAAAATGGGATGGAAGGTCTATCTCGACCGGACTCCGGTCGAATCCATGCAGGCCTCCCTCCCGCAAGGCCCTGCCATCGCCCCCGGCCAAAAGTCCCCGCTGGTGGTCACTTTCACTGAGCCGGGAGGAAACACCTTAACTACCGAAGGCAAGGGCGGGGGAAAAGCCATGTGGTCCGAGATCAACGTTTCCGCCACCTTGGTCAGCGTCAACCAGAAAGGCATTGTGTCGCTCTCCCGCGATCCCAGGATCAGCGACGGGAAAGTCGGCCACATTGTCGTGACCGTGCCCAGCCATCCCGACCTGCATGCCGAGCTTGATATTCCCGTGCGCTATGACCTTGCCTATGTCGCGAATTTCTCAGGCAGTTCCGGATCGAGCGGCATGGACGGCAGCAACGGCTCAGATGGCTTGAGTGGCAGCACGGGTTCGATTGATCCGAACAATCCATCTCCGGGTGGAGACGGCTCCAATGGCTCGGACGGTTCCGATGGCGGCAATGGCGGAGACGGTGGCAACGCGCCTCCCGTGCAAGTTCGCATGGCACTGCGTGCCGGCAAGCCACCACTTCTTCAAGTGAGCGTGACGGCCGCAGGCAAGCAGAAACTGTTCTTGATCGATCCCCACGGTGGATCACTCACGGTGCGGGCCGACGGCGGCGCGGGCGGATCCTCCGGTAGGGGCGGACACGGAGGTCGCGGCGGCTCGGGCGGCTCGGGAACACCCAGCGGATCGAGTGGTCGCGATGGCTCCAACGGCCACGATGGCCTCAGCGGTTCCCGGGGCAGAGGGGGACCGATCACCGTAACCTACGATCCTCAGGCGAAATCGTATCTGGGCATCTTGCACCTCTCCAGCCAAAACGGCCCCGTGCCGGTATACAAAGAAGAAGCCGTACCTGCTCTGTGGTGATCTTTCAGCAGCGAATAGAGTTGAGGCTACGCTTCTGAGTAAAGATTAATCAACGAACCCTCGGCGAGGCTATGTCGATCGCTGGATCTTCCCGCTCTGCTTAACCTTTTCCCCTCCCCGCCGATAGAAGGTAATGAATCATGCACACCATCGGACAAGCTCCCGCCGAGAAAGCCAGTCCCTGCCTCGCCCGGCAGCCGATTCTAACTAGAGAAGAAAAGGTCATCGGTTACGAACTTTTGTTCCGTGCGAGCCCGGAAGACCGCCACTTCGAATCGTCCAACGTTGAGAAAGCAACGGGCAGCACCATCGACACCTTGAACGTGATCGGCCTCGAGGCGGTGTGCGATAACCGTCTGGCCTTCATCAACTGCACTCACCAGATGTTGCTGAAGGACTACTTCATGCTCCTGCCGCCCGACAAAACCGTGGTCGAAGTGCAGGAGAACGTGCCGGCGGACGAGACCGTCCACGGAGCGTGCCAGCGCCTCAAGCACCGGAGCTATCGCATCGCTCTCGATAATTTTGCGCCCAACGATCCCCGCGAATCGCTCATTCCTTACGCCGACTTCATCAAGGTCGATGTCAGAAAGTATCTGCCGGAGCAAACTGCCCCTCTGGTCGCGAAATATACCAGCGAGCGTTGCACCTTGATCGCCCATAAGGTCGAAACCCGCCTGCAGATGCTCACCTCTTCAAAAGACGGCTTCACGCTATTTCAGGGATATTTTTTTCGCCATCCCGAGCGCATGCGGGCCCGGCATATCCCCGCGAACCAGGCTACCTACCTGCGCCTGCTGCAGGCCATCTCGGCGCCCGAAGTCGATCTCGAACGCGTCGAAGACCTCGTCAAGCACGATGCCTCGCTCTGCTTTCGCCTGCTGCGCTACTTGAATTCACCGCTGCTCGGAGTCTCGTCCCCGGTGCGCTCCGTCCGTCACGGCATGAACCTGCTGGGCGAGCGCGAACTGATTCGCTGGATCCGCATGGCTACCACCCTCGTCATGGGGCAGGAGAAGTGCTCCGACCTCGTGCTCTCCTCCCTGGTGCGCGCGCGCTTCCTCGAACTGCTCGCCCCCAAAGTCGAGCATGGCCACTCCGACCTCTTCCTGATGGGCATGCTCTCGTTGATGGATGCCATCCTCGAAATCCCCATGGGCGTCATCATCGAGGGCCTCGCCCTGGATGCGGACACAAAAGCCATGCTGCTCAGCACCAAATCAGGCTGCGACACTCCACTCTCCCCCATCTGCCACCTCGTGCTCGCGCGTGAGGCGGGCGAATGGGAGCAGGTCACGGTCCTATCGAAGAGGCTGAACGTTTCTCTGCCCTTCGTCAATCGCATCTATACCGAAGCCATGGCGTGGGCCGGCGAGATGACCGCCGGAATCGCCCCAGCGAAGCAATGACTCTTGCCGATGCTCACCTCCCGAAAGCATAGTTTTCGCCAGCGTCAAATTCATGCGCACAAAGTTGTTCCTGCTTCACATGAGATTTTGAAATGCCTCCAATTTTCTCCAGTGGCAAAGTTTTGTGCCTTATAGTCAATTTCAGAAACCTGGAGGAAACATGAAAACTCTCGACATCATTTGTGTCGTGCTTCTCGTGGTGGGTGGACTCAACTGGGGCCTGGTTGGGCTGGCGCACTTTGATCTGGTGGCCACGCTCTTTGGCCTGAAGTTTGGCGAAACCTCCGCCCTCACTTCCGTTGTGTATATGTTAGTAGGACTTTCCGCTCTCTACCAGGCGGCGTCCTTCAAAGCGATGCAACGGCGCTGGGGACGCGAGTCCGCCATTGCCCATCGCTAAATCGACATGAGGAAAGGAGGGTTCTCCTTTCCTCTGTTTTTCCGGATAGCCAGACCGATGAATGTAATGTCCCATCTACTTAGACTCGTTTTATCCGCAGCGTTACTGCCGGCCGTAACCACCAATGGGGAAGACCTTCCCGTGACCGCAGCCCATTTCCCGGATGTTCAATCCTCGAATCTCGAAGGGCACCCCGTCTTTCTGCCCCGCGACTTTGAGGGAAGCGTCAATCTCGTTCTTATCGCATTCCAGCGCGAGCAGCAGCGTGAGGTCGACACTTGGCTGAAAGAAATGAAGCGCTTCGAGGGAGTAGATCCCGCTCTGCGCTACTACGAACTGCCCACCATCGCAAAACTGAATCGCATGACGCGATGGTTCATTAACAGTGGAATGCGCCGGGGAATTCCCGATAAGAGCGCGCGCGCGAGGACGATCACGCTCTATCTCGATAAAGATCTGTTCAAAGCATCGCTGCAGATTTCCTCGGAGAATACCATCTACGCACTACTGGTCGACCGCAGCGGTAATGTTCTTTGGCGTGCCGAAGGTGTTTTCGACGAAGCAAAAGCGGAGAGCCTCCGAGCTTTTCTGCTGCGCCCGTCCGGACCAAAGTAGAGCCAAGCAAACCCGGGCCGATATCCCTCTGACGAAACTCTCGTCTTTGCTGAGGAAAGAATATCGATCGGTGCAGTAGGCTTTCGCAACTGGCCTACATCCGTGACGCCTTCGTGGTTCGAAAGCGCCCACGTTCAATCATTCACCGTCGATAAATAGTTCTTGGCCGCCGATCGACCTAGTTCACCGTCAACGTCAGCGCGCTGCTGTTCCCTCCGCTGGAGCATCCCAAGTCTCCGCTGTTGCCCGCCGGAGTTAGCACTTTCACCGGCACCGATCCCGGGCCGGAGATCACATCCGCCGACAGTTTCACTTTTAACTGCGTATCGCTTACGACCGTCGCGCCGAGGGTAGTGCCATTTACGACTACCTCTGACGACGACACAAAATGGCTGCCGCTCACCGTCAGCATCGAGCCCTGCTGCACCTGCGTGAAAGTCATCGAACTGGGAGACAGTGAGCCGATCACCGGAACCGGACGGGCACTGCCGCACAACGGGTTAAGGGTGTTGTTGCAGCCTGAGAGTAAGAGCACGGCGAGCAGGCTAAGGAAGGGCAGCGTACCGATGCGGAAAAGCATGAAGCTACTCCTTTGGATGGGTCTCCCCGTCTGTATCGTTTCGTCGATCGGATTGCAAACACCCCGAGCCGGAGAGACAAGATTTGCTACATGGAGCGCAGTCCGAGGGCCATTGCGGAGGATCGCTCTACTTTTCTTTACTCGCCATTTGTTTTGAGCGGGTTGAGTACGCCGCGACCCAGTTCGGAAACAGTACCCTCCTCCATTGCTGGTGGCCCATTTTCACCACATGGTGGTTTTCAACCGGCGTGGTCGGCGCGAACATGTCGTAGAAACTCCTTGCCAAAAAGTCGAAATCCGTATGATGATGCGAAACGTTCGCCACGGCAGCGTGGGTTAGGGAAGAACTCTTCATGGCCTCACTATCTGACACCTTGGTACAGCAGTTGTTAGACGGCAGGTATATCGCGACCTTCGCCACGGAAAATCCGGACCGCTCCATTCACATGGTCGCCGTCTGGTACTGGTTCGATGGCACAAACATTTTTGTGGCGACGTCCTCACGCAGCCGCAAGGCTCGTAACCTGCAGGCGAATCTCAATATTTCTTTGATGATTGACTCGCGCGATGTCGCCGCCTCCCGTGGCATCACCGTCTCGGGCAAGGCACAGTTCCTGACCGGGGATGCTTCGCGGAAACAGAACGCCAGGATTCACGAGAAGTACCTGAGCCCGGCCGCCATCGCGGATCCGAGGGTGGGCCCGGTATTCGCCGCATGGGATGACGTCACCGTCCAGATCACTCCGACGTCGGTGATCACATGGGATATGCGCCAGGCCGATCAGCAAGTTTTTGGCGGCGCCATGGAGAAGAATCCAACTTACTTGCTGCCGCTCGAGCGCTGAGCCGGAAATTTTCTCAGAAGCTCTGCTTCACACGCTCTCCACCGTCTGGGTTTCAATCTCGATCGAGAAGTGCCGCTTGCGCAGTTCGGCGAAGAATGCATCTGCCTGAAAGTACTCCTCTGCCGCCCATACTCCCGGGTGCAACTTGTTTCGCAGCATCTGCTGCACTCCAATCGACATATTCATCGAAGTGCCGGCGTCGGCATAATCGTCATACAGCGGATTGGGATGTCCGATGACGCGGCAGGTCACGCGGCATGGCTTACCCGCCCGCATGCCCTGTCCGATGGCGAAGTGCATCTCGTGGACTTCCTGCGCCGGGATGTGGCTGGCGTTCTTCTTCATGTTCCGGTCAATCACGGCCTGCAACACGTCGAGCGGACGCACCGTCACTCCCTTCACCGTGACGGGCTCATCCGTCGCGCCGAAGCCGGCCTTCACCAGTCCCACCCATGCCTCGTGATCGCGCGCGGGCAGCGACAGCTTCCAGGTAAACTCGCGAATCCCTTTTTCCGCGATACCTTCTGAAAACGGCACGGTCAGCGGCTCAGAGTGTTGCGAGTGAATGAACGTGGTTCGCCCCCACGGCTGCGGCAAGTCGATCGTCTCCGCTCCGGCCTGCGCCGGTACCTCTTGCAATCTGCCGTCGAGAAATTGCTGGCTGGGATTGGCGTACTCGGCCAGCACCGTCGAAACGCTGTAGGGAGGCACTAATACCGGGCTCTCGGGACCAAGCTTGGTCGCGCCCCAATAAAGGTTGATGCGCTCGATCGTGTCCAACCGGTCCGCCACCGCCCGGCAAATAATGTTAGACAGCCCCGGATCAGACCCGAGCCCGATGACCGCCGTGACCCCCGCCTTCTTCCACGCATCGTGCTGCGCCTTCTGCTTAACCGTGTATACGCCCATCCCGCCATAGTCCACATAGGGACGCTTGGCTGCGAGACAGGCCTCGAAGATCGCCATCTGAAATCCGGCGAAGGTCGGCACGCCGTTGATGCATACGTCGCAGTCGCTCAGCAGCGCCCCTAGCGCCGCTCGATCGTTGACATCGAACACGCGTGTCTCGAGCCGGGGATCGGCCAGAGACTTCTTCAGCCCATCGAGACGCTCGGCGCTCGCGTCAGCCGCAATAATTTTAGTGACGCCTGAAGACATCTTCGACAAAAGATCGCGGGCCGTGCCCGCACTCATCAGCCCTGCACCTCCAACAATCAGAATTCGCATCGCCATGGCCCTTTCTTTCTTCCCTCAGAGCGGCAACTCGCTCAGAAGTTCTTTTCGCATTGTGCACAGATTCCCGAGCATCCTACGGCAGAAACGGAGTTCTGGGCAATGAACCCTATCGAACGGAACAAACCTTGCGCTTCTCGTGAGCATCCACCCTTCAGCATATTCGGGAGAATTACTTAATGAGTAAAAAGATCTTTCTGGCGGATCCCTCTCGCCTGAAGCCTATGGACGAAAGGGACAAGCAATTGCTGCGTGTCGTCATCGAAACGCCGAAAGGCAGCCGCAATAAATTTGCGCTCAACGCCGACGAGCACATTTTTGAGTTGAGGAAGGTTCTGCCCGCCGGGATGACATTCCCTTATGACTTCGGATTCGTTCCCTCCACCCTGGCAGACGACGGCGATCCCATCGACGTGCTGGTGCTGATGGACGAACCGGCATTCCCGGGATGCGTGCTGTCGTGCCGGCTCGTCGGAGTAATCGAAGGCGAGCAGCAAGACAAGAAAGGCAAAGAGCGGAACGACCGGCTCGTGGCGGTGGAAAAAGACGCCCACAGTTTCGCCGATATAAAAACCATGGCCGACCTGGGCAAGGAGTTCAACCGGGAACTGGAGGAATTCTTCGTGAACTACCACAAACTCGTCGGGAAGCAATACCGCGTGCTCGGCATCAGAGGACCGGAGCAAGCACGCAAGCTGGTGAAGGCCTCGCGAAGATAGACTGACCCCTCCGGCCAATTACTGATTCCCGACTTCCACCGCTAAATGAGAAGAGGGTGGCTCGCAGAGCCACCCTCCTCTTAGAGACTCAATCGATTTACGGGGTCACAAACAGTTTGTAAGTTACGTTTTGAGAACCACCCGCTCCCGGGCCGGATACAGTCTGCCCCTCAAAATGGATCACATGCACTCCCACCGGCAGCGGCTTTATCATCACCCAGTATCCGTCGGACGCGGAAACACCCGAAGTAATTCCGTCCACGCCCAGAAAGTTATTCGTAGATGGCACGATGAAATCATAGAACGGTGACAGCACGCGGAACTCGCCAAGACCGATCACCTTCCTCCCGTCAATAGTGAACTTCAACGTGTTCACGCCAGCCCCGTCGCCCCACCAGGTGGCGCAGGCCCGAGCTTGCTGACCATTTTCAGCATGAAAAGATCCCGGCTCGACGGTCGAGCACTCGTAATTAAGGATGGGTACGAATAAGGCCTTACCCGCTGGAACCGTGCAAGTGCGAGTCGCGCTTCCTGTCCCGGCGCCGGCAAGGAAGAATACAGGCCCACCTTGCCCAGCCGTGCAATACTCTCCCGTCGCATCCATGATCGGGCTGATGTCATTCGTGAAGGTCAGGGCATATTGCCACCACGCTGCCGACCAGTCTCCATACGACATGCCATATACGTTCTCATTCGGGGCAAAAACAGCGGGATTGGGCCCAACCGCATGCTGCGCTGACGCCAATGCTACTAATCCAACAATCACAGCACTCAGCACGACGCCATACCGCAAATGATTCAGCATGATTCTCATAGAGTCTCCTCGTTCAGTGGTTGAACAGATCCAGGGACGATCTCGCAGCCTTTGGCAGCGAGATAACGCTTTCCGACGTGAATTATCTGTTTGTGTTTTCGCCTCAGGGGGTGTTGCGCTCCCGTAGTGGGACTGCTCTTCGGGGAGGCGAGTAAATCTGGTGCGCACGCATTCGAGCACAGACCCTGCGCCGGTGCAGTGATCATCGTCACTCTATAAGAGGCCGCATAACCAGAGATCAATTCACGCGCGTGCGCTCTGTCTGATTTCAGGCTGGAGGAACATCCGGATTTTGCCGTATTTGAAGGATGCCTTCCGCGCCTAATTCCGGCAAGGGGACAGGCACCTATATGTGCTGGGGCGACCTTCAGGTCACGAAATGACTTCTCTTGAAGCCTGCTAAGTCATCTCACAAGATCAGGAATGTGTTCGTCTCCTGGCATAGCCCGGTGTTATTTTTCTTCTAAGTCGGCAATTTCGAAGGCTCCCTCTCTGCAACTTTTGGGTGATTTTCAGCTTTCGCGACTGCCTCTAAAGTGGATATTGAACGATAGCCTTCCTTAGGCTGTCCGAAGCGGGACCGTTACTCCGGGGAGGACGATCCTGCTTCTAACTTTTCTGCCGAGTATGCGATCGTATTACGAAACTCTGGGGATCCCGCAGGCCGCGAAGCCTGACCAGATCAAGCGTTCGTACCGAACCTTGGTCAAACAATTTCACCCGGACTTGTTTCCCAGCGGATCCGACGCGCAAGCCGACGCGCAGGCCCGGCTCATGCTGGTCAACGCCGCCTACTCCGTCCTTTCCAATCCGCACAAACGATCCGCTTACGACGCGAAACTGACCCAGCGCAGCGCGCCCTGTGAGGAGCCTAAACCGGAGTACTGTGAAAGGTGCGGGCGGCCGACGCTGTACTGGCAAGTAGGCATAAGCCGAAATGCGGCGCGCTGTTCGGAGTGCGGTCGGCGGGTTACCTAGGGGATATGCGGCTGTTACCTTAGTGATCAGTGGGCAGCGAGAAGAAGTACAGAATTAGCTTTTCCCGGATGATAGAATCGGTTTGTCTTCATTCGTTTCTCCTAAACGGTCCCGCGCTATACGGGGCCGTTATTTTTTGTCCGGGCTCTGACCACAGCTCCCGCGCGCGCAAAACAAAACGCCCCAGACTCAAAGAGTCATGGGACGTTAGGTCGAGCAGCCCTCCCCCGAAGTCTACTCACTTAGGAGCATAGCCTGTACCTACGATCTTGGGAATGGCACTCCCGTGGGGGATGGCTAGCACTCCTTTCGTGTTTGAGGTTCCCTGCCGGCACCGCAAATCCAGTCATTCCTCCTTCGCCGATCGAGCGGAGGCAATCTCATTGAAAATACAGGGACCTTCGGCTCAGCGAGCCGACTTACCTAATGCGGCAACGGCATGAGCAGGAGCGAGGCGAACCGTAAACTTGTCCTCGTGTCCACAGCTGATTACTGTAGTTTGGTTGGAATATTCTCTGACCCAGATCACTCGTTCGGGATTCACAAACACCTCCAGGCCGTCCACATCTTCAAACATGACAAACTCCACGTTGCCTCCTTTTTGCAAGCCCGGCGTTAAGTCCCAGGCGCCTTTCCCAGAAATTCAAAACTTACCCAGTGGTTCGGTCGATTGTACAGAGGTCAGAACGCGCTTAGGCGAAGCTGTTGCATTCTTGGCGGAGCCGTCCCCTGAGAGTGTCTTCTTCGCGGACTTTGCGGCTCTTCTTTGCGATTTTTGCGGTTAAGCGCTTTAGAACTCTTGCCCGCAAAGCACGCTAAGGATACGCAAACACGCGCCTTTCAGGCGAACGAACTCAAGGCTGCTGGCAGCCGCTTGCCGAAAAGAAGGACTGCACCGTTTCCTTGAGATTGCTGCCCCGGAGCCGCCCGCTTTCGACGGCACGAGCAAACCACTGCGAGTACGGCTCTGCAGTTTCCGACGCCGCTCCTTTGTAGCCAACATACATCGCAGCCGCGAGTACATGCATCCCACCATCCTGCTCGCGCCAGTATTCGCAGGCGTTGTGGCCGATGCCGAACTTCTCGCTCACGATCTGCTCGAGCGCTTGTACGGAGTCTTCTTCAATGTAGCCAGCCGTCGTGTTGTATCCGAAGGATGCGTCGTGATGCTCAACCTTATCGGCCACCAGCGGGTCGCGTCCCAGCAGTTCGATGGCCTGCTGTACCTTTGCATCCTCCGTGCGATAGGGCGGGTGCATGCATTCGTGAATAGCGTTGTGCAGCACGATACTGAATGGATAGGACACGTGCGTCAGGAATCGTAGGCCGGTGATCCGGATCCCATGTGGCTCGGAATAGGCGAGGAGATAGACCGTGATGGTGCGCGATGGCAGCGAAAAGCCAAGGTAGCTCTCGATCGCAGGAATGACGTTGTACTTCGGCAGGTCCGCAGCGAGCACAGCGATGCGCTTCTCGATATCCGGCCGGGCATGCGCTGCCCAATAGGCAGGAAATCCGACACGATCCAGGGCCCGCAGCGCGACCTCTAATGCCGGTCGCGCGGCCTCGTAGCTTTGCCACGATTCCGCGCTCCAGTAAGAGGTCTTTTTCAGGGCCGCTTGCATCGCCGCACTGTCGTGGGCGGTGTGGATCATCTCGGGCAGTGTTTCGTCGTCAACCGCGGAGTAGTACAGCGCCAGTTCCGCAGAGACGATTCCGTCACCTTCATCTTTGATGACATGCTTCAACTGGGCAAAGGCGGCCTGCTCCTCGGGCGTGAACAGCGGATGAAAGTGGTCGTACTCGGCCTGGTAGTACTGCAGGTAGTAAGGGTCACCGCTCAGCGCGTTCAACAGACAGAGCGCGTCGTACTTGAGAGAGGGCTTGAGTTGCCAGTCGGTAGTGGCGTGCGTTGGAACCGTCTCCGCACCGATAACGACGGGACGGACGATGGCAGCAATCAATATGAGGAGAGGACAGAGCAGATAAGAAACACGCCGCATCTTCCGATTCTAAACTTCTGCCTGTCGTCGGGTCATGAGTCCGCGTTACCGACGCCCAACTCTCGACCTTTGGGGTTTTAGTCGTTGGATTCGCTGCGTTTTGCAGATGGGATCCGCTGAGAGCAACGCGAGCGTACAAGGGGATTTTCCGCGACCTGACAGACGCCTTTTGCGGCTGCTCCATCCGTCATGCCGGGCGTTAAGACACACGCGACGGCGTCCGCTGTTTTGTCGCGCAAAGCCTGAATGCACAAGTTCGCCGAGTCCACGATATCCTGCTCGCTGTTGATGGCCTCGTTCAACCTTACGGTTGAGCCATCTGTGTTCTGCAGGGCAAGTGCCAACACACCAATCGTTCTCCGCGCTGTGAGCCGCATCTTCTCGTAATGCACAATGGTCGCGGTTCGCTGCTCAGGTTTGACCTCGGGATCCTTCGTCGGAGCACTGATGATGGTCATCTGACCGTAGGAGCAGGCTACGGAAAGCAGACAGAATGCGAAAATGTGATGCCCAGTTCTCAATCTCTACTCAATCCAGTTGGGGCGTTGGTGTGCCTTTTTCGCAACGCCTGGAGCTTGCTGCGACCATACTACAGTTGATCCCCGCAGAAGTCTGCGTAACGACAGGGTGGTTACCATCGTGCCCTGTTCTACAGCGACGCTGCATTTTCCGCTGTTTTGAGTGAACCGGCCCGGTTGCAACATTGGGTTGACGGAGAACTGGCCTGCCTTTTAGGTTTTGATTTTCTCGAGCCACCTATGAATGAGGCCTAGAACCTCACCGGGGCTGATTCCCTCCTTTCGCCGGGGAAGCTCGGAAGTGATGGAAGCGGCGTGGCGGACGGCCAGTGCCGCCCGGAGTGCGCCTCGAAAAGAGGATTAGCCCGTCAGACATCCTGCCAAACTCAAGATTCCCGCGCCGGTTGAGTGATAAAGTTTCACGATGCGATGCAACCGGTCTGTGCCGCCCTGCGCTGTAATTCCTGTGCTCATTTATCCCGACCCCACCGCGGCAGCCGAGTGGCTGTCAAAAGCCTTTGGTTTTACCGTCCGTCTCCGCATCGCCAATCACCGCATCCAGATGAAGGCCGGCGAGGGCTGTTTCACCATCGCCGAAGGAAATGTGGCGCCCAACCATGCGCACATCGTGCAGGTTCGCATCGAAGATGCGAAGGGTCACTGCGAGCGCGCGCGACAGAATGGAGCCATCATCCTGACTGAACCGCAAGAGCACTCCTATGGCGAGCGCCAATACAATGCGCAGGACTTTTACGGCCACCGCTGGGATTTCACCGAAACCATTGCCGATGTCGCTCCCGAAGAATGGAGCGGTGGCGCATTTCATCTTGAGTGAGTCGATTCGGAGCCGCTAATAAGAGTCGAAGCTTGAGCATTAGTAGGCTTGCGAAATTGCCTTAACCCCCATCAAGGGCAATGAATCTACACGAACGGACCACAATTTCTAGATCACAACTAGGGCTGGCAGACTCCGAAGTCCTTACTCACTTTTCTTGCCTCCCATACCAGCGTGTTGTCGGAGCCTTTCGTCTTTGCTTTCTTGCCTTGCAACCTCATTCGATCGCCCGGCTTGATATTCGCCGTGTCGCCAGACAGCGTGTAACTTTGCCTGTCCTTTTCGTCGGTGACGGTCATCCCGTTTGCTCCCGAGCGGACACATCCTGTAATGCTTCGCTTTTTCGAATAGTGGACGGCAACGATAGCAATGACTGCCACTCCCGCAACCACTCCCACAATGACCCCGGCGATGGTTCCGTTGCTGACAATTTTGCCGGAGCTCTGCGCTTGCACCGGGACGCAGAGAGCGAGAGTTAGCGCGCTCGTCAGAACTGCCGCGAGTACTTTACGGTCCATTGATTCTCCTCTTGGTAGAAGTTTCCCAGCCTCTCAATTTGACTATGAGCGAGAGTGAGATGGTTGGGCCGATCGTGGGGGTCGAGCAATAGTAGGCGTGATGCGAGAACGAGTCAATGAAGGCCACAAAAGAATCGCGGCGCTGGAAGTACGTCTACGTGCCCTGGCCAAAGCATCGACATAGCGCCACCGCGAGCGCCTCTACTTCTTGGGCTCGAATCCCCGGCCGACGCGGAACACGTGGCCATCGGGATGACGCAGGTGCATCTCGCGCACGTGCCACGGCATATCGGTGGGAGGAAATGTGACCTCCAGCCCGGCGGCGACGCAGTGCTTGTGCATCTCGTCCACGTCGTCCACCCAGACCGACATCCAGACGCCCTTGTCGCCCGCTTCGTCTCCGTCCTGCTGAAAGGTGGTGGTGTTCGCCCCGCGGCCCCGACCTCCCTGCGCCCCCTGACAAAGAAAGATGCAGGTCTCCTTCCCTGACCCAACCGCGCCAAACGTCGGAGGCGTTCCCCACTCCCACAATTTCTTCCATCCCCACTTCTCAAACCACGCGAACGTGCTGACGATGTCGGACACGTTCAAGATCGGAGTCAGACCTTTGGCTTCCATAGCGGAAGCAGGATACCACCAAGCGGGATCGAGGGATTTGGTCTACGGTTGCAAACTCGCAACCTCGCCATTGACTAGTGGTCAAAACGTGTAATCGTCTGTTAGCGACAGTTGACAGAGACCGCGCTACAATCCAAACACCATGCGCATTTGAGGAAGCTCGTGGCTGGATTTTATTGGTCTGGCATAACCGGTGATGCGAATAGAACTAGACTTAGTTGACGAGTTTCAGCAACGATTCGGGCAGAAAGTTGCGTATGAGAGGGCGCAGCAGTTCATGTTTGCGTATATCTCTCAAATGCGCCGAGCTCTTCCTCCTGCTGCGGCCAGGGGATTAGAGGTTGCCAAGAAGATCCGTGAGGGCGCTGTAACTTCTCGGGAACGGGAGCAGGCCATCAAGGAGATCTGGAACTACGTTTTTGCTATAGATCCTCATAACCGCGACCTGCCTGAATCCTCGATAGCTCGTATCATTACATGGTTGCTCCGAGATAACCTTGGTCCCGGTGAAGAATATGTTAGTGAAATTCTCAACTGGGTTATATATTTTGCCAATAGGTTTGAAGATCATTCTGAAATTGCAGAAGAGCTCCTCCGCAAGGTCTTCGCTTCAGAGCCGGAAGACGGAAATCTCCACCAATCAACGGCTCAAGGCTGATGTTCTGCTTGCGCCAGCGTTCATGACGGTCTGAAGCAATTTCGCTTTCCTCGAAACAGTAATTGATTGGCGAAAAATCGCCTCTCTGACAATGTCGGCGGTGTCAAGCATATTTTGAACATACCTATCCGTGCACTCGAAGAAGAGCGCCATTTCGCTCTTGTTGAAATGGCCATACCAATCAAAGGCTCGCTCGTAATCGGTTTTCAGGTTCGGAATCTCGGTCCGACCCATGCATCTCTTCGGTCACATACTGCGATCATGATTACTACTTCGAACTCCTCACAAAGAGGAGCGGGACGCCCAATCAATTACTCGGTGTTCGACTGCACACCATGGCGATTTCCGGGCTGTCCCGCGTGCGAACCGAACTTTTTCAGCTGCTCGTAATCCCACTCCTTGCGCATCATCCAGAACAACTGCACGGCCAGGCGGCGGGCCATGGCGACTTTCGCAATCTTGCGTCCGCGCCGCAGCACCAGATGAAAGTATTTGCTGCGCCACTCCGGCAGGCTGCGCACCGTCACCTGCGCCGCCTCCACCAGCAGGAAACGCAAGATCGAACTGCCTTGCTTGGTAATGTGCCCCAGGCGCCGGCGATTGCCACTCGAGTCTTCCAGCGGCACCAGTCCCAGATAACTGGCCACCTGCTTGCCGCAGTGAAAGCGTTCCGCGTCGCCCAGTATGAGCACAAATGCTAGCGCTGTTAGCATGCCCACTCCGGGGTGTGTTTTGAGCCGCTGCGCCGCCGGATAGTTCTCCACTTCGCGTTCGATGGCCTGCGTCAGTTCCGCAATCGCCGGATTCAGGCGATCCAGCAACTCCAGCAGATCATGCCGTCGCCGGCTCGCCCACGGAGCCAGCGCGAACGATTCCAGTTGCTGCCGCCCATGCTCGCGCCACAACTTCTTCTTGCAGTGCAAACCTTCGTTCAACGCGACCGCTTGCAATTGATTCATGACGCGCGTACGCGCCTGCACCATGCGATGCCGATGCCACAACAGTTGCCGCAGATCCCGGTTCGCCCAGCTCGGCACCCAGATCTTCGGAAAGTCATCCTTCAGCATCAGCTTCAGAATATGCTGTGCATCCTGGCGATCCGTCTTCTGCTTGCGCCCCCGCTTCGCGCGGATCTCGGCCGCGTCGCCGATCCACAAATCAAACTGCAACTCGGCTACGAGACGCTCGAACCAGCGTCCGTGTCCACTGGCCTCCATGCCGATGCGCACGGATTCGCCTGCAGTCGCCAAAGCACGGTAATACTTCTCCGCCTCTTCGGGATGTGCGAGCCGTTTCTCCTCGACCTCTCCGGTCGTGGTGTTGAGCAAAGCGATTTGTTGAAACTCGGGATGGAAATCTACTCCTATAATGATCATCGTTCGGCTCCTTTCTCCCGAGCCTGTTGGTTGGTTTTGCCACCTCCAACTCTACCTCGGGTGCGGGAGCCGACATTGTCATGGAATCAATTACACTCAAAATGCGCCGGAGCGACGAACTCCATCGCAGGCTCATCCCAGACGCTCACGGCATTATGTGTACGCCGTCATGTCTTTACCGCTGATCTGCAGATCGAACCCGTTGGGATCTTTGACATGGAAGCTGTTATCGGTATCCGGTTCCGGCTGCAGGCCGCGACGGCGCAATTCCGCTCCCACTGCGTTCTTATCCCACGCGGCAATCGTGTAAGCGATGTGATCGATGCGTGGAGGCGTAACCTCCGGCGGAGCGTTGCGCGGAATGATGAAGGTATTGCTGTCGTTGAGCACCAGGCAGCACTGCTTCCCCGTATCCGCCACCACCTTCAAGCCGAAGAGGTCGGCGTAGAAATCACGCGTCCTGGCGTAATCGGCGACCTGGTACGAAATGTGGTTCACCGCCACCGCTTTGAATGCTTTGCGTTCGTCCGTAGCAGGCACAGACGCACATGCCGCAGCCATCGCGGTTGCGGCCAGCGCCAGGCTCTGAATGAGCTGGCGGCGACTCAATTTACCGTGTTCGAAATCTTCCAGCAGCCTGCCAATCAGATGTTCCATCGTGAACCCTCTTCAGGCAGAACAGCATAGCGCAACCGGCAAAAAAATCTCTGATAAATCGCCGCTTCCGAATTCCAATCAGATCGATGACATAAAATGCCCGTCTCGGCATAAAATAGTTCGTCTTAATCTCGCACTAACCGGGGGAGCAATGTCATTCGCGCAAAACCGTGGCCGGGAGCAATGGGCTGTCGCACTTCAATCCAACGATCGTCTGAAGCTCGCGTTGCTAGGAGCCGGAGTGATCTTCGCGTCACTCGGGATGGGAGAAGCCGTGTACCGGTTTCTATTTCGTGATTTCGACGGCGCCACCGACCGTCTTCCCATCGAGATGTTCTTCGGGCTGGTGTTCGCCTGGATGATTACCACTCTGGCGAGAAAGTTTTATCAGCAGCACAAGGAAACTTCCGAGAGAATGAAGTTTATTCGGGATCGCAACTACAAGATTCGGCACGCGGTCGAGGCCATCAAGCTGGTGCCGTTCCCGACCGACCATCAGGCGATCCGGGTAATCCGGGAAGAAGTCGATCGCATTGAATGGGCGCTGGCCGAGATCACGCCGCAATAATCAAAGCGAGCCCTGGGGCGATACTCGCGGATATACACGTTCATTCCGAGGATATCTGGCCTATGACAGACTGGTTCGCACGCCCCGTCCTACATGTAACGGATGTTGAGGCATCGCTCCTCTTTTACGTGAACCGGCTCGGCTTCACGAACCCCTGGCGCTACGCCGAGGACGGCAGAGCGCATGTCGCCCAAGTCGATCGGCAAGGCTGCGCGCTTATTCTGGCAGACACGTGGCCGGAGAAGGTTGGCAAGGGGCTAACGTTCATTTCCTTGAACGCCGAGTCGGAGATGCAGGTCGCCGCGTTGGATGCGCTGCGCGCGGAACTCACTGCCAAGGGCGTTCCGGTCAAGGAGGGTTCGTGGGGCTACCGCCTTCTGGTGGTCGATGATCCCGACGGCAACCAGCTCTTCTTCAACTATCCCGCCGAGACCGCATCCGGCGAGACTGCCAGATAAAAAGTAATCCTGATGGGCTGTCGCAACGGCGATAGCGGGAAGAATGTAGGCCGGACGCCTTCGTCCGCCTGCCGAGCGCAGCGAGGCGATGGGAGAGTGACGAGATTGTGCGCATCCCTCCCCGCGACGAATACTCCTCTGTCATCCTGAGAGGCGCGTTTTTTGCGCGTCGAAGGACCTCTGCATTCCCCCGGCTAGATGCAGAGATCCTTCGGTCCGCAAACAACGCGGCCCTCAGGATGACAATGCTGTTGGGGAATGGCGTCGGTGGATCCGTCAGCGCTTGGGAATGTTTAGAAGTTTAGAACTCACGCGGTAGCTGCATCCCTGCGGCGCCCCGCCAGCAGCAGTCCGATCCAGCAACTTACCGGCCAGGTCAGCAGCCATGACAGCCAGTACCAGTGCGGCCAGCCCTTGCTCCAGTTCGGAATCGTGGCGGCGATGCCCATTACTTCCCCAAGAATGAAGAACCACAGGACATGCCGTCCGGCGCGGTTGGGAGCGAAGCGGGCGCAGATCCAGGCGCAAAGAATCGACACGACGACAAACATCCCGGTGCTCGCCATAAGCGGAGTGTCGGATGGAATTCGGCCTTTGACGAAGTCTCCCGGGAACAGGCGCGAGAGCACCGGATCGGTACAAAACACCAGAACCACCGAAAGCACGTAACTGCCCAGGACGACTGCGATCGACTTAAGCATCGGTTCACCCTCCGGCTTAAACTCAGAATTTCTATTCGTCTGCGCTCGACGATCTTTGCGAACTTTGCGGTTCCTTCGCGACCTTAGCGGTGAAAAGCTCTTGACCGCAAAGCCCGCCAAGGACACGCAAAGGCCGCAAAGACGATCATCACCACATGTCCCCAAAGCTCACGGATGTGCGCCAGGCCGCGATTATACGCGCGAACACCTGGCATACAAGCGGGAACGCGGCCCTACCCAAAATGCCGTAACATAACGGCTCATGTTCCGCGGGCTCAACATGCCGCTGCTGTTCCTCAGCACGCTCGCCATGCCGACAATGGCCGCGCCTGCCGTCTCGCCGCCGGCGGACAGTTATCAGGTCGTCCGCATCTATCCGCACGATCCGCACGCTTTTACCCAGGGATTGATCTACCTCGATGGCCATCTTTACGAGAGCACCGGACTTGAGGGCCGATCGTCCCTCCGCATGGTCGATCTTTCGACGGGCGCCGTCCTGCAGAAACACGACTTGCCCGGAGAATTTTTCGGCGAAGGCCTCACTGACTGGGGTAGCACGCTGATCCAGCTGACCTGGACCTCGCACAAGGCCTTCATCTACGACCGTGCCAGTTTCTCTTTACAGCGAACTCTGCCCTACGAAGGCGAAGGATGGGGACTGACGCACGACGAAACACAACTCATCCTGAGCGATGGGACTTCTTATCTGCGCTTTCTCGATCCGAAAACTCTTCGGGTGATGAGGAGCATTCATGTCGTCGACGGCTCCGGCCACGCTATCGCAAATCTCAACGAACTCGAATACATCCATGGCGAGATCTACGCCAACATCTGGGAGAGCGACGAGATTGTGCGCATCTCTCCCAGCGACGGAAAGATTCTCGGCCGGCTCGATCTCAGTGGGATCATCGATAAGAGCGAACTCCACGGCAACGGAGCCGTCCTGAACGGCATAGCTTACGACGCAACCGGCGACCGCCTGTTCGTCACCGGGAAGCTCTGGCCCAAGCTATTCGAGATCAAAACAGTGCCTCACCATTGAATACTGCTCTGTCATCCTGAGGCGCGCTTTTTTTGCGCGGCGAAGGATCTCTGCAATCCCCGGCCAGATGCCGGGATCCTTCGGTCCGCAAACAACACGGCCCTCAGGATGACAATGCTGATAATGGAGAATGCGGTGGGTTGGGCCGCCCCGCGTTGCGAGTGTTAGAAGGAGAGTCAAAATCCCCCACCCCCGCTAACAGGAAGGAATATCTTCTCCAGCCGTATCAAAAGCCGGGTGCCCCACCCTTCTTTCGCGCATTTGGCGAAAGAGGGTGGGGAATTTGACGTCCTTGAACGATTCGAATTCGGGTCCCATATTTCCGCGCCAACTACCCGCATCGCGTCAGCATCCCACATCTAAGGCAAAGGCCAGAGGCAGTGTTCAGTAACGGTGCCGAAAGTAACCCCCACTCCGTTGTTTCCGTGATTGACCCTGAAGCCATCCGAAGGTACGATTTTTGGTAGAATGCACCGGACCTTTGCGCCCGAGAGAGGCCGCATCTTATAGAGCAGTATGCGATTGGTTCACCTCTACGTCCGGACCGTTTTGCTTGCTTCCGCGATCGTGGGAGTTTGCGCCTGCCAAAGCGCGCAGAAGCCCGCCAAGCTGGTTCCCCTCGCACACACTCCCAAGCTGCAGGCTGCCGCCCACCTCCCGGTTCCGACTGAGACCTCGCAGCTTGCCACCTCGCAAATAACAGATCCCCGGCTGGAGCAGCTGCCCCTGGGCAGCGGTCCCATTGAAGTCGTTCAGGCCAAAGATCAGATTGGCGAACTGATCGATCGCGCCGAGAAGGAATATCAGGTTGGGCTGGCAAACTATCATTCCGGCAAGCCGGACGACGCCAAGCAGAATTTCGATAGCGCCCTCAATTCCCTGCTGACCAGCAACTTTGACGTTCGATCTGACGCGCGTCTGGAAAAGGAATTTGACCGCATCGTGCAGGGCGTCAACGATCTGTACCCCGGCGGCACTACCGCCGATGCCGAGCAGGCGCAAGGACAGGAGCCGCAACAGAAATCCGAACCGGCCCCCATCGACGAGACCAATGGACTGACGCCCTCCGCCGATGCCCGCACCAAGGCCAAGGCCGAAGCCGATATCAAGACCACGCGCTCCGACCTGCCGCTGATGATGACCGACCAGGTTGCGGGCTTCATCGCGTACTTTTCCAATCGCGGACGTGGCATCCTCGAGCACGCCCTGGCCCGCTCCGGGCGCTATCGCGGCATGATGCTGCCGATCCTGCAACAAGAAGGCGTGCCGCAGGATCTGATCTACCTGGCGCAAGCCGAGTCCGGATTCCATCCGCTGGCCGTCTCGCGGGTTGGCGCCCGCGGCATCTGGCAGTTCATGGGCAGCCGCGCCCGGGGATACGGTCTCTCCCACAATATGTATGTGGACGACCGCCAGGATCCCGAGAAGTCCACGCGCGCAGCCGCCCGTCACTTGAAGGATCTTTATAACCAGTTTGGCGACTGGTATCTCGCCATGGCCGCATACAACTCCGGCCCGGGCACCGTGCAGGCCGCAGTGAAGCGCACCGGGTACGCCGATTTCTGGGAACTCTACAATCGCAACGTCCTGCCCAAGGAAACCAAGAATTACGTGCCGATCATCCTGGCCGTGACCATCATGGCCAAGAATCCGTCGCAGTACGGTCTGCAGGATGTGGCCATGGACCGTGCCGCGGACTATGACACGGTGACCATCAGTGCCCCTGTGGATCTTCGATTAGTTGCCGAGTGCGTCGGCTCGACGCCCGGCGAGTTGCAGGATCTGAATCCCAGCCTGTTGCGCATGACCACTCCGCGCACGGGCAAGTTCGACTTACACATTCCGGCCGGGACGAAAGATGATTTCGAGACCGCCATTGCCTCTATCCCGCCGGATATGCGGCTGTGGTGGCGCTTTCACAGCGTGAAGTCTGGCGACACCCTGGCGTCGTTGGCGCGCACCTATCACACCACCGCCAAGCAGATCGAAGAAGCCAACCATCTCGACGGCCCCGAACTGGAATCCGATGCCCGCCTAGTGATCCCGGTAGCTCCCGGCAAGCATCCCGCAAGCGATACGGCGACCTACGCGCGCCGCATCACGCGCTACCATGTCCGCAAAGGAGACACGGTCGAAACCGTGGCCGACAATTTTGGGATCTCGGCGCAGCAACTGCGCCGCTGGAACGGGATTCGCGGCGACAGTCTCCACGGGCGCAAGGTGTTGGCGTTGCACCTGCCGATTTCACCCAGCGCGCATGACGCGGAGGTCACCGCTTCGCGCAGCAAAGCGAAGCATCCGAAGACCGAGACCGCCAGCGTAAAACCGCCGGCGACAAAGTCATCGCAGGTTGAAAGCCTGCAAGATAAAGAAGAAGTTGCGGTGGTCCACCACAAAGTAAGGTCCGGCGAAACGTTGTACTCGATCGCCAACGCTTATCGCACAACGGTGGCGGCTTTAAAACGCGACAACCGCAACATAGGCGTCATCCGCCCCGGCATGATCCTGACCGTCCAGATCGCCCGCTAAATTCCCTGAAGTTTCAAATCACGAGGGGGTACCCACCCAAGTGATAGAGGGTGCCCAACCCTTCTCGCGTCTTTTGCGAGAGGGTGGGGAATTTGACTTCCCATCAACTGAGTTCACCTCTGGCACTTCCAAAAACTGCGTGCGTAGGATCACATTCTCGCTGTATTCTCCGGGATACACTTTTTAGTTATTTTGGCTTCAGGCTCTAAATAACCTACTTCAATCATCAAGGAGAACCTCATGAGGATCACGAAATTGATTGTTCTGCTGCTGGTCGCCGCGGTGACCGTGTCGATCGCTTTGCCTGCCTTCGCGGCAGACGGAGCCGCCACCTACAAAACAAAGTGCGCCGCTTGCCACGGCCCCGAAGGCCAAGGCAAGATCGGCCCGGCCGTGAAGGGCACTGCCCTGACCGCCGACCAGATCACCGATCTGCTCACCAAGGGCGCTGACGCCAAGAAAGCTCCCCACAAGAAACCCATGGCCGCTGTCGCTGCGGATGACGCCAAGGCCGTTGCGGATTATGTAAAGAGCTTGAAGTAGAAGTAGTCCCCTGTCAGTGTTACGTTCGCAAGAGCCCTCAAGCCTCCCAGCTTGAGGGCTTCGTAATCTGATGCAACAACTTGTCATCCTGAGCGGAGCGCGCTCGAATGAGTGCGCGGAGTCGAAGGATCCCTGCCTCACCAAAAAGCATTCGAACGGCAATGGGAATTCTCTACAAAAGTACAAAAGCACTGGGAGAAAGCCTCTTACGGGTGCAACCTGCGACATCGTGGTAGGTATCCTTCGACTCCGCACGACGGTTCGCTCTGCTCGCCGTCGTGCTCCGCTCAGGATGACAATGCTTCGTATTCTGATGTACGAACCGGATTCTGGCTACACGCAAAAAGCACGAGACGGTGGGGCACCCGATTGTGACGCATTCTTTGCGGGCACTGCGGCACGGCTGAAAAGCCGTGCCCTTTTACAAATCGATTTCCACTCACAACCCAATTAAATGGAAACCGGTCTACTGACCACTGACCCCTGACCACTGCATATGGCACGAAAGTGCTAAGCCACCCCGGAAAGTCTGGTGATACACTTCTGCCCCAAATGAAACTCCTGGTTCTGGCGATGGCTATCGGCATGGCACTTCCCCAGCAACCAGCACGTCCGCAGAACGGCAATCCCTCCAAAGGCAATACGGTTCATCCCACCACGACAGTGCCTTCAGGAAAGCCTGTTCCGGCGCCCTCAAACCCGAGCCCGTCGATCACCCCGATCGGCCCCGATGATACGGCCAGTCAAAGCCTGAGCACTAATCATCCCGACTCTTCAATCCTTGACAGCAAGATCATCTGGTTCGTCGCCACACTGGCCGTTGTTGCCGTGCTTCAGTTCATCACTCTGATCTGGCAGGCCATCGCCCTGCGAAGAATGTTCAGCAGCACGAGTACTCACGCGCAGGAGATGGAATATCAAAGCCGCGTCCTTGACCAGCAACTGAAGGTATTGGGCGAGCAGCTCACGGCCCTGAAGGACACAGCGACCGGGGCCAGTTCGACCGCCGCCGCCGCCAAGGCGACCGCCGAGCTCCTGGTCAGCAAAGAGCGCGCCCGGCTGCGGGTGGAGCTCCAGCCTTTTTACCTCAATTTCGACGCGCCCTCGCCGGCCCGGTTCCAGATTCAGCATCTGGGATCCACCGACGCTTTTGTCCTCGATTCACGGGCGTCCGTCTATGTCAGCGACTCCCGCAACCCGGATCGTAGTTCTCAGACCGGCAAGCCTATCCCGCTTCCCAGCGTCATCGGCGCCCAGAATCCGGTGGTGGTGGCCGAGGACGTATTGCACCCTTTTAGCGAAGCGGAGATCGAGAAGATCCGCGAACTCAAGTCCTTTGTGCACTTTACGGGATTTGTCCGCTATAAAGACGTCTTCGACGGCGAACACGAGACCCGATTCAATCGGGTGTGGAGCATCGCCCGCATGAGCAACCTCAACGGCGACCCCTTCACCTATTGGGAGCATTGCGGGGAAGTGGACGAAAACAAAGAGACTTAGCGGTCCGACCGGCCTCCGGGACCGTAATTATCTTTGGCGGCGGGATGGTTCCGGCGGCGCTCCTGAATGATGTCGGGGCGACGCTGCACAATGGCAGCCATGGTTAGATTGGCCACCCGTCGTGAATGCTCTTGCATGGCCAATTGAAGTTCCGACAGGACTTGCTTCCAACCAGTCTCAGCCGCCTGCGAGCAGAGTTCGCGGATTCTGTCTTCCAATCGGCGCTTCGGCATGCCCTGACCTTGTTAGCAATCGTCCCCCTGAGATGACAAAATCCCCTGACAGTGTTGGATACCCTACATACTGTAGATGACATGGCATTGCCGGCCAGCAAGCTCGCCACTCCGGGACCCGCAAGGTCCAGCGTCGGTTGTGTCTGGAGTCCTTGCAGACGGCACCGAATGTCGTGCTATAATCGCGCGCCGTTCCAGCAGAAGTTTCCGGTGGTCTTTTAATTTTCCTTGTGCCCGCAGCCAGGGTGGCGTATCCGCACCTGGCCGCCACTGAAACCAGGAGGAGCAATGACGTTCTACGATCCCACGCTCTACGGACGTGACGAAGAAGAAGAATTCGGCGACAGCGGCGCCTACAGCGAGTCGCTCGAAGAAGATTTTGAAGAGGAAGAAGAAGAGGAAGAAGAACCCGGCATGCCGGACACTGAATCAATAGAACCGCCAGCGCCAACTCCGCCTCCTCCTGCTCCCAAGCCAGCGCCCAAACCCGCTCCGAAACCTGCTCCCGCGGGCGGCGGTGGCGGCGCAAAGAAGGCACCGGCTAAGAAAAAAGCCGCAAAAAAGAAACCCGCGGCCAAAAAGAAAGCCGCCAAGAAACCGGCGAAGAAAGCCGCGAAAAAGCCGGCGAAGAAAAAAGCCAAGAAAGCGGCCAAGAAGCCCGCGAAGAAAAAGGGCAAAAAGCGCCGTTAAGAGTTATCGCGGGCCCGGGCAACTCCCGGGCCTGCTGAACATTGGACCGCGCCCTGCGAAGGGCGCGGTTTGTTATTGTGTTCAATTTTCACAATCTGCTCAGATTGGGCCCACCTACGAGTCTTTCTCGGATGCGTCATCCCCAGCGTTGCGTTCGCGTCAGTGGTTGTTTCTACCGCGTCACTTCCACAGCCTGGCGCGCCGGAAGCATTTCCGCATTGCAGCCCGACGTTGGAGAACACGTTAACGTCACCTTGCGGAAAATCCGGGCGCCGCTGGCTGATGGAAATACCACGTCGAAGTGCGTTGCCTGAAGTTTCGCAGCGACTTCCTTCACTGCTGGGTCTCCATCCAGGAAGCGCACGCTCGCCACCTTGCCCGGCGCGAACACCATCTCAAAATCACAATGCCCGGAGAGACGTGATGTCTTGGTCACATTCGCACGCCGTTTCTCCAGCAACTCATCGGATGGCATCTTCGTCCATTCGCCGTTGGGCAAACGCTTGATGTCGATGGCGGGCGGTTCTTTCCGCCCGGTCAACTTCGAGTAATGAGACAAGATCAGGTTACGATTAGTCGCGTACGTTTGTGATGGGTCCGTCGCCGGATTCGCCCAAGAGGGAATCGGTACGTACTGCGCCGAGAGCGCCTGTACATACACTTTCTCTGCTTCTTTCTTCTTCCCCAGCTTCTCCAGCGTCTGTGCGAGATGATCGCCGGCAACTCCGTCCTGCCCAAGAACCCACGCCGGCCGCAAATAATCTTCGGCGAGACCGTAGTCCTCCATCTGGTAGTGGATCCATCCGAGCGTATCCCAGGTAGCCATCAGTCTCGGCGTCAGGGGGAACCCACTCGCATCATCTTTTTGCGCCGCCTCTACCGATCGTTGTTCCAGTTCCGCAAGCGCCTTCTCTGAGAATTCCTTCGCGTCGCCGAGATGGGTGTTATGTGTAACCAGCATGTATGCGGCGTCGTTCAGCATCCCCGGATCCGGACCCTTCGGATCCGCGGCGGCCTTGGTCGCCTCCCTCATATGCAGAACGCCTTGATCGGCGTCACCGTTGGCGACGTACGTCTCCCCCAACGCCATCTCCAGACTCGGGCTGCCGGGGGACTGCTTGACTGCTTCCTCGAGCACTGCCAGGGCCTGCGCATTTTTGCCTCCTCCCATCAGCAGACGGCTGACTTTGAGCGCGGCCTCGCGATTCTTGGGATCGACCTTCAACAAATTCACCCAGTCCCGAATAGCATCGTCGAAATGATGGGCGTACTCCTCAAAAGTCGCTGCTATTTGATAGGTGCGGGCGTCGTCAGGCGAGACCTCCACTTCTTTGTGGATTTCGGCAAGAGCATCTGGCATCTTGCCTTGCGCAGCCAAGGCAATTGCCAGGTTATAATGCGCTCCCCGGCGTGTTGGATCGGCGGCCACCACACGCCGCACCAGTTCTTCCGTGCGCGTGAAGTCCCGCTTGTTCAGAGCGTCGGCCGCTTCCTGCAACAAGGCGTCGAGGTCTTCATTGCTGCTCTTCGCACCTGAGCCAGCGCCTGCGCCCGCGTTGATCTTGGTGCCTCCACTCAGTGTCACGAACCGATTCTCATCGTCGCTTAACCCCTTTGCGAAATTCTGGAAGTCCTCCCAACTGCTCAACTCCACTTCGGTCTTCTTGATAACCAAGCGGCGTTTCGCCGTGAACACGCCATTTTCCAGGCCATAGGACGAGTGATACTCCGCGTAAGGTCTTACCAGATCCACATTTTGCGGTATGCCGCTCCCGGAGTACCCGGGAGGGAGGGTGATCTTTCCGTCATACATCACCTCGCCCAGTCCGCCCAGCACAAGGGGTTCCGGCGGCTTTTTCGCATCTTTCATCATTTCGAGACCCATCGGAGGCATCGGCGGGGTGAGTTGCTTGTCTTCCCACCCGCCGTACTTCTTCCGCTCGTAATCGTACGAAAGTTCAAAAGGTTTGCTGAGATCATCGGGCTGCGTCATGTTGACATTGCTGACGTCTCCCCCAAAGTTCAACCCGTAGGAGAATCGCTGCACCGCCTCCTTCCACTGCGATTGCGGAACTTGGCGGAACACCGAACGCAGTACCACCTCGGTATCCCCGTGATACGACTGTTCTGAATGTCCCGTGAAGGTTCCTTCGGCATTCAACTTCCCTTCCATCGACATTGATTGCACTTGCAGGAAGGGTGCATTCTGTGGCGTGGTCATCAACACTGCCGGCTTGCTGGTGGGAACGACCAGGGCCTGCTTCCCACGAAGTGCCAGCATCAGCAATTCATGGGGTGCAATTTCAGGCGTGGTGTCGAGCCATACGAATCGGTCTCCCCGCGGAACCACGGTGATCACGTGATTGAACTGAGCCGGTGACGGCACATCCGGATCGAGTTTGCGGGTCGAGTGAATCAAGGCTGGCCACGCCTCAATCCCCTCTGCCTTCAGCAGCGATGCCATCAGCGTATGCTTGTCCTTGCAATCGCCGTAGCCGTTGTCAAGAACATCGTCGGCCGCGTGCGGCTGGTAGCGGCCAATGCCGAAATCCAGCCCGATATAGTGATATTTCAAGGCGACGAAGTTATAGGTCGCGCGGATCCTCTCGTCATCGGTCTTCAGTCCCTGGGTGAGTTCGTCCGCCTTTTTCTGGATGGCTGTTGTCACCTGCACTGGCTCTTTCTGCAGATCTCCGTACCAGCGCCCAACTTCTTCCCAACTGGCAAACGTTGTGATCTGCACGTCGGGCTTCGGAGGAATCCGACGCGGAATCTCGCGTGGATCCTTCTGCTTGACGATCAGATTCGAGTGTGTCCAGCGAACAATCTTCTGCCCGCTTTCTTCCGTGACCTCCGGCTTGAACTCCGGGCTGACGATCTTTACGAACTTACCGCTTGGGAAACTGATCTCGTAATGCTCGTCTCTCACAATCGCGTCCTTGAGAAACGAGTATTCTTGCCAGAACTGACCTGGAACTTCGGGCTTGATCACGCGGAAACGCACGAGATACTCGAGCACATCCCCTACGCTCAGCCCTTTTACTGCAACATGTTTCTCGTGAATGTCGCTGTACAACGGCGCCGTGCGTGTCACCTCTCCTGGCATGTCTTGGATGTTGTAGTCCGGAGTCTTCACGACAGTGCCGTCCGGCTTACGCACGCGCACGTAGTCGATATCGACGACTTCATTCGCGCTTGTATAAGTGAAGTTCAAAACCGCGAAAGTCTTCACACCGGCGTCGGCCAACATCCTCACCTCGACGGCCAGCTCGCGCGTGCCGGTGCCATCGTTTTCCGCCTTGATGCGCTGGTATGACTTCTCGACGACGTAGGCTTCCTTGGAAAAATCCGGGGCGGCGGCAGCCGGCGGGCTTGCGGGTTTCGCCTGGGCGTGGGCGGACGGCAGCGCCGCGCCGGCCAGAAGCAGAACAGACAACCACCGAGTTAAGCACATCAAGTCAGTACTCCGTGAGCGGACGGAGTTCGACTTACTTTTTACCGCTCACCGCGCCGAGGCACTTGCCGTATAACTCGAGCAGGCGCTCGGCGTAATCTTCGGGCTTGGCTGCGGATCCGGTGCCGGTGAATCCCACGCCGGTTGAGGTTGTACGTCCATACCCGGTGGTCATGGCAACGAACTTCATCAAATCGAGGGCGATGTCTTCATTACGGCGCGCGTGGCCTGAGCCAGTGGCTGGAACTTCGTCCATGATGCCTTCTCCTCTACCCGATAGGACGGGGATATCGTCGTCGTCTTCTTCATCCTGCATTCGAGGAATGAGTGCAATGCGCATGACGACTGTGGGAATGACTCCGCTAGCGATGATAGCAGAGGCTTCTAGCTTCTAGCTTTCGGCTTTTCGCTTGTGATCCGCTGACTCTCGTTCTCGCGAAGGACATTTACACACGCCGTCGATGCTGCCGACGATTGCACAGGTCCTTCGGCGCCCAAAAAGGGCGCCTCAGGATGACAATGCCGGCTGGTGATGTTTAGCGGCCGTCTGCCACAGCCGCATCATCAGCCACACCGAACCGACGAAGAGGAACGGCGACGAATAAAATCCCGGGGCCGGACGGGGGAAGGTCACGCCGGTGACGGTGTGCCCGACAATTGTCGTGACTGTGTGGCCCACACCGTTGAAGAACATTATCAGGGCGTAGAACCAGGCCAGCGGCCGCAACCAGGCTGTCCTGCGCGCGGCCAACGGAGTCAGGGCAAAGCAAACCAGAATGGCTATGCTGAGTCCGAGCAGCCACTCGCGAAATTCAAAGGTGGGCATAGGAAACCATCCCCAGCGCGCACGCAGCGCGGTGACGGTTGGATTGTAGATTGCGAGAAATCCGGTGGAGGCTTCATCGGCCACGTGCAGTGCAAAGGCCACCGTTAACGCGAACCAAGCTCGGCCGAAGCCTGCCTGGGATCGGTTCTGTTTCATGGCGGCCACCTCTGGCGATCATTATGCGCCTGATCTTATCGCCATGTCCGTTTGTCATCCTGAGGCGCGTGGTTTGCGCGCCGAAGGACCCATGCAATTGCATGCGGCGCATATTCTGCCGGCAAGGTGCATGGGTCCTTCGGCCCAAACGACGGGCCTCAGGATGACAAGTTATAGCTGATCGCTGAGGGCTGAGGTCTGAGGTCCGAAGCCCGAAGTCTGATTTCAGCTTCTTTTCACTTCGCTCATCAGGGCCAGCATGTTGTCTTCGGTGTCGTGGAAGAAGTTCATCCAGAGATCATGGTCCGGCATGCGGGCGACCAGGTGCGGCTCGTCTTCGAAGCGCACGCCCTGGGCTTTCAGGTTCGCGTGCGCGGCCTGGATGTCGGGCACGGCGAAATACAGGATCGAACTGGCGTGATCGAACTCTGGTTTCTCCGGACGGTCGAGCATCAGGCGCACGCCGTTGCAATCGAAAAAAGCCAGGCCGGGCGGCGCCTTAAAGATCAGCTTCAGTCCCAGAACTTTTTCGTAGAAGCCGGCTGCGCGCTCGACGTCGGCGGTTCGAATCTGGACCTGTCCCAAACGGGTGATTCCGGAATTGGTTGTGCTTGCCGTCATGGTATTGACCTCCGTGGTCATATTAGTTAGCATAGCTAACTATATTTGCCGCGAGAAGTCAAGTGAAACCATGAACCACTAAGGGCACGAAGGATCACGAAGGACTTCTCCGGAGATATTCTTCCTTCGTGTTACTTCGTGGCCTTCGTGGTCATGATCTTTTGGACTTTGTTTACACTCCGGGTCAAAGGCTTTCACCACAGGGGGACACGGGGGAGCACAGGGGAAACCTTGGTCTTGACGCACTACACTACGACTATGGCGCGCACGACATCCAAGCAACGGAAGCCTGCGGCTGAAGACACTTCAGATCCGCTTTCGCCCGAGGTCCTTTCGGTGGCGGACCGGCTTCATTCGGCCGCTATTCACTTATTGCGGAGGGTTCGCAAGCAAGACACTGCGACGGGAGAGGGTCCAGCGCGCCTATCGGCGCTATCGGTACTGGTGTTTGGCGGTGCGAAGACGCTGGGGGAGCTGGCGGCTGCAGAGCAGGTAAAGCCGCCGACCATGAGCCGGATCGTGGCGGGATTGGCCCGCAGCCGGCTGATCGAGATCAGCCACGATCCCGAGGATGCCCGGCGCATGCGGATTCGGGCCACGGCCAAGGGGATCAAACTGCTGCAGAAGGGCCGCCAGATGCGGATCTCGTACCTCGCCTCCCATCTGAACGAACTGGCTCCAGAAGAGCTCGGCAAGCTCGGAGAGGCAGTCGATATCCTGGCGGGGTTGCTCCAGAAATGGGGCTGATTTCGAACAACCGTACCCCGCATTGGAGGTTACTAAAGGCACATGAAAAAGCCTGAACCCTCGCACATACTAGAGCCTTAGAAGTCCGGAGGTACGTGTACTTTCGGGTGGAAAATCGGGTTTGCGATTTTGTCGGCAAAACTGATCCCTTCCCGTCCGGCTATCTGTAAAATTGCGGCTCGAAAGGATTGCTTTGTCGCGCACACGCATCATGCTGACGATAGCCGGCCTGTTATGGCTGGTTCATATCGGTGTGGTCGTGCTCTTTGGCGAGCAGGCGCCGGGCCCGGTATTGTCAGACCTGATCCAGGTCGCGCTGGGCGCAACCTTGATCGTTTCCATTGTGTTTGCCAGCCAGCGTTCGGAGGGGCTTGCCCTCTCTTTCTGGCGGCTGACCGCGGTGGCATACACTCTGCTGTTCATCGCGCAGTCGCTGAGCCTCTATAACGATCTGTTTCGTACGACGTTCGTCAGCTGGACGAACAATCTGTTGTTCTCCTTCTGGTTCGTGCCGCTGGCCATGGCGATGTTTCTCGATCCCGACCACGAGGCCGGAAAGATCGACACGATCGTCGCTCTCGACTTTGTGCAAGCGGTGCTGGTTTGCGTCTCGGCGTACTTGTACTTCTTCTTCATCCCCAAGACAGCATTGGACGGCGAGCTCTCGCACGAGGTCTGGTTCCCTTACTTTGTCGGCTATTCTTTTGTGGCGGGAGCTTTCATCCTGCGGGCAATCATCACCCGTTCCCACGACGCCAAGGTGTTGTTCGGCAGGATGGGAGCTTTTCTCGCGCTCTCCGGATGGGTAGACGGGCTCTACTACTACGGACCCGGGCAGGGACTCAAGACGGGAGCATGGTTCGACATTCTGTGGAGCGCGCTGCTGGTCATTCCCACCGTTATCGCGTGCGCCTGGAGGCAGACGGAAGCGCCGGAGCTCAAGTTCAACGCGCCGCAGCGTGAGAAGCGAATTTACACGGAAATGTTCTTTCTGCTGTATCCGCTGCTGGTCCTGTTGATGTCATTGCGCATTGCGCGCGATCACCTGAGGCTCGCAGCCGCGATGGTATTCCTTTCGTTCGTATGTTCCAGCGCACGCTTACTGGTGACGCAGCACCGCCTGCTCTTGACCAAGGAAGCCTTGCGTCGCGAGGCTTCCCGCGACGGCCTGACCAGCGTGTGGAACCGGAAGGCGATTCTGGAAATCCTGGAGCGCGAGTTGCTTCGTGCCGAACGCGACCGCCAGCCTGTCGGAGTGATCATGATCGACGTGGATCATTTCAAGGCGATCAACGACAGCCGCGGACACGCTGCCGGCGATGCGGTTCTGCGCATCATCGCCAGCGGCATCGCGGCCATGGTCCGTCCGTATGACTCGGTGGGGCGTTATGGCGGAGAAGAGTTTCTGATCGTCGCTCCCAACTGCGGCCTGGCCGAGACGTGGGAACTGGCCGAACGCGTGCGCGTACACGTGGCCGGCTGCAACATCAATGTCGGCGGATCGACGGTGAAAGTCAGCCTGAGTTTGGGAGTAGCCACCGGCGAGGCTGCGGCCGATCTGGAGAAAGTGCTGCACCTGGCCGATGCCGCGCTCTACCAAGCAAAGAATGCGGGACGCAATCGCGTCGAACCCGGCTTGGGACGTGCCGCGGGCGCCTCCCAGAGCAGCACCCCGGCCCCCAATCGCGACTTCTGGATCTGAGTTGCGACCTTTCCTCTAATCGGTAGAGACTTGGCTTGCCGGCGTTGCCGGCGGCATTTCGAATGATGGCGAGAGATGCAGCAAGCTACGTCTCCAGGACGTGACGGCTTTCCCTCAAGCTGCGGCGGTCGCTGCGTGAGCTTGTTCGGGTTTCGTAACAACTTTACCTTTTGAACTCATTGCGGACTTTGCGGGGCTAAGATTCGTTCGCATTTCCATACCCCCCAATTGTTGTCCTGCTCACGGAAAGCGCGCCGGGCTGGCGAAGCAGCCCGGCGTGTGATTCATTTCGTCTAACGTCAATCAGTTGCTGGCGGATTTGAAGTGAGGCGTGAAGTTCTCTTTAGACGATTCTTTGGCAAGATAGAAATTCAACATCCTCACCCTGCGGATTCAGTTGTCGTAATCCCACTTCTCGCAAAAGAAGCGAGAAGTGGGGCACCCCGTCTTCTTCTCTTCTCTCCTTCTATCCCTTCTCCCCTCTTGATCAGGCTTCGAAGCCTACCTGGCAGATGCGGCCTATCAGGTAGTCGGCGGCGGATTTGTCGGTGGACATGGGGATTACTTCGATCGGGGAAGAGTGATTGTGGGGGCGAAGAATTAAATGACTTTCTGCGACTTCGACGTAGCGGACCACCAAAGTATCGTTTTTCAGAACAGCGTACATGTTGAATTCGCCTTTGCGATAGGGCTTAAGTGAGTTGTAATGGCGGTCGATCAGCAGAGTGGCTCCGGGAACGAGGCGGGGATGCATAGCAAGGGCCTCGCGGGAGTCGAGCTTGATGAGGACGAAGCGGTGCCAGGCGGAACGGTCGCCATCAGGTTCGGGCTTGAGCTTGCGCAGGAAGGTTTTCTTGAACTTGAGGATCTCGACGACCTGATCCGCGGTAATGAGCGGGCGAGTCGCGGTGGAGGGCTCGGTGAGCAGGACGTTTTCAAAGTCGTCGCCACTGGGGGGCAGGATGGATGCCCGCTTGTTGACTTCGACGGGATCGAGCAGGTCGAGAACGGAAAGATGTTGGACGGACAGGACTTTGTCCATGCCCTCGAGGCTGAGGCCGCGTTTTCGGTTGAGGAAATTCGAGATGTGGGCCTGCTTGAAGCCGGTCTGCTGGGCTAGGCGAAGTCCGGTTAGTTCCCCAGTTTCAATACGTTGCCAAAGAATTTTACGGAGATTATCTTGCAAAACTTTGAACTTCATTAGCCGGAGTATAGCAAAGGGTCTGGGGAGAATTTGTCGACGACGGTGGCTGCCAATGCAAAATCTTCAACCACAAAGGACACCCTTCGACTTCGCTCAGGGCAGGCTAAGGTACACGAAGGAAAAACTTTTGCAAAAGTGACGGCTTGGAAAATGTGTATTGCGAGGGGAATACGGGCGAAAAAGATTTCCACAGGCGAGTTTGGTCAATCCAACCTTGACTGAGAAAATTCACAGCTATAGGATCGCGGCAGCTTAGGGGCAAATGTGGTCCAGGGACGAGGACATGACGACCGACGTGGATAGCGTCTGAATTTTCTATTATTCTCAGGTCATGGCAGAGCTATCGTCTAGACCTCTAGCAGGATTTGGAAAAATTGCAGGGTGGGTATTTCTCCACCCGATACAGTAAAAATCCCAGGCATAAAGCCTGGGATGGGTGGATTCCACTACTACTGGGCTGACGTGGGCGAGATTCGCCTTAGCGGCTCGGCCGCGCTGGGTATGCTGCTAGCCGATGGCTTCTTGCCTTTCTTCTTGCCCGTCTCCGCTTTAGCAGGTTCCGTCTTAGCTGCGGTCTTGACGACCTCTGCTGCTGGATGCTACTCGGCTCTGCTGCTTTAGCAGACACTTTCCGACGTACGATTTCCTCTGTCGGCAGCACCTTGAAGTTGTTCTCCCCAATGTATTCAAGGACTCCGTCTCCGTAAGCGGTCTTACCACGGGGGACCAGCTTTCCTGCTTCGTCTCTCTTGTAGGCGCAATCGCTGGGGTAGACGCCCTTAGTACTGGTGGGATCAGACAGCTTAACTAACTCTGAGATCTGGGCTGCGGTGAGTACTGCTCCGACGTGGGACCTAGTGGCGGCTTCAATTCGACTTGAGTTAGACATTTGTAATCTCCTATGGGTGGACTTAAGTCCTATCCATGCAGCAAGTATATTAACCAGCATTGCAGAGTCCTAATTCACACCAACTAGAAATGCTTTGTTATCTAGTGGAAAGAAAGTATTTTAAACTGGGTAGGACTGACTAGGTTACCGGGATGAACGAATTATGCTGGGTAAGAGCTAAGACGGAGCAGAGGGTACATCAACTTGTGAGTTGACTGGTACTGGTACTTCTAGTATTCGATCTGTCGAGGTATTGAGTTGGAGCCATAGATCTCAATGCCAATCCCTCAGTAGAGGACGCAGAGCAGGAATAATAAGATTCAGGCAGATAACTTCAACGAAGAACAGATCTTCGGTGAATTTCGTCGCAAGGTGAAGTCGGCGGAAGTGCTGTCGGCCTCCCTGGAGCGGTTGCTCCGGTCGCTGCGCTTCACGGGGAAGTTGAGCGTGGTGATGCAAAACGGGCGCGTACTGAAGTCGGGATACGAGGAAGGATACTTCAGTCAGCGGGCTCGTGCGGGCGTGGATGATGAGGTGGCTTAGAGGCAGAGTTTCAAGGTTTCAGAGTTTCAAGGTTTCAAGGTTTCAAAGTTTAAAAACTAAATAGCTCAGGCAGGTCATCGTAAGAGAAACGAGCCCTGCGTCGGTTTCTGCAAAGGCGGAAACGGGCGCAGGGTTTTTGGTTTTGAGCTATGAGCTATGAGCAAGGAGTTTCGAGAATCATTGATCGGCAGAATTTGAAATCGAATAGATCATAAAAACTTTTGGAGGAGTGATGCGAAGCAATCATGGAGATAGAGATGGCGGGGGCACGGTAAGGATGGAATTAAAGTACTGCGAACATTGTGGCGGGTTGTGGGTGCGGGAGGGCGGGGCGGGGGTGTATTGCGAGCAATGCCAGCCCAAGGTGGCGAACTTGCCGATCGGGAGGAAGAAAAACGTAAGGCTCACGGTGCGGCAACGGGCGGTGGTGGAGGATTACGACTGCGGGGTTCGGGAAGAAAAGGAAGGCGACTTCGAAGCGGCGGGAGGTGTGGCATGAGTGGAGTCATCGCGTGGATTGCGGCCGAGGCGGAGGTTCCGGAGGTTGGGCGGGAGATCGTGCAATCCCGACGACAGAAGGAATTGAGGGAAGCGGAGTCTCTTGGAGCGTTGCCGGTGCATGGGTTTCCCGGAGTTCTTGCAGAAACTGGTCGGGAAATTCAAATTCCCGACGAGTTGCCGGAGGAGATTGCTGCTGACTATGACTGGGAACTGGAGCGGGAGCGGAGGATCTACCGGGCCCGGACCGTGACCATGTTGCGGCGGTACATGCGTTACTCGATCGAGACGGGGAGACTGCCCTCATTGTTGGGGCGAGAGTTCTTTCGGGCGAAGGTGACATCGTACACAGTGGTCACGTTCGAGGACCGGGTGATCTTTGTGCATGACATGGAGAAGTGCCTGGAGAAGCTGGATGAATTCTCACGGCAGTTGATCGCGCGGCACATTTTAGAGGAGCATGACCGGTGGGCGACGGCACGGCTGTTGCATTGCAATGAAAAAACGGTGCGGCGATTGACTCCGCTGGCGCTGGATATGTTGAGTGAAATCCTGATCGACGTTGGGTTGTTGGAGAGGCTGGACATGCATCGAGAAAAATCTTGTCAAGGGGGTACGGAGAGGGGAAATCCCGTAAGTGGTTGTGAAGATGGCGAAAATAAATTTTGAAAAATGTCCACTTTGCCTATAGCAATTTGCTATTCTGGATTTAGAGAGTGAGAAAAAATAGATCTCCTGAAGAAGGCGTGCCCAAGGGCACGCCTTCTGTTTTTGGAGAGAGTTCACGAATTCATATGCGGATGGGGCCATGATCAGGAAAAAAGCGAAAAAGGGAAAACCGAGAGTGAAGAAGGCTGATAAGACGAAAGACGGGGCGAAGCGAGGAAAGCAGGAGGAATTACATCCGGTGGAGGTGAGGAAGGATCTCTCCAAACTGGTGGAGGCACACGCGGAAAAACTGGCGCAAGCGGTGATTGGCGAGGGGGAGAAGGGACAACTGGCTCCGGTGAAATACTTGTTTGAGATGGCAAATATTTTTCCGTCGCCGACGGACGGGAGCGTCGCGTCGGCGGAGGAAGAGTCGCTCGCGAAGACGTTGCTCGACCGGCTTGGCATTCCAACTAGCCCGGTTGTTGCAGACGAGTACGAGAAGGACGAGTTTGTGACCATCGCGGCGGCAAAACAAGTTGCCGACGAGAAGAAGGAAAGTGCGGAGGACGTAAAGCCGGAGAGTGCGAAACTGGAGGCGGGCGAAGAAGAGAGCGCGGAGGTTCCGGCGGGATGCGCGTGATTCGGTAGAATGGACGTTCGCCACCCAGCCGCAAAAGAACGCGGCTAGGATGGAACTTAGCAAGTGGATGGAAGTACACAGGTCCTTCGCGCAAAAGACGCGCTCAGGATGACAGGTTGAGAGGGGCATCAAGCTGGGCCCTCGCGTTTTGGACGTAGGCGAAAGTCGAAGTCCCAAAAGTAAAAATCCCCGCAGGATAAGGATGAGATGGATATTACGTGGTTGACGGATCGGATCGCGGTGGGCGGAGGGATCTGGTCGGCGGAGAACATGGCGCAGGTGGCGGAGGCGGGGATTACGCACATCATCGACATGCAGATTGAGTTTGATGACACGCCGCTGGCGGAGGGACACGGAATTGAAGTGCTGTGGAATCCGACTGACGATGATTTCGAGGCGAAGCCGGCGGCATTGTTTCGGCGGGGAGTGGAATTTGCGGAGACGGCGCTGGAGAATGCCGACGCGAAGGTGTTCATTCATTGCGCGGCGGGAATACACCGGGCTCCGATGATGACGCTGGCGGTGCTGGGATCGATGGGGTGGAGCGTAGGGGATGCGATGGAGTTGATCCAGAGACGGAGACCGGTAGCGGATTTTGCGGATGTTTATGTGGAGAGTGTGGAGAGATTTCTGGGAGAGGCTTCACCACAGGGGACACAGAGGAACACAGGGGAATAAGAGTCAAAATCTGAAAGTCAAAATCTGAAAGTCAACATCTGAAAGTCAAAATCTGAAAGTCAACATCTGAAAGTCAAAATCTGAAAATCAACATCTGAAAGTCAAAATCTGAAAATCAACATCTGAAAGTCAAAATCTGAAAGTCAACATCTGAAAGTCAAAATCCCCACCCTCTCGCATATAGCGCGAGAAGGGTGGGGCACCCGGGAGAACCCGGAGTGATTTTGGAGGCGAACATGTTTGACGCGGGCCGCCGCCCTATGGGGCGGCTTTTTTATTGGGCGCTGGTGGTGGTAATCACGGCTTCCGGCTTTGGGCTTCCGGCCTCCGGAGCGGTTCCGGCGAGCGGCGGTGCCACTACAACGGTTTCAGACACGGTTTATCTGGCTGACGGGACAACGGCACAGGGGAATTTGCTGATTAGCTGGCCCGCGTTTGTGACCGCGGATGGGACAGCGGTGGCGGCGGGGACAAGCAGCGTCACGCTCGGCGCGAAGGGAGCGCTGAGCGTGGCGCTGGTGCCGAATGCGGGAGCGACTCCGGCAGGAGTGTATTACTCCGTTGTCTTCCAACTTGGTCCTGGGCAAGTGCGTACGGAATATTGGGTGGTGCCGACTACGTCTCCGACAAATCTGGCGACGGTGCGGACGACGCCGGGATCGGGCGTGGCGGGTCAGCCGGTATCGATGCAGTATGTGAATTCGGGACTGGCGTCGAAGGCGGATAACAACGCGGTTGTACATCTGAATGGAACTGAAGTCATCAGCGGGACGAAGACGTTCAGCAATTCTCCGAATGTGCCGGCGCCGACGAACTCTGCGGACATCGCGACGAAAGGATATGTGGATACGACTGTGACCACGGTGGGGGCGGGGAGTTATCTGCCGACCGCTGGGGGGACGATGAGTGGGCCAATTACTTTGTCGTCGAATCCCGTGGCGCCGCTTCAGGTCACGCCCAAGCAATACGTGGATCTCGCTGTCGCCGGGAAAGCAGATTTGATTTCAGGACACGTTCCGACCAGCGAACTGGGCACGGGGACTGCTAACAGTGGAAGTTGTTTGCTGGGGAATGGAACGTGGGGACCTTGCGGGGCGGGAGGATCGGGAAATGTCTCGACGGCTCCGGCGGCGAGCCAGAACGTGGCGCAACCGGCGGGGACACAGTTTTCGACGAACAATCTGGCGAACGTGCGGTACGTGACGGCGAGTTGGAACTGGTTGCAATCCCCGGCGGACAGCCTGGCAACGGCGGGGAGCAACACGATTCACTTGAATCCGTGCCCGTTGGGAATCGATACGAGCAATAACACGAAGAGTCCTTATTACGTTTATGTGGCGGGAACGGGGACGGCGGAAACGGCGCTGGTGACGGGCGGGACGTGCACGGGTGGTGCGGCATCGGGAACGATTGTAGTTACGACGGCGGGAAGCCACAGCGCAGGGTACAGCGTGGGGTCGTCTACGTCGGGGATCCAGGATGCACGGAGCACGGCGAGACAGGATAGCGAGATCCAGGCAACGCAAGCGCGCGTGCAGCGTCTGGAGCAGATCGCAGCTACGAACACCGAGGGAAGGATACGGACAGAGGTTCAACTCGGGGAGCTGCGCGAAGGGCAGAACGAGATTAAGGCCATGATTCAGGCGCATGACAGTAGCAGCAAGAAAAAATGAAAAAGCCGGGGCCCTAGCAGTGTTGCAGCTTCGCGGACTCTGGGTGAAGTGCAGGCGAAAAGGCATATGCATTATCTCAGTGCGAGCAGGTTGCATAGATCTTTCGCGAGACAGAAAGCGTCTCGCTCAAGATGACAGGGGCTAGGAATTAGTTTGGGGGGCTGCAAAATCCAGGAGGAAAATATGAATTTTATAAACGTGTTGTTGCGGGGAATTGGCTTCGTGCCGAGTTTGGTTTCGGCAATCGAGGGAATGTGCGCGAATAAGTCGGGAGCGGAGAAGAAGGAATCAGCTATGGCATTCCTTGAGAGCGCTCTTGCCACCGTCGATGCGGTTTCAGCTCAGGAAATCGTCGACGCCCAGAAGTTCCGAGAGGGGATTTCCAAAATTGTAGATGGAACGGTCGAATGTTTGAACGCCTCCGCTTGGGCTAAGAAGGGGGTTGCGGCCACGCCGATCGCTGCTCCGTAAAGTCAAAACCCCACCCTTCGGCTGCCGCTCAGGGCATGCCCTGTCGCACACAACGCGACAAGGGTGGGGCACCCTTCGATTTTTCTTTTCTTCTAACCTATTTCTTCGCTCCAGGTTTCTAAATTCTTTTTTACTTGGGCCATGAACTGGTCAGCTACCGCGCCGTCGATCAGACGATGATCATAGCCCAGGGTTAGGTGAACTACGGAGCGGATGGCGATAGAGTCGTTGCCATCTTTGTCGGTGATGACCATAGGCTGCTTGGTGATGCCGCCTACTCCCATGATGGCTGAGTTCGGCTGATTGATGATGGGCAGGCCGAAGACGGCTCCGAACTGGCCGGGATTCGTGATGGTGAAGGTGGAGCCTTCGACATCTTCAGGCTTGAGCTTCTTCGTGCGAGCGCGTTCGCCTAGATCGGTAATGCCGCGCTGTAGGCCTAGAAAATTCAGGTCTCCGGCATTCTTGAGAACGGGAACGATCAATCCCCAATCGAGCGCCACCGCGATACCCATGTTGATATGGCGGTGATAGCGGATGCTGTCACCTTCAATGTTGGCGTTGATGATAGGCCATTGCTGCAGAGCGATCGCGGCGGCGCGAACGAAGAAGGGCATGAAGGTGAGGCGGGCACCGTGACGCTGTTCGAACCCGGACTTGAGCCTGGCGCGCAGGTTGACGATGCGGGTAAAGTCCACTTCGTACATGCAGTGGACGTGCGCACTGGTGCGGCGAGACTCGATCATGTGCTTGGCGATCAGCTGCCGCATTTTCGTCATGGGGACGAGATCGCCGGGGAATGGGGCGGGAGCGGCGAGACGAGGCGCGTGCGAACTTGGTGCAGGCAGCGCCTCGCTTTGCTCGGCGGGACGGACGGAGGCGTCCGTCCCTACACGGGCACTTTGCGATCCCTGGCTTTCTATGAACTGCATGATGTCTTGTTTGGTGATGCGGCCGCCTAGTCCGGTGCCCGTCACTTGCGCAAGGCTGACGCCGTGTTCGCGGGCGATTTTGCGGACTAGCGGGGAGGAGCGGGCTTCTTCTTCGTCTTGCTGGGTTGACGCGATAGATGCTTGCGGCTGGGGTTCCGCTGGCTGGGTGCGCGGGCGGGGCGCCTCCGCTACAGACGGCGGGACGCCGGCGCTACTTTCGCTGGACGGCTTCGGGGCGGGCGGCTTGGGTGCTGCTGATTCGCCATCGGCAGCGATTGTGCCGACTACCGTGTTCACTCCTACAGTGGCGCCTTCCGTGACTTTAATTTCTTGCAAGACTCCGGACGCAGGGGCGGGGATTTCGGCATCGACCTTGTCAGTCGAGATTTCGAAGAGGGGCTCGTCGCGTTGAACCTTGTCACCGGGCTTCTTCAGCCATTTTGTGATGGTGCCCTCGACGATGGATTCGCCCATCTGGGGCATGATGATGTCTGTCGGCATGAGTTCCTTCCTGAGGCCCACGAATCTACGAAGCGGGTCGGGCGCAAACGAATATTATAGCGTTCCCGGCGGGCCTCTGGTCGTGGCTGCAGCAAGTGAACGGGATAACCGCAGGACTGGCGGAAAATGCCGCGGCCATCGATTGAAAAGACAGCCGAGCCATTCGGGCGCCGCTCGGCTTCGCCTTCGCGGGACAGCCGAAGCGGCTGTCGCTACGTGAGGGGATTTAAACGCTGGAACTAGTGGTGTTCGTGCTTTTCTTTCTCTTCTTTCTTCCCTTCTTTTTTCTCGTCTTCGGCAGGGACGGCGTTGAAGCTGGTCTTCCAGTATTCCTGAACGGCGGGCGGGAGTTTGTCCATGTGAGAGAGAAACATGGTGATCTTCCATATATCGTCGCCGGTCAGGGTCTTATCCCAGGCAGGCATTCCGGTGTAGCGGATGCCGGTGCGAATGGTGTAGAAGATGTGCCACTCGGGGTCGTCGGGGGGATCAGAGACGAGGTTCGGCGGTGGAGGGTAGAAGGAGTTCACAAGAGTGGAAGGCTTGCGGTCGAGACCTCCGTGACAGAGCGCGCAGTTCATCGTGTAGAGCTTCATGCCGTCGATAAGATTCTGATCGTTGGGCATGAGCGGATTGGTGAGGCGAGGGGCATGGCGCTCCATCGAGGCGTCGACGGCGCTCATCGCCAGATGGCGCTCGAGGTGCGGGGGTTCGACATTGGCGGCGGTGGGAAAGAAGCCGAGCATGGCAAAGCCGAGTCCGCCGAGAACAAGAATGAGGAGTGTAACGATTACGCCGAGAAGGAATTTGCCCATGAGGTCTCCGAGAGTATTTTGGCAGATGGGACGAGTGAAAAGCTAGTTTGGCCGGGAATAGTCCCGGATATCTAGTCGAGCTACGCTCGACGGACAGCCGGGGCGGCTGTCCCCACATGAAAGATTCCGACCAATCTTTGCGGGCGGACGCACGCGTCCGCCGCTACGCGAGTCAATATGCTTTCAGACGTCTTGATTCACGGACTATATCTTCCACCTTGGGCAGGTAATGATGCTCCTGGGGTGGGGAGAAGGGGATTGCCGAGTCGAGGCCGGTTATGCGAACGATAGGGCCGTCGAGGTCGTCGAAGGCTTCTTCGTTGATGATGGCGGCGATTTCTCCGGCCAGGCCTCCGGTGCGGGAGTGCTCGTGAACGATGATCACCTTGTTCGTCTTCTTTACGGTTTGTGCTATGGCTTCGCGATCTAACGGGGAAACGGTGCGCAGGTCGAGGATTTCCAGATCGATTCCCTCTTTGCCCAGGAGTTCGGAGGCTTCTAGGGCAGAGTGGACCATTGCCGCGTAGGTGATGATGCTGAGATCCTTGCCTTCCCGTGCTACACGGGCTTTTCCAATCGGGACTACGTAGTCTTCCGTGGGGACTTCTTCTTTGATGCGGCGGTAAAGATATTTGTGCTCGAAGAAGACGCACGGGTTATTGTCGCGGATGGCGGCTTTGATGAGTCCCTTAGCGTCGTAGGGCGTAGCGGGGCAAATCACTTTGAGGCCGGGATTGTGGACGAACCACATCTCTGGATTTTGCGAATGGAAGGGGCCGCCGTGGACGTATCCGCCGCTGGGGCCGCGCAGGACTAGCGGGGCGGGCGCGCCCCACAAGTAGTGCGTCTTGGCAACCATGTTGGAAATCTGGTTGAAGGCGCAGCCGATGAAGTCCATAAACTGGAACTCGGCAACGGGACGCATGCCGGTGAGCGAGGCTCCGAAGGCCGCGCCTACGATGGCGGACTCGGCGATGGGAGTGTCGATGACGCGCTCGGAACCGAAGCGGTCAATGAATCCGTCGGTGACTTTGAAGGCGCCGCCGTAGATGCCGATGTCTTCGCCGAGGCAGAAGACGGTGGGGTCGCGGTCCATTTCTTCCCAGATTCCCTGGCGGATGGCTTCGAGATAGGTGAGTTGCATTGGGCTGTTAACTTCATCTCCGCAGATTACGCTGATGAACGCGGATTTTTTTACTTCAAATGCACGGCGGCTTCGGTTTCTTTGTAGGCCGCGGTTCCCTTTTTTACTTTCGGCATGGCGTATTTTGGCTTGATTTCGTGACAACCGTCTTCGCAATAGACGCCGCCTTCGGCGGATTCTGGAGTCGGCATTGGGGAGTTCACGGCAATTTCTCGCTCTGCTTCGATTACTTCTTCTACTTCTTTGATCAAGGCCTCATTCTCTTTCGCGCTTAGCCACTTTTTGTCTTTCAGCAGGTAATTTTCGAAACGTGCTAGCGGATCGCGGCGACGCCAGAATTCGAACATTGATTTCGGAACATAGCTGGCCGCATCGTGAATGGCGTGGCCTTTCATGCGCATCATCTTGGCTTCGATCAACGTGGGGCCTTCGCCGCGATGGGCGCGTTCTACCGCCTCGTGGGCGGCGTCGTAGACCTGGCAGGCGTCGGTGCCGTCGACGATCACGCCGGGGATGCCGTATCCGATGGCGCGTTCAGCGAGATCTTTGCAGCGATATTGCATTTCTGACGGCGTGGAGTAGGCCCAGAGATTACTCTCGACGAAGAGAACGAGGCCGAGGTCTTGCACGGCGGCGAAATTGATGCCTTCGTAGGTGACCCCGGTGGACTGACCTCCATCGCCGATGTAAGTCATGACGGCGACGTTGCGTCCCTGGAGGCGCGCACCGAGTGCGACGCCCGACATCACCGGGATTAAGTCGCCGAGCATGGAGATGGGCGAGACCATGTTGCGCTTTTCGATGTCGCCGAAGTGCGAGGTGCCGTCGCGGCCCTTGGTGGGCGAATTCGCCTTGGCCATGTATTGCATCATGGTGTCGCGGGCGGCGAATCCGCGGACGAGGAGCGACCCCTGATTGCGGATCATGGGCGCGAACCAGTCGTCCTGATCGAGGGCGTAAGCGGAGGCGCAGGAGCAGGCTTCCTGGCCGAGTCCGAAGTAAACGCCGCCCACGACCTTGCCCTGTTTGTAGAGATTTTCCAGGGCGATCTCCATTTTGCGATTGAGCAGCATGAAGCGATAGATCTCGATGGCTTGCTGCTGGTCGAGGTATTTGGAGTCGCGGATGGGCGGGACGGGAGCGTCGAGGTCTCCGGTGACTTCGTAGCGGACGTGTTCGTGGCCCTGGCGGTCTTTTTCGGTTACCTGGCGAACGAGGAATTGCGGGTGATCCAGGCGGTAGTCGGGAATCTCGTAGGTGCGGAGATTGTGGTTGGAAGAGCCGGTCGAGCTTTGCTCGACTGGGCGGACGAAGGCGTCCGCCCCTACACGACCAGTGGCGGCCGTCGTCACATGATTCTTGCCTGGCGTTCGGCCGTTGCGCGAACCGTGGCCGTTGGAGCTTGCTTTGGACTTATTTCTGTTGTTCCCCATGTCTGGCGGCGCTTAGGGCGCAGTGTCATTATGGTATCGCGAGAGTGGGGGCGAGGGCTAGGGCTCGCGGGCGGGGCGCCCGCGCCACACAAAATCAGGTCCAGGTTGTGTCGTCTTCCCCGTGAAAGTGGCGGAGTTCGGTGGGAGGCTTCATCGGGACGCCGACTGCGTGACCGAGTAGGGCATCCAGAGTATCGACCCACAGGATTTGGCTTTGGAACACGACGCCCAGGTTGCGAGAGATGGATTCGGCTACCGCGTTGAGGTCGACTTCTCGGCCTCGTTCTTTTTGCATCGAGGTAACCGGCCTTGTTGTGATGCCGCAGGGGATGATCAGGTTGAAATAAGTGAGGTCGGTGTTTACGTTTAGGGCGAAGCCGTGGGAGGTGACGTGACGCGAGATGTGAACGCCGATGGCGGCGAGCTTGGATTCAGGGTGTTTGCTCATGGCTAGGTCTTTTGTCGAGCTTTGCTCGACCGGACGGGCGATGGCGCCCGTCCCCACATGAGTATCGTTGTCCCCGGCATCCGTCCAGACTCCCGTTAGGCCGGGGACTCGCTTTGTTGCGATGGCGAAATCGGCACAGGTGCGGATCAGGACTTCTTCCAGGCGGCGGACAAATTCGATTACGCCTAGCGTTTTGCGTTGGGGCTCGGCGGACGCGGTGTCCGCCGTTACACGGGCAAATCCGCGGAGGTCGAAGATGGGGTAGCCGACGATTTGGCCGGGGCCGTGGAAGGTGACGTCACCGCCGCGGTCGCAGTCGAAGAGTTCGACTCCGCGCTGCTTCAGTAGCTCTGGAGATGCCACTACGTTGGCGGCCTTCGCGTTGCGGCCCAGGGTGATTACTGGCTTGTGTTCGAGGAGGAGGAGGACGTCGCCGATCTTTTCTTCTTTGCGGAGGGCTACCAGCTTTTGCTGCAGGGTTAGAGCTGTGGCGTAGTCTACGGTGCCGAGTTGGACGATCGAGATCAACTTCTTTGCCGCGGATTTCGCGGATTTGCGCTGATCAAAAGCAAAATCCTTACCACCGAGGACACGGGGGACACAGAGGAAGTGTATAGGTCCTTCGCGCTAAGAACGCGCTCAGGATGACAACGCGTTCTAACTTTCGATTGATCCGCGTTTATCGGCGTTGATCCGCGAGTACGAAGCCTATGCATTGATGGCCATTCCGTAGACACTGTTCGAAGCATCCAGCATGGCTTCCGCCAGCGTGGGATGGGCGTGGATGGTCCACATCAAGTCCTCTACGGTTGCTTCCAGTTCCATCGCTGCTACGGCTTCGGCGATCAGCTCGGTGGCTTGGGGGCCGATGATGTGGACTCCCAGGATCTCGCCGTAGTCGGCGTCCGACACGATTTTGATGAAGCCGTCGTGCTGGCCTACGATGCTGGCGCGGCTGTTGGCGGTGAAGGGGAACTTGCCGATTTTCACGTTGTATCCGGCTTCGCGGGCCTTGGTTTCGGTGAGGCCCACACTGCCGATTTCGGGATGACAATAGGTGGCGCCGGGGATGTGCTCGGGGTTGATCGGTTTGCCGGGCTTGCCGGCGATTTTGGCGACGGCGACGAGGGCTTCCATGGCTCCTACGTGGGCTAACTGCGGTGTGCCTAGGACAATGTCGCCGACGGCGTAGATTCCTGGCTCGGCGGTTTGCATCCAGGAATCGGTTTTGATGAATTCGCGATCGGGCTTGATCTTGGTGCGTTCGAGGCCGATGTTCTGGGTGCGCGGCTTGCGTCCTACGGCGATGAGGATTTTGTCGGCATCGATCTTTTGCTGCTTGCCCTCGACGGTGATGGTGACGGCGACTCCCGATTTTGTTTTTTCTACTTTGTCGACCTTCGCGCCGGTGTGGAATGCGATGCCGCGCTTGCGGAATACTCGGGCGAGTTCCCTGCTCACTTCTTCGTCTTCGACGGGGACGAGGCGCGGCAGCATTTCGATGATCGTAACTTCGCAATCGAAAGAACGGTAGATTGAAGCGAACTCGACTCCTACAGCGCCGGCACCGACGATCACCAGAGACTTCGGGATTTCTTTTAGGCTGAGGATTTCGATGTTGGTCAGAACTCGGTCGTTGGCTTCGAGGCTGGGGAGCATGCGGGCTTCTGAGCCGGTGGCGAGGATTACGTTTTTCGCTTTAAGATTTGTCGCTTTGTTGTCGTTTGTGACCTCCACCGTGAACACGCCGTTTTGCGCTGGGCCGGTCAGTTTGCCGTAGCCCTTGACGGTCTCGACTTTGTTTTTCTTCATCAGGAATTCGAGACCCTTAGTGTGCTTGGCGACGATTTTGTTTTTGCGATCCTGAATGGCAGCCCAGTTCAGTTTGCGGGCATCGACCCCGTCAATGCCGAATTCTTTTGCTTCCTTGAGATGGTCCCAGAGTTCGGCGTTGAACAGCAGAGCTTTCGTTGGAATGCAGCCGACGTGGAGGCAGGTACCGCCGAGGAATCCGTCCTTTTCGATTAGTGCAGTTTTCAGGCCGTATTGGCCGGCGCGGATGGCGGCGGTGTATCCTGCTGGGCCGCTGCCGATGATGGCTACGTCGTAGATTGTGTCGGGCAAGGTCGTCCTCTATGGGAAGAGATGAGTAAAGGCGAATAAAGATTCTAGAACAGGGTGGAGGGGGAACACCAACCGGGGCTGAAGTACCTGCTTTTCTGCTGTCTATCGAGCGCTGAAGCGCTGCTCTTCCACCGTTTTAGCGAGACAGGCTGGAGAAGCTCTAACAGAAAAGTCGAGCTGCGCTCGATGGACAGCCGAGGGCGGCTGTCCCCACATGGGCTGTCGCCTCATCGATTCGTGGCGCTGATAGGGGTCCTTCGACTGCGTAGCAGCTTCGCGTTTGCGAAGCTGCTACTTCGCTCAGGATGACAGAGGAAAGCTAGTTGTTTTCGTTGCTGGCTCGCTTCCAAGAGATGAGTTCGCCGATGGTGGAACTGGTGCTCGAGACCGGCTGTTTATAGGCTTCGACTTCCGAGCGGGAGGCTTCTTCGCCTACGGCGCGGATGCTGAGGCCTACTTTCTTCTCTTCCGGATTCATCTTGATGATCTTGAAGTCGTGCTCGACGCCCGGCTCAAGATGAAGAGGCTCGCCGTTCTGATCGGTGGCCTCGGACTTGTGGCACAGTCCTTCGACGCCCTCGGCGATCTCGACGAACGCACCGAAAGCGGCTACACGCAAGACTTTGCCGTGCACTACGTCTCCGATGTGATGGCTCGCGAAAAAAGATTCCCAGACATCGGGCTGCAACTGCTTCACGCCCAGAGAGAGGCGGCGCTTATCCGGTTCGATCGCGAGAACAACCGCCTTTACGCGATCCCCCTTTTTCAGGACCTCTGAAGGATGTTTGACGCGCTTGGTCCAGCTCAGGTTGCTCACGTGAACCAAGCCGTCAATGCCGTCTTCGATTTCGATGAAGGCGCCAAAGTCGGTCAGATTGCGGACGCGTCCTTCGACGGTCATGCCGATGGGGAATTTCTCGTGGAGAGAATCCCACGGATTGGCCGCGAGTTGGCGCATGCCCAGCGAAATGCGACGTTCGGTGGGATTCACGTTGAGGACCACGCACTCCACCTGGTCACCGACATTGACCAGTTTGGAAGGATGCTTCATGCGCTTCGACCAGGTCATTTCGCTGACGTGGACCAGGCCTTCAATTCCCTGCTCGAGTTCGACGAAGGCTCCGTAGTCGGTCACGCTGATTACGCGTCCGGCAACATGGGCGCCCTCGGGATAACGATGCTCCGCATCAAGCCAGGGATCGGGCGTGAGCTGCTTGAATCCCAGCGAGACGCGCTGCTTGTCCTTGTCGTACTTCAGGACTTTGACCTGGATCTGGTCGCCGACGTTGACCAAGTCTTTGGGGTGAGTGAGGCGTCCCCAGGACATGTCGGTGATGTGCAGGAGGCCGTCGAGTCCACCGAGATCGACGAACGCACCGTACTCGGTGAGATTCTTTACGACTCCGGTGAGCACCGAGCCTTCTTCCAAATGCTCCAGCGTTTTGGAGCGCTTCTCATTCTGCTCGCCTTCGAGCAATTCCTTGCGCGAGACGACGATATTGCCGCGCTTCTTGTTGAGTTTGATGACGGCGACTTCGATGATCTGGCCCTTCATGCCATCCAGGTTGCGGATGGGGCGAAGATCGACCTGCGAACCGGGCAGGAAAGCGTGGGCGCCGTGGATGTCGACAGTCAGTCCACCCTTGATGCGATCGATGACGAGGGCCTTGATCGGCTTCTTCTCGTTGTACGACTTTTCGATCTCTTCCCAGGCATGGATGCGCTGCGCCTTCTGGTGGGAGAGATGGATGTAGCCTTCTTCGACCTCGCCCTTGTCGCGCATGACGTCGATCTCGTCGCCGGGCTTGAACTTGGGCTTGCCTTCGTGATCGAGGATCTCCGAGAGAGACAACATGCCTTCCGACTTGGCGCCGATGTCGACGACCACGTGAGTGCCGGTAAGCTTTAGAACCGTGCCTTTGATCACACGATCTTCACTGACGGCCTCTTCGGCCTCGGTGGTGAAAGTCTCGAGGGCAGAGGCGAAGTCTTCGCCGGCAGCGGCTTTATCTTCTGCCGCCTGTGCGTGAGTCTGGGCCTGCTCGCCAGTGGCGGCAGACGGTTCGGGTTGGCTCTGTTCGGCAGTCGTCGGTTCGGCTTCTGTCACAACAGTGGAGGAGGAATCGGAATGATGGGCGGTGGTGTCGTCGAACAAGGTTATGCCTCTCTGATGATGGGATGCGGGGCCTGCGTTGCGGACTGCTGGACGAGTCGTTTGGTTGTGGTGGGCCCACCCTGGCGAGTGAGCTTGGACAATCCCAGCTGTCGGACGTTTTACAAAGAACCCGCGTCCAATGGGAACTCTTCGACTATAACAACCGTGGGAGAACAGTGTCAAACCCGAATCCGGCGCAGGTTACAGGAATGTTTCAATTAAGCAGCGGCTTCAGACGAAAGTGCGGATTTGTAAAGCTCTCGAAAGTCAAAACCCCCACCCTGTCTCCGCAAAAACCGCGGAGACAAGGATGGGGCACCCCCTTGGTTTGAGTTGGTTTGAGTGTTCTATGGGTGCGGCATCTGCTAACCTGCCCAGCTATGGATTATCTCTGGACGCCGTGGCGGTACGCGTACGTTTCGGGCACGGAAAAGAGCGCGGGATGTGTGTTCTGCGAGGCGGCGAAGGAAAAGGATGATAAGAAGGCACGGATTGTGCACCGGGGCGAGCATTGCTTTGTCATTCTGAATACTTATCCGTACACGCCGGGACACGTGATGGTGGTGCCCTACGCGCATTTGGACGAGTTGCGGAAGCTTCCGAGCGACGCGGCCGGCGAGATGATGGCGCTCTCGCAGCGGATGGAGTCGGTGCTGCGCGAACTGTATCATCCGGACGGAATCAATCTGGGGATGAATATCGGCAAGGCTGCAGGAGCGGGGATTGCGGGGCACATTCATATGCATGTGCTACCACGGTGGGTGGCGGATGCGAACTTTGTGTCGGTGGTGGGAGAGACGCGAGTGCTGCCGGAGACGCTGGATGTGACGTGGGCAAGGATGCGGGAGGCATTGAGGACGTAGGAGTAAGTCGAATCAGAATGTTCAAGCAGGAGTCGAGCTGCGCTCGACGGACAGCCGAGAACGGCTGTCCCCACATGTTCTTGCTAGCCCGCTAACTTCTCCATTTCTTTCTCATCTATTACCGCTACGCCCAGGTCTTTCGCTTTGTCTAGCTTCGAGCCGGCGTCGGCGCCCGCTACTACGTAATCTGTTTTCTTGCTCACTGAGCCGGTTACTTTGCCACCGGCGTCTTCGATCATCTTTTTGGCTTCATCGCGGGTGTACTTCGCCAGCGTTCCAGTTAGAACAAACGATTTGCCTGCCAGCTTGGTGCCGCGTTCTTTCTTTTGACCTTTAAACGCGAGACCGGCCTTGCCCAGGCGCTCGATCAACTTTCGATTGGCGGGATTGGTGAAGAACTCGGCGATGCTGTCGGCAATGCGGGGGCCGACTTCGCCCACGTTTTGCAATTCTTCGACACTGGCGCCGGCGAGCGCTTCCATCGATCCAAAATGTTCGGCCAGGAATTGCGCGGTGCGCTCGCCGACCATGCGGATGCCAAGACCGTAGATCACGCGCTCCAGCGGCAGCTGCTTCGATCGTTCGATTTCGTCGAGAATATTCTGCGCCGATTTGTCGGCGAAGCGCTCCAGGCTGAGCAGGTGTTTCTTGGTTAGGTCATAAATGTCAGCGACATTCTTGACGAGTCCCTTCTCGATAAGTTGATTCACCAGGGCCTCGCCCATGCCGTCGATATTCATGACTCCGCGCGAGGCGAAGTGCAGGATTGTCCCCAGCAGTTTGGCGGGGCAGTTGGCGTTCACGCAACGGTAGTCGACTTCGCCCTCCGTGCGGACGACTTTGGTACCGCAGACGGGACACTTCTCCGGCATCTGGAATTCTTTCGTGCCGCGGGGATGGTCCTTGTCGTCGATTACTTTTGCGACCTTGGGAATCACATCGCCGCCGCGCTCGACCTGGACGTAGTCTCCGATCTTCACTCCAAGGCGCTCGATCTCATCCATGTTGTGGAGTGTGGCGTTGCGAACGGTCGTGCCGCCGATGGAAACCGGCGCAAGCATCGCGACTGGCGTAAGCTTCCCGGTGCGACCGACTTGGATGCGAATGTCTTCGAGTTTGGTGATCCCCGCCCGCGCGGCGTATTTGTAGGCGATAGCCCAGCGCGGAGCTTTGCCGGTGAAGCCGAGTTCGTCTTGCAGCGGAGTGCGATCGACTTTGATGACGATGCCGTCGATCTCATAGGGCAGCGAATCTCGCTTGCCTTCCCAGGCCTGGATGAACTCCCAGACCTCTTCCATGGAGTGGACTAGCTTGCGATTGGCGTTGACCTTGAATCCCGCGGTATCCAGCGCCGAGAGGGTCTTCGAGTGACGATCGAAGTAAGTACGGCCGTTGACGAGCAGGATGTAGGGGAAATAGTCGAGGCGGCGCGCAGCGGTGATATTGGCGTCCAGCTGGCGGACGGTGCCGGCGGTAAAGTTCCGTGGGTTCGCGAACATAGGCAGGCCGTCTTTTTCGCGCTCTGCGTTTATTTTCATGAAAGAAGCAGTGGGCATCAGCAGTTCGCCACGCACTTCGAAATCGGGAGGGATGTCGGCCTTCTTGAGCTTTTCTTTTGGAATCGACAGCGGAACGGATCGCACGGTGCGAACATTGAGGGTGACATCTTCGCCGGTGGTTCCGTCTCCACGCGTGATGCCTCGGGCCAGCTTGCCGTCTTCATAGATCAGGGCCAGCGACATGCCATCGAGTTTCAGTTCGCAGACATAGTCCACGTCTTTGCGGCCGCTGAGTTCGTGGACGCGACGCTCCCAGCCGCGGAGTTCTTCCTCGTTATAGGTGTTGTCGAGCGACAGCATGGGTGAGGAATGGCGAACTTTGACGAATCCCTCGCGAGGCTTGCCGCCGACGCGCTGGGTGGGGGAGTCGGGTGTGATCAGCGGGGGGTGCTCGGTCTCGAGAGCTTTCAACTGCTGCATCAGCTTGTCGAAATCGAGGTCGCTGATCTCGGGTTGATCGAGGACGTAATAGAGGTATTCGTGGTGGCGGATCTTTTCGCGGAGGGAGTCGAGTTTCTTTGCGGCGTCTTTGTCGGCGGGCATCGCAGAAAGATTATAGGCGGGAAGGGCTCACGCAGGGACACGCTCGCGTAGAGACAGCCCCTTGGGCTGTCGAGCGAAGCGGAGCGAGCAGAAGAAAGGGTTTTCCTGATTCGGGAAGCGACGGCGGTTTCTTTTGTCCGATCACTTCAGTCTGATAGTGCGCGCGATATTCTGCAGGTGCGGCTCGGCTTCGCCTTTGCCTGACAGCCCAAGGGGCTGTCGCTACGTGGTTTGAGGTGAATTCTTATGGGCTTTTACCGGCGGAAATTGCCTCATTTGCAGCGTGATAACAAGAGACACTTTGTTACGTTTTGTACGTTTGAGCGATGGGTTCTGCCAGAGGCAGCGCGGGCAATCGTCCTCCGATGCTGTCTGCATGACAACGACCTCATGCATTTCCTCCACGCAACTGTCGTGATGCCGGATCACGTGCATTTGATCTTCACGCCGTTAGTCAATTCACAAAAGCAGGAGTTCTATTCCTTGGCTGAAATCATGGCGCGGATCAAGGGGGCGTCGGCGCAGTTGATCAATCGGGAGTTGGGGCGGTGCGGTCGGGTTTGGCAGACGGAATCGTTCGACCGCGTGTTGCGATCTTCGGAATCGCTGGATGCGAAGATTGCTTATATTTTGGCGAACCCTTTGCGGGCCGGGTTGGTTTCGGAGTTAAGGCAATATCCCTGGATTTGGGTGCGGAGGGAGTGTGGCGATTCCGCCTCGCTTCGCTTTGGCGGGACAGCCCAAGGGGCTGTCCCTACGTGGGCTATCTACTTACACCAGATCATCTAGCTTTAGGGCTCGCGGGGCGCCTTTCCACGACGCGTCGAACTGTTTCTGGACGAAGCCGGCGTCGTAGTCGCGCTTTTGCAGGAGTAACGACTGCTGGAGTCCGAACAAGGAACGCGGGTTGCGGGGATTGCGGTCGAGATCTTCGCGGAAGACTTTCTCTGCGCCCGCGGCATCGCCGGTCATCAGTAGCGCGCCTCCGAGATTTTCGCGGACGGGATAGAACCAGTCCGGCGGCTCTCCATAGTTGAGCTTGTCCTGAATCGCCACGGCGTCACGCAGCATCGTGATGGCGGAAGCGGTGTCTTTTTTCGCCATGGCGATCTTGGCGCCCATCACGTCTTCCGCGATCTTCATGATGTCCTTAGTCTTGTTATTGATGGGCATCTGGAAGATGACATCGGGTGGCGTCGCGGCCTCGGCATCGGAGACGATCTTGTATTCCGCTTCGGCTTCGGCGATTTTGCCGGTCCCGGCCAGGGCCAGGCCGCGCCCAAAGTGCCAGAAGAAGGTCGTGGTCTTCATGGCTGGGTCAGGAGCCGGCATTTTCAGGATTTCATTCCAGTGATGGAAGCGAACTTCGACTGCGACCGGGAGCGTCATGAAGCCCTCGAGCGGAGGCATTTCCTTTACGTGCGGTCCGACGTTGGCGGCCAGCAGGTCTGCATTCTTCCGTGCCTCGGCGTACCGGCCATTCATGGCACCACAAATCGCGACGAAATGCAGGTTGTGGCTGTAGTACATCATGGGATAGATGCCCTGCGCTCCGCTCTGCTTGATGTATGCTCGGTCGACTTCGGCGGCCTGCTCGTTGGTCTTGACGGCAGCCTCGTAGTCTCCAGTGCGGATGTAGATGTGCGCGGGCATGTGGACTATGTGTCCAGCGCCGGGGGCGAGGGCAGCGAGTCGATTGGCTCCAGCTAAGGCACGATCGGGATTGTTCGAGGCTTCGACGGAGTGGATGTAGTAGTGAATCGCGCCCAGGTGGTTGGGATCCTTCTTGATGACACTCTCCAGCGTGCTCACGATCTCGTCGGTGCCCTCGCGGGCCGTTCCGTCCTGATTCCATAGTCCCCAGGGATGGAGATTCATGCCTGATTCCGCGAAGAGCGTGGCGGCATCAAGATCGTCCGGGAATTGGTGGGCGACTTCTCGCATGGCGTCGTGATAATCCTCGGCAGCTTTTTTTAGGTCAGAATTCGGATCGGCGGGAAAACGCTTGGCCATGGCCATGACGTAGGCCTGTTCGCTGGGCGAGGCGCCGGAGGATAGATCCACGGCTTTCTGCACTGCCTCGTTGGCTTTCTTGAAGCGATCGAGATCGGCGGGATCGTTGTAGTTCGGTCCGACTGCCTCGGCAACGCCCCAGTAGGCCATCGCGAGTTTGGGATCCAGTTCGGCGGCGTGCTGAAAGGATCGCGCGGCCTCATCGTGATTGAAGGCATAGATGAAACGCAAGCCCTGATCGAAGAACTTTTGCGCCTGCGGATTGTGAGTGGAAACGGGGTGATGCAGGTCTCCCAACCCATTGATCAAGGTAACGGGATGAGACTGCATGTGAGCGGAGTGATCTTGCGCTGTCGCGCCCACGCAAAACAGAAGACCGCACAGAACCGAAGCCAGAGATTTCATCTGGTCAAACCTCCCAAGCATGGAAATTTCAATCTGAGTCCCGACTGCCGGAAATATGACTGCGGAATGCCCCAGTAATTGCGCCCAGCTTATGACAGATTGGGGCGCTTGCCAAGTGATTCCTCGGAGGATCAGATGGGTGCGCCGAGCCGCATGAAGGGTCAGGTACAATCCAGCTTTCGATCAGGGTATGCGCAAGGCGGCGTTGCTCTACAACCCGGAGTCCGGCGGCAGTCGGCAACGCCAGCGAGAACTGCAGGCGGCGCTGGAGATCATCCGTGAGGGAGGCGTCGAGGCAGAACTCTTCCCCACTGATTCTCGCGAACACGCCGGTGAGGAGGCACGGCGAGCGATTGCATCTGGCTGCGACACGATTTTCGCTGCGGGCGGCGATGGAACGATTCACAACATCGCCCAGGTATTGGCCAGTAGTTCGGTGGCGCTGGGAATTCTTCCGATGGGGACGGCCAATGCCTTGGCGCATGATCTTGGAATTCCGCTGCAGGTTCCAGACGCGGCAAAGGCCGCACTCGGCGGCAGGATTCGACGCGTCGCCTTAGGACGTATCACTTGTACCGGCCTTAACGGTCTTCCGATTACACGGTATTTCGTGGTCGCTGCCGGGGTCGGAGTCGACGCCCATCTCTTTTACAAACTCCACAGTGGGGTCAAGCAGCGGCTGGGAATGGCTGCCTATTATGCCAAGGCCTGGCATCTGTGGTTTACCTATCCCATGACACGCTTCCGGGTGGATTACACGGAGCAGGAGGCCACTGCGCCAAAAAGTGCCGAAGTGACCGAGTTGCTGGCGGTGCGCATCCGGCACTTCGGTGGAGTCGTGCGGGAACTGGCGCCGGGGGCGTCGCTCGATCGCGACGACATGCGACTGATCCTCTGCCATACCGGCAGCCGCCTGGCGTATCTCGCCTATGTCACACGAAGCCTGCTGCGCCGGAACTGGACCATTCCCGGCATTGAATTGGCGCACAGTACGAAGGCACGATGCGACTATCTGCCAGCGTCGGGGACAGATTTAGAGAGTCGACAGCGGCTTTACGTCGAAGCCGACGGAGAATTACTGGGCAGCCTACCTGCAGAGATCACCGTCGAACCGAACGCGTTGAACCTACTGGCGCCTTCCAGGTAGACAGCGATCTTTTGCGTCGTCAGGCTGAGCTTCACGTCGAATCAGCTTTGTAAGAGTGCGTCTGCCCATGGAGGCGGCCGCAGCAAGGTAAGATAGAAACTCTCGCTTGGAACCTATCACCCACTTTCTGACCGGTGCATGCCTGGGACGTACCGGGCTCAATCGCAAGACCGCGCTGGCCACGCTGACGCTGACCCTGGCTGCTGAAGCTCCCGACCTGGATGTTCCTTTCGGGCGGCTGAAGGGACCAGCATTTAATTTTGCGCATCACCGCGGATTTACGCACTCTTTTTTGGGAGTGCCGCTCGACGCGATCGTGGTTCTGGGTTTCGTGTATCTCATCTGGCGTTTACGAAAACGCAAGACGAACGATCCAAAGTTACCGCCGCGATGGGGATGGCTATTTCTTTATGCCTGCTTGGCCGGTCTGAGCCACATTCTGCTCGACTTCACCAATAACTACGGAGTGCGTCCCTTCTGGCCCTTTTCGGAGAAATGGTATTCGTGGGACATCGTATTCATCATCGAGCCGGTGATGCTGGGCCTTCTGATCCTTGGCTTGGTGGTTCCGTCATTGTTCGGATTGATCGATAAGGAAATCGGAGCTAAGAGGCGTGGGCCACGAGGAAGGGTCGCAGCGTCTCTAGCACTGATTGGGGTGGTTCTGATGTGGGGAGTGCGGGACTACGAGCATCGGCGAGCGGTGAATGCGCTGGCCGCACGCGATTACAACGGAGCTGACGCGTTGAGGGTCTCCGCGTATCCGAAACCTACTGACCCGTTTCACTGGGATGGAGTTGTGGAAACTCCGGCTTTTTTTGCGCTGGCGCCAGTGAGTTCACTCGGCCCAGAGGTGGATCCGGAAGGCAATCTGGAAATCCGCTACAAGACGGAGGAGACACCGGTGACCTTGGCGGCGAAGAATTCCTACCTGGGACGTGTTTTTCTGGACTGGGCGCAATACCCGGTGGCCGAGACAGAGAATCTGCAGCCACCGGAGCAGGGTTACATCGTGCATTTGCAGGATCTGCGCTACTTGCGCATTCCAAGTGCTATCAGCGGAAGGCGGGGACGGCGTGCGCTAGCTGCGGCGATCAAGCTAGACAAAGACTTGCACGTTCTCGGAGATGTGTACGACAACGGCGAGAAACAAATTCTTGTACCGGAACCGGGACAGAAATAGCAGCTTCAGATTCAGGGCTAACGGCAAGGGCATTCACCACGAAGGACACTAAGGATCACGAAGGGGGGCGCTTGAAAAGGCGTTCGCTTGAAAATGCAGGGACCGGCCTGCGTCGAGTCTAGTAGTGGTTCTGTTTGAATTTTGCTTTATCTTCCAAACTCGGGATGAGTCATCCCGAGAGGAGCCGTTGTTCAGGCAGAGGGAGGGATCTCCCTGTGGATAAATGTTTTGGTGCGGGAGATCCCTCGGCCCGCTGGAGAAAACGCGGCCCTTCGGGATGACGCCGTAGAGGAGGTGGAGTTCGAAACTGAAGCACTACCACTTCCTCACTTGACGGCAGACTCGGTAACGCCCAGAATATGGTTTCGTCCTCGAGGTGATTATGCTGGCATACGTATTCATTCTTTTCGCTATCGCTGTCCGGTTCCTGCCGCATCCGCTGGCATTTACTCCGGTGGGTGCAGCATTGCTCTTCTTTGGCTCGCGTGCTCCGCGACGCCGCTTGTGGATTCCGCTGGCGCTTCTGGCGGCATCTGATGTTTTACTCACAACCTTGGTTTACCGCTACCCGTTCAGCTGGGATCACTTTGTGACGTGGGCGTTCTACGGCGGAATGCTGTGGCTGGGCACGACGCTGAAACAGAATGCCGGGCCGATTCGGATTCTCAGCACGGCCCTGTTGGGTTCGGTCTCGTTTTTCGTGATCAGCAACTTCGCCGTATGGGCAGCATGGGATATGTATCCGCGGACGTTTGCCGGGCTGATGACCTGCTACGATGCGGGCCTGCCATTCTTCCGGCGCGCGGTAGAAGGGGACTTGCTCTTCACGGCGGTGATGTTTGGCGCACCGGTGCTGCTCCAGGCTCTGGCGTCGAAACTGCACCGGTCTGGAGATCACACGGCAGCCGCGTAGCGCTACTGCAGATCATTAGTTTTCGTTCTTCGAGCCGCGACTTCGGTCGCGGCTTTGCTTTGCCTGCCGCCTGGTCTGGCTTCTCAGAAATAGAAGCAAGAAGCGCACGCGCATTGAATCCGAGTTACCTTGACCTCCGGGGCTAAGAGCGTGAGAAGTGTCTGTTGCCCGGCCGGAATCGCAGGCTAGATCCCCCGGGCTCTTTTCTCTGAGAAAAGAAAGTTCCACGCGCACCGGGGTAGAACGGTTAACGAGTGCTGTGGCGATTTTGTAACAGGCAACTTCAATGTTGATCTCACGGGCCGTGACGCTTCCATCGTTCGGATTGCCATTCGGTACCGTCCGCGAACACGACGTCTTCAACTTGAAAGCGGTGTCTCTGAACACCATCGCAGAAGTAAGGGTAAGCACTGAAGTTCGTCTTTGCAGTGTGTGACCCTTTAGGCGGTATTTCGGCTCCTGCTGAATAGCTTGTGCTGCCATCGTGCGTGTAGAGCGCGATGCTGAAAGCTTTGATGGCTCTATTGGTTTTGTTGCGCAACGTGAATTGTACGTTGCGTAGCGATGGGTATTGTTTATCCATGAAGGAGTGCAACTCGGCAACTTCCAGTGGGGATTGAGGAGTATTCACCACATCAATTTCGCTCGCCCGATCTGCCGCGAAATCAGCATCTGAATACTTGAGCTTCTCCCACATGTCGTCGTAATTGGGTGGCGTGAAGTACCACTGGCCGTTGTCACGATACGCGACAACTTGAGTCTGCTGCTTGCTCTCGCCTGACTGCGCCCTAAAAGTACCGTCACCTGTCAGGTACCAATACCGTAACCCGGCAGGCATGCTCAGAATCTCCGTACTGAACGTGATTTTGTCGAATGAAAGGCTGAAGGCGACGAGAGGCAAATTCTGCATCTGGGAAATCAGGCACTGCTTGTGCTTAATGGTATACAGATGGTCCCCCGTTCCTCCCCGACGATACCTGCCAAGCAGCCGGGCAACTTCGTCCCAACGACCGTCGGACTGTGCTTGGGTGAAAAGAGACAGCCGTTCTTGTAGTGACGACCTGAGATTGATCGGAAGCGCCCCACCGGAAGGGGGCGACTGTGCTGTCACGATGCTGGGCACCAACAAAGCGACTAGCAGGATGGGAACGAGTTTCACAGCAGTACTCTACGCCGATGTTGCCCAGATCTTCCAAAATGAATGTTGTTAACTGGCCATAACGCTCTTTGACCCGAATGGCGCTTGCAAGACCGTGGCGTGCTCGAGGCTAATGAACAGCCGCTGTTCGGCGGGCGGACGAGGGAGTCCGCCCTACATCCGTCCCACTAACTCCGTCATCGCGACAGTCCATTAGGAGACATCCGGTCCAGCGGATCTGCTTCTCCGCCACAATACCAACCCCACACAAATGGCGCCGACGATCAGGGCCAGAACCAAAATCCAATGCTGCTTGAATACCCCGCCCAGCAGGCCGATGATCTGCGGTCCGAACCAGAGCACGAGGATCGAGAGCACGAGGAAGCGGACGAATCTCCCGGCGAAGACGGCCACCAGGAAATCGCGGAATCGCATCTCGAAGACGGCTGCCGCTAACACGAAAATCTTGAAGGGCATGGGCGGCGGCAACATGCCGGGAAACATCAGCGCCCAGAATTCGTGTTGCTCAAACGAGCGGTGAATTTTGAGAAAACGCTCTTCGGAGATCCGCTTGCGGAGAACCTTTTCCCCGCCGAGATAGCCGACGATGTACAGCGGGATGCTGCCCAGGGCCGATCCCAGAGATGCCATGGCCACGTAGAGGAGCATGCGCCTGCGATCTTGATGCACATAGGTGGCGACGATGAAATCCACCGGCATCCCCAGCAAAGCGCTGTCGGCGAAGGCGATGACGAAGGGGCCCCAGATTCCCAGGACCTTCATCAGGCCCAGGACCCAGGCGGTATAGCGCGCCAGAATGTGGCCGATTTTCTTCACGGCGAACTTGCTAGTGTACGTGATGGAGAAGGGTCGTGGCAGTTTGGGAATCGGTGTGGGTGCGTGAGCAATGCGCTGCCGCGACAAAACACGTCGCGGCTGGACCGCCGGGAGCGGCTGTCCCTACATGAGTCTTGCAAAGCTAGACAGCCCAAGGGGCTGTCGCTACGCGAATTATTTCTTGCGACTGCTATTATGTGCGCCATGCGCTCGCTGATCTGCTTTCTCTCTCTTCTGCTGCTTTCCACTTTTCTGTCAGCCCAGCAGTTCGATCTGGTGATCGAGGGCGGACGGGTTATGGATCCGGAGACCGGGCTCGACGCGGTTCGGAATGTTGGAGTTCGCGACGGCAAGATTGCCAGCATCTCTACTTCGCCACTACAGGGACGGCGCGTGATTCAGGCTGCCGGTCTCGTGGTTTCTCCCGGCTTTATCGATCTTCACCAGCATGGGCAAGATTTGGCGAGCCAGCGGGTGAAGGCATTCGATGGCGTCACCACCGCGCTCGAAATGGAGATTGGGGCACCTGACGTCGAGCAGTTTCTGAAATCCAAAGAAGGCCATTCCCTGATTCACTACGGAACGACCGCCAGCCACGTGGCCGCGCGGTCTCTGGTGTTTGGAGCACCGCTGCCGGATGGAACTATTTTGCCGAAAAGCGGTCCCGCCACGGACACGCCCGCCACGCCCGAGCAGATTGCACGCATACAGCAACGGCTGCGGGAGCAACTTGATGCCGGGGCACTCGGGATCGGCATGGGGATTCAGTACACACCAGGGGCGACGCGGCTCGAGGTGATCGATATGTTCCGCGTCGCAGCGGAACGCAAGGTGCCGGTCTACACGCACATGCGCAGTTCGGGGCGATTGGAGCCGGGTTCAGCGATCGAATCGGTGGAAGAGGTCATTGGTGCGGCTGCGATCTCGGGAGCGGCGCTGCACATTGTCCACATCAATAGCAGTTGCCTGCGCGACTCGCTGGAATGCATTTCGCTGACCGAAGGAGCGCGGGCCCGCGGCCTCGATATTACAACCGAGGCTTATCCGTATATCGCCGGAATGACAGCTATCAATTCCGCGCTGTTCAATCCCGGGTGGCGCGAGAAGCTGGGCATTGATTACGGCAACCTGGTTATGCCCGACACTGGGGAGCATCTTACGAAAGAGCGTTTTGATGAGTTGCACAAGTCCAGCAAACAACAGTGGGTACTGGTGTTCGCGAATACGCAGGAAACTGTGGACGCGATCATTCCTAATCCCCTGATCATGATCGCCAGCGATGGAGCGGAGGGGCATCCGCGCAACGCGGGGACCTATTCGCGGGTGCTGGCACAGTATGTCCGCGAGAAGAAGAGTCTGACTTTGATGGAAGCATTGCGGAAGATGACGTTGATGCCGGCGCAGATGCTCGAGCGTTCGACTTCTGCGGGTCACAAGAAGGGACGGTTGCAGGAAGGGGCAGACGCAGACATTGTCGTGTTCGATCCGCAGACTATCAGCGACCGGTCTACGTTTGAGAAGCCGATGGAGCCGAGCGTGGGAGTGCGCTATCTGCTGGTTGGGGGGACGGCGATTATTGAGGATGGGAAGGGCGTGGCGGATGTGTACCCGGGGAAAGCTGTTTTAGGACCGGGGAAGGGCGCGAAGTAGTGGCTCTGTAAGCTTGAGGCGCTGCCGCGACAAAGAAACGTCGCGGCTGGACAGCCGAGGGCGGGTGTCCCCACATGGGCCGCTGTCCTCACGTGGGTCGATTGAGACCGCCGAGGGCCTATCTCCTAAACTCTCTCGTTTTACACCTGGACAGCCCAAGGGGCTGTCTCTACGCGATTTTATTTGTGATCGGTTTTGCCGCTTAGGAGATCCAGGGCATGGGGGAGGATTTCTGCTACGGCTTCCAAAGATTCGGTTGCGCCTGCGGGACTTCCGGGTAGATTGAGGATCAGGGCTTGCCCGCGGACTCCGCAGACGGCGCGGCTCAGGGCTGCGAATGGCGTTTTCTTTATGCCTTCGCTGCGCATGCGCTCTGGGATCCCGTTCAGGAGGCGATCGCAGACTGCGGTCGTCGCTTCCGGTGTAACGTCACGGGGCGCAACGCCAGTTCCACCGGTGGTGACGATGAGGCGTACCTCACGCGCCAGGCGGATCAGCAGATTTTGAATTTTGATCACGTCGTCTGGAATCACTTCGCGGACGGTCACTGAGAATTTCAATTTCTCCAGGAGTTGCGCAACCGCAGGTCCTGAGCGATCCTGCCGCTCTCCACGGGCGCAGGAATCGCTGACGGTCACGACGGCTGCGGTGGGATTCGGAACAAGGCTAGCCATCGAGCAGGACGTCTTCCTCTTCTTCGCGGCGTCCGCGGGTGTGGCCTGAAGGAGCGACCGGAGTGCTTGCCACCGGCGCGGGGGCGGGCGCAGGCTCGGGTTCCGGTTCCCCGCCACCATCCCGGGTCGACTCATCCAGCAAGCGCAAGCCTTCCATCAGAAGCCCCTGGGTGTTGAGCTGGGTCGTTTCCTTGTTAGTTTTACCGTCGAAATCGAGTTGGAAATTACCGCCCGTCCAGCGCAGAACCTTGAAGACGGCCTCGTCGCCCACGAGAGATCCGTAGGTCGCATGCTTGACCTGGCCTTCCACGAAGAAAACTTCGCACTTGTCGCCTTCGTTGCTCAGCGAAAGCTGGCAGCTCTTGCGTCCCATTTCGAGAGACTGCATGAGATCGATCACATTCATCTGAGAGAGGTTTCCGCGCACCACTCCGTCGGAAGGCGCGGTCTTTGCCATCTTCTCGAGCGCAATGCGGTCGATCATGCGTTTCACGCGGCGGGTGGCATCTTTCAGGAAGAAAGGTTTCTCCAAGTAATCGTCGGCGGCATCCTGGGGCGAAAGGCGCTCGGCAATATCCGACTTGCTGGCCATCAGAACGGTGGAGAAGTTGGCGGTTGCCGGGCGGCTCTTCAGCTTTTCGACTAACTGGCGGCCATCCATGCCGGGCATACGGTAATCGCAGACCAGGAGATCGGGAGTGTCGTCGACGGCTTTAAGCAGCGCGTCGGCGGCGTCGGTTGCAGTGGTGACGTTGGCCAGAGAGGACAAGGCCTGCTGCAGCATCCCGAGCACCATCGGATTGTCATCCACCAGCAGGAGCTTGACGTTATCAGCCATGGTTTCTACTTCGGGCGCCGGTAATCTCCGCTCTTTCCTCCAGTCTTACTCTCGAGCACGATCTCGCGAATCTCGATTCCCTTGTCGGCCGCCTTCAACATGTCATACAGCGTCAGAGCGCAAACGCTGACGGCGACCAGGGCCTCCATTTCGACGCCGGTTTCAGCAGTCGTCACAGCTTTGGAGGTGATGGCGAGGCCATTCTCGCACACGCGCACTTCGACATCAACGAGCGCGAGCGGCAGCGGATGGCACATTGGTATTAAATCGGAGGTGCGCTTGGCGGCCATGATGCCGGCAATACGCGCGACCTCCAGCGGATCACCTTTGGGGTTGGATGGGAGCGCTTTCAGGACTTCGGGATTGACGGCTACGAATCCGCTGGCTTCGGCCGCGCGCTTGGTCGCGGACTTGGCAGAGACGTCGACCATGCGGGCGTGGCCGGCTTTGTCGTAGTGGGAAAGTTTCTTGGGCATCTTCCGCTTTGAGAGCTAGGGATATCTTACATGGAGAGAAAAGCTGCGGAGTTGCGCTCCTGGACGGCCGAGGGCGGCCGTCCCCACATTTTTCACCTGGAGACTCAACGAGGCATGATGGCTACGAACTCGCCGGGCGCGATGCGGTCGCGATCTGGGGGAACGACCACGTAGCAGTTGGCGCGGGCGGTGGCGGCGATATCGCCCGAGCCTTGCCAGGGGACGAGTTCGACTTCTGAATTCTCGAATTCTCCGGAGAGGATTGCGGGGAGGAAGCGCTTTAAGCCGGGTTTGATGCGGATCTCGGATTTCAGCTTCGCGTGGACGAACACCAGCTTCCGCGGGGAGAGGCCAGCCAGGGCTTCTAACATGGGGCGGGCGAAGAGTTCGAACGTCACCATGGTTGAGACTGGGTTTCCTGGGAGGCCAAAGAAGTACGTGGATAGGGCTGCGCGGGCGGGGGCGCCCGCGCCACATTTGCCGAACACTACCGGGCGGCCGGGCTGGATTTTTGCGCCGGTGAAGAAGAATTCGGCCTTCATCTCTGACAAGACCTGTTCGACGAGATCGTAACGACCCATGGAGACGCCGCCGGTGAGGAGCAGCAGGTCGGACTTCAGGCCTTCTTCAATCAGGCGGCGGAGGGCTTGGGGCTCGTCGGGAGCGACCGGAAGCAGCACTGGATCTCCACCTGCTTGTCGGATCTGCACCGCTAACGAGTAGCTATTCGAATTGCGGATCTGTGTAGGACCTGGGGTGACGTTGATATCAACGATTTCGTCGCCAGTGGTCAGGACGGCGACTTGCGGACGTCTATACACCTGCAAGTGGGACTTGCCTGCGGAGGCACCGAGTGCGATGGCGGCATCATTCAGACGCGTGCCCTGAGTGATCAGCGGACTGCCGGCTCGGGCTTCGGCTCCAGCGGGAACGATGTTCTCTCCGGGCATTACGGTACGGGTGATTTCGACTCGGTCACCGATCTGCGAGGTGTATTCGACCATCACAACCGCGTCGGCACCGGTGGGGACAGGTGCTCCGGTCATGATGGAACAGGCCTGTCCGGTGTTAATTTTCGCCGGGATTCTTTCGAGTTTTTCGCCGGCCTTAATTTCTCCGATCACAGCCAAAGTCACCGGAAGTACGGACAAGTCTGCGGAGCGGACGGCATAGCCATCTCGGGTGGAGCGAGGGAATGGTGGGAGATTTCGATCGGCGACGACTTGTTCGGCTAGGACGCGGTCTGCGGCAGCGAGCAGATCGACGGACTCGATTCCGCGCGGCTCGACCAGAGCGGCTTGTTGCTCGACTACCTCGCGAGCTTCTTCGAAGCTAAGAACGACGGAAGGAGATTGTGTGACCGGCATGCCGAGATCATAGAGGATGCAGTTAGGTTGGTGTAATGCTTCTCCTCCTCAACCCTCGGCATTGAGGGTAGACTTCCATCATGAAATGCGGCCTTTGTGCGGTCATTCTCCTACTCTTCGGCATATGGATACATGCTCAAGAAGCTGCAGCCCCAGTAAGGGCAAACAGTGAAGTGAGCACACAAACCCGGCATGGAACGTGTGCCGAAAATGACGAATCCGTGGGATATCCATTGAAAGGGTGGGTGGGGATCACAAACACTGGAGAGCCCGTATCCGACATGACTGTTCAGGTCCTTATCAGTCCTGACAAGCCGCCAGTGGCCATTGCGAAGACTGACGCGGCGGGGCGGTTTTCTTTCCCAAGACTCGGCCCCGGAAGGTTCTACCTGAGAGCGACCAAGAAGCTCGTTGGGGTAACAATCAGCGCGGATGACGTCGTAACAGTTAGTAAAGGAACCAAGCGCATCGCTTGCCTTGTGGCCGAGGGTGAAGTCGCGGGTGAACCTTCGCCACGATAGTTGACGAATCATGCGTCATGGCACGGTTACCGGTTCCAGGGAAATCTCTGACTGTGTGGCGTGGGGAACGCAAGATCCCTCGACTACGCAGAATTGCCGGAAAGCGGCAATCCCGCTTCGCTCGGGATGACAGAAATAAGCTTAATCAGATTTTTTCTAAGGGCAATTCTAGCGCGCTAGTTCCTGTCCTAGCACCGCTGGATTGGTGGCAAACGAAAGCCCGGTCTCGAAATCGACTACCCGCTCCTTCACGAGTTGTGCGATCTCTCCATCGAGATGCTGCATGCCTTCGGATGCGCCGGACTTCATGGCTTCGAGCAGGCTTCGGTTTTCGCGCTCGCCTTTTTCAATGCACTCGCGAGTGCGAACATTCGCTTTCAGAACTTCGAAAGCGGCGACGCGTCCGTTGCGGTCGGCCTTCGGGATGAGGCGCTGGCAGATGATGTAGCGGAATGATTTCGCAAAACGTTCACGAACCGACTGCTGCTCGGCGGGAGCGAAGGAACCCACCACACGCTCCACGGTCTTGGCAGCATCCATCGTGTTCAGGCTGGAAAGGACGAGATGGCCGGTCTCAGCGGCTTCGAGCACACTTTCGATGGTCTCGCGGTCGCGCATTTCGCCGACCAGGATCACTTTCGGAGCCTGCCGCATCGCGGAACGCAGCGCATGCGCGAAACTCGGGGTATCGCTGTGCAGTTCTCGCTGGTGGATGGTGGAGCACTTGTGATTGTGCAGGAATTCGATGGGATCTTCGATGGTGATGATGTGGTAGTACTTCTCCCGGTTGATGTTGTCGAGAAGAACCGCCATGGTCGAAGACTTGCCAGAGCCGGCGGGTCCGGTCACGAGCACAATTCCATCTCTCAATTTGGTCACGTCCGACAATTGCCGCGGTAAGCGAAGTGAGGCAAAATCCGGAATATTGGTTGGGATCACGCGCATGACCACGGCGCAACTTCCGCGTTGAATGAAGATGTTGACGCGGAACCGGGCCACGCCGGGTAATCCAAAAGAAATATCGCAAGCTCCATGCTCGCGCAGGGTGGTGATGGCCTGCTTGTTGTCTCCGATGAGGTCGGCAGCAATGTGACGCGTATCGTCCGCCGTGAGAATATTGAGTCCCGGGGCTTGCACGGGAATCATCTGGCCGTAAACCTGAACTTGTGGCGGCCGGCCGGGCGAAAAAATCAGGTCGCTGATCTTTTCCGCGGCCCGCAACATGGCGCCCAGCAAAGCGGGCGTAGCTACGCGGTCACTGCCGGAAAACCCTTCTAATTCGACGGAAATCGGAGCAATTGTTGGTGCTGCCATTCGTCCTCACTTGCGAGAATCGCGCGCACCACAGACATGGAAGAAAAGCTGATAGTTCACTGTATCGCGATGACTTAGCCAGGAGAAGGGACAGCAAGTGCATAGCCCTTGGTAACCCGCCTAGCGGACTGTCACAGTGAAAAGGTCACGGGCAGGTCACGCCTCGCTGCGCTCGGCGGGGCGGACGAAGGCGTCCGCCCCTACATTCCTCGCACCGACGTTACGACAGGTCCCGAAACGCACCAAGGGCGGCCCGGGTGAGCCGCCCTTGGTCCAGATGCAAGTGCTTGTATTGAAAGGCTATTTCTTAGGCTTCTTTTTGCTGCCGAAGCTGGTCTCGACCGAAGCGCCAATGCTGGTCAGCATCTGCTTGGCGGCGTCCGCATACGTTCCGGTCGGCTGTAGCTCCAGGTATTTCTGGAACGCTTCGGCTGTACCGGGAGGCGCGTCCATCTTGTCTCCTTTGAGAGTAGCCTTGCCGATCATGTTCACGCCCTTCCAATAGTAGGCGTCTGCGCGATTAGGGTCGGCAGCGATGACCTTATCGAATGCAGCGAGCGCGTCGTCGACCTTGCCGGCATTGGTAAGGACGGCGCCAGTATTGAAGTAGTACTGAGCAGCAGAAGCAGGATTCGCTTGAGCCGCGAGCTCATAGGTCTTAACGGCGTCATCGGTCTTGTTGGACTTGGCATATGCTTCCGCCAGGTTGTTGTAATAAGCAGCAAGATTGGCGGCAGCCGCAGCGGGATCCTTCTCGTTGGTTGCGCCCTTCTTGAGATCGATCGCCTTCTGGTAGGCCTCAACGGCGGAAGCATATCGCTTCTGCTTTTCCGCGGGGTCGGTCTGCTTGGGCGCCGAAAGGCGGTAGTAGTCTCCGAGTTTGAACCAGACCAGATCGCGCGAAGGATCCATCTGGTTGGCTTCGGTGAGGGCGGCGATGGCAGTATCGAAGTCACCCGCATCCGCGGCGGTCTTGGCGGCGCTCAACTTTTCGTTCAGCGACTTCACCGTGGTGACTTCCTTTTGCTGCTTAGCCTGGGCTTCCTGCATCTGCTTCAACTGCTCGGGAGTCAGACCCTGGCCCTTGGCGGCGGCCTCCGCCTCTTTCTTTAAGTCGATGTCCTGAGTATTTTCGTCCAGTGAAAGCTGGATACCGCCTATGTGATACAACTCCTTGCCGGCTTTTTGGTCATCTGGGGTCTTGTATAAAGTGAGTTTGTACTTGCCCGGACTGAGGCCCAACGAGAAGTACTCTCCCTTGCCATTTGTTTTCAGGGTGTATTTCTGACCATTGTCCTGGTTTTCGTAGACGACAACGGCACCTACGATTGGTTTCCCTTCTGCGTCTTTGCAGGTGCCTTTCACGGATCCGGACGCCTGGGCGAAGACCGGCGGCGCACACAGTCCCAACGCCAGAAACGCGAGTACCATAATTGCGAAGTGCTTTCTCATTTTGCCTCCCGGCAAAGAAATATTTGTAAGACGAAATCCCGACAACGACCTGCAAGCAGCCTCAGATGCTCCATGGCACAGTTAGGCATTCACAACCACAGATCAGCGTGCCGCATATGGAATCGGATCGCGAACTCCCGCAGCCTCGAAAGCGCGCAAGCGAAGCGCACAGCTATCGCAGACTCCACAGGCCTGATCCTCGCGGCTGTAACATGACCAAGTTAAATCGAAGGGCGCACCCAGTTCAAGGCCGAGACGCACAATCTCGACTTTTCGCATGGCAATGAGCGGAGTCACAATTTCAATGCTGCCATCCCTGGTACCCGTTTTCACCACGTCATTAAAGGCTTTGTAATAGGCCGGCCGGCAATCGGGATATCCGGAACTATCGGGTTCAACCGCCCCAATGTACACCTTTTCGGCACCCAGCACCTCAGCCCAACTGACGGCGACCGCCAGGAAATGGGCATTGCGAAAGGGTACGTAGGTGGCGGGAACAGACTGGCCGACGGTCTCAGCTTGCGGCACAGCAATAGACTGATCGGTCAGGGCAGAACCGCCAATGATCCTTAAGGATTCGTTCCGAACCATAAGCCGGTCGGGTATTTTGAGGCGCCGGCAGATGGCGAGAAAAGACTGGCGTTCGCGCTCCTCGGTTCGCTGGCCGTAGCTGACGTGAACCGCGGCCGCTTCGTGGTCGCGAACGGCAAGGGCGGCGCAGACGGCGGAATCCATACCCCCACTCAAGAGGACAACCGCCCGGGTCTTGGGAGAAGTCATCATGGATTAGTTTCGAGATTTTGATTATTGATTGTTGAATGGGAAACTCAACGGCTGAGGTTCTTCGATCGGCAATCAACAATCGACCATCAATGATTCTCACACTCCCTTCACCGCGGGATCCCAGATGAACTTATGTAATTGCAGTCCGAGGCGGGCGGGGATGTCGTCGGCGATCATCCATTCAGCGAGCTGCTGAGGATCGAGCAGGCAATGGGAGCTGTCGCGGGCGCCGGTCGCGTCCTTGCGGAATGCGGGAGAAAAGAGAATCGCGTTCACCTGTCCCGCAAGGTTGTGTTGCTGGACGAAAGTACAGGCAAACTCATAGTCCGTGCGGCTGCTCAGGACGAACTTCAGCTCATCCCTTGTGGTCAAAGCTTTCAGGTTTTCGAGGTGGAACGTGTCCCCCTCGCCGGAGTGAGGACACTTCACATCCACAATTTTAGTGACCTCGCGAGGAACATGCACGAGAGGGCGCTCTCCACTTGTTTCGAGCAGGACTGAATAGCCGTCATCGACGAGGCGCTGCATCAGGGGAACGACCTCCCGCTCCTGCAGCATCGGCTCGCCACCCGTGATTTCGACAAGGCCGCGCGAAGGGCTTAAACGGCTGACTTCGTCCATCACGTCGTCGGAACTCATTTTCCGTCCGTCTTGGAATGTGTATTCGCTGTCGCACCAATCGCAACGCAGGTTGCAACCGGTCAGACGCACGAAGACGCAAGGGAGTCCCGCGTACGTCGATTCGCCTTGCAACGATTTGTAGATCTCGGTTATCTGCATCACGTGCGTAGCGGCTGTGGGTAATGAGCGTTGAGCAGTGACCGAGCCCTCGCGGTGCACTCATAGCTCAGTGTTCGTTGCTCGAAACCGTGAAAGCTTTACTCGCTGTATTTGGCGGTGGTCGTATCGGTTTCGAAAACCGTCACATCCTTCACGCGAACGCGACCTTTGGTCACGGCCTGGAGGCGCGTATTCGATTCATCATAAAAATACTTGGCCAGATTCTCCGCCGACGGATTGATCTGGGTGAACGGCTCGATGTCGTTGATCATCTGATGATCGAGGCGCTCAATGACATGCCTCATGACCTCGCGCAGATCCTTGAAATCGAGAAGGAGTCCGGCTTTATCAAGGTCCGTACCGGCCAGGGTGACCCTGATCTTGTAGTTGTGGCCGTGCGGATTCTCGCACTTGCCTTTGTAATTGCGCAGGTAATGGCCTGCCGCAAACGTATCTTCGACGGTGACTTCGAACATGATCCCCCGGGGCGCTCTTAGCTCAATTCCAATTTATTATTGTACTGCCTAGTGGCGGCGCCGAGTAGGCGGCTTGACTCGCTGGATCGGCCGAATGTAGTTTGCCTAGGCCCCTATAACTGTTTCGGGAGAGCGCATGTTTCGACGCCAGTTGTGGATGTTCTTGTGGATAATTACCCTCACTACCAGCCTCATCTCACAGAACCGTCGAGACGCCCCCGATTATGACGTCAAGGAACACTACACAAAATACGAATACCGGATTCCAATGCGGGACGGCGCACACCTGTTCACGTCAGTGTATGTGCCCAAGGACAGCTCCCACGCGTATCCTTTTCTGATTGATCGCACACCCTACAGCGTTGCGCCTTACGGCGTTGATCTGTACCGCACGCAACTCGGACCCTCCCCGGACTTCGACAAGGCCGGGTACATCTTCGTGTTTCAGGATGTGCGGGGCAGATATATGTCGGAGGGGCAATTTCTCGAAATGCAGCCGCACATCGACGATAAAAATTCCAAACGAGATGTGGACGACAGCAGCGATCTGTATGACACCATCGACTGGCTGCTGAAAAATGTGCAGAACAACAATGGCAACGCTGGCATTTGGGGAATTTCCTATCCCGGGTTCTTCACATCGGCCAGCATTATCGACTCGCATCCGGCATTGAAGGCTGCGTCGCCACAGGCGCCGATGACCGATCTTTTCATGGGAGACGATGCGTATCACGGTGGCGCGTTCATGCTGGCCGCTAATTTTGGCTTCTACAGCGCATTCAAGCCACAGGAAAACCCGCAACTGCCGCCGAAAGCTTATGTGCCCTTCGACTGGGGAACGAAGGATGCGTACGAGTTTTATTTAAACGTTGGGCCTCTAGGAAACCTGAGGAAGTATCTCGAAGGCAAGAGTGCTCTGTGGGACGACCAGGTGCAGCACGACACCTACGATGCCTATTGGAAGGTACGCAACCTGGCACCACACATGAAAAATATTCACTGCGCGGTGTTGACCGTCGGCGGGTGGTTCGATGCCGAGGATCTGCAAGGGCCATTTACCACGTTCCATTCCATTGACCAAAACAATACTGGAATCTTCAACGGCCTTGTGATTGGGCCCTGGGTACACGGAGGGTGGGGGTGGTATGACGGAGAGCATTTGGGCCGCGTGGAATTTGCCTCGAAAACGGGAGAGTACTACAGGAAGAACATTCTCTTCCCATTCTTCGAGCAGTATCTAAAGGGGAGCGGCGACGCCAAGCTGCCAAAGGCGTACGTGTTTGAGACCGGAACCAATGTCTGGCGACAATATTCTTCGTGGCCGCCAAAAGATGCTGAACGCAAGATTCTGTATTTTCATAGAAATGGCGCTTTGTCATTCGAAGCTCCGGATGAACCAGCGGCGTTCGATGAGTATGTAAGCGATCCGGCAAAGCCTGTGCCGTTCGTGAACTATGCGGACCTGGATGTGCCGCAGGAATACATGGTTTCGGACCAGCGCTTTGCATCCAGCCGTACCGATGTGTTGGTCTATCAATCGCCGGTATTGCAGGAAGATGTGACCATCGTCGGTCCCATCTCGCCGCGGCTGTTCGTTTCAACCAGTGGAACGGACTCTGACTGGGATGTGAAGTTGATCGATGTTTATCCCGCTGACTACCCCGAGAGCAAGCAGGATGAAGCGGGACCCGACGAAAAAGAGAAACCGCATACAGATGTGGCAGCGCCTGGGTTCACGATGGGCGGATATCAACAACTAGTCCGCGGAGAACCGTTTCGTGGAAAATTCCGCCACAGCTTTGAAAAGCCGGAACCCTTCACGCCCGGTAAAGTCGAAGAGGTGCACTTCACCATGCCGGACGTGAATCACACCTTCCGGCGCGGCCACCGGATCATGGTACAAGTGCAGAGTTCCTGGTTCCCATTGACCGACCGCAATCCGCAAACCTTCGTCAACATTCCGGATGCAAAGCTCGCAGATTTCGTGAGGGCTACCGAACGGGTGTATCACAGCAGGCAGCAACCATCGGGAATTGAGGTACAGATCTTGCAATTGGCGAGATAAGCCAGCAATTGACTATCGACCAGAGAATCCTTACAATTAGGTAAGGAATTCGGAAAAAGGAAAGGTACCCCTTTGGCCTCCGCAACCCTCACTTCGAAGGGACAGATCACAATTCCTGTGCAGGTCCGCACCGCACTAGGCGTTGACACTGGGGATCGCATCGAATTCGTGGAAGTGGAAAAAGGTAAATTCGCCATTGTTGCTGCTACTCGCTCTGTCCGCGAGTTGGAGGGGCTGTTTCGGGGTAAGCAGAACAAGGCCGTTTCGGTTGAGGACATGAATACAGCGATCGTCCGACGAGCGTCCGGATTACGATGATTGGGCTCGATACGAACATCGTGGTCCGCTATCTGACTCACGACGATCATGCCCAAGCCGCAGCGGCAATAAAACTGTTTCACTCTCTTTCACAGGAAGGCCCAGGATTTCTATCCCTTGTCGTCATAACGGAATTGGTCTGGGTTCTCGAGAGTTGCTACGGATTCAAAAAGAGCGAGATCCTGCAAGTTTTGGAGACGTTATTGAGAAGTAAAGAGCTGATTGTGGAGCACGCCGAAGTAGTTTGGCAGGCTTTAAGGAGCTTCGCCGACGGCAACGCGGATTTCGCGGATTGCCTTATCGAACGATGCGGTGATGCGGCAGGATGCCTGAACACTTTCACGTTCGATCAGAAGGCAACGACTGGATCAGGAATGCGGCTGCTGAAATAGTCAGGCCGCGCTACAATCTCTTCATTGTTCGCCCGCGCCGAATCGTCTAGACCCCGGTAGTTTTTAATTCAGTCTAAGGACATTTGTGATGAACGTCCTGTTGCTTTCTATGCCGGATTCGTTCGAGCATATGCCGTCGCTCGCGATCCGTATGCCCAATGGTGGCCTGACTTCGATTGCGGGAAATATTGACCCGCAGCACCGGGTGGCGGTTGCCGATCTCATCCTGGTTCAGCAGAGTGTGCGCGAAACCGTGACCCGCCTGGTACGCGAGTTAAATCCCGACATTGTCGGCCTGTCAATTATGACGTTCCAGCGGCGGTCAGCAGAGCGCATCATCGAACTCGTGCGTCTACTGACACCGGAGGCGAGGATTGTGGTCGGCGGCTATGACCCGAGCCTTGCCCCGGAAGCCTATGAGTCGCTTGACGTGGACTATCTGGTTCGAGGCGAAGGCGAGATCACATTCCGTGATCTGATCCGTGCGATCCAGAACGGCAACCGCGTTGAGTCCGTTGGCGGCCTCTCTCTCCGCGACGGCGCTGGCGGTTGGGTGCACAACCCTGCACGTCCCCCGCACAAACTGGAGGATGGAGAAATTCGCCTGCCCAAGCGGGGAGCGCGCGTGCTTCAGGGCTACACATTCCTGGGCAGAAAAGTGGATGTGATCGAAACTTCGCGGGGGTGCACTTACGACTGCAGCTTCTGCTCGATTATCGAAATGCGCGGCCGGAATTTCTTTACTTACTCGTTTGACCGTGTAATTGCCGACATTCGCGACGCCCGCGACCACGGAGCCCGCACCATTTTTCTCGTGGACGACAACATCATGCTCAACGTGAAGCGCTTTGAGGCCTTGTGCGAAGCCATCATCGCCGCCGGGCTCAATGACCTCGACTACTTCGTACAGGCCATGACGTCGTCGATCGCCAACCATGGCGAGACCTTGGCGCCTGTGATGAAACGCGCCGGATTTCGTTATGTCTTTCTGGGAATCGAAAACATTCTGGAAGGCGATCTCGATTTTCTTCGCGCCACGGCGAAGAACACAGCACGGAACAATGGCAACCCAACCGGCAATGCAACCTTAAAGGCAATCGAGTATCTGCATCGCAATGGAATGTATGTGGTCGGAGGATTAATCGTGGGCAATCCCGAAGACACACGCGAATCGATCGAGGCCAATCTCGAATTTGCCCGGCACTACGTCGACTGGCCGTACATTCAGCATCCCACGCCGTATCCCCGAACACCGATGAGTAAGGAGTTCCGCGACCAAGGGCTGATCCAGAACGAATGCCTGGAAGAGTACGACGGAACGACTGCGGTCGTGCGCACCCAGCACTTGTCGGCGGAAGAAGTAGAGTTTCTGCGCTGGAAGGCCGAACGCTGGATCAAAACTCGTCACGTGCCCGCCGTGTTTCGTCATGACCCCTGGTTTGTTCTGACGCACTCTCCAAAAATGCTGGCGCACACGTTTCGAGGAAGTACACTTCGCTCGGCTCTGGGGCTCGAGGACGAACGGAAAGCATTTGCGCGCTACAAGGCGATCCGCAAGGCGGAACGGGAGTATGTCTAGGGGATCTCTGATTCAGTGTCGCCCGCGAGAACACATGGTCCCCTTCGGCAAGCTCAGGGCAGGCTCTCGACTACACAGAATTGCCGAACAAACGGCAATTGCGTTTCGCTCGGGATGACAGATAGCGCGGAGGGTTATTCTCCGAACCCGAAGAACTCTTCCACAACCCGCAGGTCGGTCGTCTTCTTATAGTTCGGCAAGCTCTCAATGAAAACGCGGCCGTACTGCTTTTTCAAGATGCGATTGTCGAGCAGCACCAGTAGCCCGCGATCGTGGAGCGAGCGGATCAGGCGTCCAAAGCCTTGTTTGAGCGTGATGACCGCAGCCGGCACCTGATATTGAAAGAATGCATTGCCCCCGTCGGCGTCGATGGCCTTGACCCGTGCGGCGACCACCGGATCGCTGGGCACGGCAAATGGCAGGCGGTCGATAATCACGCAGCTCAACTGCTCGCCTTGCACATCGACGCCCTGCCAAAAGGAAGATGTTGCGAACAGCACGGCATTCGGCGTCAGGCGAAATTCTTCGAGCAAGGCACTTTTCGGAGCGTCGCCCTGGCGAAGCAACGGGAACTCGACTTCCCCCAGCAGGCGCTGGTGGATGTCATTCATTTGCGCGTAGCTGGTGAAGAGCACAAAGGCCCGGCCGCGCGTAATCTCCAAGAGCTTACGAATACGACCGGCGGCCTGTGCCGTGAATTGCGGCAGTTCGCGGATCGGGGAGATCGGGCGGAACATACAAGACGGCCTGGCTTTCGTAGTCGAAGTGCGAGGGCAGGACCGATTCGCGCGCGTGTTCCATGCCGAGGCGCTTGCGGATGTATTCGAAGCCTCCGCCGACAGCCAGCGTGGCCGAGGTCAGCACAGCGCATTCCAGTTTGGACCATAAACACTCGCGCAGGATGGGGCCGACATCGATCGGCGTGGCCTGGAGAAAGACATGCTGGCGGCCGTGAGAAGTCTCTTTTATTTTCTCCGTGTCTCGGTGCCTCTGTGGTGAGAACCTTCCTCGCCGCTCGATCCAGAAGACTGTGTTGCGATCTTCTGACTCCATGGCATAGCCGAGCTGCACCTGAATCTCCTGCGCGCGACGGACGAAATTGAACACTTCTTCTGGCTTTTGCGGCAAGGCTTCCAGTTCTCCTGCCAGGCGGGTCAGAGCCTGATTGAAGGCCAGGAACTCGTCTCCGTTCTCCTCGAGGAATTCGCGGCGACTTTCAAAGGCAAAGCGTCCGTCTCCGGCCGGTAATAGCGAAAAGAATAGTTGTGACCGATCGCGCAGGCTTCCAACCGCACCCGAGAGTGACGCCGACAGCATCTGGTTGTGCTGCATCGAGTGCTCGATGTCGCGCGCCAGCTCTTCCACTCGCAGGTTGCTGACCGAAATACCGAAATAGTTTCCAGCGACGTCTTCCAGTTCGTGGGCTTCGTCGAAGATCACGGCTGCCGCTTCGGGCAGGATCCCCGCGTCAGGAGCGCCCTCCGCCTGCAACTTGATGGCGAGATCGGCAAAGAAGAGGTGATGGTTGACGATGATGATGTCGCTTTCCATCGCCTCGCGACGCATTTCCGTGATGAAGCAGCGTTGCCACTCACTGCATTTCTGGCCCGTGCAGGTTTCGGCGCGTGCGTCGAGTTTGTGCCAGAGCAGGCTGGCCTCGGGAAGTTCGGCTAGTTCGGCGCGATCGCCGGTCGCGGTGTTCTTTTCCCACGCCGCAATTGCGCGATACTGCTCAATCTCCTCCAGTCCGCTGAGCACCGGCTGATCGGTGAGGTCGTAAAGCTTCTTGCGGCACAGATAGTTGTTGCGACCTTTCATGTAACAGACTGAGAGGCGCGAACTCGCGTCGCCATAAAGGGCCTGCTCAAGGAAAGGTACGTCTTTGTAGAAGAGTTGTTCCTGCAGATTCTTGGTGCCCGTCGAGATGATGACGCGCTTGCCGGAACGAATCACGGGCAGCAGATACGCCAGCGTCTTGCCGGTGCCGGTGCCGGCTTCCACGATGAGGTGCCGCTTCTCCTCCAGCGCTTGTTCGACGCGCCTGCGCCATCTGCAACTGGCCACGGCGAAATTCGTAGGCAGGATGGGTGTGCGAGAGCACCCCGCCCGGGGCGAAGAACTGGTACAGCGACGCGTCCTTGCCGCTTGGCACGGGACGGCTCGGTGGAGCGGAAGAGGCGGGCTGGGAACTGAGAGGCACGGGAGTCTCTATAATAGCGATTCCGGGCTTTCGCGGCGCGCTGCATTCGGGTCTTCGATCCGCGGACAGCCGACGGCGGCTGTCCCCACATGAGCATCGTCCAATTTTGACTCAGCCTACCTACAACTCGAGCAGCACACTCGCCACCACCGCCGCGGGCATTCCGACCATTGCCATTGTGGGTCGGCCCAACGTGGGCAAGTCCACGCTCTTCAACCGGATTGTGGGCTCGCGCCGAGCCATCGTCGGGAGACGAGCCTGGCATCACTCGCGACCGGCTCTATGGCGACGCGGAGTGGGAGGGACGGAAGCTGCGCATCGTGGATACGGGCGGAATCCTTCCTGAAGACAAGGAGTTGATTCCGTCGGAGATCTATCGTCAGGCCCGGGTTGCGTTCGATGAAGCCGCTGTCATCGTGATGGTCGTCGATGGACGCACCGAGTTGGCGGGTCCCGACCTCGAGCTCGCGCGCCTGCTGCGCAAGGCCAACCGGCCACTTTTCCTCGCGGTCAATAAGGTCGATAGCGAGAAGCAGTCGTCCCTGATTGACGAATTTCACCGTCTCGGAATTCCGCGAGATGTTTCCTATCTCCGCGGAACACGGGCGCGGGATTGACGATTTGCTCGATGCCGTCGTGGCTGTTCTGCCAAGACCTTTCACCACAGAGGACACGGAGGACACAGAGGAACCCAAGACAGGAGCAAGCTGCGACTGGCGACGAACCGGCCGCGCGGGAGGTCAAGGTCGCAATCATTGGCCATCCCAACGTGGGCAAGTCGACGCTGCTGAACTGCCTTACTGCGTCCGATCGCGCCATTGTTTCCCCGATCCCCGGCACCACCCGGGATGCGGTCGACGAAGTGGTCGAGCACAACGGCCGTAAATTTCGCTTCATCGATACGGCGGGCATTCGCCGCAAAGGCAAGACTCACCTGATGGCGGAAAAGCTTTCAGTGGTGATGGCGCGCAAGCATCTGGAGGCCGCGGATATTGCGCTGCTGGTCATCGACGCGACCGAGGGCGTCAGCCAACTCGATGCCTCGATCGCAGGATACGCGCACGAGAGCGGACGATCGATCATTATCGTGGTCAACAAGTGGGATCTGATGATCAGCGGAAAGCAGAAATCAGCGCGGCCCACTAAGGCCGAGCGGATGCGCGAGATCGAAGCGGCCTGGCGATCGCGACGCGTACGAGGAGCGTCTGCGCTACGAACTGAAGTTTCTGAACTATGCGCCGATCGTGTTCATCTCCGCCCAGACCGGCAAGGGCACCGAGAAGATCTTCCCGCTTCTCGAAGAGGTGGCGACCGAACGCCGCAAGCGAGTGACCACGTCCGAAATGAACCGCTTTCTCGAACATGTCGACTTCGAACGCGCCTCGGTCCCCATGCGCCAGCGAGTGAAGATTCTCTACATGACGCAGGCCTCGGTCGCTCCGCCGACGTTCGTGCTCTTCACCAATCGCGCCGTGAAGCTACACTTCTCCTATCAGCGCTTCCTGGAAAATCAGATTCGTGAGGCCTTCGGGTTCGTCGGTACGCCGATCTGGATCAAGAACCGGGCGCGGGATTAGCAGAATCCAGTTACTCCCCTGCCAGCATCTGGCTCCTTCGTAAGCAGACCGATCCGCTGCACGCCGGCGTGGTGCGCCAGGTCTATCACTTCCGCCACGTATTGAAAGTCCACGTCGGCATCGCCGCGCACAAAGGCAACTTTCTCAGCACGTGTCAGGTAGATCTGGGCCAGCCTTGTCTCCAGATCTCCCCAACTCACATCGTCCTGATTGATCTTGACCGTCGGTGGTGTACCCTGCGTTGTCCAGACCACTTGGATGACAATCGTGCGTGATTGTGTTTCGACCGCTGTTTGTTTCTGATCCGGTTGCGGGATCTGCGTCTTTTCCTGATACTCCTTATCCATCGAGACCACCAACATGAACATGATGATCAACGTCAACAGCACGTCGATCAGGGGTGTGACGTTAATCTGCGGTCCAGACGCACCGCCGCCTGCCATTGAGAAAGCCATGGGAATCGCTCCAGTCGGACACGCGCGCGTCTGCAACATCAGACACCTCACGCGAGACTGGAGTTCCCAGACAACTCGTGCGTTGAAAAATCGCGATCGTTCTATCGTGCGTCGATCCGGCTTCGAATTTCGGGGATGGGCAAGCAAGTCAAAGGCTTTAACCACGGGGGACACAGAGGAACACAGGGGTGAAATCGGCAACTCGTAACGTCGAATCACTCGATCGCACTACACGAATCCCATGGCGTTTGCGTCCCGAGCGCACGACCGTGCATGATGGAGTCACGGGCCGCATGGGGAACACCGGCCCATAATTTTTGACTCTCATGAGCCTCCGTTCGCGACCCTACGTTCTTGTAGTATTCGCCATCATGCTGGTAGCACCCCTCACGCGGGCTCAGGACAACTACGAAATTCAGGTCTACGGCTCGGAAACCGCGGCCCCACGCTCCACCATGGTCGAGGTTCACTCCAACTTCACCGTCGATGGCAGTAAAACGGTGCAGGATGGCGTGCTTCCCACGAATCATGCCATGCATGAAACGCTCGAAATCACCCAAGGCATCAACGCGTGGTCGGAAGTTGGCTTCTACGTTTTTTCCAGCATCCAACCCGACGGAGGGTGGCAGTGGGTGGGAGATCATATACGTCCCCGGGTGCGCGTTCCCGAGAAATGGCACTGGCCGGTCGGCGTGAGTTTATCGACGGAGATTGGATATCAGCGTGCCGCTTTCTCTCCCGACACATGGACTTGGGAGATTCGCCCGATCATCGACAGAAAAATTGGGCGCTGGTATCTAGCGTTCAATCCCGCGTTGGACCGGTCGTTTCACGGACCCGGCGTGAATCAGGGTGTGGGGTTCTCGCCCAATGCGAAGTTCAGCTACGATCTGACCAAAAAAATCGCGGGAGGGCTGGAGTATTACGCGGCTTACGGGTCGCTGTCAGGATTCGACGCCCTGCGAGATCAGCAGCAGCAATTCTTCCCTTCCATTGACGTCGATTTCGCTCCGCAATGGGAGTTCAATTTCGGAGTTGGTGTCGGGACAACCCGCTCCACCGATCATTTGATCGTGAAGTGTATTGTGGGGCGACGCTTCTCGTGGCCACACGGGAAAACCAAGCTAAAGTCCGTCCAACCCTGAATCGCTTCACACTTATCCCGCAGGTTCTGGAGCAGGCAGCAACGGGGGTGGCTCTGGCGGAGGACCAGCCTCAGTTGTCACCATTGAGTTCGGCGGTGGTGGGTACAGCGCCAGGCTCAATGGCCGGTAGCGTGGCGCGAAGAAATACATGGCGTACGCCGGGAAGAATACGATCGCGGGCACCGAGATCAACGAAGTTACAAACAGAATGATCGCCAGGAAAATGCACCCGGCGATCACGATAGCCGTTATCGTGAATACATTCCACGTGAGTCCAGCGCTCTTTCCGGCGAATACACCGGCGATGATCACTCCTACGGCCGGGATGGCAACGATCAGGCCAAGAATGAGCGTTACGATTCCAATCACAATGCCGGCCCCAATGGAGAGCGCGATCTTCATCAGAATGTAAACCGCATAGCCTCCCGATTCCGCCTGGATCATTGGCCAGAGCCGGCGCCAGCCCTCGATCGCGCTGATGCCTTCAAGCGCCATCTGCGGTATGACAAAATCTTTGGTCAGCACGTACACCACGGCGATCCCAATCATGAAAATCAGAAGCAGACCGACGACGACTATGCCGCCCAGCACCAACTGCAGAATGTGAGCGCGAGGAGGATTGAACCATCCCATGCTGAAGGCGAAGGCTGCGGGCACGCCAATCAAGATGATGGCCACGCCCCAGGTGAACAACATGAATCCCAACTGCCAGAGGAAATATTTCCAGCCAGAGTCTTGTCGACGATTCCAGCCCTCACGAATATGGCATTCCCGCCTCAGCACGCTGTCGAACAGAATGAATCGCATGACGCTGCTGATGTAGGTCATTACCAGCACAAAGACGAGCCCAGTAACAATGATTACCGTGATCAGCCCCACCAAAATTGAAGGATCGATTTTGGGGATCATCTGCCCCCACGCGGGACGATGGAGGCCGGGTTGGCGAGCCGGATTGAAGGAGCCGGGATTGAAATTTCCACCTGAGCCCAGTTCTCCCGCCAGCAAGCCGACAAAAGCTAACCGCGCCCACTGCCAGAAGCGGAAGGGTTGCACGAGTTGCCGCTTGGTGTGCTGAAACGCGAGATTGATGGTGTCAACCGCGGAAATCGGCAAAGTGCACCTCGGGGAAAAGCCCTCAGCAGCAAGGTACTGCGAACCGCGCAGATGGGCAAATAGCAAATCGCATTACTCGTAGCGCAGAGCTTCCACTGGATCAAGCTTCGAGGCGCGCAGAGCCGGGACCAGTCCGCTCACCACTCCCACAAACAGCAACACGGCGCCGGAAAGCAACACGGTCATCATCGAGATCCGCAGGTGAATATCAGCCTGGCCAGAGTCATCCTCAAAGAGCGGACCCATCAGAGGGAGAGTGCCCACCGCCCAGGCAATGAAATAAGAAAGCAGCACGCCGATCGCTCCGCCCAGGACCATAATAAGCAGCGTCTCGGCCAGGAACTGCAGTTTGATATGGTGCTTGCGCGCACCGAGGGCCCGGCGCAGGCCGATCTCTCGAATGCGTTCATCCACGGAGACCAGCATAATATTCATCACGCCGACACCGCCGATGCCGAGCGTGAGCGTTCCAATGAACGTCAATAGAACCTGCAATCCGATCGTCAGAGCATCAATCACGGGCCGAAATTCGTCCCGGCCAAACATCTGGAAGGCTTTGGGATCGGTGGGAGAGAAATTCTGGCGGGTAGCAACGGCTGCCAGAACTTGCGCCATGGCTTTCTTTTCGAACTGCGGAGCGATCGGTTCGAACACCATCACGGCGGCGTAGCGCGTGTTCCAGAGATCCCCCGCGGCGGAGTAAGGAATCCACGAGGAATCGTCGTCGCTGGAAAAATAATTGCTGAGCTGAATTTTCCGCTTCATCACGCCCACCACAGTGAAACGTACGCCGGAAACCTGTACGGTCTCGCCCACGGCGGGGCGGCCGCTGAAGAGCTGTTCCTTGAGGCGTCCGCCAAGGAAAATCACGCGGCGGCGCTCCAGTTCATCTTCCGCATCGATCCAGCGGCCTTCGGACGGCACTTCGTTCCGCATCTCGCCGTATTCGGGACAGACGCCGCGGACGGGTGCCGTTCCGACCATGCGATCTCCATAGGCAATTCCCGGCCGGCGCACAGTCTCGAGGCAAACGTGCTTTACCAGCGGGGCGGTGGCCTTGACCATGTCGAGGTCGGCCTGCTCCAGGACGACTTTCTTACCAGCGCGCTGGCCTCCAGGTTGCTCGCTGGTCTGCTGCGGCCAACAGATGACGACGCTCTTCCCGAATGCGTCGAAACCATGCACGAGAACACTGCGAAAGCTGCTGCCGTATGCAATCAAGAGCGTAACCGTGGCAATGCCCCAGACAATGCCGAGCATGGTGAGCAAACTTCGCGTTACGTTCCGCTTTAACGCGACCCAGGCTTCGAGGATGATTTCGATCAGCATCTTTAGAAAAATCTATAACCACTAAGGGCACTAAGGTTCACGAAGGTAACCCTATCCCCCCGCCTCATACCGTAAAGCCTCGATCGGATCGATCGAGGCCGCTCGCCTTGCGGGATAGAGCGCTGCTCCGACAGCGATGGCTCCGAGGAGTCCTGCGGCTATCAGGCCGGAACTCCAACTGGGAATCAGGCCGGCAAAGAAATCCGGCATGGGAAGCATGTTCACCAACGCACAGAATCCGAAGGCGATGCCGAGGCCGATCCCACCGCTCAGAAGCGCAATGATCAGGGCTTCGATAAAGAACTGCCGCAGGATTGTCCCGGCAGGAGCTCCGATTGCCTTGCGCACACCAATCTCGCGCGTTCGCTCGCGCACCGCGACGAGCATGACATTCATAACTCCGATGCCACCGAGGAGCAACGTCACAATGCCGACTGCCCCTAGAAAGAACTTCATGCCATCGGTCATGGTTTTGAATGCTTGTGCCTCCTGCACCGTGTCCCAGATCGGGCAGGCTTCTTTGTCTCTCGGATCGTAACGGTGCATGCGGGCGAGTGCGACGCGTACTTCGTGCTTGCAGGCTTCATGCTGATCCACCGATTTCGGCGTGACCAGCAGCTGATCGAACGTGGAGTCCGTACCCGGAGGCTTATCCGGAAAATCGCGGCGCATCGCTGTAAATGGCACAAATACTTTGTTCACATCCCATCCATCGTAGCTCGAGTCCTGCTTCTTCTTGGCCATCACACCGACAACTGTGTAGGGAAAGTCGTTCAGGTAGATGTTTTCATTCACCGGATCTCGTCCCGGAAACAATTGCTTGGCTGCGTCCGAACCGAGAAACGCAACCCGGCGCGCCTCGCGCATGTCGTCCCAATCGTAAAAGCGCCCGGCGCCGACATCGAGGCTGCGAATGTATCCAAAGGGCGGATACGAGCCCGTTACCGTAAACGCAGCATTATTGAAGTTGGAGTGCGTGCGGACCGTGTCTTGCTCAAGCTCGGGAATTGCGTATTCGCAATCGGGGGATTCCGACTGCACCACGGGAACATCCTGAGCGTCCCAGCGCACCACACGCCCCGCATGCGTCCCCCCCGCCTGCAGGCTGGTGCGGCCATGGAAGACGATCATCACGTCCTTGCCAAGGTTTCGCGCCTGCTCTGCCTGTCCCTTGCGCAGCCCCTCTCCAGCGGCAACCATGAGGACAATGGAGACAATGCCCCAGGCTATCCCGAACATAGTGAGAAAGGCCCGCAGCTTATGGGACCACAAGGTCCGGAGCACATCGAAAACGAGATCGCGTAGAGTCATGCCATCAGCTTGGACGAGGCCCAGCGGAGAAGGTCATCCTTCGATACCCACGGTTCTAGATACGGAACTGGCGAGCTTTTTGTTGCAGAAAAGATTAGGCAGCCGCAGGAACCAGAAGGGCTGTGTTTCTTAATGCTTTGGGGTCTGGAGTTATACGCGAATCGGGGCGGCGCTCTCTAGCCAGCCATCAAACTCTTTCAGGGCCAATTCACATTGCAGCCGATGCCGCTCTTTGCGGTCGCGGATTTTTCTTTCCAGTGGGGGCAGCAGATCGAAGGTGATGTTCGCCGGCTGGAAGTTCCGAGCATCGGCGTGAGTCACGTAATGCGAGAGAGAGCCGAATGCGGACGCACGCGGCGCCGGATTCAATGGTGTACCTTCCGCCAGGGCGGCCGCGTATATGCCGGCCATCAAACCGGTCGCGATCGACTCGACGTAACCTTCCACGCCGCAAATCTGTCCCGCAAAGAAAACTCCCGGATGCGCTTTCATCTGCAACGTAGGATGTAAGAGCGTCGGAGAGTTGATGTAGGTGTTGCGATGGATTTGCCCATAGCGAAGGAATCGCGCGTTTTCGAGCCCCGGAATGAGACGAAGCACGCGTCCTTGCTCACCGAACTTCAAATGGTTCTGAAATCCGACCAGGTTGTAGGAATCCGCACGCAGATTCTCTTGCCGTAACTGCACTACGGCATAGGGCGTTTTCCCCGTACGCGGATCTCTTAGACCCACCGGCTTCATCGGCCCAAAACGGAGCGTGTCGCGCCCGCGCCGGGCAATCTCTTCGATGGGCAAGCAGCTCTCGAAGTAGTTCAGCTTCTCCCAATCACGTTCCTCCACGGATTGTGCGGCCAGCAGAGCATCATAGAAGCATGCGTATTCCTCTGGCGTCATCGGGCAATTAATGTAGTCGGCTGTACCTTTGTCATAGCGTGCCGCCATGTAGACGCGAGACATGTCGATAGAATCCGCCTCCACGATCGGGCTAATGGAATCGTAAAAGTAGAGATGCGGAGCCTGTGCAGGCTCGGCATTGCGCGTGTCCTGGCTCAAGCGCGCAATCTCGGCAGCCAGCGCCTCGGAAGTGAGCGGTCCCGTGGCGACGATGGTGATGTTCCCGGCCTCATCAATCCCCGTCACTTCCTCGCGGCGCACGCTAATGTGCGGATCACGGAGAATTGCTTCAGTCACGCGGGACGCGAAGGTCACACGATCAACAGCAAGGGCGTGCCCCGCGGGCACGGCGCACTCACGAGCAATCGACAGCAACAACGATCGGGCCCGCCGCATTTCTTCCTTGAGAAGCCATGGGGCCGTATTTTCGCTGTCGGATTTCAGTGAGTTGGAGCAGACCAGTTCGGCGAAATCGCCCGTTTGGTGCGCCGGCGTCGAACGCACGGGACGCATTTCGAACAGTTCAACCTCCAATCCGCGGCGAGAGCACTGCCAAGCAGCTTCCGACCCGGCTAGCCCGGCACCAACAATCTTGATCTTTTTCATAAGTGCGCTTTCGACCTACCGGGTGCTCTCCGCGGTTCGTGGATTTTCTCGTGCCTTTCGAGCATCTCGATGAATTCGGCGATTTTCCGAGTCCACGTCTCTGCTTTCTTCACGGTTTGAATCCGAAAAAGAACTGCGTAGCGGTTCGCCCGGTCAAGCGACTCAAAAAACAATCGAGCGTGCGGACGGGCATTCAGGGCTAGCCGGAAATCTTCCGGGATCTGGGCTACTTTCGGCGAATCGTAAGCGGCATCCCACGTCCCAGCCTTCTTGGCCGCGTCAACGACCTCCTGGCCGGCCGGAGTCATACGCTTGCTCTCGATCAAAGCCAGCGCCTTATTCCGGTTTATCTTCGACCAGATGCTTCTTGCGGAACGGGGCAGGAATCGCTGCAGCCACGCCTGCTCGCTCTCACCACGTTTCTGCCCATCGATCCAGCCATAGCATAAGGCGACTTCGAGCGCCTCGACATAGGTCAACGACCGCAGTTTCGACTCCTTCTTGGCCAGCCGTAGCCATAGGCCCGAAGAATCCCGATGATTCTTCTCCAGCCAAGTCTCCCATTTGGAGGCGCTAGCGAATAGCCGGATTTCTTCAGCCGATTTGGCCTTCTTCGACTTCACGTGCATTGTCCCCCAGGTGGCCGGATCCATGGCAGTTTTGGGATACCTTCAAGCAAAAGTCTACCTTGGAGTTTAGGGTGCCGTTCTCTAAGCAAAAAACTATAAAACTACCTTCCCAACCACCTGAGCCTGCCTTACAATTGTGCGTAACGAGGCAAGGCCTCAGGGCGTCTTCTACGTTGTCGATCCTCTTCCAGCCGTCCGTCATTTTGGCGCGTGCCTTCGAATTATTGCGGAGATCGCAAAGGTCTGCGAACTCGATCCATTACTTAGGTCACTTGGCGAGGAGCATCTTCTCTTTCTAACATGCAAACACCGAGAGAAATCAGCGAGAACCGCGCTATGCATGGGATTGCCGTCGCCCTCCTGACCGAAGACCGGGAACATCTATCCACCCTACAGGAGCGGTTGGAAGCGACCCAACTCGGGCAAGAAGTTTTCAGTCATGCGGGCTATCCCTCTGCACCCACCGACGCCATCCTACGACAGCTTCAAGACTCCCGAGCGGAAGTCGTAATCGTGGATGTCCCCGCGCAGAATGCGCAGCGCGCGATCCGAGCGATCGAACTGATTCGCGCCACTACCTTGCAGATCGCCATCTTCGCCAACGGCGAGATGACGCATCCCGCCAATATTGTTGCGAGCATGCGTGCTGGCGCGGGTGAGTACCTCGACCACTCTGCGGGGGCCGAAGCCCTGCTGGAGGCGTTAACCCGGTTCAGTTCCGCCCGCACGCGCAACCTGGGGGGAGCTGGGAAGGCGCGGGTTTTCACCTTTCTCAGTGCCAAGGGAGGCGCGGGTTGTACGACCGCAGCCGTCAACACCGCGGTAGCATTGCAGAAGTCTCACGGCGATGTTGTTCTGCTTGATTTTTCTCCCATCGGTCATGCCGCGCTTCATCTCAATCTCCGGCCACAATTCGGCGTGCTCGACGCCCTGCAGAACCTCCATCGCCTGGATGGTTCACTGCTTGACGGACTAATGACTCCGACTAAAGAGGGATTGCACCTGCTCGCCGGACCGCAGCAACCTTACCCGAATGAACCTACACCGGGAGAACTGGCGCGGCTGTTTGACCTGCTGGTCAATCATTACCGCTTTGTGATTGTCGATGCTTCGAGCCGTCTCGACCCGACGACTCGCCTCTTGTCCGATTTGTCGAATGCGGTGCTCGTGGTGGCGCAGACCGATGTGGTGTCATTGTGGTGCGCCGGCCGCATCCACTCGTTCCTCGAGGAGGGAACGGGGCGCGATCGTGTGCGGCTGGTTCTAAATCGCTACAAGAAGATTCCCGGTTTTAGCGATGAGGATATTCTGCAGGTCACCAAGTGCAAGGTTCTGTGGAAGGTTCCCAACGCATTCCATGCCGTTTCGCCGTCGATCGACCACGGCACTCCTGTGGTCCTGCAGGAAGGGCTGGAGATCAGCCGCTCTTACCGTGCCCTGGCGGAAACTCTGGCCGAAGCATCGTCGAATTCCGATGGTAGCCCAGACCTCATTTACGGCCAAGAAGGATCGCGCAAGAAAGCGCCGAACCGGCTGAGTCTCTCCCCCATACGCGCTGGACAATAATCCTAGTTTCGAGCAGCCGGGGCAGGCCCGGCCTCTTGGGGAAACATCTTGAAGGCGACGTCGCGCGGGTGTGAGGTCACTTTCTTGCTTGCGTCGCTGACGTTCTCCGTTAGCGTGCCCTTGATCACGAAGTAAGCATCATCTCCAGGATTCTTGCCTTCTCCGCGTTCGACGGTTCCGCGAAAGTCAAAGGCGACGCCGTGGACGATCTCGGTGGTGAAACTCAACTTGTTGCCTTCGAGTTTTCCGGTCTTGAAAAATTGATCGAGAAATGCTCCCTTGTCACTGTCGCCGTCACCATATCGTGAAATGAAACCGGTGACGCGCCCTTCGTCTTCCACCGTTACTTGCACAAATTCTCCTTCCTTCAGGAAGGTGTACATGCCGGAATACGCCGGCGCGGCCGATTGCGCATCGGTGGAGGGCTTGACTTCTTGCGCATCCGACCTTTGAAGCAGGCACAGGGCTCCCAATCCAATCACACCTGAAAGTGCGAGTAATCTGTAAATTCTTTTCATGATTTATCAGAACCGCTGTGGCTCGCGAAGAACGCGCAAGCTCCTTCCCTTGAACATTCCTCTGGCTTTCTACCAATCTCCCCAGTGCGAAGCCGACATTTGCTGGAATTTCATTTTCCATGCGTCACCTTGCTTCACCCAAACCGTGCTGAAGTGCTGGTAACGAGGAGGAGGCCCCTGATCCGCACTGGCCGGCACCCGTAACACGACGTTGTAGGTCACAATGGCAACGCCTTCTCCGGCCGCAACGACCTTCATGTCATAGGGCAGCAGATCCAGGCCGCCCCCGCCGAACTGATCAAGCATGTCCTGGCGCTCGTAAAGTTGCCCGTCAAAGGCGACGAAGGAAAAATCATTGGTCAGCGTCTGCTTGAAAAATGCGAGGTCACCCTTTTTCGCCGCTTCAACAAAATTCTTCTCGGCATCGACCAGTGTCTTCTCCAGCGGGCTCAACGGTTTCGCCACTGTATTCGTGTTCTGTGCACTCACCGAGCAGACCGCACAGAACAACACGAGACACGCTACAAAGCAATTTTTCATCAGGCCCTCCCGTTAAGCCAAGTCAGAAATCTGAAATCTTAAGATCACAAATCTGAAATCGCTCGCTGAATCCACGCAACTAACTCGGCTCGCGGAACCGACACCTGTTCACCGGTGGCCAGATTCTTTAGCGAAAACACATCCGCCTTCACTTCGTTCTCGCCGACGATCAGAATGTATTTCGCTCCAACCTTGGTCGCGGCTTCAAACGATTTCTTCATGCGGAAGCTGTCATCGCCCAACTCTAGCACGATGTCGTGGCGGCGCAGTTCCCGCGCCAGCCGTGCCGCTTCTCCATTCATGCCTGCCATCGGAGCGACGTAGACGTCAGGTTTACGCAGTACGCTCTCCCCTGAAGATTTTTCTTGCAACGACATGACCAGACGGTCTTCGCCGATCGCAAATCCAATGCCGGGCGCCGCAGGTCCTCCGAGCGCTTCCGACAATCCGTCGTAGCGCCCGCCGCCCAGGATCGCATTCTGCGCGCCCAAGGCGCCGTGAGTGAACTCGAACGCCGTCCGGGTGTAATAGTCCAGTCCGCGAACCAGCCGGTCGTTCAGCGAAAATCCAACGCCCACCTTGGTCAGAATATCTTGTACGGCCTTAAAGTGCTTGCGGGAGTCTTCGCCGAGAAATTGAGTAATGCGCGGCAGGGTTTCGATGATTGGCTGATCCGCGGGCACCTTGCAGTCAAACACGCGCAGTGGATTCGTCACCGCCCGCCGCTGGCAGTCGTCGCACATCTTCTCTTTCACGGGATCGAGCGCCTTGCGCAGAGCGTCATTGAAAGCGGCGCGGTCGGCGGGTGTGCCGACAGAATTCAACTCAAGGTTCCAATCCGTGATGCCGAGCCGATCCAGCAACGTGGCCAGCATCTCCAGAACCTCCGCATCCCGAGCCGGAGACTCGCTCCCGGCCGTTGAAGGTCCAATCACCTCGGCGCCAATCTGGTAAAACTGGCGGTAGCGACCTTTTGCTGGACGCTCTCGTCGAAACTGCGGTCCAATGTAGTAAAGCTTGTTAAGACCTCGGTCCCATAAATGATTCTCGATATACGCCCTTACGACACCAGCTGTATTTTCGGGACGAAGTGTAAGTGACTGTCCCTTCTCGGACGCAGCTCGAGCCTTATCATCCCATGTATACATTTCCTTGGTGACGATATCGGTTTCGTCGCCAACGCCGCGGGAAAATAACTCCGTCGACTCGAAAATGGGAGTGCGAATTTCCTGGAAGTTGTACGCGCGGAACACATCCCGCACTGTCGTCTCGACAAAGTTCCACAGTGCTGTCTCCGGCGGGAGAAGGTCTCGCGTTCCTCGGACTGCCTTGATCATCTTGTCCCTTTATTCTGTCATCCTGAGCGGAGCGAGCTCGAATGAGCTCGCGGAGTCGAAGGATCCCTACACGCTTGGCTGCACATTCGACGCATCAGGGAGTTCTCGTTCCAATGCTAGAAACAACTTCGCGCCGCAGTTTGACATCAAGCTTAGAGGGATCCTTCGACTACGCGTGGCCTTCGCGCCTTCGCGCGAAGGCCACACTTCGCTCAGGATGACATTTGTTATTGCTCCCTCAAATACTCATCCTTATACCCAAGGTAGTTCTTGGCGTACCGCATGATCATCTCATCTTCTGCGGACTCCAGCTTGCGCCGGAATTTTCCCGGAGAGCCCATCCACAACGAGCCCGGCTCAACCACCGTCTTTTCCGGAATCAGCGTTCCTGCGGCGATGATCGAACCTGCACCAATTCGCGCTCCATTCAAGATGATCGATCCCATGCCAATCAGGCAACGATCCTCGATTACACAACCGTGCAACGTGACAGAATGCCCGACGGTCACATATTCGCCGAGATAAACGCCCCACTGCTGCTTCATTCCGTGCAGGACGCTGTGGTCCTGGATATTGGAATGGGCCCCGACGCGAATCTCGTGAACGTCGCCGCGCAACACGGCATTCATCCATATAGATGCGTGCTCACCCAAAACGACATCGCCAATGATCTGTGCCGATTCGTCCACGTAGCAGGTCGCGGGAATCGTTGGTTGGACGCCTTTGAACGGTCGAATCATTCTTTTCCGGAAGGAAATTGAAAATACCACGAGAGACCGCTTCGACGTAAGAGTGCGTCCTGCCCGTGGAATTCTCTGCACTCCCCTGTGCTCTCTGTGGTGAACGCTTCTTTCCCACTCCGGGAACAACTTAAAAAAATCTCGTGCGGATCACAGACCCGATCCTCCCGTGAATGCTATACAAATCCTGGGTTTCTCCTGAGCCACGGAGAAGTCTCCGGCCACGCTCGACTGGGATGAGCTCTTCGGCCTTCTCCGTGGATAATCCTGCCACGCGTCCGGTTAACGCGGGCCGGGTCGTCCCTCCGAGATCCAATGTGTACTCAGGGGCGACTCTATGTTCTCAAGGCGCACAGCCGTATTCTTAGCTCTAATCGTATTCACGATCACGACATTCTCACCTAGCGCGGCTCAGGATTCCGCCACCGGGGCAATCCGCGGCACGGTTTTTGACTCAGCCAGTGGCCGAATCACCCAAGCATCCATTGTGATCGTAAACTCCGCAACAGGTGCGCGCTACACGGCCACCAGCAACGCCGAGGGCCGTTTCGCTTTTGACCTCCTGTCAGCAGGAGATTACTCGGTTCGAATTGAGGCCCCAGGGATGTCGCCCCAGGTCTCTCCGCCGCTGCACGTGAATGTCGGCGGCTCAGCCGAACTGGAATTCCACCTGTCGGTCGCAGGTACGCAAGAGAGCCTCACGGTGTCTGCCGCGCCCGCGCTGGTGGAAACCCAACCGAGTGCGGTTTCAACCTTGCTCGACGAGCGCGCGATCGGCGATTTCCCGCTGAATGGCCGCCGGTTCTCCGATCTTGCGCTGTTTTCACCTGGCGTGACCCAGGATCCCCGTGGACTTACGTCAGCCACAAATGGCGACTTCTCCTTCGGGGGCATTCGCGGTTTTCAGAACAGCTTCCTAGTCGATGGCAGCGACTACAACAACGCCTTCTTCGCCCAAGCCCGCGGACGTTACCGCACGCCCTATCAATTTCTCGAGCGAAGTAGTGCAGGAGTTCCGGGTTTCATCGAACGCGTATGGAGCCGAGCAAGGACGCTCCGGCGGCGCGGTCGTGAACGTGGTGACTAAATCCGGTTCGAATCACCTCCACGGCACGGTTTTTTACTATTTGCGGGACAGTTCTTTCGGAGCTTCGAATCCCTTTCTGGCTTTCAAACCTCACAATCGCCAACAGCAAGTGGGAGGCACGATTGGGGGGCCGATCAAGCGTAACAAGGTGTTCTTCTTCACGGGATTCGATCAGCACATTTTCCACGTTCCCAACGTAGTCGAATTCCTGGACGGCAGTTCGCGCGTGGTACCCCAGGCGGGCACCGGTCCATATACACCTGGGGACTACGAAGCTACTGATCAGGCCCTGGTGTTTGCTGCAGCGGCGCAACTCACGTCGCTGGCGGGAGAATATCCTGCGGCACAGATCGGCAATTCCTCATACGGCAAGCTGGATATCAATGTAACTCCGCACCACCAACTCGGACTGCGAGTCAATACCACTCGCTATTGGGGATCGAACAATGTCTTCCTCGATCCGGCCAGCCCGGTTACGTACGACGCGATCAACAATAATGGCCAGGAATTGGTCTCGACCGAAACGGCGAATCTTTCGCTCACCAGCAGCCTTTCGTCGACTTGGATCAGCCACTTCCGCGCCCAGTTCTCCCGCGATTTGCAAAAGTCCTACAGCAACAGCAGCGACGTGCTGGTGAAGATTCCCACTGTCCTCGACGGGATGGGACGCTCGAATATTCTTCCCCGTCAGACCCGCGAGCGCCGGTTGCATCTTGCGGAAACGATCAATGTGGATGGCCCACGTCAGACGTGGAAGTTCGGTGGGGACGGGCTCTTCACCAAAATTTATGACTTCTTCCCCAGCCAGCAGAGCGGCGAATACCTTTTCTATCCGGTCAAGGTCGATCCTTACACATTCCAGCCACTGGAAGGGGGCATGGAACTCACGCCCCTACGCGCTTACGCGCACGAGGTTCCACACTATTACCTGCAGAATTTCGGCAGCGCGACTTCACACCCGGACACCAATGAATACGCCGCCTTTGCCCAGGACACGATTCGCGTCACCAACCATCTCGCCGTGAACCTCGGAGTCCGCTGGGATCTGCAAACGTTTACCGCGGCTGGACTCCTCTCCAACCCATTGTTTCCGCCGTCCGGAAAGGTTCCCTTCCAGCCCTACAATTTTGCGCCACGCGCCGGGTTCGCGTACTCGCTCGGCAGCAAAAGGCCCTTGGTGGTGCGCGCCGGGTATGGGATTTTCTTTGTGCGAATTCCGCAGATCTATAATTCCGTCATTCAGACCGAAAATGGCATTTCCGATGCGCATGTTTTCCTCAACAACAACGATTACTACGATCACCAGGTTTTCCCCTCGTATCCCAATCCTCTGGTGAGTTGTCCGCTCGAGGCTGCGAATTGCGGACTGCCCACCGGATTTACTCAGGGGGTAACCCATGACGTCTCCGCATTCGCAAGCAATTTCGTGACGCCACGAGTGCAGCAGTCGAGCTTGACGCTGGAGAAGGAAGTCGCGCAACACACCACCATTTCACTGTCGTTGCTCAATGTCCGCGGTGAACATCTCATTCGCGCACTGGATGTGAACCTTCCGCAGCCCGTGGCGCTCACCTATCCACTCTTTACTTCCACGGGATCCATTTTCAGCGGCGGTTACTACACGGTAGATTCATTCTCGACCTGGCAGCTTACGCGATCGCTCACCTGCCCGTGGCCACCTTGCATCAATCCATTGGGACGGCCCATCGCCCAGTTGGGTTCCATTGACGAATTCCAGAGTGCCGCGTCCAGCAACTACAACGGAGCAACTTTGTCTGTAAATCGGCGCGTTGCTCGCGGGACTTATCTGCGGCTCTCCTACACCTACGCGCGCGCGATGGACGACGGCCAAGACGCTCTGGTCGCAGGCCAACCCGCCACCGTCCAGAATTCCTATAATCCCAGCGCCGAGCGTGGACCCAGCGTCACCGACCAGCGACAGCGCTTGGTTGCAGCGTTCTCAGCTGAGCCAAGATTCTTCCACCGTGGCCACGAACTTCTCGGCCGTTTCTTCAATGATTGGAAAGTTTCGACTGTAGTTAATTACGGATCGGGACGTCCCTACAATGCAACTGTTTCCGGCGATCCTAATCAGGATGGGAACGACTTAAATGACCGCCTCCCAGGATATTCGCGCAACGCATTCACTGGGCCGGACTATGCGACTGCCGATCTGCGGCTGACCCGGACCATCCGGATGCACGAACGCTACAAGATCAATCTCGTGGCAGAGTCGTTCAATCTGTTCAATCGCGACAACCAGCGCCTCGCGCTCACGTCGAACGGCATCGTTGCCTCGGCAAGTACATTTACGCAGTATTCAGTTACGGCGAACAGCGCTCCTTATCCGGGTTACTACGCCCTGCCGGGCAATTTCATGAAGCCCAATGCGGCGTACGCTCCCAGACAAATTCAACTGGCCATGAAGTTCATCTTCTAAAACAGTCCATCTCGTGAAGAGCGGAGAGATCGCAAGGATCGCAGGGCGATCTCTGCGCTTCTCTTTCCAGAAGAAATCTCGGAGTCCAGCTTGCTTCATCCGCTATACTTCCGGCGATCCCATGAAACCCACCCGCGTTTCCCGTCGTAGATTTCTCGGCGCCGCCGGCGCCGCCGCTTCCTTCACGATGATTCCATCGCAAGTGCGTGCTGCGGCGAAGGTGTCCTCGACCAGCGAGGTTGCTTCCGAAGTCGCGACCGTACACGTCTCGTCCTCGGCCACCCCAATCCTGTTCGATCCGGACCTTGCTCTTGGCAGTTCCATGGATATCCTCTCCCACGATGTGGTCGAGAAGATATACACCGAACCGATGGTCAAGCAGTGCCTCTCGGCCGGATGGGGACCGATCACGTATCGCCAGAACACCGAGCTATCCATTGGCGCCTGGCATTGGAATCCCACCGGGAGCTGGAGTGACCCCGCCAACAAACGTGGCTACTTCACCGGTAGCAGCGAACTGAAGGATCCGATCCGGCACTCCTATGGATACCCGCTTCCACACCGCGGCCACACGCGCAACGGGGGCGCCGAGCACGGCTACTCGCGCCTGACTGACGGCGACCCCGCAACCTACTGGAAGAGCAATCCGTACCTCGCGAGCAAGTACACGGGAGAGCCAGATGCGGCTCATCCGCAATGGATCGTCGTCGACCTTGGCGCGCGGGAATCGGCTTCGCACGTGCGGATTGATTGGGGCGAACCCTACGCTGTGAGCTTCGAAGTACAGTACTGGGCTGGCCAGAGAGGATCGGCGGATTCAGCCTCGGGCGAAAGTCCGATGGACCGGCCCACGTCCGGCGTCTGGACTGCGTTTCCCAATGGCGTCATCTCCAACGGGCGCGGTGGCGCTGCCAAGCTGCAGCTTTCTACTACTCCCATTCCGGCGCGTTACCTGCGCATCTGGATGACCCAGTCTTCGAATACTGCGGACCGTAGCCCCGATGCCACTCACGATCCCTCTGACCCGCGCAGTGGTACAGGCTACGCGATCCGCGAAATCTACGTTGGAACTCTCACGGAGTCGGGGGACTTTGTCGATTTGATCGAGCATCGTCCCGACCAGAACCAGACCGTCACCTGGTGCTCCTCCATTGATCCTTGGCACTCGGACTCAGACCTCGACAGTCACGGCGATCAGACAGGATTGGATTTGTTTTTCACCAGCGGCATCACCAACAATTTACCCGCCATGATTCCCATTTCCCTGTTGTATGGAACGCCCGATGATGCGGCAGCTCAAATGGCATACCTCAAGAAACGCGGCTATCCGATTTCTTATGTCGAGATGGGCGAGGAACCTGACGGCCAGTACATGCTTCCGGAGGATTACGGCGCGTTATATTTGCAATTTGCGACCGCCATGCACCGCGTCGATCCAAGCTTGAAGCTTGGCGGCCCAGTCTTCGAAGGCGTAAACGAGGACATCAAAGTCTGGCCTGACGCGCAGGCACGCACTTCATGGCTCGGCCGTTTCCTTGATTACCTGAAAGCACACAACCGAATCAGCGATCTCTCATTTATGAGCTTTGAGCATTATCCGTATCCACCTTGCGACATCGTGTGGTCCGACCTCTATCGCGAACCTCAACTCATCAGCCATATCCTCGATGTCTGGCGGGAAGACGGCCTTCCGGCCAATGTCCCCCTGATGAACACCGAGAGCAACGTCACTTTTGGAAACGCACAGCAGATGACAGATATCTTCGCCGCCCTATGGCTGGCAGACAGTGTCGGCGCATTCCTGACGGCGGGAGGCGCCGTTTATTATCACTCACCGATTCAGCCCGAACCGCTGCGTCCCGGATGCCACGGGTTTGGCACTTACGGCAACTATGTGGCCGATGAGAATCTGACGGTCAAGGCGTTCACCTCGCAATATCACGCCAGCCGTCTGATCAACCTGGAGTGGGTCCAGCATCGCGCCGGCGTGCACAAACTGTACCCAGCCGCATGCGATTTGAAGGATGTCGCCGGACATACGTTGATCACGGCGTACGCCGTCACCCGTCCGGGCGGAGAATGGGCGGTGATGCTTATCAATAAGGATCAAACGAACGCTCACGACGTCCGCCTCGCGTTTGACCATTCTCAGACTGCGACCAAGTCGTTTTCAGGGCAGCTGGACTTCGTGACCTTCGGAAGCACGCAGTACATGTGGAAATCCGACGGGCCCAATGGCCATCCCGCCCCGGATCAGGCTCCAGTTCAAAAGACGCTGCCGTCAACTGCTCCATCGATCACCATTCCCAAAGCCTCGGTGACCGTTGTTCGCGGCAGGGTAAGGTGATCATGCGCTGGATGTCGTCGGGAGATGGCGCAATCGTTTCTTGCCATGATTGCATCGAGCGCCACGCCCACGACGTATAATCTTGCGAGCTTTCACTCCCACAGATGCCCGAGAGATCCGAGAGACTTTCTGCCAGAACTTTCAGTGTCACCCTGATCTTTGTCGTCGGCTGTCTGCTGTCGTCTGCCCGACTCCTCTACGACGCACCCTCGGTCCACAGACGCACTGCCGATCTCGTTGCGCAACGTTCGGATCTGCGATTTGCCTCCTTGAAGGCTCAGCTGCCATCACGCGGAACCGTCGGCTACATCGGTGAATCCAGCGATTCCGTGGCGGATTACTATCTCGCCCAGTACGCTCTGGCTCCCCTTGTCCTCGACCATTCCACGAATCATCCACTGGTGGTGGGCAACTTCCCTGTTTCTACTCCTGGATTTCCGGAGGGAGACCTGCAACTGGTTCAAGATTTTGGCGATGGAGTGCTGCTTCTCCAGCGCAGGGACCAAGAATAATGTTCCTTGTACTGCTCATCATCTGCTGTGCAGCATCCGGTTTCGCCCTGGTCTCACTGGGACTTCCCGTCTGGTCTTCTTCATGTTCGGGCAGTTGGCTGTTGCGGGGCATTCTCGGAACGGGCTACGGTATTGGTCTCTTCTCGGTAATCTTCATGCTCGCGCGAGCATTCAACCTTTCACGCTTGCTTGCGATCGATCTACTTGTGCTGGCTCTGCTATGGGTTGCCGTATTTCTTGTCCGGAGGCGCTCGACGACTGCTCACTCGCGTCCCTTGTCAGAGCATGCCCAATTCTCGCTCCACTTACAGTGGTGTCTTACTGCCGCTTTCGCCGCTGCGTTGTGTGTTGCTCTTTATTACGCCATACTCCGCGGCATTGCGTTCCCCAACGGTGAAGGCTGGGACGCCTTCGCCATTTGGAATCTGCACGCACGCTTCCTTTTTCGCGGAGGCGTCTATTGGCGCGAAGGTTTCAGTGCGCTGATCCCGTGGTCCCATCCCGACTATCCGCTTCTCCTGCCCGCGTCCGTTGCACATTTCTGGAGTTGTCTCGGGCGTGAAGATCGGAGCGTGCCTGCCATCATTGGTTTGATTTTTACCTTCAGCACAGTCGGACTCTTATTCTCGTCCTTGAGCATGCTGCGTGGCCGCACCGTGGCTCTGCTCGGCAGCATGACTCTATTGGCCACCCCATCTTTTATTGAGATTGGCACCTCTCAGTATGCGGATGTACCTCTCTCATTTTTCTGCCTGGCTACGATTGCGCTGCTCTGCCTTCATGATGACCATTCTGAAAATTCAGGAGCTACCGCCGGAGGTTTGCTGGTGCTCTCAGGCGTAGGCGCCAGCTTCGCCGCGTGGACAAAAAACGAAGGTCTGCTGTTTGTGTGTGCGATAGGGTTCGTTCGCCTGACGAACACGGTTGCGCGCCGCAGACCTTCGAGGCTCTCAACGAAAGGATTCGTTCAAGAACAATCGTCCAATATCGCACCAAAAAGCTGGCAAGCTCTCGCAAAATTTCTGGCTTCAGCCGTGCCCGTTCTATTACTGATTATCTGGTTCAAACATTCCACTCCTCCGGGCGACCTCTTCGCCGACCCATCCGCAGCGATTCACAAAGTGCGGGAAGCAAACCGTTATTGGATCGTTTGTAAATGGTTCGGCAAGGAACTCGTGCGTTTCGGACATTGGGTCTTAATCCCTGGCCCAGTTCTGCTAGCCGGGCTTTACGTTGCTCTGGGTCGTAAGTCGCACGTGGAATCGCCCCCGGGATTCCGTTCGTCCGTCATCGCGCTAGTTTTGACCCTGGTCGGATATTTCGCGATCTACCTGATTAGCCCCTACGATCTCTACTGGCATCTGCGATTCTCGTTAAACCGTCTGTTTCTGCAACTTTGGCCCAGCGCAATATTCTTATTCTTCCTGCAGTGGAGGCTTGGCCTCCCGCAACCGGGTGCCATCGGTCCTGTGTCCCGCGAACGATGATTCGATCGGACTCTGGCTCGAAACGATCTTAGAAATCTGTCTCAAAATGAGGCGCCGTCGCCAAAATGGCAATCCTGTGTTGAGAAATTCGGCAGTTCCCCTTGACTTAAAGTTAAATCCTTGTAATAACTATTCGGTCCATCCGGACGAGTCTGGGGGTGTGTAAGTTTGGCAGAAGTAAGGCTCCAAGAGGGCGAATCCCTCGAGAATGCTCTACGCCGATTCAAGCGCAAGGTGCAACAGGAAGACATCATCAAGGAGGTCAAGCGCCACTCCTTTTACCTGAAGCCCGGCGAGAAGAAGCGTGTGAAGGCCGCGCTAGCTCGCAAGCGCGCGCGTAAGAAAACGCGCAAAGAACAGGACTAACGCAGCAAAGGGCCGCTCCGTCCCGGGGCGGCTCTGCTCGATCTGGCCCCCACCACTTTGAGCTGCAACAGGGATTTCATATCGCACTTTCTTCCCGGCATATATCGATAAGCTGTACCCACGCCCCGTCCGAGAGGCGTGGTCGGGCCGAGTCCAAGGGGCAGTCAGAGGGGGGAGTAGTAGACAACCTGCATTTTCGGTGTTCCACCGCAGTTCTTTCCCCGCGGGTGGGCGCGCGGAAACGGGCTGAAGGGAGCCATCCTCAATGGAATTTCAGGATAAGGTGCTGAAGTGCATGGACTGTGGAAGTGATTTCATTTTCACGGCTGGGGAACAGCTTTTCTTTTACGACAAGCAGTTCAAGAACGAACCCAAACGCTGCAAGACTTGCAAAACCAAACGGGTGGCCGTGCTGGGTGCACCCCCTGCGCCGGGTCAGTCCTATCGCTACACAAAGGTCGAGACGCAAGCCACCTGTTCGGGGTGCGGAAAACAGACAACTGTTCCTTTCCGCCCGACTCAAGGCCGTCCCGTCTTTTGCCGCGAGTGTTTCCAGGCGCGGAGAACTCAGGTATCAGCTTAATCTGTTGTCTCTCACCCCTCAGCACACGAGCATAGGCGGCTGTGTGCGTTACCATAAGGTGTGCCCGGATTTTTCGTAGAAAGCTTCGGTTGCCGCGCCACGCAGGCGGACGGCGCTGCTCTGGAACGCCAGTTCGAGGAGCACGGGCTTGTGCGCGCGTCTACTCCCGCACAGGCTTCGGTAGTCGTCTTGAACACCTGCACGGTAACCAACGGCGCAGATCAGGATGCGCGCGCTGCCATACGCAGAGTGCGCAGGCAGAATCCCGACGCCAGAATCATCGTCACTGGATGCTACGCGCAGCGTGCACCCGAAGAGATCGCCGCTCTACCGGGCGTAGACCTGGTCGTGGGCAATTCCCACAAGCATCACCTTGCCGACATTGCGCTGGCTGGACGGGCGGCTGTTCCCCCACCCTCGCTGGTACCACTGACCTCCTTGATCAATGCGAGTCCAAAGACCGAAGACCAAGGACCGATTTTCGTCTCTGACATCTTTGCCCATACCGAGCTACTGGCTGCCCCGGTCTTCGACGCGGCCAACGAACGCACACGTCCAAACCTCAAAGTGCAAGACGGCTGCGACAATCGCTGCTCCTTCTGCGTGATTCCATTCGTGCGCGGGCAGAGCCGCTCGCTCGACATGAACCGCATTATTCGCGAAGTGAATTCACTGGTCGGAGCGGGCTATCGCGAGGTAGTGATTAGTGGAATTAATCTCGGCCGCTGGGGAAGGGACTTGGTGCGCACCCCGGACCATGTGGGGACAGCCGCCCCCGGTTGTCCGGGCGAGCAAAGCTCGCCTGCCTCCCTCGTCGACCTGATTCGGGGCATCCTCACCGAAACCAGCCTCGAGAAGCTCCGCATTTCTTCGGTCGAACCCATGGATTGGTCCGACGAACTTATCGCTCTCGTTGCATCCGAACAGCGCATAGCCAAGCATGCGCACGTGCCCATGCAATCGGGCAGTGATGCAGTGTTGCGGCGCATGCACCGCAAATATCGTCCCTGGCACTATCGCGAGAAGCTCGAAAAGATTCGCGCCGCCATGCCGAGCGCCGCCATCGGCGCGGACGTGATGGTTGGATTCCCGGGTGAAACAGAGTCAGAATTCGAAACCACGAGGCAGATGATCGTCGACCTGCCGTTCACCTATCTGCACGTTTTCACGTATTCAGCGCGGCCGGGGACGCCGGCGGCGGCCATGGCTGGCCAGGTACCGGTGCACATTGCCCGCGAGAGGAACCGCATTCTGCGGGAACTAGCAGCGGAGAAGAAACTGACATTCATGCGCAGCTTCGTCGGCAAGACCGTGGAGGCGATCACACTGAATGTTGTCGGCAGTGACGCAGATGGCGAGTTCACCGAAGCGCTGACCGAGAATTACCTGAAGTTACGCCTCCGGGGTTTACATGTCTCGAACCAGTGGATGCGAGCGCGCGTCCAGGATGTAGTTGCCGGATCCCTCGGCGGCAAAGCCGTGAGGTTCGAGGACCATGCTCTCGGGAGACTGTAACAGCTGCAAGCGGGCTCGAGGTTTAGTCTTTCAAGGCCCCCGAGATCCGATTTCGCCGACGCTGGAAGAGTCTTGCGTGAACGGCTTCGATCGCAAAACCCCTTCTGTGATTTCGAAGCCAGATTTTTGTCATCCGCTCAAACATGTACATCAGTAATCGACGCTGGGCGGGACTAAACTGCTCAAAATAAGGAGTAGTACTCCCAAAAATATCGTCCCCTAGGAACCGGTTTGTTAGGCTCCGCATTTCCCACTCGAGCTTAAGAGCAGAAATCGGCCCCTGCCAGCTGTTGATTTGGCCTTCCTCTCGGCACAAGCGAGCAAACTCTTTTTCATATTCCGCGTACAAGAGTTGCATCTCGTCGACAGGTCGACTTGCACATTTTCTCAGCGCTTTCCGCTCACGACGTTCCCAGGCTTTGCAGATGTTACACAGCCGGCTGCGAGGTCCCACGTTCCTTCGATGGTCCCCGCACCAGCCGCACCTTTTCCAAGATGAGATCGCATCGAGGAATTCTTCGAGATGCTTCTCAAATTCTGTCGTCGTAACGGGCATAGTAACAAACTCCGGCTTTGCAAAATGTCCCTGTGCCGTTGTTATTTCTTCGTGGAAATCCCCAATTCCTTCAACTGTCGCTCGCTCACCGGAGTCGGAGCGTCGCACATCAGGTCGACGGCGCGCGCTGTCTTGGGGAATGGGATGACCTCGCGCAGGCTTTCTGCTCCGGCGAGAATCATGACAATGCGGTCGAGGCCCAACGCAATTCCGCCATGCGGAGGTGTGCCATATTCCAGCGCTTCGAGAAAGAAACCGAAGCGCGACTTGGCTTCCTCTTCATTCATTCCGAGGGCGCGGAAGATTTTGCGCTGAATGTCCTGGCGATGAATACGAATCGATCCCGATCCCAACTCAGTTCCATTTAAAACGACGTCATAGGCCAGCGCCCGCACCGCGCTTAGGGTCGACTGCGGATCGTTCACCGAATCGACTCCCTGCTCCAGCAGCGTCATGTCCTGTTCATGCGGAGAGGTAAACGGATGATGCGCAGCCATCCACTGCTTCTCGCCCTCATCCCATTCGAACATGGGAAAATTCGTGACCCACAAGAAGCGGTAATCCTTCGCCGGATCTCCCGTCTTTTTGAAGATACCGTGACGATCAGAATATTTCTGTGCCAATGCGAGACGCAGCAATCCCGCCGAAGCATAGATCGCTAGCTCCGCCGGGGTCACTTTTCGATGTGAAGGCATTGCTGTCTGCGGCCCCGCCTGCGACGATCCGGCCACCAAAACAACGAGATCGCCCTCTTCCGTCGCCGCCTTCTTGGCAATCGCCGCAGCAGCCTCAGGATACTTGTTGCCGATGCGCTTGAAGTCTTCGTAGACTCTGGCCCCACCCTTGGAATGAAACATCGGCTTGATGTCATCGCGCTCTTTGCGCGAAAGCTCGCCTACCTTGGGTGTGCGAATTGCGATCACCGGCAGGTTCGCATTAATCGCCAGTTCCTGCAGATTCTCCGGCGTGAAACATTCCCTCACGTCCGTAAACTGAGGCAGGCGAAGGTCCGGTTTATCGATCCCGAATTGCCGGATGGCTTCGTCATAGTCCATGCGCGGGAACGGAGTCTTAATGCTCTCTCCAGTCGCAGCGAACGCCGCCGTCAAGAAACCCTCTACCACTTCCCACACGCGCTCGGCCTGGGGATACGACATCTCCAGATCGATCTGGGTGAACTCCGGCTGGCGGTCTGCCCGCAGGTCTTCGTCGCGGAAGCAGCGCACAATCTGAAAGTACTTATCGAATCCCGAGATCATCAGGATCTGCTTGAACATCTGCGGGGACTGTGGCAGCGCATAAAACGTCCCCGGCTGCACGCGGCTGGGCACAAGATAATCGCGCGCCCCCTCGGGCGTCGAGCGGGTCATGAAGGGCGTTTCGATCTCGAAGAACCCCTGTTCCGATAGATAGTCGCGGATCGCTTTCGCCACCTTGTGCCGCGTCTCGATGTTGTACTGCATCACATCGCGCCGCAAATCGATGTAACGATACTTCAGCCGCGTCTCTTCATTCGTCAAAGCGGTGTCGGAGGGTAAAAACGGCGGCAACTTGGACTCATTCAGAATGCGAATCTCTTCGACGACGAGTTCGACTTCACCCGTCGGGATGTTTTTATTGATCGTATCCGCGTCGCGCAGCTTCACGGTCCCGATCGCCGCAATCACGAACTCGTTGCGCAGCAGTTCGGCTTTGCCATGCGCCGCGGAGTTAAGTTCGCGGTTAAACACAACCTGGCTGACACCGGTGCGGTCGCGCAAATCAATGAAAATGATATTGCCCAGGTCGCGGCGACGGTTCACCCATCCCATGAGCACAGCTTTTTTGCCCGCGTCGGCGACGCGTAACGTCCCGCACATGTGGGTGCGTCTTAAATCTCCTAAGAAATCGAGCAATGTGTGTCCTTACACTAAGAATGGCAAGCGATGAGCTGAACCAAAGATTATAAACGGTTTCGTTCCGCCGATCGCTCTCGGAGGTCGCTGGTCCGGCTCAACATTCCAGAATGGGCCGAATTTCCTTTTGCCCTTCTGGCTATCCCATTTCCCCTTCCAGCATCTACTATAAAAAGAATGCCCGTAGCCCCCAATGCAGTCGAAAGGCCATACTCAGCAGCCGTTCCGCGGCTCCTGGTCGAACTGCCCTCGCGGAGTCATGTTTTTTGGGGAAATCTGGGCGACCTGATTTTGCCTAGGCGTTTGCCTCCGCTTGAACTTCAATCCGCTCCAGCCGATTTCTGGCCGGATGTATTCGTGAAGCGCAGCCTCCCCTGGAGCCGCTTCTTTCAATCAGCTCTCTATCACGTCATCGCTGGTGCCCTGCTCGTCGGATTGACCCACCTCTTCATGCTTCAGCCCAGAGTCGTCACCACATCAACGTTCGATCGTTCTCAGCTTGTCTACTATCGGGCCTCTGAGTATTTGCCTTCCATCGATACCCGCGAAGCATCTGACACGCAGCCCACGAAAGCCGATCCCGAGTTCGCGCGCCAGCCAATCATTTCGGTCCCGCCTCAGGCTGACAACCGTTCTCAAACCATCGTTACGCCGCCTAACGTTAAGCTGAAGCAGGACGTCGCGTTACCCAATATCGTGTCATGGGCGGACGACGTGAAAAAGCCACGTCTGGCGATCCCTGACGCTCCGTTGACGCCGGCGGCGGACATCACAAGACTTGGGCCCAAACTGGAAAATTCAGTGGTAACACCTCCGCCCGATGCTGCGCGCCTCGCTGAGCGACGCAACACGCAGGCGCTCGAGAATCCGGTCGTCGCTCCTCCCCCGGACTTGCGTACCTCGAACTCAAACGCAGCCTTTCAAGGACTACAGCCAACACTGATCGCTCCGCCGCCTGCGGTTGATAGCTCGTCAACGCGACCACTCGGAGATCTGACCATCGCGCCGAGTACTGTCATTGCTCCCGCTCCTCAACTGCCGGTAGCAGAACAACGCGCGATGCCCGGCAGCAGATTGGCGGCGAGCGCAACCGGCGTTCAACAGGTCGTTCCTCCGCCGCCCTCAGTTTCCGGTTCAGGCTCTGCGGAATCGTTCGGATCCCGCGGTAGAGTCATCGCTCTGAATCTGCATCCCGCAGTGGGCGCGCCGCCTGATCCTCCTGCCGGAAACCGGCGCGGAAGCTTTGCCGCAACCCCCGAAGGTCACCCCGGAGCTTCGGGTTCACCGGGCTCCGCGTCCGGCGTCGAAAGCACTGGAACCGCCGCGCAGTCAGGCAAAGGAAAAGGCAAAGGTGCGGGTCCAAGCGGAACAGGAAACACAGAGCTCCCAGCAGGCCTCTATGTAGGAAGCACAAACAACAAGACTTCTCCAGTCGCTGGTGACGTCTCAGGCGATAGCCCCGTAGTCAATCCCAACCTGATCGCCAGTGCTCGTCCGCCGCGCGTGAGCAGCGCTCCGGCCCGGCCTTCTGAAAGTGTGAGCAAGCTCTCCGAACCCGAGCGCGCAGTCTTCGCTGGCCGCAGGTTCTATTCGCTCACGCTCAACATGCCAAATCTCAATTCCGCTGGAGGCAGTTGGGTGATTCGATTTGCCGAAATCAAGAATGAATCCGGAAGCCCGGGCGCCAATTCCTCCGCGGACTTGTCCCAGCCCACGGCGACGCGCAAGGTTGACCCAGCCTACCCCTTGCAGATGATGCGCGAGAACGTCGCCGGCACAGTCATTGTGTACGCCGTGATCCGTGCGGATGGAAGCGTCGGCAATGTGCGTGTGCTACGTGGAGTGGAAGAACGCCTCGACCGTTTTGCCAGCGAAGCCGTTGCCCAGTGGAAATTTGCGCCTGCTATGAAAAACGGCTCTCCCGTAGATGTCGAGGCGACATTCCAAATCCCGTTTCGTCCCGCGCGGGTCGGAACCAACTTCTAGACAAAACCATTAGCGGTTGGCCACGGCCTTCCGCTTTTCCAGAGCAGCATAGATGGCCGGATCGGTGCAGATCTCGTAATACGATCGATCGGTCCATCCCTTGACCGAGAAGTCGGAAGGATCAATCCGGGGAATGCGGCTTTGTCGCACTACGATCTTGCGGAAGATATCGTGGTCCACGGGAACGGTTGCACTAAACAGGTTGTACTCGCCTTTGTCCGAGGAGGAGAGCGACGCAGGGAGCCGCACCTTCAATGGCTCCAGCGTAATTTCCTGCTGCAACTTCTGAAAGGCGGCCTCGTTCATGCGAATTCCACTCAGGTTGAAGCTGAGAATTACATCCTCCGCATTGCCATCCTCATCCAGTTCCGCCGCCTGAAAGGCGTAAACGTGGAAGGGACCAGCCTGCGGTTCCATCACTTTGCGGGCCCGTTTATTGCATCCCGACAGGCGGTCACTCTCATTGAGAGCTTCGGAGATCATTATTTGATGTTCGCCGTCCATCAGATACATTGGTGCCGAGTCCTGCAGAGTAATGCCGACGCCCAGTTCAAGTTGCGGGATGCCCGAACGCTGCATCAATTCGTTGTATCCGCGGACGATTTCAATAATTTCCCTGGCCAGCACCGACATTCGGCTTACCGCCAGCCCGGGCTCGCCTTCGCGCTCCAGAATCGCCAGAATGATAGCGTCTCCCTCAACAAACACCTTTTGCGCGCCGTACTTCGCCAGCAACTTATTGACAGGATCATAAAAATTTAGGCTGAAGTACGAAGCCGGGTTTAGCCCTTTCTCCATCATCGTGCGCGTCAGGCGGGTCGAATCGCGCACATCCGCTTTGAGCACGACATGGCGCAATACCCGCTCGGAATCGGTCTCTCCTTTTTCCTCCGGCAGCAAGAACTCATATAACGTGCCGTTCACGCGCGAAAGTTCCTGCAACCGTTCGTTGCCGACCAGGTTCACGGAATCGAGGGCGGCATTGAGTACCTCCAGCCGCCGCAAATCGCGGTGATATTGAAAGAAGTCTCCCAGGAATCGTGCTGCCACCTTCGCCCGCTCGGCGCCGCGGCAACTCGCCACTTTGGCCACACAGGCATACAAGCTGGTGGGCGAAAGCTTGCCGTGTTCCTGGATCATACGTTCCACCCGGTCACATTCCGTACGATCGACCAAGGCATTCTTGAGCTGTTGCGGATTGATGCGGGGCGCGTATTCGCTGAGCAGGGGCACCACGTGATAAGAAGCGATCACGTTTTCCATGACGCGCTCATCTTCCAACAGGCGTACCCACTCTGCCAGTCGCTCCTGCCGTACTATACCTTCAGCAGAATCCTCGGGAGTCCCCGTCCCTACCAACTCCCGCGCGTTATCAGGCACGTTCATCCAAGCATCGATGGCCTCGGCGCTCACTCCTTCGCCGTAAAGGGAACGCAGGAATCCGGAAACAATCTCCCGCATTCGGCTATAGCGATCGGGATCGCGCTCCCAATTCCCGAGCATCACGTAGTGCTCGGCGCACAGGTAATCGTCCCGCCCGTCCTCGGAAAACAGGAGCCGGTTCAAGAACAGGGGATACGAGAAATAGCTGCCACCGCTTGTTTCTTCCCCGAAGAGCGATCGTCGCGTGCGCGCAAGAGTGCTTTTTTCCACTTCGCGCAATGTTGCAAAGACTTCTTGCCCGGTCTTGCGCAGGATGATCTTCTTCCGCACCTGAAAAGCGGCCACTTTCTCGTGATACTCGTGCGCGCTTTGCTGGCGGCCATTGTCGTAACTTTTCAACCGTACTCGGCAGCGCTCCACCACCTGGGCAAACTGCTGGTTCAGTTCCGTGCGCAAAAACTTCGTGACCGCGAGACGAGCCAACAGATCGACCGAGAGCTTGCCTTCCTTCTTAGCCCGGTTCAAAGCCGCGACCAACAACTCGGTGAGCGCCGACTTCCACTCTCCCGGATCATCTTTCGGTTTCGTTTTAGCGGCCTGGTTTCGCATCCACGAAGGGCCTTGAGCCACCGCAGCCTCCGATCCCGGCAGCCCATCGAGTTCCCCGTGCCGCATGATCAACCGTGCAATCTGTGTCCGCGCCGACTCCACAAATTTCGGGCTTAGGACCACGTCATGCCTCAGGTTATCGACGCCAACACTAATCCCCTCGAGTGCGACCGACGGCGCCGACGCAGCCAGCTTCGGCAGTGCCGGTCGCTCCGGCCTTCCTCCCAGGCGAAAAATAGGAATTTTCGGCATTTCCAACAGGGCTTTCTACGGAAGTTACTGATTCCACAACTACATATCGAGGCTAGCATGCAGGGAGGCCCGGCTAAAGTTACCTCGGTTATGCTCCTAAGCGGCTGATCTGATTGGAAGAACGGCGGGAAGCCCGTTCACTGATGGAGTTGGGGGCTGCGGAGATATCAATCCGGCTGGAGGCGGAGAGAACGCCATCCGGGCAGGAGATGCAAGTCTATCGCTGGCTCTTCAACCGTTCCGGTTCAAACTCGTCGCCCTTTTGCCAGCCAATCATTTTAGACATGCTTGCGGCTTCCCATCCCAAGGCAAATCCAAACCTCGCCATGGCTGAATCACCCACAAAATCCATTTCAGGATGGTATTCATCACTTGGTTGGTGATAGTGCTTCTCCACGTAATCATGCTCCCGATCCATACCCCAGGATTCTGCATGTCCCTTGAACTTCATCCCTTCGTTGATCGAAAACGACGGAATTCCCACCCGCGCTAGACTGAAATGATCAGAGCGGTAATAGTGGCCAGCCTCTGGCCGCGCGTCCGGACGAATCGCCAGCCGGAATTCTTTCGCTGTCGCCTCAACCGTGGGATAGAAACTTGTGCGCTCCGCGCCTGAAACCTCAACCTCTTCCGGCGCTCCTAACGGCTTCACATCGTCGTAGTTCAAATCGAGCGTGATCTTCCCCGCAGAAATCGGCGGGTGCTTTCCCAGGTATTCCGATCCCAAAAGCCCCTGCTCCTCCGCCGTGACGGCGGCAAACAGGATCGAGCGTCTCGGCTTGGCCGCCGAAGTTCCAAAGGCGCGCGCCAATTCCAGCAGAATGCCGCAGCCCGTGGCATTGTCGTCCGCGCCGTTGAAAATGTTGTCGCCCGGCATATCTGGGCGAATTCCGAAGTGATCGTAGTGCGCGGTATACATAACAGCTTCATCTGACAGCTTCCGGTCCGAACCTGGCAGGATGGCCAGTACGTTGTTTGATTCGAAGTTCCTGATCTTGCTGACCATATGCGCCTTGAGTCGCGCACCCAAATTCACTGGATGAAAGTCCCTCGATTGCGCGGATGTGATCATCTTCTCCAGATTGCTGCCCGACCACGTCGCCAACCTCGACGCCACATCGTAATGAATCCAAGAGGCAACCTTCAGCGCCGCTCCCTCCACCTTGAGCGCCGACTTTTCTCCGGAGTTGGAATTGCGAACCACTTCCCAGGGATAGCTCGCCATCTGCGTCTGATGAACCAGCAGCACCCCAACCGCTCCTTTACGTGCCGCCTCCTCGTATTTGTAAGTCCAACGGCCGTAATAAGTCAGCGCCTTGCCTTTGAAGAATTTCGGATCATCCGATGGTGGCTCGTTCACCAGCATCAGCAGCACTTTCCCGCGAACATCGGTACCCTTGTAGTCGTCCCAGTTGTATTCCGGAGCCTCAATGCCGTAACCCACGAACACGATCTCGACGTCCACATCCGATTGCGCCTGCTGCGTCTGGTCGTAGGCCACGTATTCATCTAGTGGCTTCAAATTTGTCGCTTCTCCACGCTTAGGAACCAGCGTGAATTGAGTCTCGGGCAGCGTTGTGATACCGACGAATGGGACCTTCTGCATATAAGTTCCGTGATCGCCGGCCGGCTTCAGCCCATACTCAGCAAACTGGGTAGCAATGTACTCCGCCGCCAGATCTCCGCCGCGCTGCCCGGTGCCACGCCCCTCCAACAGGTCATGAGAGAGATATCGCACGTGCCAGCGGATATGCTCCGGACTGATGGTTTCAAGCGCTGCAAACGCAGGTCCCGGCAAGTGGACTGATGGCGCCTTAGACCCTCCTGCGGCGCCGCCCTCCCCCCACACAAGCAGGCTCAAACACGCGATCAGGCACACCGAGACTGACTTCGCCATTCCTTGCATAGATAGGTTTTTCCCCCAACGAAACCGCGATCGCCGAAAGGCTGGTCATTGTTGAAATCTGCCACGATTGTAGCGGAACATGCCGTGTTTACTGCATGAGAAGTGGGGATCCGCGCTGCACGAGAGTGCACCCACCCACGGAACCAGGCATCCAGCAGGGCTTGTACCGCCGCACAGTTACCCGTGTCCTCTGTGGCTATGTCTCTTGTCGCCAAAGCGCCGGACCGGCGCTTAGTTCTTCGACCCTCAACCCGCGCGGAAGTCACGCACTTCCTCACCGGGCTTGAAAACAGCCGCCGTTGCGATCTTGCTGATCTCCGCCATCTTGCGGTTGATCAACTCGAAGTCGGCCTTGACCCATCCCACGCTGGAAACTTCAATTTCCCCGTCCTGTGCTACCCAGAAGACGCTGGGGACGTTGGTCAGGCCGTAGGCGTTCGAGGCGAGATAAGAATGAGTATCATCGAGCAGCACTGAGAAAGTAATCCCATACTCCTTAATGAATGCTGCCGTGTCTCCGACTTCGTTCTGCGAGACACCGACAAGTTTCACACCCTTGTGCCCGTATGCCTTATAAAGCCTTTCTAAGAAAGGGAGAGCGTACTGGCAGGTGGGACACGATACCTTGAAAAATGCAAGGACTACAGGTCCCCGTGTCAGTTCGTCGCGCAATGAAAACCTCTTCCCCTCCAAAGTCTTCAACGCAATTTCGGGCGCTTTCGCCCCGGTAGCTAATGCCGCCATTGATCTTGCCTCCAGTTCCACCCATCCTGAGCCGTCACTTCACTGCTTATTGGATGCCGCACGGGGCGTCTTGGATGGGGAAGTTGAAGGGTACACGGGATCGCGACCGACGAGAGCACTGCGACGAAGGATCTTCCGCGCAAGTCCGGTCACGGCTAACTTTCTCAACCGTCGTAGCGGTATCCACTCGCCCCTATTGTCATTCGGAGCCATCCTCCGCCAGATATGCGCCCGATAGTCCGTCACCGTAATCGAATGACGCACGGTGATGTCGGCCAGTCCGCGCTTTGTCGGCCGCACGATCTCCGGCAGTTCCCACATCCCCGCCATCAACGACGCGTCCTTCGGTCGCTGCACCAGAAACACCTTGCCATCCCGGCAATCGAGGGCGTAATGAATCTCCCTTTTCTTCTGCCGCGCCAGCTTCCTCGTACCCGCGACATCCCCGCGCGTCGCACACAATTCGACAATTGGGCACGTCAGACACATCGGAGCGCGGGGTACGCAAACGGTAGCTCCCAACTCCATCAAGGCTTGGTTGAAATCTCCAGGGCGCTCCGAGTCCAACAGCCCTTCGGCCATTTGCCAAACCGTCGCACTTGAAACAGATTTTCCTGAGAATCGAACCAGCACGCGCTCTACATTCCCGTCGACCACCGCTACCGGCTCGCCGAACGCAATACTCGCAATCGCAGCTGCGGTGTATCGACCTACACCAGGCAAGCTACGCCATCTTTCGGCAGTTTCCGGAAATTCTCCGGCTAATTCTCGGGCTACAACTTTCGCCGCCGCATGCAGCATCCGCGCACGCCGGTAGTACCCCAACCCGCTCCATGCCGCCAGCACCGATGACTCGCGAGCTGTGGCCAACTTCTGTACCGTCGGGAACCGTCGCAAGAACTCGTGATAGTGCTCGATCACAGCGGCCACGCGCGTCTGCTGCAGCATGATCTCCGACACCCACACTCGATACGGATCGCCGCTCTTGCGCCACGGCAGGTCTCGCGCATGCGTGTCATACCATGCCAGCAAGTGCTGGCGAAAAATGAGCGCGCGAAATTCGTTTGTCATCGATTGCGTCATCACCGAGCACGCATTTTACCGCAGTAACACCAGCTAACTGAGAATCCGGTCACGGCCTGCCGGACCTTCCGTCATCTCGGCTTCAGTTTTCTGCCATTGACCGCGACCGCAGAGCGCGAAATAATAGCCGGGCCTGGCATCCGCTGTACTGCGTGAACTCATTCACGCCTCATGATCGCGAGGGGAACCATGAACGACTTCAACCGCAAGGTAGAAGGCGCTTCGGCGCGCGTCAGCCAAACCATCAACGACGCCACCGAGCGTCTGGAGAAAGAGATCCCGGAATTCATCAAATATCTCAACGACGAAGTGGTTCCCGCGATGCGCACTCATTCCACCAAGGCCCTGCGCGTGGCCTCGCAAAAACTTACGGAATTTGCCGACTACATGGAGCAGCACCATCCGCCCAAGTAGTTTCCTTGCGGGCTGCATTGCGCCGTCCGAAAGACCGATCTTCTATCGTCAGTGTCGTCATGCTTTTTCTTGTCCTCATTTCGATTCTTCTTCTCGCTGGCTGTGGCCATCCCAAGACGGCCCATGTCAATGTTCCACCGCCACCGTCACCGGAATCACGGACCGAGGCGGCGACACCTCCGGCGGCCGCTAGTATTCCTCACGCCAAAGAGAAGCACACGGAGTTGGCAGAAGACCCCGACCTGGCCGAGCCAGTCATCTCCGCTGATGCCAAACCTCTCGCCACTGAGACTGGGTTGGCCAGTTGGTACGGTCCGCCCTATCACAATCGGCGCGGGTCCAATGGCGAAATCTACAATATGCACGCCATGACCGCGGCTCATCGCACTTATCCTCTGGGCTCGATCGTGCGGGTCACCAACGTCAAGACTGGATCAACTGCCCTGGTCCGTATCACCGATCGTGGTCCTTTTATTCATGGAAGGGTTATCGACCTTTCCCTGGCCGCGGCCCACAAGGTCGACGTACAGAAAGTGGGCGTTGCCCAGGTAAAAATCGAATTGATGCAGTCTGCGGGTCATCCCGGATCGGCCGGAAAGTGGGCCGTGCAAATCGGTGGATTTCCTGACGAGGACGCCGCCAGCAAACTGGCCGACCATCTCACCCGTCGCTATCACACTGCCAAGATCCTCCGCTTCGCCAGTCCTGCCGGAGATTGGTGGATTCGCGTCCGCGTCCCCAACGACGATCACGAGCGCGCCCAAAAACTCGCCGCCGAAACCAAAACCCCAGATGGCGACGTCTTCCTCGTGCGTTTAGACTAGGCTGATTTGAATCGATACGGGCCACGAGCGCACACGCCCTGCTGACAGCCGTTCCACTTCGGTGTTATCGTTTCGGCTGGTGAAGCAGCCATGAACGATCCCAACTGCCTTTTCTGCCGCATTGTCAGCGGAGAAATTCCATCTAAAAAAGTTTACGAAGACTCTCATGTATTCGCGTTCGAAGATATCCAACCCCAAGCTCCGACGCACGTACTGATCATTCCCAAACGACATTTTGCAGGATTGAAGGAAGCCCAGGACGCCGATGCCGAAATTATTGGCCGCTGCCATCTCGCCGCTGCTCAGATCGCGCGCCAGCGCAACATCGAGCAGGGATACCGTACCGTGCTAAACGTCGGTCCAGGAGCCGGCCAGTCCGTGTTCCATCTTCATGTCCACCTTTTAGGCGGACGCTCGCTTAAATGGCCTCCAGGGTAGAGAGCCTTTGGAGATCAGGAATGAGGTAGCCTGCGGGAACGAATCGCTACCGCCTGGTAAGAGAGACTACATGGGACGACAATATTGATTACGTCGCCCCGGTTAGTGACCGCAACAATTCTCCCCAAGCTTGAGAACTCAGCATCGCAGACTCGGGCTGGCAGCCCTTACTGTACGGTTGGTTCGGCGTCGTCGGGCGCTCCATGCCTCCGCAAGAGCTGAGGCAGGTTTTGTGAAAATGCCGAGCGCGGTAAAACCATGTCGCATCCCACTTCGTGCGCCTTCTGCTTCAAATCGCCCTGCACATGCGACAGGAACCCAATAATCGACGTACCCTTCTTCAACTTGCTTTTCAGCTTCGGGATCAGGGTCAACGGTTTCACGCCGTTATTGTTGAGATCAAAGATGATCAACGACGGTTTTTCCTCGCCGTTCTGTTGCAATTTTTCCGTCATGTCCTTATCGGTCTTGACGAACTCAACTTTCACGTTGAGCTTGCGCGCCGTTTCTTGAATCTTCGCCATGAAGAAGAGATCTTCAATGAAGGCAAAGATTCGCGAGTTCGATTCCTCGCCCGCCGGCACCGGCTCGGGCTCCGGCTGCGGATACTGTGTCGCAAACCCCGGACGTTGCCGGCCGCCCTTGTGCCCGTTGTTTCCGCCCGCCAGCACAGCTCGATAGCTGTGATCCATGGGCGCGGTGTAGATACCATCTTTGTTTTCGCGGCTTGTGTTCTGCCCCGGTCGATGTCCACGCTGGTTGTGGGGACGTCGGCCTCGCCGCCGTCTTCTTCCTCCCCCACCGGAGGATTTTCCTGGTCCTGCGTTCATAGTCCTCTCTAATCTCTTCACACAAAATGCAAAATTTTACAGATTCTTTCAATCTTGACTAGTGTGCTTTCATGCTCTCGAGCCACAGCTCCGCCCCATACACTTTGATCCCTTCAAACAGTTGCGGAATTGCAATGGACACACTGTGGAACGAACCCCAACTCTAGAACGAACCGCTATTCGCGAATGAAAACCTGACTCTCAAACTTATATCGATTTTGCGTTATCGGATCCGTAAGGCGCCGCTTTAGAAAGGCTGGCGCGGAAGGCCTACGCGGGAACGAGGCCTAATGAGAACACCTCTATGGTACTAGTCATTGCTCCTGCGTGCAAGGTCTCAATCCCACTGGGTTTTGCACAGGAGTCCATCGACCGTCCGTTCTGGTTCAGTGGGGTCTGATGCTCACGACCCCAAGTCGGGTCTATGAAAAACCCTGGCCCTATGTGATAGCTAGCTCCCGTGCCCATTCCTGAGCCTCCCAGTAATATGCGGCAACATTTTCGGGATCCAACTGAAGGCTCTCGCTAAGCGTCCTAGCGGCCCCCCATTCCCCGCTCTCATGGGCCAGCATCAGCTGGAACACCGGACGCAGAGCGCTCGGCTGCCCAAGGAGGACTGCCTTGGTTGCATGGTCCAGCGGAATCCTTTCCAAAACATCTGCCATCGGCATTTCCAGCATCGCGTCGATCAGCGACAGCAACCCAAGCAAGAATAGATCCGACTCCCCATGCTGCACGCGGGGGGCCAGCAACTCGCCAAATCGTCCACGCACCAGAGCCGACAGCACCAGATCACTGGTTCGCTCCTGTCCAGCCCCCACCGCCGCTACCAATCGTACCCACCGGCGGAGATCGCGTTCTCCAAGAATAGAGAGCGCGTGCCGGACGGAATGAATCTCGCTGCGGAATCCGAACGCCGCCGAATTCAAATATCGCAGCAGCCGATAACACACCGATGCTTCCGCTTTGATAAGCTTTTCCAGTCCAATCAAATCCAGGTCCGGACGTGACACCTCCTGTAACATACGCAGATAGCTCAGCCGGTTGGCTGGCATGTCCCGGGTACTTAACATCTCCGGACGTCGAAAGAAATATCCTTGAAAATAGACAAAGCCCTGATCCCGAGCCTGCACGAAGGCGGCATGGGTTTCTATTTTCTCCGCCAGCATCCGGCAGCGCCACGGACCGAACTGTTTGATCAGGGCCGCTCGCTGCTTTTCTGTCGTTAGGTGCATCTCCACTTTAATGATGTCTGCAATTTCCGCCAGAGCTCCCCTCGCATCGTCCGCGACATAGTCGTCCAGGGCGATCATGTAGCCCGCTTCTTTTAGGCTGCGGCAGGCTGCCATAACATCCGGATCCGGGGGCACCGACTCCAATATCTCCACCACGGTGGTGGTCGAAGGCAATAGAGTGACCAATCCCTTGATGAGCGTGTCGCGGGTGCAATTCACGAAGGCCCGTCGCCCGTCGCACAAAACATCCAGCCCCATCAACAACGAGCGGTCCAGTGTCGCTCGCGACGCCTCGTCCGTATCCCCATGAAAAGCGTTCTCCAGCCCGTCCCGGAATAGCAGTTCGTATCCGAACACCTTTTCCGCTCGGTCAAAGATGGGTTGCCGCGCCACGTAGCGCAATGGCCTGATCTCTTTCGCCCGCGCCTGGGCCGCACCTTGTCCAACAGGAATATTTCCCACGTTCCTAATATCGGCGGGAATCCTGAACTCTGGAGGGCTCGAATTTCTTGCAAGGAAGAATGCTGAGAATGTCCTTAGGTGTTGTGCCGAGGAAGTGCCCCACCCTTCCCGCGCCTTATGCGAGAGGCTGGGGATTTTGATTTCATAGTGCACAGAGTGCGAACTTGAACCCTACGTTCTCTGGACTCCCCCCAGAGTGGTAAGGGCCGAAACGGTCTTTGCCGACCACCGCGCCACTTCATCTTCGCGCAGCGTGCGCTGGTTCGATTGAAATTTCGCGCGCAGCAACACCGAATAGTTTCCCGCCCCGATCGAGCCGCCTCGGAAAATCTCCACCGGCCGAAAATCCTGTAACTCCGTCACTCCAGCGGTCTCTACCGCCGTCTTCATCTGCTCAAACGTCACGACATCCGCGAACACGAAGGAGAAGTCCCGTTCGACTGCCGGGTACTTACCCAGGGGTGCAAACCGGACCGCACGAAGTCCGATCTTGTACAGTGCGTCGAGATCGCACTCGGCAAGGAAGACATCCTGTCGCAACTTGCGCGCCAACGCCACGTCAGGATGGACCTGCCCAAATTGGGCCACCATCGCGCCATTCAGCACGGCGCGCGCCGACCGCCCGGGATGAAAGTACTCGGAGGTCTTCCGGTCGTAGCACGGATCTCCCGCGAACGATGCCAGTAAGGTTTCGATATCTCCCTTGAACCCGCGAAATGTTTCCGCAGTTTCCGCGTGTTCCCCCTTGCTCACATCGAGCGCCCCCCCTAAGGGCAGAAAGTTCCGGATCGACGACGCCGTCGCTCCCAGGCACATCCGTTTCGGTTCAGTGCGCTCGCCCCCTGAAATGTCGTACACATTACCAATTTCAAACAGCCTGGCATCTGCCATGTCGCGGTTTAAGTTCCACGCCAGCATGTCGATCATTCCCGGCACCAGCGAAGTACGCATGACCGAGGCCTCTTCGCTCAGCGGATTCTCTAACTCCAGCACTTTTCCAGATGCCGCATCAGTCGGGACGGGCGAGAACTTCTCCGCATCCGCGTGCGAGATAAATGTCAGGGATAAGGCCTCGTTGTATCCCAGCGCCAATGCTCTTTGCCGCACGGCCGCATCGAAAGGGCAGGCAAAGGGCTAGAAACCCGTGAATTCCTGACGTAACGTGAGAACTGATCTCGGGAATCGATGGCTGGTTCATGGTCACGGAGTTCGGCAGGATGGCTTACCAATGGCCCGCGGACACGGATTTCTCGCTGTGGGAACTCGACGTCCTGGACCGGAACTGTCCGGTCTGTGGACGGATGATGCACATCTGCGATCATCGCTATCGCCGCTTCCATTCCTTGGACGGTCCAGTGCAACTGATCTGCAAGCTCAATCACTGTCCCGATCGGGCCTGTCCGGGACACGCCAAGACCAAGAGCCCCGAACTCGAAATCACCCTCGCTCTGCCCCAGATGGCGATCGGTTGGGACGTCTTCTGCTGGATCGGGCATCGCCGCTGTTCGCGCCACATGGCGATCTCCTTGATCCAATCCGAACTCCTGGACGACTACGCGATCCAGCTCTCCGAAGATGCGATCGACCAGTAGATCCGACGGTACCAGGTCATGCTCGCGGCACGCCAGCAAGACGCCGAGTCGCTCCGCCGACAATACGAATCCGTGGCGGAGATCATTCTCTGCATCGACGGCCTCCAGCCCGAGAAGGGCCACGAGACCCTCTATGTCGTGCGGGAGTTGACCCAGAAGCGGGTGTGGTTCGCTGAGCCGCTGATCTCCGCCACCGAGGATGAGGTCCGACGCCTGATCACGAAGGCCAAGCAGTGGGCCGAATCCTTGGGCACGCCCGTGGGGCTTTGGATGTCGGATAAGCAGGATGCGTTCGTCACGGGGATCGCGGCGGAATTCCCCGACGTGCCACACCGCTACTGTGACAACCACTTCCTCCGCGATCTGGCCAAGCCCGTCTTGGAAGCCGACAGCCATGCCAAGGTTCAGATGCGGAAGAAGGTGCGCGGCCTGCGGACGATCGAACACGCCGTGCTCCAGCGGCAGAAGGCCGAGACGAAGGATGACCTCACGCCCAAGACTCCGGAAGCCACTGGCACGGCGGCCATGGCGGCGAACCCGTCTCCTGCCGTGGTCGATCCCGCCGGCTCAGTGGTGCTCGACTATTGCGCGGCGGTGCGTGGGATTCTCAATGACGATCAAGGTGGGCCGCTGCACCCTCCCGGCGTGCGGATGGCCGAGGCCTTGGGCGAGGTCAAGGAGTCGATCCAACGGAACCTGGACGCGCAAAAAGGGGGTTCGCGGAGGAGCAACTCGGCCGCTTATCGGGATGCATCCAGGCGGGCCTGGACGAAGTCAAAGAGCAGCAAGAGGTGATCCGAGGATACGTGGACGTGATCGCGGAGGTGGCCGCGACGCTGGAGCCCGGGACCGAGGACATCACGGAGCGGGAGGAGAAGTTCGAGGCCCTGATCGATCAATTCGAGGCGACCGAGGATCCGATCCGCCACGGCATGGCCACAGTGATGCTCAGCTTCCTTGCCGGCCTCTTCGTCGGCGAGGAGGAGTATGAAGCGATCAAGGATAATTTGGATCTGGAGCGGTGGTTTCGCTTACCCAAGAGTCACGAGCGGCGGATCCACGGTCATCGCCACGCGGGGATTCGGCTGGTCCTGGAGGGAGCGACGTTGGTGCATGCTCTGGACGCTCACGCCGCGCATCCCGGGCCGTTCACCGTGGACGACTTGCTGCCCTATCGGACCGCCCGAGAGCCGCCGTGCCAAACCGAGGCGCGGAACCGCCGCACGATCATGAGAAAGGCACGCTCCAAGAAGAAACGGCCTTTACTTCTGGCCGAGCTGGAGCGGCGTTACCGGGAAAAGCCGGAGTTTTAGCTCTTTCTCGGACCGTTGAATTTTTTGGGGCCGAAACCGGTCCTGATGGTCGTCGAACCCGAGAGCCTCTGTTGGCTCACGGGCCGGATGGTCCAGGCCCGCGACGGCGTCACGTGGGCCCAGGAATTCGCCCGGTTCCCGGCGCTTGAAGGCGGTGGTCCGGGACGACGGCAGTGGCCTGGGCAAAGGGTTGAAGTTGGAGCGTGCCCGGCGTCGCGCCGCGGGCCAATCCGACATCGACGACACGCTGGACATCTTTCACACGCTTCCGCGAAGGGGGCCGCGCCCTGAGGACGACGTGGGGCGGGGCGACCCGCGCGTGGAAGCCGCCGACGCGGCGCAACGCGCGTGGGACCGGCTCGGCCGCCAGGGGACCTCGCGGACCGGTAAGGCCGCGCCGACGAACCGCCTGTGGTGTCAGGCCGAGCGGCTCTGGGATCAAGCCACGGCCGCCGAGACGGCTTGGAACCAGGTGAAATCGGCGTTCGAGTTCTTCACGCCCGAGGGCCGCATCAACGATCGCGAGCCAGGCCGAGGCGGTCGTGGCGGCGGCGCTGCCCCACCTGACCGGCTCGGCGTGGGCCAAGACGCGGCGGCTGTTGCTGCGTCGCGAAAGCTTCACGTTCCTGGATCAGGCCCAACAGCGCTGGACCGATCTGGGCTTGGACCCCGACGTCTTGTCCGCGTTGCTCGACCTGGAAGGGTTGCGTCGCCAGCCCTGGCGACTCTCGGCCACGACGCCCGGGTCGGCCGCCACACGGGCGTGGATGCTGGCCCGTACGGTCCAGTTGGCGAAGACGGATCCCGACTGGCGCAGCCCAAGCCCAGCGGGTTCGCCAGGTGCTGCGCGGGGTGTGGCGTGCGAGCAGCCTGGTGGAATGCGTCAACAGCGTGGCGCGGATGCAGCCAGCGCGACACCGCAAGATGACGCAGGGCCTGCTGGACCTGAAGCGGCTGTACTGGAACCTCCGCCGGTTCCGGATCGGCCGCCGCAAGGACCAGACGCCCTACGGCCTGCTGGGCCTGAAGCTCCCCGACCTGAGCTTCTGGGAGTTCCTCAAGCTGACCCCGGAGGAATTGCGGGAACAACTGTCCGCACAGGAGGATACGCCGTGAGATAGTCCCCGCACGACATCTGCTCCGGTCGTCAGAATCTGCCCCCTGGAAACGATCCCAGGTGGTGGAGGCTGACGCATGGACTCCGGGAAACTCGTGTTCGCTCAACTCATGGACTTCATCCCCCGGCACGACTTCGACGCGTGCGTTCGACGGTACAACGGCGATCATCGACTTCGCGGCTTCTCGTGTCGGGACCAATTCCTCTGCCTCGCGTTCGCGCAATTGACCTTTCGCGAAAGCTTGCGCGACATCGAGACGTGCTTGCGTGCCTTCCGGCCCAAGCTCTACCATGCAGGCTTTCGCGGCAACGTCTCGCGAAGTACGTTGGCCGACGCCAACCGCGCCCACGACTGGCGTATCTTCGCCGATTTTGCTCAAGTGTTGATCAGTCGAGCGCGGAATCTCTACGCCGACGATGCCTTCGGCGTGGAACTGAAACAGACCGCCTACGCCCTCGACAGTACGACAATCGACCTCTGCCTGAGTCTGTTCCCGTGGGCACGGTTTCGCAAGCACAAAGGGGCGGTGAAGCTGCACACGCTGGTGGATCTGCGCGGCAACATCCCCAGTTTCGTGCGGATGACGCACGGGAAGACCCACGACGTCACCGTCCTCGATCATCTGCCGATCGAAGCAGGCGCGTTCTACGTGATGGATCGAGGATACATCGATTTTGGACGTCTTCATCGGTTTACGACGTGTTCGGCGTTCTTCCTGACTCGTGCCAAGCGTGGCCTCGACTTCAACCGCCGGTCCCGTCGTCGGGTCGACAAGACGACGGGATTGCGGAGCGATCAGACGATTGTGCTGGCCGGCCCGAAGACGTCGCTTCTGTACCCCGACCCGATGCGTCGCGTGTCGTACCACGACGCCGAGCACGACCGCCGGTTCGTCTTCCTGACCAACAACTTCACATTGCCCGCGTTGACGATCGCGAAACTTTACAAATGTCGATGGCAAGTCGAGTTGTTTTTCAAATGGATCAAACAAAATTTGCATATAAAGTCTTTCTACGGGACCAGCGACAACGCGGTGAGGACTCAGGTGTGGATTGCCATCAGCGTTTACGTGCTCGTGGCCATCGTCAAGAAGGAGCTCAAAGTAGATCGAAGTCTCAGCGAAATCTTGCAAATCTTCAGCCTGACTCTTTTCGAGAAAACCCCTATTTTTCAGGCATTGAGCGCAAAAAACGCAAGACCGAGAACCACCATTCCCTAACCAGTTGAACCTGTTCGACTTATAGCCGGACAGTTCTTGATCTCGAATCTCGAATCTCGAATCTCGAATCTCGAATCTCGAATCTCGAATCTCGAATCTCGAATCTCGAATCTCGAATCTTCGCGCGTTCTCGTAGCAATACCTCTGACACGGATCCCGGCCGGCACACCCGATCGCCGCCCCCGGCTTGACGCCGGTGCGGGCTCCCTTAGACTGGAAGCATCTGATACGACTGGCCTCGCGACACGTCGTGGGCCGTGGGGCCGTCCTTCTCGCCCTGCCGAGGTCGAAGCCGCCATGACCGTCCATACCATGCCGGTGCTGCTGGGTGTCCTGGCCGTCCTGGCCGTAGCCTATCGTTATTACAGCGCGTTCCTGGCGGCGCGGGTGGCGGCGCTGGACGACTCCCGGACCACGCCCGCGCACACGCTGTACGATGGCCAGAACTACTACCCGACCAACCGCTGGGTGCTCTTCGGCCACCACTTCGCGGCGATCTCGGGGGCGGGTCCGCTGATCGGCCCGGTCCTGGCGATCCAGTTCGGGTACCTGCCGGGCCTGATCTGGCTGATCGTCGGCGTCTGCCTGGCCGGCGCGGTGCAGGACATGATGGTCCTGGCGGCCTCGGTCCGCCGGGGCGGCCAGAGCCTCGCCGGGATCGCCCGGGCCGAGATCGGCACCGTCGCCGGCGCGGCCACGACGTTCGCCATCCTCTACATCATCATCATCACGCTGGCGGGCCTGGGGATCGTCGTCGTCAAGGCGCTCGGCGGCGAGGAGGTGCCGATGAAGCCGGGCTCGGTGCTCTTCTATCCCCCCCAGGCCTCTTTCGAGAAGGTGATCACGCCCAACAAGCCGGTCGTCTATGCCGTGCCCCCCGGCTCGCGCTACCAGTACGGAGACACGCCCGACCAGTCGATGACCGTCCACGAGCCGTTCCAGCTCGTCGTCCCCCCGGGCGAGGACCTGAGGGGCAACCCCAAGGGTGAAGGCTGGATCCTGCCCAAGGACGCCAATCGGCTGGTGCCGGGCAGCTCGTGGGGGACGTTCACGATCGCCTGCACGATCCCGATCGCGCTGTTCGTCGGCTGGTACATGTATCGC